>NZ_JBLUPZ010000010.1:0-289178 GCF_048068255.1 Pseudomonas sp. NY15374
TCTGCTCTTGGTTGGGCGGGGTATTGGGGGGAGCCGATCCCCAGGGGGGGGGGGGGGGGGCCCCGCGACGGCCCGTGGGCATCACCGCCTTTAGGGGGGGCCCAGCCCGCTCCTACAGGGTTAGGTGGTAGTCAGCCCGGATCGCGGAAGTCGGGATGGAAATCGGCAGGCACCGTCACGCTGACACTGTCACGGGTGGCGATATCGATGCCTTCGCTGGCCACTTCGGCCAGGAAGTCGATCTGCTCCGGGGTGATCACGTAGGGCGGCAGGAAATACACCACGCTGCCCAGCGGACGCAACAGCGCGCCGCGGGTCAGGGCATGCTCGAAGACCTTCAGGCCGCGGCGTTCCTGCCACGGATAGGCGACCTTGCCGGCCTTGTCCTTGACCATCTCGATGGCCAGGGCCATGCCGGTCTGGCGCACTTCGGCCACGTTCGGGTGATCGACCAGGTGCGCGGTGGCGCTGGCCATGCGCGCCGACAGCGCTTTGTTGGCGTCGATCACCTGGTCCTGCTCGAAGATGTCCAGGGTCGCCAGCGCGGCGGCGCAGGCCAGCGGGTTGCCGGTGTAGCTGTGCGAATGGAGGAAGGCGCGCAGGGTCGGGTAGTCGTCGTAGAAGGCCTGGTACACGTCATCGGTGGTCAGGCAGGCGGCGAGCGGCAGGTAGCCACCGGTCAGGGCTTTGGACAGGCAAAGGAAGTCTGGGCGGATACCGGCCTGCTCACAGGCGAACATCGTGCCGGTGCGGCCGAAACCGACGGCGATTTCGTCATGGATCAGGTGCACACCGTAACGGTCGCAGGCTTCGCGCAGCAGCTTGAGGTAAACCGGATGATACATGCGCATGCCGCCAGCGCCCTGGATCAGCGGCTCGACGATGACCGCGGCGATCGTGGCGTGGTGTTCGGCCAGGGTCTGCTCCATGGCTGCGAACATGTTGCGCGAGTGTTCCTCCCAACCCATGCCTTCAGGGCGCAGGTAGCAATCGGGGCTGGGCACCTTGATGGTGTCGAGCAGCAGGGCCTTGTAGGTTTCGGTGAACAGCGGTACATCGCCGACCGACATCGCGGCGATGGTTTCGCCGTGGTAGCTGTTGGTCAGGGTGACGAAGCGCTTCTTGGCGCCTTGGCCCTTGTTCTGCCAGTAGTGGAAGCTCATCTTCAGCGCCACTTCGATGCATGACGAGCCGTTGTCGGCGTAGAACACCCGATCCAGCCCGGCCGGGGTCATGGCCACCAGGCGCTCGGACAGCTCGATCACCGGCTGATGGCTGAAGCCTGCAAGGATGACGTGTTCGAGCTGGTCGACCTGATCCTTGATGCGCTGGTTGATGCGCGGATTGGCATGGCCGAAAACGTTGACCCACCAGGAGCTGACCGCGTCCAGATAGCGCTTGCCCTCGAAGTCCTCGAGCCAGACACCCTCGCCGCGGCGGATCGGGATCAGCGGCAGGCTCTCGTGGTCTTTCATCTGGGTGCAGGGGTGCCACAGGACCTTGAGGTCGCGCTGCATCCACTGTTGATTCAGGCCCATGGGCGGATCTCCTGGCTGGGGTGGCAAGTAGGACGGCGTAAGCCTAAGCAAAGGCACCCCCAGGAACAACCTTGGATTTTGTGCAGGCTTGCGTGGTAGCGGGCTAGCCCATGAAAGGCTCAACATAGAAAACCGAACCATTCGAAGCACTTGATAGCGCTGTGCTGGCAGGCTCCTGGGACCTGACGTATTCTTAGCGCATCTCTCCTGGGGAGATCCTCCCCACTTACATTTCGCTTCTGATCCGGAGTTCGCCGACATGGCTGCTGCTTGGGTGCGCCTGTGCGCGTTGGTATTGATTGGTGCATCCAGCGCTGGTGCGCTGGCGAAGGACAAGACCCCCACGGCCATTGTCGTCGGTGGTGGCCTGGCCGGCCTGACGGCGGCCTATGAGCTGCAGTCCAAGGGCTGGCAGGTGACCCTGCTCGAAGCCAAGGGCGGCATGGGTGGCCGCTCGGGACTGGCGACCAGCGAGTGGATCGGCAACAACAAGGCGCAGCCGGTACTCAATCAGTACCTGGACCGCTTCAAGCTGGAAACCTTGCCTGCGCCCGAGTTCGTGCGTACCCCAGGCTACCTGATCGACGGTGAGTACTTCAGCGCGGCCGACCTCGCCACCAAGCAGCCCGCGACCGCCGAGGCGATCAAGCGCTACGAGAAGACCCTCGATGACCTGGCCCGTTCGATCGATGATCCGCTGAACCCGGCTGCCAACAGCACGTTGTTCGCACTCGATCAGATCAACGTCTCCACCTGGCTGGACAAGCTGCAACTACCAGCGACCGCCCGTCAGTTGATCAATCAGCAGATCCGTACCCGCTATGACGAGCCCTCGCGCCTGTCGTTGCTCTATTTCGCCCAGCAGAGCCGGGTCTATCGTGGGGTTGGCGATCGAGACCTGCGGGCGGCACGCCTGCCTGGCGGCAGCCCGGTACTGGCACAGGCCTTCGTCAAGCAACTCAAGACCATCAAGACCAGCTCGCCGGTCACCGCCATCGTCCAGGACAAGGACGGCGTCACCGTCAAGGTGGGGGCCGTGGGCTACCAGGCTGACTATCTGGTCCTTGCCGTGCCGCTGCGCGCGCTGGCCAAGATCCAGATGACGCCGGGGCTGGACAACCAGCATCTGGCGGCACTCAAAGGCACCAACTACGGCTGGCGCGACCAGTTGCTGCTCAAGTTCAAGAACCCGGTGTGGGAGAGCCGCTCGCGTATGTCGGGCGAGATCTTCAGCAACGCAGGCCTGGGCATGCTGTGGATCGAACCGGCGCTCAAGGGCGGTGCCAATGTGGTGATCAACCTGTCCGGCGACAACGCCCGCCTGCTGCAGGCCTTCGGTGACAAGCAGATGGTCGACCAGGTGCTGATTCGCCTGCATGCCTTCTACCCTCAGGCTCGTGGCGCCTTTACCGGTTACGAGGTCAAGCGCTACAGCACCGACGCCGGCACCGGCGGCGCCTACCTGGCCTACGGGCCGGGGCAGATCAGCAAGTACTGGCGTCTGTGGGAGCGCCCGGTGCAACGTGTCGCCTTTGCTGGCGAACACACCGATGCACTTTACCCGGGCACCCTGGAAGGCGCGCTGCGCAGTGGCCAGCGTGCCGCGGGCCAGGTCGAGGACCTGGCCGCTGGCAAATCCTTCGATCCAGTGGTCAAGGCGGCGCCGGTCGCTGCCGCTGCGGGCGCTGCTGCAGTCGGCGCGGCAGCCGCCAAGGACAACAAGCCTGGCTTCTTCTCCCGTCTGTTCGGTGGCGACGACAAACCGGTGGCCAAGACCGAGCCGGTGACCAAGGCCGCCGAGCCGACACCCGCGCCGCCAGCTCCTGCTCCTGCAGCCGCACCAGCGGCGCCGGCCGTTGCGCCTGTGGCCAAGGAAGAACCGGTCAAGGCTCAACCCGCCAAGGCTGCACCGACCAAGGCTGCACCTGCCAAGCACGCACCAGCGCACAAGCCGCCGGCCAAGCAGGCCAGCAAGACGGAGCCGGTGAAGAAGGCCGCCGCAAAAGCCGAGCCCGTCAAGAAGAAACCCTCGACCGACACTCAGGCCAAGGCCAACTGATTGGTCATTGCGGGCACTCGTGGCATTGCCGCGATGTGCCCGCGCTGTTGCCTGGCCTGGCAAGTCCCCCCGCGTTCACCTACCGTTAATGTTTTCTTAATTGGATGAATTCAAAATAAGCTATCGATTTTCTCGATTATAAGAAGCGGACTTTTCCGCTTTATTTCGATACTTATCGCGTTATCTTGTGCACAGCTTTCACGGGGAATACGCCAACATGCAACTGCGCAATTCTGCTTCTCGCTATGGTGCGGTCAGCATCTTCCTGCACTGGGGCGTGGCCCTTGTCGTATTCGGGTTGTTCGGTCTGGGCCTGTGGATGGTCGGTCTCGACTACTACGATCCTTGGCGCAAAGCCGGGCCCGACCTGCACAAGAGCATTGGCCTGGTATTACTGGCTGTCATGCTGCTGCGGGTACTTTGGCGTTTGATCAGCCCACCTCCACCGGCTCCGGCCAGCCACGGGTCACTCACCCGCATGGCCGCCAAGCTGGGGCACCTGGCGCTGTATCTGGGGTTGTTCGCGGTCATGGCCGCCGGCTACCTGATCTCCACTGCCGACGGTGTCGGCATTCCGGTCTTCGGCCTGTTCGAAGTACCGGCACTGGTCAGCAACCTGCCCGATCAGGCGGACACTGCCGGTGTGATTCACCTGTATCTGGCCTGGGGGTTGGTGATTTTCGCCATCCTGCATGCCCTGGCAGCCTTGAAACACCATTTCATTGACCGTGACGCGACCCTGGCTCGTATGCTGGGCCGCAAAGCTTGACTCTCAACCTCAATTGCAAAGGAAGGAAGTAAGGATGTTGAAAAAGACTTTTGCCGCCCTGGCGCTCGGTACCGCTCTGATTGGCGCTGGTCAGGCCATGGCCGCTGACTACAAGATCGACAAGGAAGGCCAGCATGCTTTCGTCGACTGGAAGATCAGCCACTTGGGCTACAGCTTCATCCACGGCACATTCAAGGACTTCGACGGTTCGTTCTCCTGGGACAGCGCCAAGCCTGAAGCCAGCAAGATCAGCGTCGACCTGAAGACTGCCAGCCTGTGGTCCAACCATGCCGAGCGCGACAAGCACATCGCCAGCGCCGACTTCCTGGATGTGAAGAAATATCCCGACGCCAAGTTCGTCTCCACGGCCGTCAAGTCCACCGGTGACAAGACTGCCGACGTGACCGGCGACCTGACCCTGCATGGCGTGACCAAGCCGGTCACCTTCAAGGCCGTGTTCAACGGCGAGGGCAAGGACCCGTGGGGTGGCGAGCGCGCTGGCTTCAACGCCAAGACCACGCTGAACCTGAACGACTTTGGCATCAAGGGCCCAGGCCCGACTTCCCAGACCCTGGATCTGGACATCAGCCTGGAAGGCGTGAAGCAGAAGTGATTCGCGTCATCTGAAACGACAAGGGGCCGCTATGCGGCCCCTTGTCGTTTCTGTCAGCCCTTGCGGGTCAACAGCGCCGGACGCTCGCCACGGGGGCGGCTCGGCAGGTCGTCCAGTTGCTCGGGCGTCGGGTAACGGTCGAGCTTGGATTCCTTGCGGATGATCACAGGCGTGCTCTGCGACTCGCGCGGATTGCGTACGGCAGGTTCCTGGCGGTTGCTGTCGTCCCGGCGCGCACGGCCCGGGTTGCCATCGCGGCGTGCACCACCACCATTGTTGTTGCGGGGGCGCTTCTCGCCAGAACCCTGGCCGCCCTGGCGCTGGCCGCCGCTACCGTTGTTGCTGCGAGGCTGGCCCGAACCCGAACGCTGCCCCTGGCCTTGAGCCTGGCCGCCGTTGCCGCCCGGGCGACGGTTGCGGCCCTGGTTCTTGCCGTTCTGGTAAGGGCTGACGTAGTCGGCGCGGTTGCCGAAGTTGTCGATATCGTCGTCCAGGAACTCTTCCGGGTCGCGATCGGCGGGTACTTTGGGGGCATTGCCCTGGGCCTGGCCGGCCTGCTGCTGACGCGGCTTCTTGTTGTCGCGCTGCTTGCGTGGCTCCTGCTTCTTCTGCTGCGGCTTGTCGCCCGCAGTGCCCTTGTCGGCAGGCTTGTCGGCGGCCTGTTGCTTGGCCTTGCCTTTGTCCTTGCCCTTGTCCTTGCGTCCGCCGCTGCCTTCCTTGCTGCCTTCGGCACGTTGCTGCTGGTTGCGCCCGCCACGGCCGTTGTTCTGCTGGCGCTCGCGCACCTCGGGTTTCTCGGCCTCGACCTGCGAGGCATCGAAGCCCATCAGGTCGCCATCCGGGATCCTCTGCTTGGTCACCCGCTCGATGCTCTTGAGCAGTTTCTCTTCGTCAGGTGCCACCAGCGAAATGGCTTCACCGGAGCGGCCAGCACGGCCAGTACGACCGATGCGGTGGACGTAGTCTTCCTCGACGTTGGGCAGTTCGAAGTTGACCACGTGCGGCAACTGGTCGATGTCCAGGCCACGGGCGGCGATGTCAGTGGCGACCAGCACTCGCACGCTGTTGGCCTTGAAGTCGGCCAGAGCCTTGGTGCGCGCATTCTGGCTCTTGTTGCCGTGGATCGCGGCAGCGGTCAGACCGTGCTTTTCGAGGTACTCGGCAAGGCGGTTGGCGCCGTGCTTGGTACGGGTGAAGACCAGCACCTGTTCCCAGGCGCCGAGGGTGATCAGGTGGGCCAGCAGCGCACGCTTGTGGCTGGCAGGCAGGCGGTAGACGCGCTGCTCGATACGCTCGACGGTGGTATTGGGCGGCGTGACCTCGATGCGCTCGGGGTTGTGCAGCAACTTGTCGGCGAGGTCGGTGATGTCCTTGGAGAAGGTCGCCGAGAACAGCAGGTTCTGGCGCTTGGCCGGCAGGCGTGCGAGGACTTTCTTCACGTCATGGATGAAGCCCATGTCGAGCATGCGGTCGGCTTCGTCCAGAACGAGAATTTCCACCTTGGACAGGTCGACGCTGCCTTGGCCGGCCAGGTCGAGCAGACGGCCCGGGCAGGCGACCAGAACGTCGACACCCTTGGCCATCGCCTGGATCTGTGGGTTCATGCCGACGCCGCCGAAGATGCAGGCGCTGATGAAGTTCAGGTCGCGGGCATAGATCTTGAAGCTGTCGTGGACCTGTGCGGCCAGTTCGCGGGTCGGGGTCAGGACCAGGACGCGCGGTTGGCGCGGGCCGTGACGCTGCGATTTGTCGGGGTGACCACCTGGGAACAGGCGCTCGAGGATCGGCAGGGCGAAGCCACCGGTTTTACCAGTGCCAGTCTGCGCGGCGACCATCAGGTCGCGGCCTTGCAACACGGCGGGAATGGCCCGCTGTTGCACCGGGGTAGGCTGGGTGTAGCCCGCAGCCTCGATAGCGCGGACAAGTGCCTCGGAGAGACCGAGGGAAGCAAAGGACATGGGCAATCCTGTTCTCGTTTGGGCTGGGCCCTGTGGGATGTTCTGCCTGGCGCGACTGGCATCGGTGGGATGCGATCGCGTCCGGTCCAGCTGGGCTTACACTGCGCATCCTGGAGGCGGCGGGCGGGCACTTGAGGGTGCGTCGCTGCTGGTCGAGATGCCTTTTGCGAGGCCGAGCGTCCGGGCGTGAGCCGGGCGGGAAGGCCCGAGTATAACAGAGCTATCGCGATGTGCTGCGATCCTGCTGCTCAACGGCGCCGAGAAAATGTTCGGCGGAGTTTGCGTTGCGCGCATGCTGGGCAGTACAGGCGCGCTCCGCGATCGCCAGCAGGGCTGTACTCAGGCTTGCTGTGCGTCGATCAGATGCCGTTCGATATCTTTGTGACGCGTGCCCAGCGACAGACGAAGGCCGGGTTGGCGCAAGCATTCGCGCAGTTGCTCGGGGCTCATGCCGCCCTGGCGCTGATTGAAGTTTTCCAGGGCCTTGTCCCACCACGCCGTGGCGCAGGCGCGGTCGAATTCGTTGTCGTAGGGGTAGCAGCCGTAGAGCAGTTCACGGGCGAACTGGCGGTGACGACTGGGTAGCGTGAGGCTCATGGCCTTGTAGCCGAGGCGGTGCAGGGTGGGGGGGCGAGGCAGTTGATCGTTGACCAGCGTGATGTCGGCCATCGCGGCCTCGCCGAATGGATCGTCGCCGTGCTTGCGCAACCACGCCTGGATCTTGGCACGGAACTGGGCCTTGCGGCTCCAATAGTGATGGATGACGTCGGTGCAGGTGGCCAGTTGCAACGTGCGGTAGGCGGCGACCGCCAGGCAGAACTCTTCGAGCGTATAGGGCTCGCGTGCCAGGGGATAAAGCTCGTCCATCAGCGCGATGGAGTGGTCCAGGATCGTTGCATCCTGCGCAGTCAGGCCCATGACACCGGAGTTGACCAGCGGCATCTGGCAGTCGGCCAGGGCACGCTGTTGCAGGAGCGTCAGCAGGTTCTTGTACAGCAGGCACTTCTGGTTTTCGCCGTAGCGACCGCCAATGGCATTGCACAGCAGGCTGCCGGGCTTTACCCGGCGGAACAGCTCTATGGGCGATTGGCGGAAAAAGGTATCGGTATCGATCAGCACTGCCAGCGGGTGCTGTTCGAGGACATGGCGCAGCAGCACATGCTTGCTGCGAAAGTGATACCCGTGCGGCTGGTTCCAGGTTGTACGCGTGTGCTCATCGAGCAGGTGCACGGTGACGGGCAGCTTGGCGTAGGGTTCGGGGTTGTCGGTGTAGACCTGGATGTCCATGGCTTCACCTGGCGTCTTGCGCAGGTTGGCCAGGGCGCTGACGATGCTGAAGCAGGCTTCCTGGTGATAGGTAGCCGGGCCGAAGGCGAGGTAGACGAGTTGCGGGGTGTCACGGTTGCACGGCTGCATCGGGGGAAACCTTGTATCAGCTTGAATGATCAAGGCTCCAATCTACGTTCGGAGCCTTAATCATTGCTTAAGCTATTGTTACCAATAGGTTTCAGCGCGGCAGCTTGAGGTTGTTCCAGATCGCCAGGCTCGGCTCGGCCTGGTTCAGCGTGTAGAAGTGCAGGCCCGGTGCGCCACCTTGCAGCAGCTCTTCGCACATCTTGCTGATCACTTCTTCACCGAATGCCTGGATGCTGGCGGCATCGTCGCCGTAGGCTTCCAGCTGCTTGCGGATCCAGCGCGGAATCTCGGCACCACAGGCGTCGGAGAAGCGCGCCAGCTTGCTGTAGTTGGTGATCGGCATGATGCCGGGCACTACCGGAATATCCACGCCCAGCTTCTGTACGCGCTCGACGAAGTAGAAGTAGCTGTCGGCGTTGAAGAAGTACTGGGTGATGGCGCTGTCGGCACCGGCCTTGACCTTGTGTACGAAGTTGGCCAGGTCGTCCTCGAAGTTGTGCGCCTGCGGGTGCATTTCGGGGTAGGCGGCAACTTCCAGGTGGAAGTGGTCACCGGTTTCCTGGCGGATGAACTCGACCAGGTCGCTGGCATGGCGCAATTCGCCACTGGCCATGCCCATGCCGGATGGCAGGTCACCGCGCAGGGCGACGATGCGCTTGATTCCGGCCGCCTTGTATTCGGCGATCAGGGCGCGCAGGTCGTCCTTGCTGTCGCCGACGCACGACAGGTGCGGGGCTGCCGGGACCTTCACTTCGTTTTCCAGTTGCAGAACAGTGTTCAGCGTGCGGTCGCGAGTCGAGCCGCCGGCGCCGTAGGTGCAGGAGAAGAAGTCGGGGTTATAGGTGGCCAGTTGACGGGCAACGGCCATGAGTTTTTCGTGACCGGCATCGGTCTTGGTCGGGAAGAACTCGAAACTGTAGCGGCGTTCCTGGGACATCGGTCGTTCCTCTGGCAGCGTGCTTCAAGCGCCAAGCTGCAAATAAAAGCCAGATCGGTGATGGCCGATCTGGCTTGGGCGTCGTTCAGATCCTTGCGCTGCTGCGGCGCGCAGTGCGCGCCGCATGCCGCTTAGTAGCGGTACGCGTCGGGCTTGAACGGGCCTTCGACAGTCACGCCGATGTACTCGGCCTGCTGTGGGGTCAGCTGGGTGACTACACCGCCGAAGCCGCGGACCATTTCCAGGGCCACTTCTTCGTCGAGCTTCTTGGGCAGCACTTCGACGGTCAGGCGCTCGGCCTTCTTCGCAGCTGGCAGCTCGGCGAACTTCTGCTCGAACAGGAAGATCTGCGCCAGTACCTGGTTGGCGAACGAGCCGTCCATGATGCGGCTCGGGTGGCCGGTGGCGTTGCCCAGGTTCACCAGGCGGCCTTCGGCCAGCAGGATCAGGTAGTCGTCATTCTGCGGATCGAAGGTGCCGGCGCCGGTGCGGTGGATCTTGTGCACCTGTGGCTTGACCTCTTCCCATGCCCAGTTCTTGCGCATGAAGGCGGTGTCGATCTCGTTGTCGAAGTGACCGATGTTGCAGACCACTGCGCGCTTTTTCAGGGCCTTGAGCATGTTGGCGTCGCAGACGTTGACGTTACCGGTGGTGGTGACGATCAGGTCGATGCGGCCCAGCAGGTCCTTGTTGATGCCAGCTTCGGTACCGGTGTTGATACCGTCCTTGAACGGCGAGACCACTTCGAAGCCGTCCATGCAGGCCTGCATGGCGCAGATCGGATCGACTTCGGTGACCTTGACGATCATGCCTTCCTGACGCAGGGACTGGGCCGAGCCCTTGCCCACGTCGCCGTAGCCGATCACCAGGGCCTGCTTGCCCGACAGCAGGTGGTCGGTGCCGCGCTTGATGGCGTCGTTCAGGCTGTGACGGCAGCCGTACTTGTTGTCGTTCTTGCTCTTGGTGACCGAGTCGTTGACGTTGATCGCCGGGACTTTCAGCTCGCCTTTGGCCAGCATGTCCAGCAGGCGGTGCACGCCAGTGGTGGTCTCTTCGGTCACGCCGTGGATCTTGTCCAGCATGGCCGGGTATTTCTTGTGCAGGATTTCGGTCAGGTCACCGCCGTCGTCCAGAACCATGTTGGCGTCCCAGGGCTGGCCATCTTTCAGGATGGTCTGCTCGATGCACCACTCGTACTCCTGCTCGGTTTCGCCTTTCCAGGCGAATACCGGGATACCGGCAGCGGCGATGGCGGCAGCAGCCTGGTCCTGGGTGGAGAAGATGTTGCAGGACGACCAGCGCACTTCGGCGCCCAGGGCGATCAGGGTCTCGATCAGCACGGCGGTCTGGATGGTCATGTGGATGCAGCCGATGATCTTCGCGCCCTTGAGCGGTTGCTCGGCTTGATACTTGCGGCGCAGGCCCATCAGTGCGGGCATTTCCGATTCGGCGATGATGACTTCCTTGCGGCCCCAGTCGGCCAGGGAGATGTCGGCGACCTTGAAGTCGGAAAAACCAGCGGGCGTGTTTACAGCGCTCATGAAGAGCCTCCATTCGTAGTGTGCGAATGGGCGCCGTTGTGCGTTGAGCGTCCGCAGCAGCGGACAACGCCCCATCCGAGCCTGACAGGTGAACCTGCTGCAGCGCCCCTCGGACAGGTGGCGGGATGACCACCGCAGCGGGTGGCCATTGGAAAACGGCGAGATTATAGCCGCGCCCGTGTGACACACCCAAGACTTTCTGTCGATTTATCGCGACGATAGTCGATGTTCAATGGAGGCTGACCGGCGGGTCTGCCATCATTACCCCACGTCAGTCAGGCACGTCAGGAGTTGTAATGAATTTCCACACGCGCAAATGGGTAAAACCCGAAGACCTCAATCCCAACGGCACCTTGTTCGGTGGCAGCCTGTTGCGCTGGATCGACGAGGAAGCGGCGATCTACGCCATCGTCCAGTTGGGCAACCAGCGGGTGGTGACCAAGTATATTTCCGAGATCAACTTCGTCAGCGCCTCGCGCCAGGGCGAGATCATCGAGCTGGGTATCACCGCCACCGAGTTCGGCCGCACCTCGATCACCCTGCAGTGCGAAGTGCGCAACAAGATCACCCGCAAGAGTATCCTCACCGTCGACAAGATGGTCTTCGTCAATCTGGGCGAGGATGGCCTGCCGGCACCGCACGGGCGCACCGAGATCAAGTACATCCAGGATCAGTTCCCGGATTCGGCGGTGGAGTAGAGCTGGAAACCGTGCGGCGCACTTCGCGAGCTTGCCCGCGAAGTGCGCGCCATCGTCATCACGGCTGGGCGCTTACCCGTCGCACCACCTTGCCGATTGTCAGCCCCTGCACCAGGATCGACGACAGCACCACGATGTAGGTGATCGACAGCAGCAGGTCGCGTTCGTCACCCACCGGCAGCGACAGCGCCAAGGCCACCGATACACCCCCGCGCAAGCCTCCCCAGGTCAGTACCCGCACCGTGCCACGTGGCACTTCGCGCCAGCGCCGCAGCAAGACGATGGCCGGTGCCACGGTCAACAGGCGCGATGCCAGCACCGCGACCGCAAGCACGCCACCTGCTGCCAGGTGCAGCCAGTTGAACGGCAGCAGCAACAGCTCCAGGCCGATCAGGGCGAAGAGCAGGGCGTTGAGCATGTCGTCGATCAGCTCCCAGAAACCATCCATGTAGCGACGGGTCATGTCGTTCATCGCCAGGTTACGCCCCAGGTTGCCGATGATCAGGCCGGCTACCACCATGGCGATCGGCGCCGACACGTGCAGTTCGTAGCACATGGCCGAGCCACCGATCACCAGTGCCAAGGTCAGCATCACCTCGACCTGATACTGCTCGATGCTTTTGATCATGCGGTAGGTGGCGTAGCCGATCAGCCCACCGAACACCACGCCGCCTACGGCTTCGCGGGCGAACAGGATGGCGGTGTCGGAAACGCTTGGCGTCTCGCCGAGCTGGATGATGCCCAGCAGCACGGTGAACACCACCACCGCGGTGCCGTCGTTGAACAGCGACTCACCGACGATGGTGGTCTTCAGCGGTTTGGAGGCGTTGGCGGTACGCAGTGCACCGAGCACCGCGATGGGGTCGGTCGGCGAGATCAGCGCGCCGAAGAGCAGGCAGTAGATCAGCGGTACGTCCCAGCCGAACATCGCGAACACCCAGTGGGCGAGATAGCCGATTACCACGGTGGCGATCAGAACGCCGATGGTGGCGAGCAGGCCGATTGGCCAGCGGTAGCTGCGCAGGTCGCCGAGGTTGACGTGCAAAGCGCCCGCGAACAGCAGGAACGACAGCATCCAGTGCATCAGCAGGTCATTGAAGTCGATCTGGTTCATCAAGCCTTCGACGCGTTCCTCCAGGCCGGGAAAGCCGATCAGGCTCAGGCCTTGCAGGATCAGTGAGAACAGCAGGGCGGTGACCATCACGCCGATGGCGGGCGGCAGGCCGATGAAACGGTAGTTCACATAGGTGAGGAGGGTGGTGAGGCAGATGAACGCGGCAACTAATTCAAGCATCCTGAATCCTGTGACAATGGCTTCCAAGTCGTAACCCGAACAGCTCGGGCAGTTCTTTGATGGCCTGACGGAGCACTCGGGACACACCTTATGACCGGAATTATCAGGATCGTTCCTCAATTCACGGCTGAAGCGGCGCCTACAGGCGCTGCCCGGATCGCGTATATAGTGACGCGAGTCTTGTTCAAGGAACCTTCCGCGTGCTGGCAACTTCCCTCGTCCTGATCGCCGCCCTGCTGCATGCCACCTGGAACACCCTCATCAAGTTCAGCGCAGAACGCCTGCTGGTGATCGCCAGCATGGACGCGGTGGCGCTGGTCTTCGCGGTGCTCGCGGTGGCGTTCGTCGAGCCCCCTCCGGCCGCGATCTGGCCGTGGCTGCTGGCCTCGGCGCTGGCCGAGCAGGTCTATCGTGTCCTGCTGATCAAGGCCTACCGGGTCGGTGACCTGGGCCTGGTCTATCCTCTGATGCGTGGATTGTCGCCGCTGGTGGTGCTGGGGCTGACCCTGGCTTTCGCCGGTGAGTCGCTGAGCGGCCAGCAGATCATTGGCATCCTGCTGATCCCCTGCGGCATGGTTTGTCTGCTCTGGCAGGGCGGTGGCGGTGATCGGTTGCCCTGGTCGATGCTGCCGGTGGTGGCGCTGATCGGCCTGTGCATCGGCTGTTACACCTGGTTCGACGGCCAGGCGGTGCGCCTGTGGGGTAAACCGTGGGACTACCTGGTCTGGCTCACTCTGCTGAGTGCCTGGCCGTTCCCGGTGCTGGCGGGCGTGGCCCGACGTGCACCCTTCGTGCTGTTCTGGCGCAGCCAATGGCGACTCGGGTTGGCGGTCGGGCTGTGTGTATTGCTGAGTTATGCCCTGGTGTTGTGGGCCATGCATCTGGGGTCGGTGGCGGAGGCGGCGGCGCTGCGGGAGGTCAGTGTGATCCTGGTGGTGCTGTTGGGCATGCGCTATCTCAAAGAACCTTTTGGCGGCCCGAGACTCCTAGCTTGCGGGCTGGTCCTGGCAGGCATGCTGGTGATGAAGCTCTGACCTTTCTGAACGAGGAGCCTGTCCATGACCGTTGCCCTGTGGTGCATCCTGATCGCCCTGGTCCTGCCGCCTTTGTGCGCATTGATTGCCAAAGTCGCCAGTGGCCGTTTTGGCTTGAGCGACAACCATGATCCGCGAGCCTTTCTCGACACGCTCTCGGGCCTGCCTCGGCGCGCCAATGCGGCGCAGCAGAACGGCTACGAGGCGTTTCCAGCCTTTGCCGCAGCGGTGCTGGTGGCGGATATCGTCGGCAACGCCGAGCAGGTGACCCAGGATGTGCTGGCGGTGCTGTATATCACCAGCCGCCTGCTGTACATCATCTGCTATCTGGCGGACTGGGCAGCGTTGCGCTCGCTGGTGTGGTTCGCCGGATTGGCGTTGATCGTGTCGTTGTTCGTCGTATCGGCATGAAGCCATCGCGGGCTTGCCCCGCGATAGCTTAACCCCCGATCACGGCACCTTCGGCACTTCAGGCAGAGCAGCCCCCTTGGGCCACAGCATCCAGATCTGCCCCTGTTGCTTCATGTTCCCAGCCAGCTCGCCGGCCTCGGGGCCGGTCCCCCAGAACAGGTCGGCGCGCACCTCGCCGGTGATCGCGCCGCCGGTGTCCTGCGCGCCTACCGGGCGCACCACTGGCGAGCCGTCCGGTCGGGTGGTGGACAGCCACAGCAGGCTGCCCAGCGGAATCACCTTGCGGTCGATGGCCACGCTGTAGCCCGCGGTCAATGGCACGTTGAGCGAGCCGCGCGGGCCCTCGTCGCTGTCGGGGCCTGCGGCGAAGAACACATAGCTCGGGTTGCTCGCCAGCAGCTCCGGCACCCGTTGTGGGTTGGCCTGGGCCCAGGCGTGGATGCTGCCCATGGTCACGTCTTCTTTCTTCAACTGGCCCTGGTCCACCAGCCAGCGGCCGATCGGTCGGTAAGGGTGGCCGTTCTGGTCGGCGTAGCCCAGGCGCAGCTGGCGGCCGCTCTCCAGTTGCACGCGACCGGAGCCCTGGATCTGCAGGAATTGCAGGTCCATCGGGTCGGTCAGCCAGGCCAGCACCGGCGCCTTCACACCCTGGCGGTTGATCACTTCGGCGGTGTCGTAGGGCTTGAGCACACGACCTTCGATACGACCGCGAAGGCGTTTGCCCTTGAGCTCCGGGTATACGCTGGCCAGGTCGACCACGATCATGTCGTCGGGAGGGCCATAGACGGGGACCTGGGCTTGTGCCGTGCGCGTCAGGCTGCCTGGGTAGACCGGTTCGTAGTAACCGGTGATCAGGCCGTTGGCGTTGTTCTCGGCGGAGCGCAGGCCGTAGACCTGCAGGTTCTGTTGCAGGAAGGCACGTACCTGGGCCGGATCGCCTGGCACCGCAGCCGCCGCGCTGCACGTCGCAGCCCAGACCGGGTCGCGCTTGAGTTTCTCGCAGCCGTTGCGCCAGGCCTGGAAGCCTGCGACCAGGTCGCTGTCAGTGACGCTCGGCAAATCTTGCCAGGTGGCACCGGTATAGGTGGCGATGGCGTGGGGCTCGGGCTTGGTGCCCTCGCCGCCGTTGCAGCCGGCCAGCAGGGCCAAGGCCGGGAGCACCCAGGCCAGAGGGCGCAAAGCAGATTTCATAAGCGGGGTCCTGTTACGGGCGGGGATGAAAATTCGCCCTTGTCTTTTGTGTGGCTATTGGTCTTTGCCCGGCGGGCGGCGATACTGGCGACCCGTTCATGCAGGCCGAAGAGACCGTGATGTTCAAGCGATTGACCGTAGTACTGCTCGCCACCCTGACGCTGACCGCTTGCGAGCGTGTCGATCCGAACTCGCCATTGGGCCAGCGCAAGGCAATCTTCAAGGACATGCTCAAGACCAGCGAAGACCTGGGCGGCATGTTGCGCGGCCGCTTGCCGTTCGATGGGGGGAGGTTCGCCGAAGGGGCGGTAAAGCTCGATACCCTGGCCCACGAACCCTGGCAGCACTTCCCGCAGGCTCGTGACGGGGGAGATAGCAGCGCCCGGCCTGAGGTCTGGGAGCGCCAGGCGCGTTTTCATGACCTGGCCCGCCAGCTCGAGAGCGTTACCGGCGACCTGGTCGGTGTGACCCGCAGCCAGCCATTGGATGCTGCTGGGCTGAAGGCACCGATGGACCGCGTCGAGGCTGCGTGCAAGGCCTGTCATACCGAGTTTCGCAATCATTGATGGTCTGCGGTGCCCTGTGTGGGAGCGACCGCGTTTGCCGTTGGCCTCAGCGCTCGAGTTCGTCGACCGCTTCCTGCAGTTCCTTCTTGGCGTCGGCGAGCTTTTCCTTGCGCTTGTTGATCTTCTCCGAGTCGCCCTTCTTCATGGCCTTGTCCAGGTCCTTGGTGCGCTGGTTCACTTCATGCCGGGCGTCGAGCACCTTCTGCTCGCGCTCCTTGCGCAGGCTGCTATCGGTGCAGTTGGCCGTGACTTCGCTCAGGGCTTTTTCCAGGCCTGCGACCTGGGCACTGTTGTTGTGCGCGCGGGCTTCGCTCAACTGGTTTTCGATGGCGCTGCGCTTGGCGGCGCAGCCGGTGAGACCGGGCTCGGGCTGGGCGGCCTGCAAGGGGCCGGCGGCCAGGCCGACGGCAGCCAGCAGAACGAGCGTGGAAACTGATTTCATGAACTAGAGCCTCTTTTCAGGGCAGGGCGGCAAAAAGGGAAATCCTGCCCTGATTTTGCCCATTTGGAAACCGCAATGGACTGATCGCTGGCAAGATGAGGAAAGTGCCTACGTAATCAGTGCATTACACGGACTTGCAGTAATTTCTGGAAACGAAAAAGCCCCTGTCGATCACTCGCCAGGGGCTTTTGTCAGGCCGGGTGTTTACAGGCCGGCGGCGTCGCGCAGGGTGGCGGCGCGGTCGGTGCGCTCCCAGGTGAAGGTGGTGAAGGTGTCGTCACCCACGGTCTTCTGCTGCGGCTCACGGCCGAAGTGACCGTAGGCGGCAGTCTCCTGGTACATCGGGTGCAGCAGGTCGAGCATGGTGGTGATCGCGTAGGGGCGCAGGTCGAAGCACTCGCGCACCAGCTGGATGATCTTGTCGTCGGACACCTTGCCGGTACCGAAGGTGTTGATCGAGATGGAGGTCGGCTGGGCTACGCCGATAGCGTAGGAGACCTGGATCTCGCAACGTTCGGCCAGGCCTGCAGCGACGATGTTCTTGGCCACGTAGCGACCGGCGTAGGCGGCGGAGCGGTCGACCTTGGACGGGTCCTTGCCGGAGAACGCGCCACCACCGTGACGGGCCATGCCGCCGTAGGAGTCGACGATGATCTTGCGGCCGGTCAGGCCGCAGTCGCCCACCGGGCCGCCGATGATGAAGTTGCCGGTCGGGTTGATGTGGTACTGGGTGCCCTTGTGCAGCAGTTCGGCCGGCAGGGTGTGCTTGACGATCAGCTCCATCACCGCTTCCTGCAGGTCTTTCTGCGACACTTCAGGGTTGTGCTGGGTCGACAGGACCACCGCGTCGATGCCGACCACCTTGCCGTTCTCGTAGCGGCAGGTGACCTGGGACTTGGCGTCCGGGCGCAGCCACGGCAGCAACTTGGACTTGCGCGCTTCGGCCTGACGCTCGACCAGACGGTGCGAGAAGCAGATCGGCGCAGGCATCAGCACTTCGGTTTCGTTGCTGGCGTAGCCGAACATCAGGCCCTGGTCGCCTGCGCCCTGGTCTTCCGGCTTGGAGCGGTCGACGCCCTGGGCGATGTCCACCGACTGCTTGCCGATGATGTTCATCACGGCGCAGGTGGCGCCATCGAAGCCGACGTCGGAGCTGTTGTAGCCGATGTCGATGATGACCTTGCGCACCAGGTCTTCCAGATCGACCCAGGCCGAGGTGGTGACTTCGCCGGCGATGATGGCGACACCGGTCTTGACCAGGGTTTCACAGGCTACGCGGGCGTATTTGTCCTGGGCGATGATGGCGTCCAGGACTGCGTCGGAAATCTGGTCGGCGATCTTGTCCGGATGCCCTTCGGACACGGACTCGGAAGTGAAAAGGGAGTATTCGCTCATCTCGAGGGGTTCCTAAAATTTACCGATGTGTGTGTCGCCAGCGGCCCGCTGGAAATGGCGGACCTGAATCTGGAAACCGTTACGCAAGCCAACATAGAGGCTGTCCCCGGGGATCAGCCCCGCAGCATTGGCCCAACGGGCCAGGTCGTCCTGCTCGAAGCCAAGCCAGAGGTCGCCGCAGGCGTCCCGCGCCCACCCCTGGTCATGACTGCACAGCTCGGTGACCAGCAGGCTGCCGCCCGCCTTCACCCGTTTGGCCAGCAGGCGCAAGGCCAGGGCCGGGTCGCTGAAATGGTGCAGGACCATGTTCAGCACAACGCAGTCGGCTTCCACATCCGTTGCACCCAGTGCATCGGCCAACTGCAGGATTACATTATCCAGGCCTTCACGTTCGCAGACCTGGCGCGCCAGCTCGAGCATGGTCGGGCTGTTGTCCATCGCCGTGACCTGGGCGAAGCGCTGCGCCAGGTCGGGCAGGAAGCCGCCATCGCCGGGGCCAACCTCCAGCGCGCTGGCGTCGCTGCCAAAGCTCAGCTTGTCGAGCAGGGATAGCAGGCTTTCGCGGTATTGCGGCACGCCGGCGATCAGGTCCTGCTGGGCACGGAATTTCTCTTCGACGCGCTGGAAAAAGTCTTGGCTGGTGGCCGCGCGGCGCTGCTGCACCTGGGCAATACGCGCCTGCACGTCGTCCGGCAGGGCCAGTTCGTCGACTTCTTCGAGCAGGGCCGCGTGCAGGCGTCCGCCCTGGCGCAGGCTGTCGGGCAGGGCGCGGCGATAGAAGATCGCATTGCCTTCGCGGCGCGTGGCCACCAGTTCGGCCTGGGCCAGCACCTTGAGGTGGTGGCTCATGCCGGACTGGCCGATGTCGAAGATCTGCGCCAGCTCCAGTACGCCGAACGAGTCGCTGGCCAGGGCGCGCAGGACATTCAGGCGCAGCGCATCGCCACTGGCCTTGCACAGGGCAGCCAGTGCGTCGCTTTGCTGGGGTATCGCTTGCGCACGCAGGTTCATGGGGCGGCAGTCTAGACAGGCATCGTTGCCCTGGCAAGGCAATATCAAAAAGTTTTGATATTGCCTGATGGGTGGCTGATGCCTGGCTCCGGGGGCTCCGGGGGCTCCGGGGGCTGTGTGGGCGGGTTCACTCGCGCAAAGCATGAGGCTGGTCCCACGTTTTTTACCCGAAGTGCCAGCCAATCACAGGAAAAATCCCCGACTGCGACCATCCGTCATTGCCCCCAAGGCCCCCAGTGGGCGAAAATGGCCGCCTTTTTTCGTTTCACCACTTATTCAAGCCTCAGGAGATAAGCGATGCCCAGCCGTCGTGATCGTGCCAACGCCATTCGTGCCCTCAGCATGGATGCCGTGCAAAAGGCCAACAGCGGCCATCCAGGTGCCCCCATGGGCATGGCGGATATCGCCGAAGTGCTTTGGCGCGACTACCTCAAGCACAACCCGAGCAACCCGAATTTCGCCGACCGTGACCGCTTCGTGCTGTCCAACGGCCATGGCTCGATGCTCATCTATTCGCTGCTGCACCTGACCGGCTACGACCTGTCCATCGATGACCTGAAGGCGTTCCGCCAACTGCACAGCCGTACCCCGGGCCACCCGGAATATGGCTACACCCCAGGCGTCGAGACCACCACTGGCCCGCTCGGCCAGGGCATCGCCAACGCGGTCGGTTTCGCCCTCGCCGAGAAAGTGCTGGCAGCGCAGTTCAACCGTGAAGGCCACCAGATCGTCGACCACAACACCTACGTGTTCCTGGGCGATGGCTGCATGATGGAAGGTATTTCCCACGAAGTCGCCTCGCTGGCCGGCACCCTGGGCTTGAACAAGCTGGTCGCCTTCTACGACGACAACGGCATCTCCATCGACGGCGAAGTCCACGGCTGGTTCACCGACAACACTCCGGCGCGTTTCGAAGCCTACAACTGGCAGGTCATTCGCAACGTCAACGGCCACGACGCCGAAGAAATCAAGATGGCGATCGAGACCGCGCGCAAGAGCGACCGTCCGACCCTCATCTGCTGCAAGACCATCATCGGTTTCGGCTCGCCGAACAAGCAGGGCAAGGAAGACTGCCACGGCGCGCCGCTGGGCAACGACGAAATCGCCCTGGCCCGCAAGGAACTGAACTGGAACCACGGCCCGTTCGAAATCCCGGCCGACATCTACGCCGAGTGGGACGCCAAGGAAGCCGGTGCCAAGGCCGAAGCCGAGTGGAACCAGCGTTTCGACGCCTACGCCAAGGCCTTCCCTGAACTCGCCGCCGAGTTCAAGCGCCGCGCTGCTGGCGACCTGCCGGCCGACTTCGCCGAGAAGGCCCAGGCCTACATCAATGAAGTCGCCGCCAAGGGCGAGACCATCGCCAGCCGCAAGGCCAGCCAGAACACCCTCAACGCCTTCGGCCCGCTGCTGCCCGAGTTCCTCGGTGGTTCGGCGGACCTGGCCGGTTCCAACCTGACCCTGTGGAAAGGTTGCAAGGGCGTCGAGGCCAATGACGCCAGCGGCAACTACGTGTTCTACGGCGTGCGCGAGTTCGGCATGACCGCCATCATGAACGGCGTGGCGCTGCACGGCGGCCTGGTGCCTTATGGCGCCACCTTCCTGATGTTCATGGAATATGCCCGCAACGCGGTGCGCATGTCGGCCCTGATGAAGCAACGCGTCATCCACGTCTACACCCACGACTCCATCGGTCTGGGCGAAGACGGCCCGACCCACCAGCCGATCGAGCAACTGACCAGCCTGCGCAGCACGCCGAACCTGGACACCTGGCGTCCGGGTGACGCGGTCGAGTCGGCCGTTTCCTGGAAAGCCGCCCTCGAGCGCAAGGACGGCCCTTCGGCGCTGATCTTCTCGCGTCAAAACCTGCAGCACCAGGAGCGCAGCGCCCAGCAGATCGCCGACATCGCCCGTGGCGGCTACGTGCTCAAGGACTGCGCCGGCGAGCCTGAGCTGATCCTGATCGCCACCGGTTCCGAAGTGGGCCTGGCGGTCCAGGCGTTCGACAAGCTCAGCGAGCAGGGCCGCAAGGTCCGCGTCGTGTCGATGCCAAGCACCAGCGTGTTCGACGCCCAGGACGCTGCCTACAAGCAGTCGGTACTGCCGTTGGAAGTCGGTGCGCGTATCGCCATCGAAGCTGCCCATGCCGACTTCTGGTACAAGTACGTCGGCCTCGAAGGCCGCGTCATCGGCATGACCACCTACGGCGAATCGGCCCCGGCCGCCGCGCTGTTCGAGGAGTTCGGCTTCACCCTGGAGAACATCCTGGGTACCGCCGAAGAGCTGCTGGAAGACTGATGTAACGATCTGCGGGCGGTGTCGCCCTTGTTCGCGGGCAAGCCCGCTCCCACAGAGGTTGCAATTGACCTTGTGGGAGCGGGCTTGCCCGCGAATGCCGCACCGCAAATCCTGCAGACTGACGACAATCGATCTGTTTCGTGAGCGCTGAATGTCCCACCCTCGTCCCTACAAAGTTGCACTCAACGGTTACGGCCGCATCGGCCGCTGTGTCCTGCGCGCACTGTTCGAGCGGGGGGCGAAGGCCGGGTTCGAGATCGTTGCGTTGAATGACCTGGCCGACCAGGCCAGCCTGGAGTACCTGACGCGCTTCGACTCCACCCACGGGCGGTTCCCCGGCGAGGTGAGCGTTGACGGCGACTGTCTGCATATCAATGGCGACTGCGTGAAAGTCATGCGCAGTGCCACCCCTGAAGGCATCGACTGGGCCGCGCTGGGCATCGACCTGGTGCTGGAGTGCTCTGGTGCCTACAACACCCGCGCCGATGGCCAGCGTTTTCTCGACGCCGGTGCGCCGCGCGTGCTGTTCTCGCAGCCGATGGCCAGCGAGGCAGATATCGATGCCACGGTGGTCTACGGTATCAACCAGCATCGCCTGACCGGCGACGAACTGCTGGTCTCGAACGCCTCCTGCACCACCAACTGCGGTGTGCCGCTGCTGCGCGTGCTGGACCAGGCTTTCGGCATCGAGTACGTGCAGATCACCACCATTCACTCGGCGATGAACGACCAGCCGGTGATCGACGCCTACCACCACGAAGACCTGCGCCGTACCCGTTCGGCGTTCCAGTCGGTGATCCCGGTGTCCACTGGTCTGGCGCGCGGCATCGAGCGCCTGTTGCCGGAACTTGCCGGGCGAATCCAGGCCAAAGCGGTACGCGTGCCGACCGTCAACGTCTCGTGCCTGGACATCACCCTGCAGACTGCCCGTGACACTACGGCTGCCGAGGTCAACCGGGTGCTGCGCGAGGCGGCGCTGGACGGCCCGCTCAAAGGCCTGCTGGCCTACACCGAACTGCCCCATGCCAGCTGTGATTTCAACCATGACCCGCATTCGGCCATCGTCGATGCCAGCCAGACCCGCGTCTCCGGCCCCCGCCTGGTGAACCTGCTGGCCTGGTTCGACAACGAATGGGGGTTCGCCAACCGTATGCTCGACGTTGCCGAACATTATCTGCACGTCGTCCACCAAACCCGCAGCAAACAGCCCTGAAGGACTGCATTCATGACCGTGTTGAAGATGACCGACCTCGACCTGCAAGGTAAGCGCGTACTGATCCGCGAAGACCTCAACGTGCCTGTGAAGGACGGTGTGGTAACGAGCGATGCGCGTATCCTGGCTGCGCTGCCGACCATCAAGCTGGCCCTGGAAAAGGGTGCTGCGTTGATGGTCTGCTCGCACCTGGGCCGCCCGACCGAGGGCGAGTTCTCCCAGGAAAACAGCCTCAAGCCGGTCGCCGACTACCTGAGCAAGGCCCTGGGCCGTGCGGTGCCGTTGGTCGCCGACTATCTCGACGGCGTCGAGGTCAAGGCCGGTGAGGTGGTGCTGTTCGAAAACGTACGCTTCAACAAGGGCGAGAAGAAGAACGCCGACGAGCTGGCGCAGAAGTACGCCGCCCTGTGCGACGTGTTCGTCATGGACGCCTTCGGCACCGCCCACCGCGCCGAGGGTTCCACCCACGGTGTGGCCAAGTTCGCCAAGATCGCTGCTGCCGGCCCGCTGCTGGCGGCCGAGCTGGACGCCCTGGGCAAGGCCCTGAAGGCGCCGGCCAAGCCTATGGCGGCCATCGTTGCCGGCTCCAAGGTCTCGACCAAGCTCGACGTGCTCAACAGCCTGTCGACCGTCTGCGACCAGCTGATCGTCGGCGGCGGCATCGCCAATACCTTCCTCGCCGCGGCCGGTCACCCGGTCGGCAAGTCGCTGTACGAGCCTGACCTGGTCGAGACCGCCAAGGCCATCGCCGCCAAGGTCAGCGTACCGCTGCCGGTCGATGTGGTCGTTGCCAAGGAATTCGCCGAGAGCGCCGAAGCCACCGTCAAGGCCATTGCTGACGTGGCCGCCGACGACATGATCCTGGATATCGGCCCGCAGACCGCCGCCAACTTCGCCGAGCTGCTGAAGTCGTCGAAGACCATCCTGTGGAACGGTCCGGTCGGTGTATTCGAGTTCGACCAGTTCGGCAACGGCACTAAAGTGCTGGCCAAGGCCATCGCCGAAAGCGCCGCGTTCTCCATCGCGGGTGGTGGCGACACCCTGGCGGCCATCGACAAGTATGGCGTTGGGGCTGATATCTCCTACATTTCTACCGGTGGCGGTGCGTTCCTCGAATTCGTCGAGGGCAAGGTCCTGCCTGCCGTGGCAATCCTGGAAGAACGGGCCAAGGCCTGATAGTGACGGCGCCTGGCAAAGGGAGCGACCTGATGGTCAAGCAATTGCCTGTGATGATCGTGGCCTTGTTGCTGGGTGCCTGCTCCAGTGGCGGCGCCCCGCAAAGCGAGCCCGCCGGCGAGCCAAAGGGCGGCTGTTACCAGTCGCAGTGGCAGGCGGAGACGGTGCCGGTGATCAACAAGCGCCTGGGGCCGGACGGGTTGGAGAAGTACGACGAAGAACACCAGCGCAAGGCGCCCGGCTGCCCTTGATCGGACAGCGGGCAACCGATGGGCTGTTTTGTGGTCTTGAACAGAGGAGCGGCGGTGCGGCCTTCGCGGGCAAGCCGCACCACCGACTTCGAAGCGAGGATACTCAATGAAAGCGCTGCTGGCCGTACTGGCCCTGGCGACCCTGGCAGGCTGCTCCCTGCTGCAACCGTCGCAACCTGCCGCGACGGACAACTGGACCCGCTGGGTCTGCGACAGCCAGGCCGAAGTGCTGTGGCGCTTCGCCGATGCCGCGCAGCAGTCGGTCGATGTCCGCCTCGGCGGCGCTGACCAGGTCTACCGGCTCAAGGCCGAGCCCGGCGCCTCGGGCGCGCTGTACAGCGATGGCGTGCTTGCCTTCCACACCAAGGGTAATGAAGGCCTGGTGTACTGGGAAGCGACCAACGATCTGATTGGGCGGGGCTGCAAGGCACCGTGATTGGCCGGACCGCGACGGTGGTCCACAACTACTTGAACAGCAACCGCCCCTGCGGCAGGCTTGCACGAAACAACGACGCTTGTCGGGAGAGAGATACACAATGGCACTCATTAGCATGCGCCAGATGCTGGACCACGCCGCCGAGTTCGGCTACGGCGTTCCAGCTTTTAACGTCAACAACCTCGAGCAGATGCGCGCCATCATGGAAGCCGCCGACAAGACCGACTCTCCGGTCATCGTCCAGGCCTCCGCCGGTGCTCGCAAGTACGCCGGTGCTCCCTTCCTGCGTCACCTGATCCTGGCGGCGATCGAAGAATTCCCGCACATCCCGGTGTGCATGCACCAGGACCACGGCACCAGCCCTGACGTGTGCCAACGTTCGATCCAGCTGGGCTTCAGCTCGGTAATGATGGACGGCTCGCTGCGTGAGGACGGCAAAACCCCGTCCGACTACGAATACAACGTGCGCGTCACCCAGCAGACCGTGGCATTCGCCCACGCCTGCGGTGTATCGGTGGAAGGCGAGCTGGGCTGCCTGGGCAGCCTGGAAACCGGCCAGGCCGGTGAAGAAGACGGCGTCGGCGCCGAAGGCATCCTGGACCACAGCCAGATGCTGACCGATCCGGAAGAGGCTGCCGACTTCGTCAAGAAGACCCAGGTCGATGCCCTGGCCATCGCCATCGGCACCAGCCACGGCGCCTACAAGTTCACCAAGCCGCCTACCGGCGACATCCTGGCGATCGACCGCATCAAGGCGATCCACCAGCGTATCCCCAACACTCACCTGGTGATGCACGGTTCCTCGTCGGTTCCGCAGGACTGGCTGGCGATCATCAACGAGTTCGGCGGCGACATCAAAGAGACCTACGGCGTGCCGGTCGAAGAGATCGTCGAAGGCATCAAGCACGGCGTGCGCAAGGTCAACATCGACACCGACCTGCGTCTGGCGTCCACGGGCGCGATTCGTCGCTTCCTGGAGCAGAACAAGTCCGAGTTCGACCCGCGCAAGTACTTCGCCAAGACCGTCGAAGCCATGCGTGACATCTGCATCGCGCGTTACGAAGCCTTCGGTACCGCTGGCAACGCGTCGAAGATCAAGCCGGTTTCGCTGGATGAGATGTACCTGCGTTACGCCAAGGGCGAGCTGGCCGCAAAGGTCAACTGATCCGCTGATGGCCTGGCAGAAACCCGCAGAAATGCGGGTTTTTTTATGGCCGGACGGTGGGACATATGCAAAAGCCAAGGCGCGCTGACCATTAGTCGGCTATTTTCACTTTAACCATTGATAGCGAACTGATTGCATTGCGTCCTGCAAAGTCGCGTCTAGAGTAGAGAATCGGATCCAATTACAAGACGAAGTCGGTCGGACAAGAGAAGCGGCATGGATGGAGCTCAACCCGCGGCACCGGAAGGCAGCTCAGTACTGCTGGTGGTCGATGACTACCCGGAAAACCTGATCAGCATGCGGGCTTTGCTAGCCCGGCAGGATTGGCAAGTACTCACCGCAAGCTCAGGAATGGAAGCCCTGAGCACGTTGCTGGAACACGAAGTGGACCTGGTCCTGCTCGATGTACAGATGCCCGAGATGGATGGCTTTGAGGTCGCCCGCCTGATGCGTGGCAGCCAACGCACGCGCCTGACCCCGATCATCTTCCTTACCGCCAACGAACAGTCCGAAGCCGCCGTGCTCAAGGGCTATGCCAGTGGTGCAGTGGACTACCTGTTCAAGCCCTTCGATCCGCAGATCCTCAAGCCCAAGGTGCAGGCCTTGCTCGAACAGCAGCGCAACCGCCGCATGCTGCAGCGACTGAGCCGTGAACTGGAGTCGGCCCGCGCATTCAATGCCTCGATTCTGGAGAACGCCGCCGAGGGTATCCTGGTGGTTGACGAGGCGGGCGATATCAGCTTTGCCAACCCCGCCATCTCGCGTCTGCTGCAGGTGCCGGTGGACAAACTGCAGGGCGCCCATCTCCTGGACCTGATCCAACTGCCCAGCGCCGCGTTGTGGCGCGACTCGGACTTCTACCAGGCTTACCTTGGGCGGCAGATCTTCCGCGTGCACGATGCCCAGTTGCGTCCGCCCGAGGGGCCGCTGGTTCCGGTGGCGCTGTCGTGCGCGCCGTTGCCCGCTGAACAGAAGGCCATGGTGGTGACCGTACTGGACATGTCGGTGGTGCGCAGCCTGCACCAGCAACTGGAACACCAGGCGGTGACCGACCCGTTGACCGGCCTGCTCAACCGCCGCGGTTTCTACCAGACGGCAGAAGGTGCATTGCTGCGCAACGAACGATCCGGCAAGGTCCAGGCCTTGATGTACATGGATCTGGATGGTTTCAAGCGAATCAACGATTCGTTGGGCCACGAGGCGGGCGACCGGGTCTTGCGCTGGGTCGCCGAACAACTCAAGGAGTGCCTGGGCAGCCAGGCGCTGCTCGGGCGCATGGGCGGCGATGAGTTCACGGCGTTGTTCGATGGCTTGCCCTATGCGGAGCACGCAGGCCGGTACGCCGAGACCCTGATCGAGCGCATGTCCAGCTGTCCGCAGGTGGACGGCCAAGATGTCATTCTTGGCGTCAGTATCGGCATCGCCACCTATCCCGATTGCGGCGCCACCGTCGAAGGCCTGCTGCGCGCTGGCGATGCGGCGATGTATGCCGCCAAGCGCGCCGGGCGCCAGCAGTATCGCTTCTATGATCAGGAGCTCAACGGCCGCGCGCGTTCGCGGCTGATGCTCGAGGATAGTGTGCGCACCGCCATTGAGCACAAGGACTTCACCTTGGTCTACCAGCCACAGGTGGGGTTCGCCGACGGACGCCTGCGTGGCTTCGAGGCGCTGCTGCGCTGGCAGCACCCCAGTGTCGGCGATGTACCGCCGGGGCTGTTCATTCCGTTGCTGGAGGAGGCGCGTCTTATCCATCGGCTGGCGAGCTGGATCTACAGCAAGGGCGCGGCCCAGCGTCACGAGTGGCGTCAGGTGTTCGCCGACGATGTAGTGCTGGGTATCAGCCTGAGCCGCGCGCAGTTCACCCAGCCGAACCTGGTCGATGAATTGCGGCGGGCGATCCAGGAGCATGGCCTGGAGCCTGCGCAACTGGAAGTGGAGGTGGCGGAAACCTCGTTGATGTACGACATCGACGCGGCGGCCAAGCAGGTGACGCGTTTGCGCGAGCTGGGCGTGCGCGTGGCGCTGGATGACTTCGGCGCAGGGGATTGCTCGCTGCGCATGCTGCGCGACCTGCCGATCGACACCCTGAAACTCGACCGTAACCTGGTCGCCCGCCTGCCCGATTCGAAGGTCGATACGGCGCTGGTGCGCAGTGTCATCGCGCTGTGCGCCGACTACGGCATCACGGTGATCGCCGAGGGCGTGGAAACAGGCGTCCAAGCGCAGTGGCTGCGCGACAGCGGCTGCGCCTACGTGCAGGGCTTCCTGGTTGCGCGGCCAATGACGGCAGGGGATGCGCGTGGTTTTCCGGCGGTGTATCCGTGGGCGCAGGCTGGATCGCCTGCCTCCCTGACCTGATAAATCTGCCAGTTGTCTGTTCCGGTCGTTGTGGGCGACTGTTGCCTCTCCAGCCATGAATGGCAGGTAAAAAGGTGGTGAGCAGCGCACTGTTCCAGCAGACCCCCTCGATCAAGGTACTCGACAATCGGCGCCAAGCGGTGCGTGAGGTCGAGTATCACCGTGCGTCGCCATTGGACGCCGATACGCGTATCACGCGACAGGTTTTCAGTCCGGCAGGGCGATTGGCACAGATCACTGATCCACGGTTGCATGACGCAGGTGTTGCCAACTTCGTCCATGGGCACGACCTGACAGGCCAGGTCATACGCACGCAAAGCGTCGATGCGGGGGTGAGCCTCGATTTGAAAGACGCGGCCAGGCGCGACTTGTTCTTGGTGAGCCGTATTGGCAGGGCGTTGGATGGGCAGGACAGTTTCGCCGAAGCCGTGACCCGGACCCTGCGCTACGAACCGGTCAATATGCCTGGGCGTCTGTTGGGGGTTAGCGAGCAGGTTGCTGGCGATATCCCTCGTACCAGTGAGCGTGTGTTGTACGGCGGCAATGAGGCGCAAGAGAAAGCCCGCAACCTGGCCGGCACTCGGATTGCCCATTACGATCCAGCCGGGCGCGTTTCCATGCTCGCCAACGCTCTCGGCGGCGCAGTCCTCTGTGTGCAGCGCAAACTGTTGAAGGGTGGTGACGACGATACTCTGTGCGTTGACTGGCAAGGTGAGGCCACGGAGGCCTGGGACGCACTGCTGGAGGATCAACGCTACACGACTCGCACTCAGGTAGACGCCACAGGCAAGGGCCTCACCGTGCTGGACTGCGCAGGCCATCAACAGCGCAGCGCCTACGATGTGGCAGGCGCCCTGGCGGCCAACTGGCTGATGCTCAAAGGCGCGCCAGAGCGTGAGATCGTCAGGTCGGTGAGTTATTTGGCGGGTGGACGCAAGCAGCATGAGGTGCATGGCAACGGCATCGTCACTGTGTACACCTACGAACCGACGACCCTGCGCCTGGCGACCGTGCGGACCACTCGCCAGACCAGCGAAGGCCAGCGATTGCAGGACCTGCACTATCGCTATGACCCTGTCGGCAACGTCGTCGGGCTGGCCAACGACGCCGAGCCGACGCGCTTCTGGCGCAACCAGAAGATCAGCGCGCAAAGCGAGTACCGCTACGACAGCCTGTATCAACTGGTCTTCGCCAGCGGTCGTGAGATGGCCAATGCCGGGCAGCAGGGCAATCATCTGCCAAGCGTGCTGGTACCGCTGCCGGTGGATGATTCGGCCTATACCCTCTACACCCGGAGTTATACCTACGACAGCGCGGGCAATCTCACGCATGTCCGTCATAGTGCACCGGCTACGAACAACAACTACGTCACTGCAATCACCGTCAGCCAGTGCAGTAATCGCGGCGTGTCGAGTACGTTGGCCAGCAATCCGGACGAGGTCGAAGCGCTGTTCACCGCAGGGGGCGAGCAGCGTGTGCTGCTGCCGGGACAGCCGCTTGAGTGGACGGCACGCGGCGAGTTGCGCCGGGTTGCAGGCGGTACTCAGGAAAGCTATCGCTACGACGCTGGCAGGCAGCGTGTGCTCAAGGTGAGTCATCAGCAGCAAGGTGGATCACTGAAGGCGCTGCGCACGCTGTATCTGCCGGGGCTTGAGCTGCGTATCACCCTGGTTGACGGCGCCGTGCAGGAGAGTCTGCACACGGTGGTGATGGGCGAGGCTGGGCGTGCCCAGGTGCGGGCGTTGCGTTGGGAGGCGGGTAAACCGGAGGGGGTCGATAACGACCAGGTGCGTTTTGGCTATGACAGCCTGATCGGCAGCGTCGGGCTGGAGCTCAATGGCGAAGGCAGTGTCATCAGCTTCGAGGAGTACTACCCCTTTGGCGGGACGGCGATTCTGGCGGGGCGTCATCGTATCGACGTGGAGTACAAGACGGTTCGCTATTCGGGGCGGGAGCGAGATGCGACAGGGCTTTATTACTACGGGTATCGCTATTACCAGCCATGGGTGGGGCGATGGTTAAACCCCGATCCTGCAGGGACTATTGATGGTCCTAATCTATATCAAATGTTGAACAACAATCCCGTAGGGAATTTCGACGCCTCAGGTCTGAGGATCATGAGCTTTAATCTCGACGAGAGCCGAGGGGATCTCATCTATGGCCTGAGCGACCCGCGTCACAATTATCTAAGGGTTGTTGTCGATGGTTACAAGGGCATCGATGACAAATCCGCTTTGACGATCGATCACTATAATCTAGCGATCGCGAAAGCCATCCGATTGAAAGCACTGGCGGACTTTGAACTGCCGGATGATGCTTCTCCAAGACAGGTTTTAAACGCTGTTCGTACGGATGCCAGGCTTTTAGATGTAATGAAATTGGCCTTTGGCAATTATGTGCTCTGGGATAGCTATTTTTCAGCAGGCCGGGAAAATGAAAAATTTAACATTTCTACTATTTATGGCGACGTTTCACGGCGGTGGGGAGAAAGTCCTTTTCATGATTGGTGGGTGGATGACACCGGGCCGCAGTTACTATGGAAGCGAGGGTCGAAACTGGGTTTATATATGGCAGCCCATAACGCTGGGCAAAAAATTCATTTTGTCCTGGATGACTTGAACACGTCGGCGGTCGTCACGAAAAAGGGTGAGTTTGGACATTCTGTTAGTGCGAGCGAGTTACGTTATGCCTTTCGAAACAGGCATGCGTTGCGTGGAAAAATTCACTTTTACAAAGGCGGATGGGAAGTCTCGGCACCTTGGCAGACATCACCGTGGAAGTGGAGCGCATACAAATCTAAATCTGAGCATCGCGACCGTTTTTCGCGATGGCAGGCGCTGCGACGAGAGTCGCGTCGACTGCGCAACGCATAGTTCCGGTTAAGACGATGCTCGGATGATGTGCGGCTTGGCTACAACTCATCCGCAAACGGCAAATCCGGTCCAACTCGTGAGCAGGTGATCGCCGCCGCACGAATGGCAAAGCCCAGCATGCCATCGATCGTTTCCCGCTCCAGCGCCGCCAGCCCTGCGGGGCTGTCTGCACCCAGGCGGGCGAGGTAGCTCAGCACTGCCGCCTGGAAGGTATCGCCAGCGCCTACCGTGTCTTTCACTGCCAGCGAGGCATCCGCAGGTTGTGTCCATGAGCCGTGCGCGCAATGTACGCTGGCGCCGTCTGCACCGTGGGTGACGAACACCAGTCGGCAGCGGTCGTTCAGCCAGCCACGGGCCACCTCGGACGGCGTGCGATCCGGATAGAGCAGCGCGAGGTCTTCCTCGCTGGCCTTGATCAGGTGGGCGTGGGCCGCGAAGGCTTGCACCTGGCGTCGCCACAACGCCACGTCGGGCTGCGGGTTGAGGCGGACGTTGGGGTCGAGGCTGATCAGCCGGTGTGCGCTTTCGCGCTGCACCAGCGCCAGTAGTGTATCCGCCACTGGCGTGATCACCAGGGTGTAGGAGCCCACGTGCAGGCCGCGCACCTGGTCATCGAGCGCCGGCAGGTGTTCGAGGCGCACCTGCCGGTCGGCGCAGCCTTCGCCGCGGAACTGGTACTGCGCCGAGCCGTTGGCATCCAGCCCGACCATGGCCAGGGTGGTCGGTGCATCGCTGGTCACCAGGTAACTGCAATCGACCTTTTCCTCTTCCAGCACCCGACGCAGGCGTGTGCCCAGGTAGTCGCTGGACAGCCCGCCGAACAACGCCGAATCCACGCCTAGCCGGCGCAGGCCGACCGCGACGTTGAACGGCGAACCGCCGGCAATCGCCTTGAAGCCCAGCTCGCTGCTGCGCGGGCTGTCATCCAGGCTGAACACATCGAACAGGGCTTCGCCACAGACCAGGTACATGAAATTCTCCGAAACGAAGTAAGCGGGCAGGATACCTGCGATCAGTGCGCAGGCAGATGCGAAAGATAACGTTGATAGGCTGTTTCGTAGGCCGCCTGCTGTGCGGGCCGGGGTGTGGTGCGGGTGCTTTCGTCGAGTTCGACGCAGCGCTGGCACAGGGCCTGCAGGCTGTCTCCTTCGCCGAGCTTTCGGCCCAGGCTCCAGGCGGCCTGGATGGCAGCACCCAGGGCGGCGGCTTCGGTCTGGCGCGGGCACACCACCGGCAGGCCGAGCAGGTCGGCGAGCGTCTGGCGCCACAGTGGGCTTTTCGCCGCGCCGCCGACCAGGCGGATCTCCTGCCCCTGCAGGCCACTGGCGCGCAACAGGTCGAGCCCGTAGCGCAGGCTGAAGCAGGTGCCTTCGAGCACCGCCCGGCAGAGGTTGGCGCGGGTCAGGTTGCTGCTGGTCATGCCGTGCAGACTGGCGCTGGCCTCGGGCAGTGCCGGCACGCGTTCACCATTGAAGAATGGCAGCAGCAACAGGCCGTCGGCGCCGACCGGGGCTTGTGCGGCGAGCTCGCTGAACGCCGACAGGTCAAGCTGCAACAGGTCTTGCACCAGGGCGCAGGCGCTGGTGAGGTTCATGGTGCAGATCAGCGGCAGCCATCCGCCGGATGAGCCGCAGAAGGTCGCGACTTCACCGTGGGGGCTGACGTGTGGCTCGTCGAGGTGTGCGGCAAGGGTGCCGGAGGTGCCCAGGCTGAGGGTGATCATGCCGGGATGGATGTTGCCGGTGCCGATGGCGCCGAGCATGTTGTCGCCCCCACCGCTGGCCACCCAGGCGCCAGTGTCCAGGCCCAGCGCCCGGGCTGCCGAGGGCTGCAGGGTGGCGATGCAGTCGCCGGGTTCGACCAGCTCGGGCAGTGCCGCCAGCAGGCGCTTGCCGGGCTCGATCAGCGCCAGCACATCGGCAGCCCAGGTGCGATTGCGCACATCGTAGTAGCCGGTGCCCGAGGCGTCGCCAGGTTCGCTGCAGGCACGGCCGGTGAGCCAATGGTTGAGGTAGTCGTGAGGCAGCAGCAGGTGTGCGGCGCGGGCGAACAGCGCGGGGTGATGGCGCTGGCTCCACAGCAGCTTTGACAGCGTATAGCCCGGCGCGACCACCAGCCCCAGGCGCTCCAGCGAGCCTGCGGCGCCGCCGAGGGCGGCCAGCAATTCGTCGTTTTCCGCGGTGGTCTCGGTGTCGCACCAGAGCTTGGCCGGGCGCAGCACTCGGCCCTGGTCGTCGAGCATCACCAGGCCGTGTTGCTGGCCAGACACGGCCAGTGCGCGGATGGCATGGCCGCTGACCCCGGCGTCGGTCAGGGCATTGGCTACCGCCGTGCGCAGGGCCTGCAGCCAGTCTGCCGGATCCTGTTCGCGGCGCCCGTGGTCGCCCTGCGGCGCCGCATGTGCCGCGCTGCCCAGCCCCAGTACACGGCCGCTGCCTGCGTCGAGCACCAGGGCCTTGGTGCCCTGGGTGCCGCAGTCGATGCCGAGGAACAGTCCGTCCATATCGCCGTGCTCCGTCTCAGTCGCCCAGTACCCGGCGCAGGGTTTCACTCACGCCGACTTCACGCAAGCTGTCGTACAGGCGCTCGAAGGCCTCGACAAAGGCCCGCGAGTTGGGGATCGCCGTGCCGAAGATCGCCTCGTCGCCCAGCACCCGGGCAGCCAGCCCTTCGCGCTGGACGACACGGGCCTGGCACTGTGCCGCGCGCGGATCGGGAATGCTGTAGACATTGCCCTTTTCATCCTTGCCGCCCAGGTACAGCGCCCAGGCTGCGACTACCAGCGCCACGCGCTCCAGTGGCTTGCCGTCGGCGATCAGGCGGTTGGCGGTGGGCACGATGAACTTGGGGAATTTTGACGAGCCGTCCGAGCACACCCGCTCCAGCTGGTCGGCGATGGCACGGTTGGAGAAGCGCTCGGTGAGGCTGTCCTTGTAGTGCGTCAGGTCGATGCCTGGCACCGGCGCCAGTTGCGGGGTGACGTCCTGGTCCATGAAGGTGCGCATGTAGCGGCGCAGCAGGTCGTCGGCGAGGGTCTCGTGGACGAAGCGATAACCCTGCAGGAAGCCCAGGTAGGTCAACGCCAGGTGGCTGCCGTTGAGCAGCTTGATCTTCATCTCTTCATAGGGCGTGACGTCGTCGGTGAACTGCACGCCGACCTTCTCCCAGGCCGGGCGACCGCTGACGAACTTGTCCTCCAGCACCCACTGCAGGAACGGCTCGCAGACCACCGGCCAGGCGTCCTCGACGCCATGGCGCTCGGCCAGTTGGCGGCGGTGTTCGTCGCTGGTCATGGGGGTGATGCGGTCGACCATGGCATTGGGGAAGCTGACGTGCCGATCGATCCACTGGGCCAGGTCGTGGTTGAGCAGGTGGGCGAAGGCCAGCAGTGCCTTGCGCGCCACGTCGCCGTTGTGGGGAAGGTTGTCGCAGGACATCACCGTGAACGCCGGGGTGCCGGCCTCGCGGCGACGGCGCAGGGCCTCGCAGAGAAAGCCGAATACGCTGTGCGGCTGGTCAGGCGTGGCCAGGTCGTGCTGGATCATCGGCAGGTTCTCGAGGAATTCGCCCGTGCTGTCGTCGATGCAGTAGCCGCCCTCGGTGATGGTCAGCGAGACGATGCGGATGGCCGGGTCGGCAAGTTTGTCGAGCAATGCCTGGCTGTCGCTTTCTGCCAGCAGCATGCCGCTGATGGCACCGATTACACGCACCTCGGTGTCGGGGTTTTCGCCCAGCTCGAACAGGGTGTAGAGGTGGTCCTGGCCAGCCAGGGCGTCGCGCATGGCGCGGTCTTCGCTGCGCAGGCCGGCGCCGCAGATCGCCCAGTCGAGGGCTTCGCCGCGGTTCATCAGGGCGTCGGTATAGGCGGCCTGGTGGGCACGATGGAAGCCGCCGACACCAATGTGCACGATGCCCTGGCGCAGTTGCGCCGGGTCATAGGCGGGGCGTGCGACCGCGGTCGCCAGCTTGTCGAGATTGCGCTGGTTGAGTTTCATCGAAAAATCCTTGAAGACGGCTCAGGCCGCCTGTTGCAGTCGTTTGTCCAGGGCCTTGCCGGTGCTGTCGAACAGATGGCAGTGCGCCGGATCGAAGCTCAGTTCCAGTTGCTCGCCGTACTCGGGCGCGAAGTCGCCGCGGACCCGCACGGTGAGCATCTCGCCGGAGGCGCTGCGCACGTGGCAGTAGCTGTCGCTGCCCAGGCGTTCGCTGACATCGGCGGTGACCTGCAGCGAGCCATGCTCGCCGTGACCGCTGCGGCTGATGCTCAGGTGCTCCGGGCGAATGCCCAGGGTGATCTGGCTGCCGGTGGCCAGTTCGCCTGCGCATAGCGGCAGGGCGATACGGGCGCCGCACTCGAGGGCGACCTCGCACTGGTTGCCCTGGCTGCGGCTCAGGTGCCCGCGCAGGAAGCCCATCTTCGGTGTGCCGAGAAAACCTGCGACGAACAGGTTTGCCGGATGGTGGTACAGCTCCAGCGGCGAGCCGACCTGCTCGATGCGACCGGCGTTGAGCACCACCACCTTGTCGGCCAGGGTCATCGCCTCGACCTGGTCGTGCGTCACGTAGATCATGGTCGCCGCCAGTTCCTTGTGCAGGCGCGAGAGCTCCAGGCGCATCTGCACGCGCAGGGCGGCGTCGAGGTTGGACAGCGGCTCGTCGAACAGGAAGATCTTCGGGTTACGCACGATCGCCCGGCCGATGGCCACCCGCTGGCGCTGGCCGCCAGAGAGCTGGCGCGGCTTGCGCTCGAGCATCGGTTGCAGCTCGAGAATGCGCGCGGCGTTGTCGACCTTGCTGGCGACCTCGGCCTTGGCCACGCCCGCCAGGTCCAGGGCGAACGACAGGTTCTTGCGCACGGTCATGTGCGGATACAGGGCGTAGGTCTGGAACACCATGGCCAGGTTGCGCTTGGCCGGAGCGGTGTCGGTGATGTCGACGCCATCGAGGGTGATGCTGCCGCTGCTGACCTCTTCGAGGCCGGCGATCAGGCGCAGCAAGGTCGACTTGCCACAGCCGGATGGCCCGACGAACACCACGAATTCACGGTCGTGCACGTCCAGGTCGATGCCCTTGATGATGGCGTGGCCATCAAAGCCTTTTTGCAGGTTGCGGATCTTCAGGTCAGCCATGTCGAGTTACCTGTGCAGTGGCCAGGAAAAAATGAGGTTTTGCAGAATCCTGTAGGAGCGGGCTCGCCCGCGAACACCGGCATAGCCGGTGCCATGCATCGCAGTGTTTGCTTCGCGGGCAAGCCCGCTCCTACAGAAATGGTGTAATTGGGGGTATTCATTTCACCGCTCCGAACGACAGCCCGCGCACCAGCTGCTTCTGGCTGATCCAGCCAAAGATCAGGATCGGTGCGCAGGCCAGGGTCGAGACGGCCGAGAGCTTGGCCCAGAACAGGCCTTCGGGGCTTGAGTAGGAGGCCACCAGCGCGGTCAGCGGTGCGGCGGCCGAAGAAGTAAGGTTGAGCGACCAGAACGCCTCGTTCCAACACAGGATCAGCGACAGCAGCACGGTCGAGGCGAGGCCGCCACGGGCGATCGGCAGCAGCACGCGCAAGATTTCCTGCCAGGTGCCGGCGCCGTCCAGGCGCGCCGCTTCGAGGATGTCGACGGGGATGTCCTTGAAGTAGGTGTACACCATCCACACCACGATCGGCAGGTTGATCAGGGTGTAGACGATGATCAGCGACAGCCGTGAATCGAGTAGGCCGAACTGCTTGGCCAGCAGATAGATCGGCATCAGCACCCCCACCGGCGGCAGCATCTTGGTCGACAGCATCCACAGCAGCGTCCGCTTGGTGTGGCGGGTTTCGAAGAACGCCATCGAGTAGGCCGCAGGCACTGCGATCAGCATGCACAGCAGGGTTGCGGAGAACGAGATCAGCACCGAGTTCCAGGCGTAGGCGAAGTAGTCGCTGCGCTCGTTGATGTGCAGGTAGTTCTCCAGCGTCGGGTGGAAGATGAACTGCGGCGGCGTGGCGAAGGCGTCGAGCTCGGTCTTGAAGCTGGTCAGCAGCATCCAGAGGATCGGGAAGAAGATCGCCAGGGCAATGCCCCAGCACAGCAGGCCGATCAGCGCATCGCGCAGGCGGCGGGTTTGCTTGAGTGTCAGCATGGCGGGCTCCTCAGCTGCGCTCGGTGAGGTTCTTGCCGATCATGCGCACCAGCACGATGGCGGCGATGTTGGCGATCAGCACGGCGATCAGGCCACCGGCCGACGCCATGCCGACGTCGAACTGCAGCAATGCCTGGTTGTAGATCAGGTAGGCGAGGTTGGTGGACTCGTAGCCCGGCCCGCCGCTGGTGGTGGTGAAGATCTCGGCGAACACCGACAGCAGGAAGATGGTCTCGATCATCACCACCACGGCGATCGGCCGCGCCAGGTGCGGCAGGGTGAGGTGCCAGAAGATCGCCAGCGGGCCGGCGCCGTCCAGGCGTGCGGCCTCCTTCTGTTCCTGGTCCAGCGACTGCATGGCGGTCATCAGGATCAGGATGGCGAACGGCAGCCATTGCCACGACACGATCAGGATTATCGACAACAGCGGATAGTGCGCCAGCCAGTCCACCGGCTGCGCGCCGAACAGGCGCCAGACCGCCGCGAGGATCCCGGACACCGGGTGGAAGATCAGGTTCTTCCACAGCAGCGCGCTGACCGTGGGCATGATGAAGAACGGCGAGATCAGCAGCACGCGCACCACGCCGCGGCCCCAGAACTCACCAGCCTCCAGCAATGCAGAGATGAGCACGCCGAGCACCACGCTGATCGCCAGCACGCTGCCGACCAGGGTCAGGGTATTCAGGGCGCCGGGCAGGAAGCCGGCATCGGTGACGAAGAAGCTGAAGTTCTCCAGGCCGACGAAGTCGTTCTCGCCGGGGTACAGCAGGTTGTAGCGGATCAGCGAGAAATACAGGGTCATGCCCAGGGGCACGATCATCCATAACAGCAGCAGCGCCACCGAAGGGCTGACCAGGAACCAGCCGGGGCCGACGCGGCGTTTGCCGGGGCGGGCGGGGGCGTGGGTCGGGGTGTCGAGGGCCGAGGTGTTCATGACGACTCCGTGTACGGCAGAAAGAGGCGAGCAGCCGGCCGCCGGCACACCGAGGGCGGCGTGCTGGCGGTCAGTGGCGGTCTACTTGGGGTAGCCGGCGCGTTTCATCTCGCGTTCGGTGGACGACTGGGCGGCAGCCAACGCCTGTTCAGGCTTCATCTGGCCGGTCAGGGCGGCGGAGAACAGCTTGCCAACCTGGGTACCGATGGCCTGGAACTCAGGAATGGTCACCAGCTGGATACCCACGTAGGGCACAGGCTTGAGGGTCGGATGGTTGGGGTCGACCTTCTTCAGTGACTCCAGCGTGACCTTGGCGAACGGTGCGGCCTGCAGGTAGGCCTCGCTGTAGGTGGAGGCACGGGTGCCTGGCGGCACGTTGGCCACGCCTTCCTTGTCGGCGACCAGCTGGCCATAGGCCTGGGAGGTGGCCCAGGTGCTGAAGGTCTTGGCCGCGTCCTTGGACTTGGAACTGGTGGGGATCGCCAGCGCCCAGGAATACAGCCAGGTCGCGCCCTTGTCGGTGACTTCCTTCGGCGCGAAGGTGAAGCCCACATCGTCCACGACCTTGCTCTGGCTCTTGTCGGTGACGAACGAGCCGGCGACGCTGGCGTCGACCCACATCGCGCACTTGCCGCTGTTGAACAGCGCCAGGTTCTCGTTGAAGCCATTGCTGGAGGCGCCGGGCGGGCCGTACTGCTTCATGGTGTCGACGTAGAAGTTCAGCGCCTTGGTCCACTCGCTGCCGGTGAACTCCGGCTGCCACTGCTCGTTGAACCAGCGGGCGCCGAAGGCATTGGCCAGGGTGCCGATGAGCGCCATGTTCTCACCCCAGCCGGCCTTGCCGCGCAGGCAGATGCCGTACTGGCCGGCTTCGGGTTTGTTGAGCTTGGCGGCAAATTCGCCCAGTTGGGTCCAGGTCGGTTGCTCGGGCATCTGCAGCCCGGCCTGCTGGAACAGGTCCTTGCGGTAGTAGGTGATCGAGGCTTCGGCATAGAAGGGCAGGGCGTAGAGCGTGCCCTTGACCGACAGGCCGTCGCGCACCGAAGGGAAGACATCGTCGAGCTGATAGTCGGCAGGCAGGTCCTTCATGGGCTCCAGCCAACCCTTGGCGCCCCACAGCGCGGCTTCGTACATGCCGATGGTGAGCACGTCGAACTGCCCGCCTTGGGTGGCGATATCGGTGGTCAGGCGTTGGCGCAGGACGTTCTCTTCGAGCACCACCCACTTGAGCTTGATGTCCGGGTGCTGTTCCTCGAACACCTTGGACAGCCGCTGCATGCGGATCATGTCGTTGTTGTTGACGGTGGCAATGGTCAGGGTTTCGGCAGCCTGGGCAAACACCGGCAGGCTCAGACAGGCAACGGCCACGCAGGCCTTGATCGAGTCGTTCATCGTTGAACTCCTCTTCCGGACCGCAGGGCGGCGCGGAAGTCACTATTGTTTTTTTTGTGTCGCTGGTTGCCGATTACACTCCTGCATCGCCAGCGCAACAAAGCCTCGACTGCACGCGGGCCGATACTTTTTTGCACTGGGGTATTTGCAGTGTGATGCACTGCTCAAACGTTTCAGGAAAGGTTCTGCTCGGTCAGGCGCTGGGTGACCAGGCTGCGGTAGCCCGACGGTGTCATGCCCTTGAGCTGCTGGAAACGCCGGTTGAAGTTGGACAGGTTGCTGAAGCCGGATTCGAAGCACACCTCGGTCACCGGCAGGTCGCTGCGCGCCAGCAGCTCGCAGGACTTGCTGATCCGCAGGCGATTGACGAACTCGACGAAGCCACGCCCGGCGGCCTGCTTGAAGAAGCGCGAAAAGTAGGTGGGAGTCATGCCAAGGTGTTCGGCGACCTCGTTCTGGGTGAGGTCCTGGGCGTAGTGCTGGAAGATGTAGTCCACCGCGCGGTTGATGCGGTCGACGTTGTGTTCATCGGCCAGCTGCGAGGAGGTGACGGTGGACAGCAGCTGGTAGTCCTCGCAGGCAGCCAGCTGTTCCATGAGGATAAAAAAGTATCCCAGGCGCGTCATGCCGGCACTTTGCGAGATGCGTTGCATCAGTTGCTGGCTCTCGGCGATCAGGCGCGGGTCGCGAAATTCGATGCCATAGCTGGCACGGGCCAGCAGTGGCGTCAGCTGGTTGAGCTCGGAGAACACCTGGCTGCCTTGCTCGAGCACTTCGTCGGTGAAGTTGACCAGCATGTCCCGGGTGTCGACCACCTCGTCGGCGGCCACCTGGCTGATCCAGTTGTGTGGCAGGTTTGGCCCTGTGAGAAACAGCGTGCCAGGGGCGAAGTTGCCGATGTAGTCGCCGATGAACACCTTGCCGGAGCTGGCGACGATCAGGTGCAGCTCGTATTCCTTGTGGAAGTGCCAACGCACCAGCGGGCTCGGGAAACCGTGCTGGCGGTAGATCAGCGAATGGCCTTCGTGGTCGTCCATCAGTTCATAGGACGGGTCCGTGATCTTGCTGGCTTTGGGCATGGTGAGTGCTTCGAGCAGGGGCGAATACAGCATCCTAGCCAAATTTTGCGTCCTGTAGGAGCGGGCTTGCCCGCGAAAGGGCCAGACCTGCCAACCACAGGCCCTCACCAATTCGGTAAACTCCCACCCCATGACCACCCTACGCTACTTGCAAGCCTACCCCCCGCACCTGCAGGAACAGGTCCGCCAGATGATCGCCAGCGATCGCCTGGGCGGTTACCTGCAGCAGCGCTACCCCGCGCGCCACGAGGTGCAGAGCGACAAGGCGCTGTACCTCTATGCCCAAGACCTGCGTCAGCAGTACCTGCGCAGCGCGCCGCCGCTGGACAAGGTGCTCTACGACAATCGCCTCGACCTCACCCACCGGGCTCTGGGCCTGAACACGGCGGTGTCGCGGGTGCAGGGTGGCAACCTCAAGGCCAAGAAGGAAATCCGCATCGCCTCGTTGTTCAAGGACGCGGCGCCGCAGTTTCTGCGCATGATCGTGGTGCACGAGCTGGCACACCTGCGTGAGCGCGACCACAACAAGGCGTTCTACCAGCTGTGCCAGCACATGGAGCCGGACTACCATCAACTGGAGTTCGACTTGCGTGTCTACCTGACCTGGCGCGAATTGCCAGGCAATGCATGAGGATCCCATCAGCATGGACGTGAGCAAGACCAAGAGCAGCTTCTATCGCCGTCTCTACGTGGCCTGGCTGATCGATAGTCAGACCGCCACCAGCGTGCCCGCGCTGATGGAAGCCACCGGCATGCCGCGGCGTACTGCCCAAGACACCATCGCCGCGCTCGCCGACCTGGATATCGTCTGCGAATTCGAGCAGCAGAGCGGCGCGCGCAACCACGCTGGCCACTACCGCATCCGTGAATGGGGTGCGATCGACAAGCAGTGGATCATCCAGCACCTGCGCACTATTCGCGAAGTGCTCGGCTATCCATGACCACCCTCCAGGACCCGTTCATGTCGTCCAGCCGCTTCAGCAACTACGCCGCCATGGCCGAGGGCATCGCAGCCCTGTTGTTCCCGCATGCCGAAGTGGTGGTGCACGACCTGGCCAGCCAGACGGTGGTGCATATCGCCAACAACATTTCCAAGCGCCAGCTCGGCGATGATTCCGGGCTCGACGACCTGCCCAGCCAGCTCGATGACAGCACCCGCCTGGGGCCGTATGAAAAGCTCAACTGGAACGGGCAGAAAATCCGTTCGATCAGCAGCGTGATGCGCGACGCCAGCGGCCAGCCCGAGGCGCTGATCTGCATCAACCTCAACGTTTCGATTCTCGAGCAGGCGCGCGATGCGCTGGAGGCGTTCTTCCAGGCCAGCCGCCTGTTGCCGCAACCGCAGGCATTGTTCCGCGACGACTGGCAGGAGCGCATCAACACCTTCCTGCATGCCTGGTTGCAGGCGCGTGGATTGAGCCTGGGCGGGCTGGACCGCGAGCAGAAGCGGCAGTTGGTCGAGGCGCTGCACGGGGAGGGCGCGTTCCGCGGCAAGAGCGCCCATGACTACGTGGCCAACGTGCTGGGGATGGGGCGGGCGACGGTATACAAGTATGTGAAGGCGTTGCGCGAAGGCTGAGGCCATCGCTGGCAAACGACAGGCTTTCAATGCCTGGAAAAATAGTCTACGGTAGAATTTAATTCTACATCGTAGCGTTTGCCCCTGCGCATCGCCCAAGGAGCCCCCATGACCATCCTGGACACCCTGCCCCACGCCATCCGCGAAGCCCATGAAGCCCTTCGTCCCCAGGTGGTGGTCACGCCGCTCAGCCACAGTCCGGGGCTCTCCCACCAGAGCGGATGCGATGTCCATCTCAAGTGCGAACACCTGCAGCGCACCGGTTCCTTCAAATTCCGCGGGGCCAGCAACAAGCTGCGCCTGCTCGACCCTACGCAGCGTCAGGCTGGCGTGATCACCGCCTCTTCCGGCAATCACGGGCAGGGCCTTGCACTGGCCGGGCAGTTGCTGGGTGTGCCGGTCACCGTGTACGTCAGCAGCAGCGCCTCGCCGCTGAAGATCCGGGCCATGCGCGGCCTGGGGGCCGAGGTTATCGAACTTGACAGTGACCCGCTGTCGGTCGAGCTTGAGGCGGCTCGCCAGGCCAAGCTGCAGGGCAAGCCTTTCGTCTCTCCCTACAACGACGCGCAGATCATCGCTGGCCAGGGCACCATCGGCATGGAGCTGTTCGAGCAGGCGCCGGACCTGGACGCGGTTTTCGTCGCTGTCGGTGGTGGTGGCTTGATCTCGGGCATTGGCGCTGCATTGCGCGCGCTTGCACCCTCGGTGCAGGTCATCGGCTGCTGGCCGGCCAACGCACCCACCCTGCAGCGCTCGTTGGAGGAGGGGCGGATCATCGAGATGCAAGAACTCGATACTCTGTCGGACGGCACGGCCGGCGGCGTCGAGCCCGGCGCCATCACCTTCCCCCTGTGCCAGCAGTTGCTGCATCGCACCGTGCTGGTCAGCGAGGCTGAGATCAGCGCAGCCATGCGCGACGTCGCAGCCCACGACCGCTGGATCATCGAAGGGGCGGCAGGGGTTGCCGTCGCAGGCATGCAGAAACTGGCTGGTGAGTTCCAGGGCAAGAAGGTCGCGGTGGTGCTGTGCGGGCGCAACATCGTGCTGGAGAAGTTCCTGGAGGCGATCCAATGAGGATCATCGACAAGGCGCAACTGGTCGAAATCCTCGACCGGGATTTGGCGGTACGCCTCATCGAAGAGGGTTTTATCGCCTTCTCCGCGGGCAAGGTCCATGTGCCACCGGTGCAGAATTTCGCCTTCACCGAACAAAACGGCGACTGCTGCGTGAAGTCCGCCTGGCTGCAGGGCAGCGATACCTTCACGGTGAAAGTCTCCACCGGTTTCTACGACAACCCGTCCAAGGGCCTGGAAAGCAACGATGGCTTGATGCTGGTGTTTTCGGCCAGAACCGGCCAACCGCTGGCGCTGCTCCAGGACCAAGGCTGGCTGACCTGCCTGCGCACTGCACTGGCCGGGCGTGTCGTCGCCCACCTGTTGGCGCCGCGCAAGGTACGGGCAATCGGTGTACTGGGCAGCGGAGTGCAGGCGCGGATGCAGCTCGAACAACTGCTACCGGTCACCGACTGCCGCCGTCTGATCGCCTGGGGCCGCGATGCCGGGCGGCTTGCGGACTATCGACGGTTCGCCGAAGGGCTGGGCTTCGAGGTACGCACCACTCATGAGGCCCGCGAGCTTGCCGAGTCCGCCAACCTGATCGTCTGTACCACGCCTTCGCGCGAGCCGCTGCTGCAGCGTGAATGGATACAGCCCGGCACCCATATCACCGCGGTGGGAGCCGATGGGCCGGGCAAGCAGGAGCTCGACCCGGCGCTGGTAGCTGCCGCCGATTGCATCGTGGTGGACGCTGTCGGGCAATGCAGCCGCTACGGCGAGGTGTCCCACGCCTTGGAGGCCGGGCTCATTGCACCTGGGGACCTGATCGAGATCGGCGCGTTGCTGGCTGGGCAGGCAAGTGGTCGTACGCAGGATGCCGCGATCACGTTGGCTGACCTGACCGGCGTGGCGGTGCAAGACGCGCAGATCGCGCGGTGTGCATTGATGTCCCTTGGGGCAAGCCGCCAAGGAGACCTGCTCGCAGAGTTCGGCCAAAATAGAGGCTAAATGACATCATCGTCCGCTGCCGTTGCCTGTCGCCTTTGTGTACTCTCCCGTCAGTGTGGGGCTCTCAACTGCGAAAGGAACTGAGCATGCGGCCACTGCTTTGCGTTCTGGGATTGACCGCAATGATGTTCACGGCGCTCGCGGCGGCGCAGCCACCGCTGCGCCTGGTGGCGGATAAATGGCCGCCGTTCTCCGACAGTGCCATGCCGGGCGGAGGCCTGGCCACCAGCATCGTCACTACGGCACTCACCCGCGCCGGGTACGCCAGCGAGTTCGAGGAAGTGCCCTGGGCGCGGGCGCTGCTGGGGATTGGCGAGGGGCGCTACGACGTGCTCATCAATGCCTGGTACAACGAATCGCGTACTCGCCTGGGCCAGTTCTCGGGGGCCTATCTGACCAACCGTATTCGCCTGCTCAAGCGCCAGCGCGAGGTACTTGGCTTCAAGCGACTGGCCGATCTTTATCCGTATAGCATCGCCGTGGTGCGTGACTACGCCTACTCACAAGCGTTCGATGGCGACAGCCGGCTGAACAAGGTGGCGGTGCGCAACTTCCCGTCGGCGATCCGCATGCTGGCGGCAGGGCGCGTAGACCTGGCGGTGGAGGACGAGTACGTGGCGCGCTACAACCTGCAGCGGGAGCCGCAGGAGGTGCGCGAGGCGGTGGATTTCGTCGAGCGGCCGCTGGGGGAGAACAGCCTGCATATCCTCGTCAGCCTTCAGCACCCTGAGCATCGGCAGATCGTCGAGCGTTTCGAGCGGGCGATTGCAGCGATGAAGGCTGATGGCAGCTATGCGCGGTTGTTGAAGCAGTATGGCTTGTGACCTGGGGTGTCGGTGCAGGCCCTATCGCGGGACGAGCCCGCTCCCACAGGTACAGTGCAGGCCTGAACATCTGGGAGCAACTGTCTTGCTCAAAATTTAGAGTTCAGCCCAATTCCTGTGGGAGCGGCCCTGTCACGCCCCGACTCGTCCCGCGGTAGGGCTGGTGCGGACAGCCGACTCAAGCCGGCTCCCCTTCCTTGATCAGATGCGCCGCCAATGTACGCAACGGCCCCAGTTGCCGGCAGATCAACGCCAACTGGGTCTGTACCAGTCGCTGATGCTCATCCAGCTCCTCGGGCATCTGCTCCAGCTGGTTGGCCAGCGCTTCTTCTTCATCGCTGTGAATGGCCACCGGCAGCCGCGCCGCCAGGCCATTGGCGATCTCGTCGAGACTGCGCGCCAGGCTGCTGCCGACGCCATCGATCAACTGCTCGTGTACTTCGGCAGGCAACGCCGTGTCCCGGTGTGCACCCAGCCCTGACAGGTAGCTGAGCAAGGTGTGCGACAGCACCAGGAAGCGGAAGCCGACATCGGCCTCCTTGCGGAAGTGCCCCGGCTCCATGAGCATGTTCGACAGCGTGGTAGACAACGCCGCGTCGGCATTATGGGCGTTGCGCCGGGCCAGGCGGTAGGCGAGGTCGTCGCGCTTGCCGTTGGCGTACTGCTGCATGATCTGGCGCAGGTACAGGCTGGCGCAGGTCAGGGTGTTGGCCAGCACCTTGTTCAGGCGCCGCCCCTGCCAGTCGGGCAGGAACAGGAATACCGCGAGGATCGCGATCAGGGCGCCCACCAGGGTGTCGAACAGGCGCGGCAGGAACAGCCCGTAGCCATCGCCGATCTGGTTGAAGCAGAACAGCACCATCAGCGTGATCGCCGCCGTGGCCAGGGTGTAGCGTGTGGTGCGGTTGACGAAGAACACCACGCCAGCGACCACCGCGAACAGCGACTGGACGATCGGGTTGGGGAACAGGTCGAACAGCGCCCAGCCAACCGTCAGGCCGATGGCGGTACCGAAGATCCGCTGCACCAGCTTGCGCCGCGTCGCGCCATAGTTGGGCTGGCAGACGAACAGGGTGGTGAGGATGATCCAGTAGCCTTGCGTGGGATGGATCAGGTGCACCATGCCATAGCCGATCGACAGCGCCAGCGGCAGGCGCAGGGCATGGCGGAACAGCAGCGAAGTGGGCGTGAGCTGGGTGCGCAGGCGTTTCCATACCTCCTTGAACGTGCGCGGCGAACGGTCGAGCAGGCTGCTGTCGCTGGCGTCGGCGAGGCTGTCGGGGTTGCTGGCCGCGCCGAGCAAGCGGTCCAGCGTGGCCAGGTTCACCGCCAGTGCCCGCAGCGAGCGCAGCAGGCTGCGCCAGGCCGGGTTGTTCTGGGTGCGCAGATGCTCCAGCGAGGCGTTCAGGTCTTCCAGCGCCTCGGGGTAGCCGCTGGCGAGCACGAACGGCTGGCGCAGGCGGATCGAACGGGCCAGTTCCTGGCAGGACGAACCCTGTTTGCGCAGCAGGCGCTGGCAGCGGAACATCACATCGCTGTGGAAGAACGCCTCGCTCAGGGCGTTGTAGGGGTAGTGCGAGGCGCTGACGCGCTCGTGGATGTCCTGGGCCAGGAAGTACAGCTTCAGGTAGCGACTGACCTTGGAGCTGGGCTGGCTGTTGCCGACCCTGTGCAGGATGATTTCCTTGGCGGCATTGAGCGCGGCCACCACCTTGCCGTTCTGCTTGGCCAGCTCCAGGCGCGTGGCCTCCACGTCGAGGGTGCGCACCGGTTCGAACAGACTGGCCTTGAGCTTGAGGTAGCTGCCCAGCTCGTAGAACAGCTTGGCCAGGCTCTGCTGCACCGGCTGATTGGAGAACAGCGCCTGCCAGAGTACCGAGAGCGCCCCGTACCACGCGGCACCAGCCACCAGCAGCAGCGGCTCGTGCCAGAAGTCAGTGACCACGCCGCCGCGCTGGTCAACGCCGATCATGGTGTACACCGACAGGATCAGCGTCGCCGAGGCGATGGCGCCATAGCGTTCGCCAAGGGCACCGAGCATGGTCAGGCCAAAGGCTGCCAGGGCCAGGGAGCCGGCGAAGATCCAGGGGTAGGGGAAGAGCAGCTCGACCGACAGCGCGGCGATGGCGAAACACACCAGCGTGACGGCCAGCGCACTGAGACGGCCCTGCCAGCCGTCGTCGGTCTCGGCCAGGGCGCTGGCAATGATGCCGAGGAACAACGGGATGAGCAGGCTCATCTCGTTCTGGTACCAGCACCAGGCCATGGTGCCGGTCAGGGCGATGGTCACCCGGATGGCATAGCTGAACTTGTCTTGGCCCCACAAGCGACGCAATGAATGGCGGAACGAGCTCGATGACATAGTGGCCTTGGGCTGTGAGCGAATGGGTGTCCTTACATGGCCGTGGAGCGGCGGGGCGCCCATCGCGGGACGAGCCCGCTCCTACAGGCACCCCGCTGTCCAGGAAAACAGCGGGGTGCCTGTAGGAGCGGGCTCGTCCCGCGATGGGCTGCGCAGCAGCCCCAAAAAAACCGGCACTCGGCACAGACCAGCAAGAAGCGTTCCGTGCTGAAAGGATTCTACTCTAAACGAACTGCGCCGCTGCGTTGGCAGAAGCCCACGCCCACTGGAAATTGAACCCGCCCAGGTGGCCGCTGACGTCCAGCACCTCGCCGATGAAGAACAATCCCGGGCTCTTGAGCGATTCCATGGTCTTGGACGACACCTCGCGGGTGTCGACGCCGCCCAGGGTCACTTCCGCGGTACGGTAGCCCTCGGTACCTGCCGGCACCAGTTGCCAAGCCGCGAGCTGCCCGGCGATCTGGGTCAATTCTGCCGGGGTGTACTGCTTCAGGGGTTTCGAAACGAACCACTGCTCGGCCAGCAGGGTCGCCAGCTTGCGGGTGAACACCTCGCCCAGCACGGTCTTCAGCTCGCTGTTGGGGCGTTCGGCCTGCACGGCTTGCAGCCATTCCAGCGCATCACGGTCGGGCAACAGGTTGATCTCCAGCGTGTCGCCCGCTTCCCAGTACGAGGAAATCTGCAGGATCGCCGGGCCGCTCAGGCCGCGATGGGTGAACAGCAGGTTTTCGCGAAAACTGGTGCCGTTGCAACTGGCGATGCAGTCCAGCGACGTGCCGGAGAGCTCCGTGCACAATGCCTTGAGCTGGGGCTCGGTAATGGTGAACGGCACCAGCGCGGCGCGGGTCGGCAGCAGGGCGTGGCCGAACTGGCGGGCGACTTGGTAGCCGAAGCCGGTTGCGCCCAGCGTCGGGATCGACAGACCGCCGGTCGCGATCACCAGCGACTGGCAGGCAAATGCTCCGGCACTGGTCTGCAGGCGATAACCGCTGTCGGTCTTCTCGATCTGCTCGATGCTGGTATTCATCCGCAGCTCGGCGCCGGCGTCGTCGCATTCGGCCAGGAGCATGTCGAGGATGTCGCTGGACTTGTTGTCGCAGAACAGCTGGCCGAGCTTCTTCTCGTGGTACGGCACGCCGTGCTTGGCGACCAGTTCGATGAAGTCCCACTGGGTGTAGCGCGCCAGCGCCGACTTGCAGAAGTGCGGGTTCTGCGAGAGGAAATTGGCGGGCTCGGTGTACATGTTGGTGAAGTTGCAGCGCCCGCCGCCGGACATGAGGATTTTCTTGCCCGGTTTGTTGGCATGGTCGAGCAGCAGCACGCGGCGGCCGCGGCGCGCGCTGAGCTGGGCGCACATCAGGCCGGCGGCGCCGGCGCCGAGGATGATCACGTCGGTGGAGTGCACGGTGTTACCTCATGGATTGCCGGGGCCGCTTCGCGGTCCATCGCAGGCAAGCCAGCTCCCACAGGATCCCTAGAGCCTAGGCCGGGTGCATTCCCTGTGGGAGCTGGCTTGCCTGCGATGGGCTGCAAAGCAGCCGCAAAATAGTTCAGACGATACGGACCTTCAGGGCGCGCCCTTTGATCTTGCCGCTGTTCAGTCGCTGCATCGCCTGCTTGGCCACGGCCCGCTCGACCGCCACGAAGGCCACGAAATCGAAAATCGCGATCTTGCCCACCTGCTTGCCCGGCAGCCCGGCATCGCCGGTCAGGGCGCCGAGGATATCGCCCGGACGCAGCTTGTCCTTGCGCCCGGCGGCGATGCACAGGGTGGTCATGGTCGGCAGCAGTGGTTCACCGCCCTTGCTCTTCAGGCTGTCCAACTGCTCCCAGCGCAGCGGGCGCTTCTGCAGGTCTTCGATGGCCTGGGCGCGGTGGCCTTCGGCCGGGGCCACCAGGCTGATCGCCACGCCTTTCTCGCCGGCGCGGCCGGTACGCCCGACGCGGTGCACATGGATCTCGGCATCGCGCGCCAGTTCCACGTTGATCACAAGGTCCAGGCCGTCGATATCCAGGCCGCGGGCGGCGACATCGGTGGCCACCAGCACCGAGCTGCTGCGGTTGGCGAACATCGTCAGCACCTGGTCGCGGTCACGCTGTTCCAGGTCACCGTGCAGGGCCTGGGCGACGATGCCCTTGGCGGTGAGGTGGGTGACCAGGTCCTCGCACTGCTGCTTGGTGAAGCAGAACGCCACGCACGACTGCGGGCGGTAGTGGCCCAGTACGCGGGTAACCGCCTCCAGGCGCTGCTGCGGGTCGATCTCGATGAAACGCTGCTCGATCTGGTTGTCGCTGTGCTGGCTCTCGACCGTGACCTGCTGCGGCTTGCGCATGAAGTCGGCGGCCAGTTGCGCGATGCCGGCCGGGTAGGTGGCCGAGAACAGCAGGGTCTGGCGGCGCGATGGGGTCTTGCCGATGATTGCGGCGATGGCGTCGAAGAAGCCCATGTCGAGCATGCGGTCGGCTTCGTCGAGTACCAGAGTGTTGAGCCCCTTCAGGTCCAGGGTGCCCTTGTCCAGGTGCTGCTGGATGCGGCCCGGGGTGCCGACGATGATGTGCGCACCGTGCTCCAGCGAGGCGATCTGCGGGCCCAGGGAGACGCCGCCGCAGAGGGTGAGGATCTTGATGTTGTCTTCGGCGCGGGCCAGGCGGCGCAGCTCCTTGGCGACCTGGTCGGCCAGTTCCCGCGTCGGGCACAGCACCAGCGCCTGGCAGCCGAAGAAGCGCGGGTTGATCGGATTGAGCAGGCCGATGCCGAAGGCGGCGGTCTTGCCGCTGCCGGTCTTGGCCTGGGCGATCAGGTCCTGGCCCTTGAGGATGACCGGCAGGCTCTGGGCCTGGATCGGGGTCATCGAGGCATAGCCCAGGGCGTCCAGGTTGGCCAGCATGGCGGCGGACAGCGGCAGGGAGGCGAAAGCGGTGGATTCGGTGGTCACGAGGCGGGCCTGCGGTGCGAAGCGAAAAATGCCGCACAGTCTACCAGCCTCATGGCCATTCGCCCTACGTTTCCACGTGTTCTTCCGGACGACGGGCACGCCTTCCGTCCGTCGGCGACAGTTGCAGGAAGATCGCCGCGGCCAGCATCGCCATCAGGCCGATGGTCAGGAAGGTCAACTGGAACGCGCCCAGCGTGGTTTCCACTCCCTCTGCGCTCCCCGAGGCGGTAAAGCCGCCGAGCAGCGCACCGGCGCAGGCCACGCCCAGGCTCAGGGACAGTTGCGCGACCACCGACAGCAAGCTGTTGCCGCTGCTGGCGCTGGCGTCGTCGAGGTCGATCAGCGTCACCGTGTTCATCGCGGTGAACTGCAGCGAGTTCACCGCGCCCAGCAAGCCCAACTGCATCAGCAGCAGCCAATAGGGCGTCTGCTCGTCGACCAGTCCCAGGCTGGCCAGCAGTACCCCCAGCAACAGCGTGTTGCCGGTGAGGATGATGCGATAGCCGAGGCGCTCGATCAGTGGCCGCGCCACCGACTTGGCGATCATCGCCGCGGCGGCCAGCGGGATCATGCTCATGCCGGCCTGGGCCGGCGAATAGCCCAGCGCCACCTGCAGCAGCAGCGGCACCAGGAAGGGCAGGGCGCCGCTGCCCAGGCGGGCGAACAGGTTGCCGAGGATGCCGATGGCAAAGGTACGCACGCGGAACAGGCTGGGCGAGAACAGCGGCTCCGGGTCACGCCCGGCGCGCAGCCAGTAGGCGGCAAGGCAGGCCATGCCGGCGAACAGCAGCAACATCACCCGCAGGTGTGGCAGGTGCAACTCGCCCAGGCCCTCCATGGCGATGGTGATCAGCACCATCGCGGCGCCGAACAGGATGAATCCGGGTCCATCGAAGGTGGTGCGTTCGCTGCCGCGCAGGTCGGGGATGAACTTCCATACCGCGTAGCACCCCAGCGCGCCGACCGGCAGGTTGAGCAGGAAGATCCAGTGCCAACTGAGGATTTCCACCAGCCAGCCGCCGACAGTTGGGCCCAGCAGCGGGCCCAGCAGGCCGGGGATGGTGATGAAGCTCATGATCCGCACCAGCTCCGAGCGTGGGTAGGCGCGCAGCACCACCAATCGCCCGACCGGCAGCATCAGGGCACCGCCCAGGCCCTGGATGACGCGGGCGATGATCAGAAAGCCCAGGCTGTTGGCCGCCGCGCACAGCAGCGAACCCAGGCTGAACAGCAGGATGGCGCCGAAGAAGATGTGCTTGGTGCCGAAGCGGTCGGCGATCCAGCCCGAAGCCGGAATCAGCAGGGCCACGGTGAGCATGTAGGCGATGATCACGCCCTGCATGCGCAGCGGGTCTTCTGCCAGCGAGCGGGCCATGGCCGGCAGCGCGGTGTTGAGGATGGTGCCGTCGAGCGACTGCATGAAGAAGGCGATGGCCACCACCCAGGGGATCCAGCGGGCGGTGGTAGGGTCGAGCGGGGCGCGTTCGGGCATGGCCTCTATCCTGAAAAGTGCGCAGTTCCCTGTGGAAGCGTCTAAACGGCGCTCCCACAGGGGCGTGGCGTTACAGTGTCAGCGTCAATCCTCTGACCAACGCCCCGGGCAGATGACTCGATCCGGTTTGCCGCTGCCCATAGGTGCTGGTCGACAGGATCAGCTCGCGTTCGCGCGTCAGGTCTTCCAGCTGAGGGCCCAGCAGATTGTAGAGACTGTCGTCGAAGCGCATGGTGCTGACCGGGCCCTGGATCTGGCCGTCTTCCACCCAGAACGTGGCGAAGCGGGTCAGGCCGGTCATGCGCGCTGCCGGCAGGTCTGAATAGTTCAGGTACCAGAGGTTGCTGATGTAAAGCCCGGTGCCCAGGCGTGCCAGGATATCCGCCGACGCCAGCTCCCCAGGTGCCAGGCTCAGGGCGCACGGTGCCTCATAGCTGTCGGCGCCGTTGCCCTGCAGGGCGAACTCTGCCGCGCTGCGAGGGCTGACCAGGCGCGCGCTGCCCCGGCCTTCTACGATCAGCGCTACGTCCTCGCGGGGCGAGCCCTCGCTGGAGAACGACGGGCTCAGCGAACCGCTGACCTGCTCCGAGAAGCCAACCCGTGGATCGAGCTGGGCATCACCGGTGTACAGACGTTGCAGTGGGCTGTTGCCGGTGGCCAGGGCCTGGGCCGAGAAGCCTCCCCAGCCGAGCATGCCCGCGATCTCGTCCATTGCCGCTGGCGCCAGGTAGGCGCGGTAGCGGCCAGGCTTGAGGGTGATCGTCGGGCGCCCCAGGTACTCAAGCTGTTCGCGGGCCAGTTGCAGGCGTGCACTGAAGGCCTCGCCGCTCCAGACCTGGCCCGCATAGTTGGCCTTCACCGCCTGGCCGTTGCTGTGGAACAGGCTCCAGTCGAAATTGAAGCTGTTGGCCTGGTGCCAGCCGAAGGCCCCGAACGAGCTGGCGAAACCCCGGCAGATCGGGCCGGCGGCGTAGATGCCGACCAGATCGAGGTTGCCTGCCTGCTGCTCGACCAGTGCCAGTACTTCAGTGAAGTCGGGCAGCGCCGGTTCTTGCACGCTGTGGCTGTGCCAAGCGCTTTCGTCGAGTTTCAGGTAGGGGTCGAGCGGCAGCAGCGGCAAGGTCTGGCGCAGTTGCGCCAGGGCATCTTGCAGGCGCTGGCGATCCAGTTGCGCATCGTCACCGAGAGTGAACTGCTGTTCGGCCTGACGCCCGTCACGCACCAGACGCAACAGTGCGCTGGCCTGGGCCACTTCGCCGGCCTGGCGCACCTTGGCATGGTTGAAACGCACGAAGCGCGACTGCTCGGCGCTGTAGCCGAGGGTGAACTGCTCGCCGGGGTGCAGCGCCTCGCGGAGGGCACTGACCAATGCCTCGAAGCGTTCTTGATAGGGGGTGCTCATCAGGCGTCTCCTCCGAATACGTCGATCTGGCGGAACACGCAGGCCGGCGAGGCATGGCCGACCCGGATGACCTGGTTGGGCTCGCCCTTGCCGCAGTTGGGTGTGCCAAGCACCTGGAAGGTGCTGCTATCGCCCACTGCCGACAGGTTGCGCCAGAACTGCGCGGAGATGCCGCGATAATTGGGGTTCTTGACGACACCCTTGAGCTCGCCGTGTTCGATCAGTTGGCCCCATTCGCAGCCGAACTGGAACTTGTTGCGCGCATCGTCGATGGACCAGGAGCGATTGGTGCGCATCAGGATGCCGTGCTCGATCCCACCGATGAGTTGTTCGAGCGACTGGTCGCCCGGCTCGATGTTGAGGTTGGCCATGCGGTCGATCGGGGCGCGGTTCCAGCCACAGGCGCGGCTGTTGGCCACGCCGTCGAGCCCCGAGCGGAACTGCGACAGAGCGCCGCCCAGCGGGCGCAGCAGCTTGCCCTCGCGAATCAGGAACTGCTTGCTGGCCGCGGTGCCGTCGTCGTCGAAGCTGTAGCTGGCCAGCTCCTCGTCGATGGTAGGGTCGAAGGTCACGTTCAGCAGGGGCGAGCCGTATTGCAACTGCCCGAAATCGCTGGGCTTGACGAAGCTGGTGCCCGCGTAATTGCGCTCGTCGCCAAGAATACGGTCCATCTCCAGCGGATGGCCGATGGACTCGTGGATCTGCAGCATCATCTGATCGGGCATCAGCAGCAGGTCGCGCGCACCGCTCGGGGTGTTGGGCGCCAGCAGCAGTTGCAGGGCTTCGTCGGCGATACGCCGGGCGGCGCCGACCAGGCCGCAGCGCTGGACGACTTCGAAGCCACCCTGCTGACCAAAGTTCTCCCGGCCCAGGCTGCGGCTCTGGCTGTCGCGCCCATCGCTGGCGGTGACGCCAAGGCCCGGAAAGATGAAGCGCTGCGCGTTGCGCAGCTCGGCGCCGGCCGAGTTCAGGTAAGTCTGCTCGACCAGGGTGATGCCCAGGCTCGCCTGCCAGTCCACCAGACGTTCGTCCTTGGGCACACTGGCCGATTCAGTGGCGAGCAGCTCGAGGCAATCTGCAAGGTTTGGCAGCGATTGGTCGAAGTTGGGCGAGATATGGTCGTGGCGCGTGTTCGGCACTGGTTGGTCGCGCAGGTCGAGCAGGTGGTGGCCGGTGATCTGCCGGGCCAGGGCCTCGGCGTGTTCCAAGGCGCGTTGCAGGCCGCTCTGCGACAGGTCGGCGGTGGCGGCGTAGGCCTCGACGCCGTTCAGGCGCACGGTGAGCATAGCGCCTTCGTCCTGGCTGAAGAATGGCGGTTCGGCGACGTTGCGCCGCACCGACAGCGATTGATGCGATTGCTTCACGTGGCGAAGCGAGAACAGTTCGGCCGTGCTGCGCAGCGCTGCGAAGCGCTGGCGCAGCAGGGCGCTGGAATCGAACATGCGGGAACCTCCGGTTCGCGGTGGCTCCCCCTAGAACCACCCCTCTTGCATGCCCAGGCAGGTGTCGTCGCGTGCCTCGAGCAGTGCGAGCTCAGTATGGCAGCCTGGCACTTCCCAAGTCAGGAAATAACGTGCGGCCTGCAACTTGCCACAGTAAAAATCGCGATCGACATCGACTCCCTTCATCAGCCCGAGTTCGGCATGGATGGCCTGCTCCAGCCAGCGCCAGCCGATCACGCAGTGGCCGAACACCTTGAGGTACAGCGCCGAGTTTGCCAGCGCGCCGGCGACCTTGCCCTGGGCCAGGTCGCCGAGCAGTGCCAGGGTCACGGCTTGCAGGCGGTTGACCAGTTGCTCCAGCGGCTGGCGCAGTGCGTCCAGGTTGGGGTGATGGCTGGCGCGCTCGGCAGTGCTGGCGATCAGGCGAATCAGCTGCTTGAGCCCGGCGCCGCCGTTCTGCGCCAGCTTGCGCCCGAGCAGGTCGAGCGACTGGATGCCTTCGGTGCCTTCGTGGATCGGGTTCAAGCGGTTGTCGCGGTAGTACTGCTCTACCGGGTATTCGCGGGTGTAGCCGTGGCCACCAAGAATCTGGATCGCCAGTTCGTTGGCCTTGAGGCAGAACGTCGAAGGCCAGGACTTGACGATCGGGGTGAGCAGGTCGAGCAGTTCCTGGGCTTGGGCGCGTGCCGCCTCGTCGGGTGCGCTGTGGGTGTCGTCGAACAACCGGGCGGCATACAGGCCCAGGTCGAAGGCACCTTCCACATAGGCCTTCTGCGCCAGCAGCATGCGTCTTACATCGGCGTGTTCGATGATCGGCACTGCTGGGCTGCCGGGATCCTTGTTGTCCACCTGGCGGCCTTGCGGGCGTTGGCGGGCGTAGTCCAGCGAGTAGAGGTAGCCGGCGTAGCCGAGCATCACCGCGCCCATGCCGACGCCGATGCGCGCCTCGTTCATCATCTGGAACATGCACGCCAGGCCCTGGTGCGGCTTGCCGACCAGATAGCCGACGCACTGGCCGTTGTCACCGAAGTTCAACGCCGTGGAGGTCGTGCCACGCCAGCCCATCTTGTGGAACAGCCCGGCCAGCAGCACGTCGTTGCGGGCGCCGAGGCTGCCGTCGTCGTTGACCAGATACTTGGGCACGATGAACAGCGAAATGCCTTTCACCCCGGGCGGTGCATCCGGCAGCTTGGCCAGGACCATGTGCACGATGTTCTGCGACAGCTCGTGGTCGCCGCCGGAGATGAAGATCTTGTTGCCCTTGAGCCGATAGCTGCCATCGCCTGCGGCTTCTGCACGGGTGCGGATATCGGCCAGCGACGAGCCGGCGTGGGGCTCGGTCAGGGCCATGGTGCCGAAGTAGCGACCTTCGATCATCGGCTGCAGGAACAGGCGCTTCTGTTCGTCGCTGCCAAAACTCTCGATCAGGTTGGCCGCGCCCATGGTCAGGAAGGGGTAGGCCGTGGTGCCAGCGTTGGCGGCCTGGAAGTGGGCGAAGCAGGCTTGCGAAACCAGGCTTGGCAACTGCATGCCGCCGACGTCGAAGTCGCGGTTGGCGTTGAGGAAGCCCGCCTCGAGGAAGGCCTCTACCGCAGGCTTGACCTCGGGAATCAGCTCGGCGCGGCCGTCGACATAGCGCGGCTCGTGCTCGTCGCCCTTGCGGTTGTGCGGGGCGAAGTACTTCTCGGCAATCGTGCGAGCCGTACCGAGTGCTGCGTCGAAGGTCTCGCGGTTGTGCTCGGCGAAACGCGGGCGCTGGGTCAGGCCCTCGGCGTCGAGGACTTCGTAGAGTTCGAAGGCGAGGTTGCGGCTGCTGAGGAGTTGCTCGGACATGACGGCATTCCTGGGTTCGAGATGCTGCGAGTCTAGAGCCAGGGATAGTGGCTGCACAGGCTCATGGGTGTGCGTGATGACACTCCAGAAGGCTGAGCGCAGGGGGGCCATCAGTGGCGCTCGCTTGTCGAACTACCTTGCGCTGCTCCACTGGTATTTCTGTCAGGTGTGGCTTGTGCATCGCTGGGGTAGCCTAGGCTCTGTCTGAAATGCATCTGCACTCGCCCTTACTGCGTTGAGACGGGGCTCGGAATGCTCATGTACTCCAGTACCGTCGGGCGAGGCCCCCGGGCGTTCCTTACCCTGTTCGCCTTGTCTGGCCTTCGTGCAGACACATTCAGGACAGAGCCTAGGCCTTTGTCGGATCCCCGTTGAGCTCTGATTGGGGGGCTGCTTGCCATTTAGACCCGCACCGGAGCATTGCCCAATGACCAGCAACGCGCCATTAGTCCATTGCCAAACCCCATCGGTATCGGTGTTTGCTCGCAAGCTGAAGGTACGGGAAATCACCTGCCATCGTGATGGGCTTGCGCTTGGGCAGACCACCCTGCTCATCACGCGGCACAGGCACGATCCTCGTGGTTTCCTGGATCGTAGCAGCGACCCGCGTATGGCTGGGCGCGGTCTGGTGAACTTCGCGTTGGCCAACGATTTCGCTGGCAAAGTGCTGCGTGTTCAGAGTGTCGACGCGGGTATTGAAGTTGCCTTGGCTGATATCGATAGTCGGCCTTTGGTGCGTATCACTGCAATCGCGACAGGTGCAGAAGGGCGTGACGATTACAGCCAGGCGGTGGTACGTCGATCGGTGTACGAGGCTCACGGTCTGGCGGGCCGTTTGTCGAGCATCAGCGATACAGTTGGCGGTGGTGTTCCCCGCATGACCCAGCGCTTTGTCTATGGGGATAGCAGTGCACTGGAGCGGGGGCGAAACCTGGCGGGTCGCTGTATACGTCTTTACGACACTGCTGGCCTTGCCCTGCACGACGCCATCGCCATGACGGGGACCACGCTGTCTGTCACCCGACGTCTTCTGGGGCAGGGAGATGAAGTACAGACAGTGGTCGATTGGCAAGGTGAAAGCGTCGATGAATGGGATCGCGCACTTGAGCCGATTGCACAGGCGCGCACTACGTGTTCGGTCGTGGACGCAACCGGAACAGTATCGAGCATTGTCGATGCAGCAGGGCACCTGCGGCGTGTCACCTATGACATCGCGGGTCGGCTCCAGGCAAGCTGGCTGAGGCGCAAAGGCTCTCAAGAGTGCGAGATCGTCCGGTCGACGAGTTACCTGGCAGGTGGACATAAGACCCGTGAACTGCATGGTAATGGTGTGTTGAGCACCTATTTCTTTGAGCCACGAACGCAACGCCAGGCGCGGCTACGGATCGAGCGGCCTGCGAGTCATGCCCTGGGTGCGAGGCTCCTGCAGGATTTGCAGTATACGTTCGACCCTGTGGGCAATGTGGTGAGCGAACGTGACGAGGCCGACAATAGGCGGTTCTGGCGCAACCAGGTGGCGGAACCGCAGACAACCTACCATTACGACAGCCTTTATCAATTGGTCAGCGCCTGCGGAAGGGAGCAGGTCAATGCGTCATCGCGGTCGGGAGAGTACAACACGCCGTCTCCTTCTCCCCATGATGAGACGCTCTTTACCTGTTATACCCGCAACTTTATCTATGACACTGCTGGCAACCTGACGCGCATGGTGCACCGGGTGCCTGCTAGCAATCACTGTCGTGTCGTCGAGATCGCAGTCAGTGACCGCAGCAATCGGGCGGTGCTGGGCATGATGGCGAAGACACCTGCCGAGGTTGAGGCGTTGTTCACGGCAAAGGGTCAGCAGATCTCGCTGTTACCCGGCAATCCCTTGTGCTGGACGCCTCAAGGGGAGTTGCATCAGGTCATCTCCCAGCAACGCGAGGAGGGGCAGGATGACCATGAGCACTACCGTTATGACAATGCGAGCATGCGAGTCCTGAAAGTCAACACGCAGTGGAGCGCTGCAAGCCAGCACACGCTTCGAGTCACCTATTTACCCGGGCTTGAATTGCGCTGCACTACCCGCGATGCCTCCCTTGAGGAGGAGTTGCAGGTTATTTCGGTCGGTGAGGCCGGTCATGCACAGGTGCGAATGTTGCACTGGTGCAGCGAGGTGCCTGACGGGTTGGCGAACGATCAACTGCGCTACAGCTACGACACGCCACTGGGCAACGGCATCCTGGAGGTCGACGGCGCGGGCAGACTGATCAGCCATGAAGCGTATTACCCTTTTGGGGGAACCGCGTTGTGGGCAGCCCGTAGCGAGCTTGAAGGGAGTTACAAGACCTTGCGTTATTCAGGCAAGGAACGAGATGCGACTGGGTTGTACTACTACGGTTATCGCTACTACCAGCCGTGGGTCGGGCGGTGGCTGAGTGCAGACCCGGCGGGTGCGGTGGATGGCCTTAACTTGTATTGCATGGTGCGCAACAATCCGGTGACGCGCAGGGATGCCAACGGATTACACAGTTTTGAGTCGGAGTTCGGGGCTGACTTCGCTGCGTTGGACAAGTTGATCGAGTTTCCGGAGATTTTTAAAAATCTGAAGCCTGGGGTTGTACTAAAGGGCAATGTCAGTCACGACACGCAACATCGAAAGAAATTAACGGTGTATTGGATGCGTGAGAGTGAAGCGTATCAACCCACTGAACTGGAAAGGGTCATAGGTCCGTCGGGCAACAGCGAGCAAGAAGCTCTTGGTCCGGCTGCGCAGCTCGCGGAGGATCTAGGGGTGACTGAACAGTTTGCCAAGGACTTTATGCGTAGCACGTACACTCTGATAGAAAACGGCGAGGAAACGCCCTTGTTTGTACACAACGTCGAGAAGTACTTCAGCCCGCAGCAGCTAGAGGTTATTTCGATGCTTGCGCATCAAGCACTTGCTGCCGAGATAACCAGCTTACTCTACTCCATCGAGCCTGCCGGCGGGGCGTTCACCGAGGAAGGCCAGGTGCGCGGCATATGGTCAGCGGCCCCGGGCGCGGCCTCTGAATACCAGATTCACAGGGGCACAAGAGGCGAACCGGACGAGGTATCGATCAGCTCGAGACAGGTCTTCAGCCTGAAGGATGTGGCGACAGGGGACTTTATAGCTAAGGTTGATGCGATTACCCAGCAGACTGTATTGCTGGCCACATCTACCGAGAGTGGAGCGGTAAATTATAACCTCCAGAAGCATGTGCCCAGCCTGCAAAAGATAACGCTTTTGCATGTTTTGCCGGAGCAACCGGTGACCAAAAAGTCACCCGTTTTATCCAGATTCAAGTTCTGGAAATCGAAAAAAAAACAATAGGTGGGTTGCCCGCGACCACCGTTTCGCTGCTGAACCGGTGGGAGCGGGCTTGCCCGCGATGGCGTCAGTACGGTCAGCCGATGGTCATCAGGCTGGCGTTACCCCCCGCAGCCGCGGTATTCACGCTCACCGCACGCTCGATCACCAACCGCTCCAGCGCGATCTGCTGATCACCGCTGGACAGCCCATGCACACCCACGATGGCACCGGCACGCTTGGCGACCTGCTGGCACACCGCACGCAACTGGTCGGAGTCGCCGTGGTGGATGACCGCGTCGAACGCCACTTCATCCTTGCTCCAGTCGGCCACCAGCTTGATCTTGCCTTGCAGGTCTTTCGGCAGGCGTCCGCGCAGGCCCTTGGCCGGCTCGCCGTCGGCCCACACCGCCGAGCTGCCCACTGCCAGCACCGCGGCGAACTGCGCGAGCAGGTCAGCCTCGTTGTCGGCCAGGCACAGCACATGCTCGCGAGGCAATACGGTGTAGGTGTTGCGCTCGCCGGTCGGGCCAGGCAGGACACGGGTGATGCCACTTTGCGACTGTTCGGCGAACTGCTCGCACAGTTCCACCAGCTCGGGCTGGTCGCTCGAAGCCCAGGCCTTGAGCACCTGCAGCGGCTTGAGCAGTTGGTCGCGCAGGGTGGTGTCGGCCTTGGTCTCACCGTCGGCGCGCTGGAAGTGGCGGGCGATGGCGTCAGCCGGACGGGTCGACAGCAGGCGGTACAGGTACAGCGGGCCACCGGCTTTCGGGCCGGTGCCGGACAGCCCTTCACCACCGAATGGCTGCACGCCGACCACGGCACCGACGATGTTGCGGTTGACGTACATGTTGCCGGCGTTGACGTTGTCCACCACCTTGGCGATGGTCTCGTCGATGCGGGTGTGCACGCCCAGCGTCAGGCCGTAGCCGGAGGCGTTGATCTGCGCGATCAGCTGGTCGAGGTGCTTGCGGTTGTAGCGCACCACGTGCAGCACCGGGCCGAAGATCTCGCGCTTGAGTTCGTCGAAGCTTTCCAGCTCGATCAGGGTAGGCATGACGAAGGTGCCGCGCTTGCACTCCTCGGATTCGGCGATGGCCACCTGGTAGACGCTGCGACCTTTCTCACGCATGGCCTGGATGTGCTTCTCGATGCCAGCCTTGGCTTCTGCGTCGATCACCGGGCCGATGTCCACCGACAGGCGCTCGGGGTTGCCCATGCGGTTCTGCGCCATGGCGCCCTTGAGCATCTCGATCACGCGGTCGGCGGAATCTTCCTGCAGGCACAGCACGCGCAGCGCCGAGCAGCGCTGGCCGGCGCTGTCGAAGGCCGACGACACTACATCGATCACCACCTGTTCGGTCAGCGCCGAAGAGTCGACGATCATCGCGTTCTGCCCGCCGGTTTCGGCGATCAGCGGGATCGGACGACCCTGGGCATCCAGGCGACCGGCGACGTTGCGTTGCAGCAGGCGCGCGACTTCGGTGGAGCCGGTGAACATCACGCCCTTGACCCGCTCGTCGCCGACCAGGCCGGCGCCGACGGTTTCGCCGCGCCCCGGCAGCAATTGCAGCACGCCTTCAGGGATACCGGCTTCGAGCAACAGGCGCACGGCCTGGGCCGCGACCAGCGGGGTCTGTTCGGCCGGCTTGGCCAGCACCGGGTTACCGGCGGCCAGTGCGGCGGCCACCTGGCCGGTGAAGATCGCCAGAGGGAAGTTCCATGGGCTGATGCACACGACCGGGCCGAGCGGGCGGCAGGCGTCGTTGCTGAAGTCGTTGCGCGCCTGCACTGCGTAGTAGCGCAGGAAGTCCACGGCTTCGCGCACTTCGGCGATGGCGTTGGCGAAGGTCTTGCCAGCCTCGCGGATGAGCAGGCCCATCAGCGGCTGGATCTCGGCTTCCATCAGGTCGGCGGTGCGCTCCAGGATCGCGGCGCGCTCGGCCGGCGGGGTGGCTTGCCAGATTGGCGCGGCATTGAGGGCACACTGGATGGCGTTGTCGACGTCGGTGACGCTCGCCTCTTGCACATGGCCCACCACATCGCGGTGATCGGCTGGGTTGAGCACTGGCGCAGCGGCTTCCTGGCTGGTGGCGCAGGCCAGCAGCGGGGCAGCCTTCCAGTCGTTGTGTGCGGTTGCCAGCATGGCGCAGGACAGCGACGCCAGGCGGTGTTCGTTGGCCATGTCGATGCCGGCCGAGTTGGCGCGCTCGCTGCCATAGAGGTCGCGCGGCAGTGGAATGCGCGGATGCGGCAGGCCGATGCTGCCTTCCTGGGTGGCCATGCGCTCGATGCTCGCGACCGGGTCGGCGACCAGTTCCTGGATGGAGATCGAGTGATCGGCGATACGGTTGACGAACGAGGTGTTGGCGCCGTTTTCCAGCAAGCGGCGCACCAGGTAGGCCAGCAGGGTTTCGTGGGTGCCGACCGGCGCATAGACACGGCACGGACGGTTCAGCTTGCCATCGGCGATCTTGCCGACGACCTGCTCGTACAGAGGCTCGCCCATGCCGTGCAGGCACTGGAACTCGTACTGGCCTGGGTAATAGTTCTGGCCGGCAATATGGTAGATGGCCGACAAGGTGTGGGCGTTGTGCGTGGCGAACTGCGGGTAGATGGCTTCCGGCACCGACAACAGCTTGCGGGCGCAGGCGATGTAGGACACGTCGGTATAGACCTTGCGGGTGTAGACCGGGTACCCCTCCAGGCCTTCGACCTGGGCGCGCTTGATCTCGCTGTCCCAGTAGGCGCCCTTGACCAGGCGGATCATCAGGCGGTGACGGCTGCGCTTGGCCAGGTCGATGACCGAGTCGATCACGTACGGGCAGCGCTTCTGGTAGGCCTGGATGACGAAACCGATACCGTTCCAGCCCGCCAGTGACGGCTCGAAGCACAGGCGTTCGAGCAGGTCCAGCGACAGCTCCAGGCGGTCGGCTTCCTCCGCGTCGATGTTCAGGCCGATGTCGTAGTGCTTGGCCAGTTGGGTCAGCGACAGCAGGCGCGGGTACAGTTCTTCCATCACGCGCTCGTATTGCGCGCGGCTGTAGCGCGGGTGCAGCGCCGAGAGCTTGATCGAGATGCCCGGGCCTTCATAGATGCCGCGCCCGTGCGATGCCTTGCCGATCGAGTGGATCGCCTGCTCGTAGGAGGCCAGGTACTTCTGGGCGTCGTGCTCGGTCAGCGCGGCTTCGCCGAGCATGTCGTAGCTGTAGCGGAAGCCCTTGGATTCGAAGCGGCTGGCGTTGGCCAGGGCTTCGGCGATGGTCTCGCCGGTGACGAATTGCTCGCCCATCAGGCGCATGGCCATGTCGACGCCCTTGCGGATCATCGGCTCGCCACTCTTGCCGATGATGCGGGTGAGCGAGGAGGTCAGGCCGGATTCGTTGTGGGTGGAGACCAGCTTGCCAGTCAGCAGCAGGCCCCAGGTGGCGGCATTGACGAACAGCGATGGGCTGTTGCCCAGGTGTGGCTGCCAGTTGCCCGTGCTGATCTTGTCGCGGATCAGCGCGTCGCGGGTACCTTTGTCGGGGATGCGCAGCAGGGCTTCGGCCAGGCACATCAACGCCACGCCTTCCTGGGACGACAGCGAGAACTCCTGCAGCAGGCCCTGGACGATGCCGGCGCGGCCGCTGGCGCTCTTCTGGTTGCGCAGCTTGTCGGCCAGGCCTGCGGCCATCTTGTTGGTCGCTTCGGCCAGCGGGGCCGGCAGGCGTGCCTGCTCCAGCAGCATCGGCACCACTTCTTGCTCGGGGCGACGGTAGGCTGCGGTGATCGCTGCGCGCAGCACGGACTGCGGCAGAATGCTTTCGGCGAATTCGAGGAAGCACTGGTGGGCGTGGTCGGCCGGAAGTTCGCCGGCGTCGTCACCGAGCTGTGCGGCGTGGCCGTTGATTTCGTTCAGGGTTGCACCACCCTCGAGCTTCTCCAGGTAATTGAAGATCGCTTGCTTGATCAACCAGTGCGGGGTGCGGTCGATGGACTGCGCAGCCGCTTTGAGTCGCTCACGGGTCGGGTCGTCGAGTTTGACCCCAAGGGTGGTCGTCGCCATTTCTTATCCTCGTTATTGCCACGGGCGTGGCTAAGCTGGCGGCAAGATTAGCGCCAGGCACCTCTCGGGTGCAACCGGGTGCAACCCGAATTTTTCATGAAAAAGGTGCAACTCGTCTGGCGCAAGACTCTAAACAGCGGAAAGGGTCGTTTTTGCTGCCTTTGCTTATTAAAAGCGTCGCTTTTGCTTCAAAAAGGAGCAAAAAAGGGGTTTTAACTGAAAAGACATTTCCAGGTGCAACTTGCAAATGAAAAATGGTTGCACCCGATTCATGTTGTTGCATAGGATTCGCCGCCTGGGTGCAACCGTCTCACGAAAGTCGGGTGCAAGAGATAACAACAACGCCAGGGCACAACCATGGGCAATCCAATCACGATCACCTTTGTGATCTACATCGCGGCAATGGTGCTGATCGGCTTCGCGGCCTATCGCTCTACCAAGAACCTCTCCGACTACATCCTCGGCGGTCGCAGCCTCGGCAGCGTGGTCACCGCGCTTTCTGCTGGCGCTTCCGACATGAGCGGCTGGCTGCTGATGGGCCTGCCGGGCGCCATCTACATGTCGGGCCTGTCGGAGGCCTGGATCGCCATCGGCCTGACTGTCGGTGCCTACCTGAACTGGCTGTTCGTCGCCGGCCGTCTGCGGGTACAGACCGAGCACAACGGTGATGCGCTGACGCTGCCCGACTACTTCGCCAGCCGTTTCGAAGACAACAGCGGCCTGCTGCGGGTGATCTCGGCCATCGTGATCCTGGTGTTCTTCACCATCTACTGCGCCTCGGGCATCGTTGCCGGCGCGCGTCTGTTCGAAAGCACCTTCGGCATGTCCTACGAGACGGCGCTGTGGGCAGGTGCTGCGGCGACCATCGCCTACACCTTCGTCGGTGGTTTCCTGGCGGTGAGCTGGACCGACACCGTGCAGGCGTCGCTGATGATCTTCGCGTTGATCCTCACCCCGATCATCGTGCTGATCTCCACCGGCGGCTTCGACACCACGATGCTGGCGATCGAAGCGCAGAACGCGGCGAACTTCGACATGTTCCGCGGCGCTACCTTCATCGGCATCATCTCGCTGATGGGTTGGGGCCTGGGCTACTTCGGTCAGCCGCACATTCTGGCGCGTTTCATGGCAGCCGACTCGGTGAAGTCGATCGCCAACGCACGCCGCATCTCAATGACCTGGATGATCCTGTGCCTGGCCGGCACTTGCGCCGTGGGCTTCTTCGGCATCGCCTACTTCTCGGCCAACCCCGATCTGGCCGGCCCGGTCACGGAGAACCACGAGCGTGTGTTCATCGAGCTGGCGAAGATCCTGTTCAATCCGTGGGTCGCCGGTGTGCTGCTGTCGGCCATCCTGGCGGCGGTCATGAGCACCCTGAGCTGCCAGTTGCTGGTGTGCTCGAGTGCGCTGACCGAGGACTTCTACAAGGCTTTCCTGCGTAAGGGTGCTTCGCAGACCGAGCTGGTCTGGGTCGGTCGAATGATGGTGCTGGCCGTGGCACTGATCGCCATCGCCCTGGCGGCGAACCCTGACAACCGTGTGCTGGGCCTGGTGGCTTACGCATGGGCGGGCTTCGGTGCTGCGTTCGGGCCGGTGGTGCTGCTGTCGGTATTGTGGAAGGGCATGACCCGCAACGGTGCCCTGGCGGGGATCGTGGTGGGTGCACTGACCGTGATCCTGTGGAAGAACTACGTCGGGCTTGGCCTGTACGAAATCATCCCGGGCTTCCTGTTCGCCACCATCGCCATCATCGTGGTGAGCAAGCTGGGGCGTCCGAGCAGCAGCATGGTTTCGCGGTTTGAAACGGCTGATGCTGCATATCACGCAGACAAGTAACACCTGCTGATCCGGCGACGGCTGCTTCGCGGGCGGGCCCGCTCCTGTGGGGGCGGGCCTGCCCGCGAATGGTCCTTGTGCCGATCGACGGCCAGGCCTGACTCCGCCCGCAAGGCAAGGTAAACTTGCCGCCCCCGCAGGAGTTGCCATGAACTATCGTCACGCCTTCCACGCCGGCAATCATGCCGACGTCCTCAAGCACATCGTGCTGACCCGCCTCATCGCCTTGATGTCGCGCAAGGAACAGCCGTTCGCCTATATCGACACCCACGCCGGCCTGGGTCTGTACGACCTGCAAGGCGACCAGGCCACGCGTACCGGTGAATATCTCGAAGGCGTTGCCCGCCTGTGGAATCGTGAAGACCTGCCGGCTGCCACCGCTGACTACCTGCGCATCATCAAGCGCCTCAACGCCGATGGCGAGTTGCGCTACTACCCCGGCTCGCCGGAGTTGGCACGGCGCCTGATGCGCCAGCAGGATCGCGCACTGCTCAACGAGAAACACCCCGAAGACGGGCCTTTGCTCAAGGAAAACATGAAGAAGGATCCGCGGGTCACCGTGCACCTGGGCGAGGGCTGGCATGTGCCGCGCGCGCTGCTGCCGGTGCAGGAAAAGCGCGCGATCATGCTGATCGACCCGCCCTTCGAGCAGGCCGACGAACTCAAGCGCTGCACCGTGGCGATGAAGGAGGCGATCGGTCGCATGCGCCAGACCGTCGCGGCCATCTGGTATCCGATCAAGGACCAGCGCTCGCTGACCCGTTTCTACCAGGACCTGACCAGCACCGGCGCGCCCAAGCTGCTGCGCGTCGAACTCTATGTGCATCACCAGGACAGTCCGCAGGGGCTGAACGGCTCGGGCCTCGCCATCGCCAACCCGCCATGGGGGCTGGAGGAGGAGCTCAAGGAGCTGCTGCCCTGGCTGGCCAGGGAGCTGGCACAGACGGCGGGCAGCTTCCGCATGGACTGGCTGATCGCCGAATAACCCCGCTCCCACAAGGGGCAGTGTGTCCCTGATCTTTGCGTTATAATCCCGCCCTTTAGCCGCCAGCCGCCCACGAGGCCGCTGGCGCATCTCTACCGAATGAAGAGGCTAGTCCCTTGGCATTGACGATTCTTGGCCTGTCCGGCGCCCTTAGCCATGACCCTTCCGCGGCCTTGTACATCGACGGCAAGCTGGTTGCCGCTGCAGAAGAAGAGCGCTTCGTGCGTGACAAGCATGCGAAGAACCGCATGCCCTACGAATCGGCGAAGTTCTGCCTGGAGCAGGCCGGTATCAAACCGTCCGACGTTGATGTGGTGGCCATTCCGTTCGCCCCCATCAGCCTGTTCGGCAAGGCCCGCTGGCACTACGCCAAGCGCTACTGGTACGCCCCGGACCGCGCCCTCGATGCGATCCTGATGGGCAACCGTCGCTACAAGCGCTACCGCAAGAAGATCGTCTGGTGCCTGGAGCAACTGGGCTTCGACCCGAAAAAGGTCAAGATCGAACCGGTCGAGCACCACCTGGCCCACGCCTCCAGCGCTTATCACTGCTCGGGCTTCAAGGAAAAGACCGCGATCCTGGGTATCGACGGCAAGGGCGAGTACGCCACCACCTTCTTCGGCTACGGCGAAAACGGCAAGATCCACAAGATCAAGGAGTTCTTCGACCCGGATTCGCTGGGCGGCCTGTACGGCGCGATCACCGAGTTCCTGGGCTTCGAGATGCTCGATGGCGAGTTCAAGGTCATGGGCATGGCCCCGTATGGCGACGCCAGCAAGTACGATTTCTCCCGTCTGGCCAGCTTCGAGAACGGCGAACTGGTGATCAACACCGAGTACGCCAACGTTATCGGCCTGCGTCGCTATAAAGAGAAGGGCAAGGGCTTCTACTTCTCACCCAAGCTGATCGAATGGCTGGGCCCCAAGCGCGAAGGCGATATCGCCGACGAGCCGTACATCCATTACGCGGCCAGCATGCAGGCGCTGTTCGAAAAGCTCGCCTTGCAGATGATCGACCATTACCTGGGCGACATCCTCAAAGAGACCGGCAAGCTGGCCTTCGCCGGTGGCTGTGCGCTGAACGTCAAGCTGAACCAGAAGATCATCGCCCGCCCCGACCTCAAGGAGCTGTTCGTCCAGCCTGCCTCCGGCGACGCCGGTACCGCGGTCGGTGCGGCGGCCTACGTGTCCCACGCCCGTGGCGTGCCGGTCGAGAAGATGGAGCACGTCTACCTCGGCCCTGCGTACTCCAACGAGGACGTTATCGCTGCCTGTGCCCGCCATCCGAATGCGCCGAAGTGGCGCAAGCTCAGCGACATGCCGCAGCGCATCGCCAAGATCATGGTCGACGGCAATCCGGTGGCCTGGTTCCAGGGCCGCATGGAGTTCGGCCCGCGTGCACTGGGTGGTCGTTCGATCATCGGCTGCCCGAGCGTGCCGAACGTTGCCGATCGTATCAACGAGCAGATCAAGTTCCGCGAGCGCTGGAGACCATTCTGCCCGTCGATGCTCGACACCGTTGCACCGCAGATGATCAAGATCGACCATCCCGCGCCGTTCATGACCTTCACTTTCGAAGTGGCCGAAGAGTGGAAGACCCGTGTGCCGGAAGTGGTGCACGAGGACGGCACCTCGCGTGCCCAGGTGCTCAAGCGTGAGTACAACCCGCGCTACTACGACATGATGAAGGCGCTCGAGGAACTGACCGGCAACGGCGTGTCGCTGAACACTTCGCTCAATCGCCGTGGCGAGCCGATGATCTGCTCGCCTACCGACGCGTTGAACATGTTCTACGGTTCGGACCTGCAATACCTGATCATGGAAGACATCCTGGTGGTCAAGGACGGCGCGGCCGCGTATGACCAGCCGCTCTGACCTGCGTGTCCTGCAGTTCTGCCATGGCTACGACGGGCCGTTCCTCGACTGCGCCCGTCAGTACGCCAGCCTGTTCGAAGGGCGTGGCTACAAGGTCACCACGGTCTTCCTTACCGGCAAGGCCAACGCGCAGGTGGCTGCAGGCTGTGCATCCGACGAAGTGCTGTTTCTCGAGTTCAGCTCCAAGGCCGTACGCGGCCTGAAGCTGGGCGCGATCCGCGCGCTGCGCAAGATCGCGGCCGAGCGCCGTTTCAGCTTCTGCATCGCCCACCGCTTCAAGCCGATCTATGTCGCGCTGCTGGGTACCGGCTTGCCGGTGATCGGCGTGCATCATGCCTTCGGCGATTACCAGCGCAAGGGGCGGCGCCTGTTCGCCAACCTGTTTCGCAAACGCTTGAGCCTGCTGGGTGTGTCCGACGCGGTGCGTGACGACATGCGCCGCTGTCTGGCGCAATGGCCGCACGAACGCATCCAGACGCTGTACAACCGTATCGACGTCGAGGCGCTGCAGGCCAGTCTCGTGCCGCGCGACGAGGCGCGGCGTGCCCTCGGGCTCGATGCACAGGCGTGGATCGTCGGCAACGTCGGCCGTCTGCACCCGGACAAGGACCAGGCGACCCTGCTGCGCGGTTTCGCCGAGGCGTTGCCGGGCCTACCGGCCAACGCGCGTCTGGTGGTGCTGGGCAAGGGGCGGCTGGAAGACACGCTCAAGGCCCAGGCAGCCGAACTGGGGATTGCCGACCGTGTCGACTTTCTTGGCCAGGTGCCGGATGCCCGCCGCTATTTCCAGGCGTTCGATGTGTTTGCCCTGAGCTCTGACCACGAACCCTTCGGCATGGTCCTGCTGGAGGCGATGGTCGCTGGCGTGCCCTTGTTGGCCACGGCCTGTGGCGGTGCGCGCGAGGTAGTCGAAGGGGTAGGTGTGCTGTTCCCGCTGGGCGACGCCGGGCAACTGGCGCAGGGGCTGAAGCACATGGCCGGGCTGAGCGACGATCAGCGTCGCGAATGCGCGCAACTGATGCTGCGGCGTCTGCGCGAGCGATTTTCCGACGCAGCCGTGCGCCAGGCGTTCTGGCAATTACCACAGGTGCGTGCACTGGAGGCTCGCAACTGATGCTCAATCATCTGAAGGCCTGGCGCGAACGCGGCTGGGCCGTTATCGATGCGAACGAGTATGCGCACACCTGGCAGCGTTTCGGCGGCAGTGTCGCCACTCATCCGTTGGTGGTCGAGCAACTGGCTGAACTTGCACAGATTCCGGTGCGCTACCTGGGCTGGCGTCAAGGCGGCGAGCTCGTGGCGGCAGTCCCCACCTGGGGACGGCACCTGGCCTTGTCCAAGGATGTTCTCAAGCGTCATGGCAAGAAGGGGCTGTTCGACCTGGGCAATGCCGAGCTCATCCTGCCTGCAGCGGTTGATGCTGCTGCGCCTTTGCGCCACGCCGGGCGCTACCTGTCGGAGCTCAATCACGGGCGCTTCGAGGGCTTGAAACCCCAGGCCGAGCAATTGGCCATGGCGCGCCCGCATGAAGATCTGTCGAAGAAGTTTCGCTACAACCAGCGCCGCGAACTGCGCCTGCTGGAGGAGGCCGGTGGCGTGGTGCGTCCGATCACCGACTTCAGTGGTGCCGAGATCGCCGCGATGTACTGCGACCTGTTCCAGCGCCGCTGGAACTTCCCTGCGACCGGCGCTGCGCGTATGGCTGAGGTGGTCGAGCGCTTGCGCGAGCTGCTGATCGGCTCGGTGCTGTTTCTCGAGGACAAGCCGATTGCCATCCAGCTGATTTACCGGGTCGAGTCGCCCGAATGGATCAGCGTCGAGTACGTCAACGGTGGTGTTGACCCTGAGACCAAGGCGTTCAGCCCCGGCAGCGTGCTGAGCTTCCTCAATACCCAGGCCGCCTGGGAAGACGCCAACGCCCGTGGCAAGGCCCTGCGTTTCTCATTCGGCCGTGCCGACCGTGAATACAAGGACCGTTGGTGCAACCCGGTCCCGGTGTACCAGGCATGAGTCGCAAGCAGCAATTGCTCAAGCGCCACCGGCGCAACAAGCGCCTCGGGCTGGTGATCGGGTTGTTGCTGCTGATCGCATTGGGCGCGCTGAGCTGGTGGTGGCTGCCACTGTTGCTGCTGCCGCTGGTCTGGGCCGCCCACGAAGCCTGGTTCGCCGACCATCTGTTCTACGCGCCCGGCGAAGATTATGCCTTCGACTTCGGCGAGCACAGCCGTGTCGAGGCCGTCGGCATTCAAGACGGCGTGCTGAAGAGCGCTGCATCGTTCAGCGATGATGACACGCTGATCCTCGAGGTTCGTGTGAAGTCTGGGTGGCTTGGTCGCTTTCTCGATCCTCGGGTCGAGCTGGTCGCGGACGCCATGCATGACAGCCAGACCTTCGAGCGCGGCGTCGATGGTGTGCGTTTTCTCAACTTGACCGGCCTTGGCGCGGCACTGCGCGATGGGCGACTGCGCCTGCTCGGGCGCCACTGCCGACTGCTGGGCGAGCCGCGCCTGTGGATAACCCCGGCTGTGGAGTTGCGCCGCCGTCGGGTCATGGTGATCGCGCCCCATGCTGACGATGCAGAGCTGGCGGCTTATGGGCTCTACAGCCAGGCCGACGAAGCCTGGGTGGTCACACTGACCGCTGGCGAGATCGAGGCCGAGCACTACCAACAGATGGGCCTGGCCAAGGCCGAGGCGGCGCAGCTCAAAGGGCGCCTGCGCGCCTGGGACAGTATTGCCGTGCCACGTTGGGCCGGGGTGCCGGAGGCCCGTTGCGTGCAGTTGGGCTATTTCTGTCTGCAATTGCCTGCCATGCAGGCTGCGCCCGATCAGCCTGCGGCCTCGCGTGAGGCGGACATGGCCGATATCCGGCCGTTCCGTCGTTTCAATCCGTTTCCGCTGCCGGCCGATGCCGATGGTGCGCCGACCTGGAACAACCTGCTGGCCGACTTGCGCGTGCTGCTGCAGATGGCCCGCCCAGAGATTCTGGTCATGCCGCACCCGCAGCTCGATCCACACCCGGATCATCTCTGTGCCCAAGCGGCTGTGCTCGAAGCCCTGCAGGGGTTGGACTGGCAGCCGCAGACCTTGTTGTGCTACGCCAACCACCTGCACGACAACGACCGCTGGCCCATGGGTGACAGCGGTGATGGCATTGCCCTGCCGCCGCAACTCGAAGCTGGCCAGCCCTGGGCGCCCTGCAGCCTGGTGCTGGACGTGCCGACCCAGCGCGACAAGGCCATGGCGCTGGGCATGATGCACGACCTGCAGCCTCCGGCGCCGTTCAAGCGTCGCCTGCGGCGTCTGTTGCAGCGCTGGCTGGCCGGGCGTCGACCGTCGCCTTACGGGGAGAACGAATTCTTCCGCAAGGCGGTGCGTCGACATGAACTGTTCTGGCGCCGCGAGCAGTGAGTGCCCGATGATTGACCGCGATGGCGTCACGCCCCCAAGGAATGCAATGAAAGTCCTATTTCTGGTGCAGAAGGAACAACGGGCCATCCTCGATCGCCTGTACGACGGCGTTGCGGCCAACTGCGAGTGCGACTTGCGCTGGTTGTCGAGCGACGACCAGCGCAACCTGCGGCGCTACTTCAAGCGTGAAGTGGACGTCGAGCGCTATGACCGTATCGTCTTTTTCCTGCGCTTCAAGCAGGAGATCCGCCAGGTCGGCTTCATTCGCACGATCCCTAATCTGGTGATCCTCGAGCACGATGCCTACCAGAACTACATTCCCTGCAAATACACCGGCAAGTTCAGCGCGCACTACCGCAAACTGCCTTGGGCGCGAGTGATCAGCTCTGGCTACATGGTCAGCGAGCGCCTGCGCCAGGAAGGTTTCGATGCGGTGTTCGTGCCCAAGGGCTATGACGAGCAATTGCTGACCGACCAGGGGCGTGAGCGTGATATCGAACTGGCCTTTGTCGGCAGCACCAAGAGCGTCGCCTATAGCGGCCGCAAGGCGTTGCTCGATGAACTGGGGCAGGTGGAAAACCTGGTGGTGACTCGTACCAAGTCCGGCGAAGACTACTGCAACACGCTCAACCGTATTCGCTTCTTCGTCAGTGCCGACGTTGGCATGGGCGAGTACATGATCAAGAACTTCGAGGCCATGGCCTGTGGCTGCGTGCTGCTGGCTTTCGACCAGGGCGAGGCGGAAAACCGTGCGTTGGGTCTTGAGGACATGCACAACGTGGTGCTGTACGACAGCATCCCGGTGCTGCAGGAGAAGTTGCGGACATTACGCGCCGATCCGGCATTCGCCGAACGCATCGCCGCCAATGGCCGCGAACTGGCGGTTTCTGGCTTTAGTTTTGCCCAGGTCGGGCGTAGCATCGTCGACCACATGATGCCCCCCCTCAGACCACGAGCGCCGCTTAGTGCGTGGCAGCGTCTGCGTCTGAAACTGGGGCTTTGAACCACATCAAGCTGTCCATCGGACGGATTGGAAATGGCCGCAAGGCGGAGGGAGCCCAGTGCGCTTCTCGGAAAACAGTGACATCACGCTGGTGGTAACCAGCTGCGGGCGTTTCGACCTGCTCAAGACAACGCTGGAAAGCTTCGACCGCTACAACACCGCGTCGATCCGTGAGGTGTTCATCACCGAAGACTCGGGAGACGATGCGGTTCACGCTGCCGTCCCCGAGCATTGGAAGGCCCACTGCAAGGTGTTCGTCAACCGGCCCAAGCTGGGGCAACTGGCGTCGATCGACCTGGCCTACAGCCACGTCAAGACGCCCTACATCTTCCATTGCGAGGATGACTGGAGCTTCTATCGCCAGCACTTTGTCGAGGACTCCCGGCTGATCCTCGAGGCCAGCCCGCAGATCCTGCAGGTATGGCTGCGCAGCCATGCTCACGACCTGGCGATCCACAGCCCGTACATCCGCCTGGGAGACCGTCAGATTATCGCCAATGTGCCCTGCTACCCCTTGCTTTCAGAAAAAGCCGATTGGCAGGCTTTCTCTCTGAATCCAGGATTGCGTCGGCTGAGCGATTACCAGACTTGTGCACCATTTGCTGCCTATTCTGGAGAGAAGGCGCTGTCGCGCCGTTATGCCGAGCTGGGCCTGACCGCCGTCACGCTCGAGGGCGATGCGGTGCTGCATACTGGTTTCGGTAGCCATGTGACCTTGCCCGAGGAAGTCCAGCGCAAGGTCAAGCGTCGCCAGCGTGACCGGATCAAGCTGGTTGCCACGCTCGTTGCAGGAACATTGGTCGGTATTGGAATCGGCTTTCTTGCTCATTGAATCGGTTGACCTGGCGGTTGGCCTGTCGGGTATGAGGGAGCTATGCCGATGAATGTTGTCAATGTGATGTGGTCGGGAGGTGCCCCGTACATGTCAGTTCACAAGGTGCACCGTCAGATGCTGTGCCATGTAGCAGAAGGGGCCGAGATCACCAATTGGCTGCTGCTGGGCGATGGCCTGTGCTGCGGCGAGGGCGCGATCCGAGAGTGGCACATGCCGCCTCGCACGCTCAAAGGCCGCAGCTTCTGGCGCTGGTGGACACCTGTGCTGCGGCACCGCTTGTACAAGGCACTGCAGCAGACCCGCCCCGACGTCTTGCTGCTCGACGGCATGGGTGTTGCGCGCCTTGTGCTGCCGTTGATGCGACATTTCCCGGAGACACGAGTGACCGTGCTCTTTCATGGCTCGACCCGCATGCGCGGCAGCGACATTCGCTTGCTGCGCGCGGTCGAGGCGCACCGCCTGAGCATTGCCGCGGTTTCCCGCACCCTTGCCCAGGCGCTGGAGCAGGCCCTTGGTCGATCGGTCGATACCCTGCGTGTCGCACTGGATCCCCAGGTATTCGGCGCGGCGCTCCTCGAGCGTGACCACGCCAGGCGGTTGCTTGCCATTGTTCAGCGTCCAGGGCCTGTATTCGGCGCGGTGGGTCGGCTGGTGGAGAGCAAGGGCTTCGAGATGCTGATCGAGGCCTTTGCTCTGGTCCACCGGCAGCAACCGGACGCCCGTATGGTGATCCTCGGCGACGGCGAGCTGCGAGCGCGCCTCAACGCCCGCATCCAGTCGCTCGGTCTGGGCGATAGTGTGCAGCTATGTGGTTACCGTCCCGATTTGTCGCAACTCTACCGTGCCTTCGACTGGCTGTTGGTGCCTTCGCGCTCGGAGGGGTTGGGGATGGTACTGCAGGAAGCCGTGCTGGCCGATGTGCCGGTGCTATGCAGCGACCTGCCGGTGTTTCGCGAGCAATTGGGACAGGCCGGGCGCTACCTGCCGGTAGGAGACCAGGCCGCCTGGGCGCGTGCGATCGGGGAGTGCAACACACTCAGCGCAAAGGAGACGGCTGCCAGGCAGCGTGATGCGTTGGACCCGGAGCAGGCCTGGCAGGCATTCAGCCAGGGCTCGCGGGCTTTGTTGCGGGGCTGATGTTCAGCGCTCCAGCAGCGCTGACTTCAGTTCGGTGAGCGGGAAGTGATCGCCCAGTCGCTCCCGCTCGATGTAGTTCGCCAGATGCTGCACGTTGCGTCGAACCATGCGTGCCGACAGCGGAGGGCGCAGAAAGCGCATGTCGGCGACATCAATGAGGCCCAGCTGTTGCTCGGGGGTAACCACGACGTTGCCCAGGTGCAATGAGCGGAAGTAGATCCCTGAACGATGAAGGTGCCGGATCAGTGCGATCAGTGCAGGCAGGTAGTCATTCCAGCTGAACCCCGGTAGGCGCGAGCGCTGCAGCAGGGTTTCACCCGGCAGCGGGCGATAGAGCACTGCGGTGCGCCCCGGCAGATCCAGTTTGTGATGGCTGATCACTTCCAGAGTAGGGATGCCCAGTTGCACCAGGCGCGCTGCGTTGTCGATGAACCGCTGGGAGTAGGGGCGCAGCAGCGCAGATGAAATCAGACGTTTACGACGAAAAACCTTGAGGATATTGCCATCCTCGAGCAGGTAGACTTTGGCGCCGTAACTGTCGGCCTCCAGAACCCTGGCGCCGAGTGTCAGCTGATCGAAGTCGGGCTGGGAGAGTCGGGAGCATTGCATGGATGGGTGCCTTGTCTTCTGCAAGCAAAATGACTGGCAATAATGCCGAAAATAATGCGGTTGCACCATGACGGTGTCATTGGACTGATCGGGGGAAGGAATGCTGTATGAAAAACGCTGGGCCCAGGCCTGGCTCGGATTCGGTTTCGTCTGGTTCCTGGCGGCGATCGCCTTGGCACCGAGCAACAAGCTCTATCAGCAAGGCCTTATCCTGTTCCTCTGGCTACCGACCCTGGTATTCGCCTGGTCCGCCCGACATCTTTTAGTGAGCGGGTGGCGCCGTCAGCCGGCGCTCTGGTCGGCGATCGCACTTTTGTTGGTCTGGGGAGCGTTGAGCCTGGTGTGGTCATCCACCGAAGAGGGCGGTCGCGAGGGTAAGCGGCTGATCTATATCCTGCTGTCCCTTCTGGCTTTCCCGTTGCTCGCGCAGCTTGGGGCCTACCGTGTACGAGTGTTGTTGCGCATCGGTGGCGTTTTGATGGCGATTGCTGCACTGATTTCGGTCTACCGCTTCTATCACGTCGCCGGTAACCTGCTGGTTTCTCGTCTGGAGGGAATCGGTGAAATCAGCCATCCGATCCTGGGCGCCTACGTCGTCGGTGTCATGGCCGTCGTGATGCTCTACGACTGCCCGCGCAATCGCCTCGTGCAGTCGGGTTGGCTGCTGGCCCTGGCCTGCCTGGGTGCCTTCATTGCCTTCAGCCAGAGCCGCGGGGCGGGCGTGGCCTTGCTGCTCACTGTGCTGTTGGCGCCATTCTGGATGCGTGATCGGCTCAGCAAGCTGATCGCCGTGTCGTCGCTGCTGATCACAGTTGCTGCGGTATTCCTGTTCCAGGACCTGATCATGCAGCGGGGTTCCTCCTACAGGCCTGAAATATTCCAGTCCTCCGTGCAGATGATCGAACAGCACCCATGGACCGGCCTGGGGCTTGGTGCGTTCTACCGCGTGGAGGCACTGGGGATCCAGTTCGACCATACCCACAATATGCTCACTCACGTTGCCGTCGAACTGGGGCTGCCCGGTATGCTGTTGTGGATAGCAGTATGGCTGTTCGCGCTGCGCGAGATCCTGCGTGCCCGCGAGACGATGTTGGGCAAGCTGGCGCTGGCAGTTTGGGTGTTTTCAACCGTGGCCATGCAACTCGATGCCGCAAGCCTCACCGGTACCCCCCGCGCGGAGTGGTTCATCAGCTGGTTGCCGGTCGGTCTGGCGATGATGTTGCCGTGGGTGCATGCCGAGCGAAAAGCCTGTGGTAAAATTTCCGGTTCAACCTGAACAGCGAGCTCGATGATGGCCGAAACACCGCGACCGGCGGACAACCCCACCAGCCTGAAGATCTATTTCAGGCTGCTGGGCTATGTGAAACCCTACATCGGCATTTTCCTGCTGAGCATTATCGGTTTCGTGATCTTTGCCTCGACCCAGCCGATGCTGGCGGGGATCCTCAAGTACTTCGTCGATGGCCTGAGCAATCCGCAAGCGGTGTTGTTCCCCGACGTCCCCTACCTGCGCGACCTGCAATTGCTGCAGGCGGTGCCGTTGCTGATCATCCTGATCGCTGCCTGGCAAGGGCTCGGGTCGTTCCTCGGTAACTACTATCTGGCCAAGGTCTCCCTCTGCCTGGTCCACGACCTGCGCCTGGAGCTGTTCAACAAGTTGTTGGTGCTGCCCAACCGCTACTTCGACAGCCATAACTCCGGGCACCTGATCTCGCGCATCACCTTCAACGTCACCATGGTCACCGGTGCCGCCACCGACGCGATCAAGGTGGTGATCCGTGAAGGCCTGACCGTGGTGTTCCTGTTCATCTACCTGATGTGGATGAACTGGAAGCTCACCCTGGTGATGGTTGCCATCCTGCCGGTCATTGCAGTGATGGTGAGTACTGCCAGCAAGAAATTCCGCAAGCAGAGCAAGAAGATCCAGGTGGCCATGGGGGACGTCACCCACGTGGCCTCCGAAACCATCCAGGGCTACCGTGTGGTGCGCAGCTTCGGCGGCGAAGCCTACGAAGAGCGTCGATTCCGAAATGCCAGCCAGAGCAACACCGACAAGCAGCTGCGCATGAACAAGACCGGCGCCCTCTACACCCCGGCCCTGCAACTGGTGATCTACAGCGCCATGGCCGCGCTGATGTTTCTGGTGCTGTTCCTGCGTGGTGATGCCTCGGCTGGCGACCTGGTCGCCTACATCACGGCGGCTGGCTTGTTGCCCAAGCCGATTCGCCAGCTTTCGGAGGTCAGCTCGACCATTCAGAAGGGCCTGGCCGGCGCCGAGAGCATCTTCGAGCAGCTCGACGAGAAGCCCGAGGTGGACGGCGGTACCGTGGAGAAGGAGCGTGTCGAGGGCCGTCTGGAGGTGCGCAACCTGAGCTTCACCTATCCAGGCACCGAGCGTCAGGTGCTGACCGACATCAGCTTCGTCGCCGAGCCCGGGCAGATGATCGCCCTGGTGGGGCGTTCTGGCAGCGGCAAGTCGACGCTGGCGGCGCTGATCCCGCGTTTCTACCACCACAACAAGGGCGAGATCCTGCTCGATGGTGTGGAAATCGAGGATTATCGCCTACGTAACCTGCGCCGGCATGTGGCCCAGGTGACCCAGCATGTCACCCTGTTCAACGACACCGTGGCCAACAATATCGCCTATGGCGACCTGGCCGGTGCGCCGCGCGAGGCCATCGAGGCTGCCGCGGCCGACGCTTACGCCAAGGAGTTCGTCGACCAACTGCCCAAGGGCTTCGACACCGAGGTCGGCGAGAATGGCGTGCTGCTGTCCGGTGGCCAGCGCCAGCGCCTGGCAATCGCCCGGGCGCTGTTGAAGAACGCTCCCTTGCTGATCCTCGACGAGGCGACCTCGGCACTGGATACCGAGTCCGAGCGTCATATTCAGGCGGCGCTCGACCATGTGATGGAAGGGCGCACCACCCTGGTGATCGCGCACCGTCTGTCGACCATCGAGAAGGCCGACCTGATCCTGGTCATGGACCAGGGGCGCCTGGTCGAGCGTGGTACCCATGCCGAACTGCTTGAGGCTAATGGCCATTATGCCCGCCTGCACGCCATGGGACTCGATGAGCCGGACAAGGCCGATATCACCTGAAACCCTCATGAATCGGGGCGTGTGTGCCCCGATTGTCACTGGAATTGTCCCCGCCGCAGTTGGCGTTAAAGCCGCCGGCTGCCGTGTGCTAATATCCTGCCCCTGTTCATTTTTCCATATGGGTTGCCCATGAAGTTGTCCATGCCGCGTTTCGATCAAGCCCCGGTACTGGTGGTCGGCGATGTGATGCTCGACCGCTACTGGCATGGCGGTACATCGCGTATCTCGCCGGAAGCGCCGGTACCGGTGGTCAAGGTCGACCAGATCGAGGATCGGCCCGGCGGTGCGGCCAACGTTGCCTTGAACATCGCAGCGCTTGGCGCCCCGGCTTCGCTGGTGGGCGTCACCGGCCAGGACGAAGCGGCCGACAGCCTGGCCAACAGCCTGCAGGCCGCTGGTGTGCGGTCGGTGTTCCAGCGCATTGCGCACCAGCCCACCATCGTCAAGCTGCGGGTCATGAGCCGCCACCAGCAATTGCTGCGCATCGATTTCGAAGAGCCCTTCGCCACCGATCCGCTGTCGCTGGGGGCCGAGGTCGATGCGCTGCTCGGAGGCGTCAAGGTGCTGGTGCTGTCGGATTACGGCAAGGGCGCGCTGAAGAACCACCAGTCGCTGATCCAGGCTGCTCGCAGCAAGGGCATCCCGGTACTGGCCGACCCCAAGGGCAAGGATTTTTCCATCTATCGCGGTGCCAGCCTGATCACCCCCAACCTCAGCGAGTTCGAGACCATCGTCGGGCGTTGCGCCGATGAAGCCGATCTGGTCGCCAAGGGTTTGCAATTGCTCGAAGATCTTGACCTCGGCGCGTTGCTGGTGACCCGTGGGGAGCATGGCATGACCCTGCTGCGCACCGGCCATCCGGCCTTGCACCTGCCGGCCCGCGCCCGCGAGGTGTTCGACGTCACCGGTGCTGGCGATACCGTCATCTCGACGCTGGCGGCTGCCATTGCCGCAGGCGAGGACCTCCCGCATGCGGTGGCCCTGGCCAACCTGGCTGCGGGCATCGTCGTCGGCAAGCTGGGTACGGCGGCCATCAGCGCCCCGGAGTTGCGCCGGGCGATCCAGCGCGAAGAAGGCTCCGAGCGCGGTGTGCTGGGGCTCGAGCAGTTGTTGCTGGCCATCGACGACGCGCGTGCGCACAACGAGAAGATCGTCTTCACCAACGGTTGCTTCGACATTCTCCATGCCGGGCATGTGACGTATCTGGAGCAGGCCCGTTCCCAAGGGGATCGCCTCATCGTTGCGATCAACGACGATGCTTCGGTCAGCCGTCTCAAGGGGCCTGGGCGTCCGATCAACAGCGTCGATCGCCGCATGGCGGTGCTCGCCGGCCTGGGGGCGGTGGACTGGGTCATCAGTTTCCCTGAGGGAACACCTGAAAACCTGCTGCGCCAGGTCAAGCCGGATGTGCTGGTCAAAGGCGGCGATTACGGGATCGACCAGGTGGTCGGGGCGGATATCGTCAAGGCCTATGGCGGTACGGTGAAAGTGCTGGGTTTGGTCGAGAACAGCTCGACCACCGCGATCGTCGAGAAGATCCGCAAGAACTAAGCAGGTGCTGCATCGCGTACCACCGGTGATCGCGGGGCAGGTTGCAGCGGCCAGGCGCCGCTGCTGCTATTTATGCAGTGTGGTCTTTGCCCGCTGCAGCAACGCCCGCGCCTTGTCGCTGAACCGCTGCAGGTGCGAAGGCTTCTCGGGCCGGCTCTCCACCAACCCTTGCTGACGCACCCATTCCCGCCAGCGCACGCGCTCTTCCCTCACCACCCACCCATCCTGCAGGGCGAAGCTTTCGGCCAGGTACAGCCCGCGCGTGCTCGCGGGTATCAGCTGGTCCTTCTTCAGGGTGTACAGCTCCGCCAGTGGCTTGCCGTCCTTCAGGGGCATCAGATACAGGTCGGGGCGCTTGCGGTTGAGCCGGGCCACCAGTTGGTCGCCTTCCAGGCGCTCGTCGACGTGGAACAGGCTGAGCGACTTGGCCTCCTTGGGGACTTGCAGGCGCAGATCGTAAATCAGTTGCAGCGAGGCGGTGGGCAGGTGCACATAGGCCCGTGGTCGCTCGAGCAGCATCAGGTTGCCGCAGTGTACCGGCCGCGCCGCGCCCGAGGCCGGGCTCAGGGTGAAGGGCAGGGCTTCGCGGTAGTGCAGGGCCGCGGCATAAGGGGCGGGTAGCCAAGTGTCGTTGAAACGTCCGCCCAGCCAACCTTCCGGGGTTTCCAGCAGGCATTCTTCTGCCACTTCCTGAATGGCCGTGTGCAGCGGGAGGTTGAGCTCCTGGGCAGGTACGTAACCGGAGATCAGCTTGAGTACGACATCGCCGCGGTCCTGGCGGCGCTGGCGCACCAGCACCCAGTAGTCGCGGTTCTGCCAGTTGAGGGTCAGGCGTACCGAAACGCCCAGGTTGGCCAGTTCGATGACGAAGCGTTCGCTGTCATCCAGCTGGATCGCCTTGCGCCGTTGCAGGGTCTGCGCGAAGTTCAGCGGCATACCGATGCTCTGGTAGCTCAGGCGTTCCGGGGTGGCTTCGACATGCAGCGGCAGGGTCTTGAAGTTGCTCGGGTTCTTGCGGATAAGCGTACGCGCCACGAGGCTCCTCCTTGCATTCGGCGGCCGCGTGAGCGGCTCAGGCCTGGCCCAGAATACGGGCGACGGTGGCCACGTTGTGGGCCAGGTGCAACGGATTGATGGTGCCGACAATAGCACTGCTGACCCCCGGATGGGCGAACAGCAGCTCGAAGCTGGCCTGGACCGGGTCGACTCCTGGAGACAGGCAGATATGCCCGCTGGCCAGGGCCTTCTTCACCAGGATGGCCTTGCCGTGTTCGGCAGCGTAGTCCAGCACCGGGCGCTCCGCCTGCTCGTTGAGGTTGTAGGTGATCATCGCGCAGTCGCCCTGTTCCAGTGCTTTCAGGCCGCCGACGGCGGTCTTGCCGGAAAAGCCATAGCCGAGGATCTTACCCTCCTGCTTGAGCGCGGCGAGTGTCTGGTAGACCTCTTGCTGCTCGAGGATGGCCAGGTCATTGCCGTCGGAGTGCACCAGTACCAGTTCGATACGGTCGGTTTCCAGGCGCTTGAGGCTGCGCTCGACCGAGCGTCGGGTATGGACGGCGCTGAAGTCGAAGTGCGACAGGCCGTTTTCGAACTCTTCGCCGACCTTGCTGACGATGATCCAGTCGTTACGCTGGCCACGCAGCAACGGGCCGAGACGCTCTTCGCTGCGACCATAGGCCGGCGCGGTGTCGATCAGGTTGATACCCAGCTCGCGAGCCTGCGACAGCAGCAGGCGGGCCTCGTCGTCGCCGGGGATGGTGAAGCCGTTGGGATACTTCACGCCCTGGTCGCGGCCAAGCTTGACCGTGCCCAGCCCCAGTGGCGATACCTTCAGGCCGGTGCCGCCCAAGGGACGGTGGAAATCGTGCAGGGTCGGCAGGCTCATGGCAGCAGTTGCTCCCAGGCCGGCATGCCGAGTGGGGGACGCGGCAAGTCCGTCAGGTCGGCCTGGGCGCTCGGGCGAATACCATCGCGCTCGAAGGCGGCCAGGACGCGGTCGGAGAAGTCTGGCGCCAGCGCCAGCTTGGTCGGCCAGCCAACCAGCAGGCGCTCCTGCTCGCTGAGGAAGGCGTTGTCGGGGCGTACCAGGCCCGACTGTGCGGGCTCTGCGCGATCGACGCGCAAGGTGGCCCAGCGCACCTGGCTTTGATCGACCCAGGGCAGCAGGCCGGCGATCTCTTTTTGCGCTGCGGCAATCTGCGCGGCTGGCTCGCGGGCCACGCCATCGGCTTCGGCGAGGTCGCCGCCCAGGTACCAGACCCACTGGCCATCGGCCGCCGGGTGGGTGGTCACGGTGACCCGTGGCTTGGTGCCACCGCCCAGGCAGTGGGCGTACAGCGGCTTGAGGTTGGGGCCTTTGGCCAGGACCATATGCAAGGGGCGGCGCTGCTGCGCGGGTTGGCTCAGGCCGAGGGCATGCAGCAGGTCCTCGGTGCCGCCGCCGGCACTGAGCACGATGCGTTGGGCGCGGATCTCGCGACCATCGACCTTCAGGCCGACCAGCGCCTGGCCTTCGTGCAGTGGTTCGATCCGCTCGCCAGCGAGCAGGCTGTCACCGGCCAGTTGCGCCAGGTTGCCGAGCAGGCTGGGTACATCGATGACCAGCTCGGCCAGACGGTAGACCTTGCCTTTGAAGGCGCGGTCCTGCAGGGCCGGTGGCAACTGCTCGCCCTTGACCTGATCGACCCGGCCGCGCACGGCCTTGCTGGCGAAGAAGCTGGTGAGGTTGCCGGCCAAGGTGCCGGGCGACCATAGATAGTGGGCATCGGAGAGCAGGCGGGTGTCGCGCAGGTCCAGCTCGCCGCTGCCGGCCAGGGCCTCGCGCCAGCGCCGCGGCATGTCGGCGATGGCCTCCGAAGCGCCGGTCAGCGCGCCATGCAGGGCGTACTTGGTGCCGCCATGGATGATGCCCTGGGACTTGATGGTCTGCTCGCCGCCAAGGCTGGCGCGCTCCACCAGCACCGTCGAATAGCCCTGGCGACGCAGCCGGGCATTGAGCCAGAGGCCTGCGACCCCGGCGCCGACGATGAGGACGTCAGTGGAAATGGCGGATGGCATGCGGGCACCTCGAAAACTGGAACGATTGCCCAGTATACAGCCCGTGCCCGGCAATGTTGCCTATCGATCAATGCCCAGCTGTCTTGGAGAAGACCTGGATCACCACCACACCCCCTACGATCATCGCCATCCCCAGCATGGCCGGTACATCCAGCTTCTGCCCATAGATCACCAGCGCTGCGATGCTGATCAGCACGATCCCCATGCCGGACCACACCGCGTAGGCGATACCCACTGGAATGCTGCGCACCACCAGCGTGAGCATCCAGAAGGCCACGGCATAGCCACACACCATCAGCAGCAACGGCAACGGCGTACTCAGGCCCTTGACCGCTTTCATCGAAGCGGTGGCGATGACCTCGGCGCAGATGGCGATGGCGAGATAGGTGTAGGCATTCATGATCGGTTTCCTCTAGTTACTGGTCTGGCATTCTAGGTTGTTCCTGATTGCGGTAAAGTCATTACCTATCGATTCTGGAGATAGGTAATGGCCGAACAGTGGAACCTTGAACAGTTGCGGCTTTTCGTCCAGGTCGCCGAGCTACGCTCGTTTTCTGCCGTGGCCCGTGCCCAGCGCAAGGCGCAGTCGGCCGTGAGCAACGCCATTGCGCTGCTTGAAGCAGACCTTGGCGTGATCCTTTTCGAACGCAGCAGTGGTCGTCAGCCGCGTCTGACCGAAAGTGGCGAAGCCTTGCTGCGTGACGCTCAGGAGTTGTTGCGCCAGTGCGAGCGGCTCGATGGTCGCGCCCAGGCCTTGATGCGCGGCCAGGAACCGCTGCTGCGGGTGGCTCAGGACGAAGCCATGCCCTACCAGCCGGTGATCGACAGCCTTGATGAGCTGGCCAGCCAGTTCCCCTTTCTCCAGGTGCAACTGGCCAGTGGCGCACAGGGCGACGTGGCGCGCAAGCTGGTCGGGCGGCGGGCAGATCTCGGCTTGTTTTTTCATCACGAAAGCATCCCGGACTCGCTGGAGCGCCGTACCCTGGGCAGCGTCGAGATGGTCACGGTCTGTGCTGCGCATCATCCGCTTGCCCATGCCGGACGGGTAACCTGTCAGCAGCTGGCGCGTCACCGGCAGTTGCTCATCGCCCCACAGGACAGCGACTATCCGGGCGGCGAGCCGGTCAGCGCTCAGGTCTGGCGTGCCGACAGCTTCTACGTCATGGCCGAGTTGCTGATGCGCGGTCTGGGCTGGGCCTGGCTGCCACGGCACGTGGTGCAGTACCCGACGTACCAGGCGCACATGGTCGAGCTCGATAGCGAATGGCGCCCGCCGGCGCTGGTTGCCGAGCTGGCCTGGCGGCGCGACGAGCCGCTTGGGCCGGCAGCCCAATGGCTGGCTGAGCGCTTTGCCATGCACCTGCGGGCAATCGGCTAGTCTGACAGACCTTTTTCCCGTGAATCTGAGGTGGCTGTCTTCAACGTAGTATGGGCGAGTGCAGACACATTTCAGACAGACCCTAGTAAACTGCGGCGCCATGAACAGAACCCTCTACACCCTGCTGTTTCACCTGGGCCTGCCGCTGGTCGCGCTGCGCCTGTTCTTGCGTGGGCGCAAGGCGCCAGCGTATCGCCAGCGCATCGCCGAGCGCTTTGCCTGCAAGCTTCCGGCCATGCGCCAGGGCGGTATCTGGGTGCATGCGGTATCGGTGGGCGAGAGCATCGCTGCGGCGCCGATGGTCAAGGCACTGCTCGCGGCTTACCCGGACCTGCCCATTACGCTGACCTGCATGACCCCGACCGGCTCGGAGCGTATCCGCGCGATGTTCGCCAGCGAGCCGCGGGTCCAGCATTGTTATCTGCCCTACGATCTGCCCTGGGCAGCGGCGCGCTTCCTCGATCATGTGCGTCCGAAGCTGGGCATCATCATGGAAACCGAACTGTGGCCCAACCATATCCACCAGTGCGCCAGGCGCGGTATTCCCGTGGCCCTGGCCAATGCGCGGTTGTCGGAGCGTTCGGCACGCGGTTATGCTCGTTTCGCCGGCCTGACCCGGCCGATGCTCGAAGAGATGAGCCTGATTGCGGTACAGACCGAGACCGAGGCCGAGCGTTTCCGCAGTCTGGGCGCCCGTGCGCAGTGCGTGCAGGTGACCGGTTCGATCAAGTTCGACCTGAAGGTGCACGATCAACTACTGCCACATGCCCGCCAGTTGCGCGAGCAGTGGTCGGCCCTGCAGCGGCCAGTGTGGATTGCCGCCAGCACTCATGAGGGCGAGGATGCGCTCATTCTCGAAGCCCACCAGCGCCTGCTGCAGGTGCATGGCGATGCACTCCTGATCCTGGTGCCACGTCACCCGGAGCGTTTCGATGCGGTGCATGAACTGTGTCGCGAACGTTTCACCACGGTGCGACGTTCTTCGGGTGCGGCGGTAGACGGGCAGGTCCAGGTCCTGCTTGGCGATACCATGGGCGAGTTGATGTTCCTCTACGCCTTGGCTGATATCACCTTCGTGGGCGGCAGCCTGGTGCCCACTGGCGGGCACAATCCGCTGGAGCCGGCAGCGCTCGCATTGCCGGTAATTACCGGCCCGCACGTGTTCAACTTCCTCGAGATCAGCGCGATGTTGCGTGAAGCTGGTGCGTTACAACAGGTGGACGACGCCGAAGGACTGGCCGCTGCGGTCCGACGCCTGATTGAGCTTCCCCAGGATTGTCGGCGCATGGGCGAGGCAGGCAGGGCGGTGATGCAGGCCAACCAGGGTGCCCTGCAACGATTGCTCGAGGCCCTTGGGAAGCTCATCCAGACGCGTTCATGATGTCCTCTTTCGACCGTCTGCATGGATGTGTTCGGCATGAGATCAGGGTGGTAATTATGTGGCGATGTGGCTGAGTGGGATGTCAGTAGGCTCGACATGAGGATGCCGCTGGGGCATCCCTATTGGAGAACTACCACATGCGCTCTCTTGCCCTGTCTTTCGCTTTGCTCATGGCGTCGCTTCCCGCATTCGCATACCTTGCACCTCGGCCTGTCGAGACCGGAGGATTCGACGGTCCCTGGATTGAGATGCTCGTGGATCATGCGGATCCTAACGCAAACGTCGATGTGTATGGCGACACCTTCGTTGTGGACGACCAAGCTTCGTTCAACGTGGACGATGTAAGTCGAGGAGGGTTGTATTTCGTTGAACGGGAGCTAGGGAGTAACGACTTCCATGAGTCGTTCTCGCTGGCTAGCGGTGACCGCACCTGCATCTACACTATCAAGTACACGGCCGAAACAGCGAGTCTGCAGCCCTCTGCAAGCTCGACGGGCCCCGAATTGGCCTCCTGCACGCATGAGCTGACGCAGGATGGTAATCGAAATACCGTGAAATTTGTCATGGACTGAACTGCACAACGGGCGAGCCGCCAGCTCGCCCCTTGTCATGTTCTTCAGGGCCGCCGCTCGAAGTTCTTCGCGGCTGCGGCCGCAAGATCCGGCGGCAGGAAGTCCTTGTCCGGGTTGTAGTCAGCTTTCAGGTAGCGCCCCAGGTCTTGAAGGTCTTGCGGGCTCAGCGTGCCGGCGGCCTGCTTGAGGCGAAGGTTGTCGAGGATGTAGTCGTAGCGGCTGTTGTTGTAGTCGCGCACCGAAGTGTAGAGCTGGCGCTGCGCATCGAGCACGTCGACGATGTTTCGGGTGCCGACCTGGTAGCCGATCTCGGTGGCTTCCAGGGCGCTCTGGTTGGAGATGATCGACTGTTTGCGGGCCTGCACCTGCTCCACATCGGTATTCACCGCGCGGTGCAGGTTGCGAGTGTTCTCCACCACCTGGCGGCGCAGGCTTTCGCGCTGCTGTTCGCTTTGGCTCAGGCGGGCATAGGCTTCACGCACCTGTGAGCTGGTCAGCCCGCCGCTGTAGATCGGAATGTTCAGTTGCAGGCCAATGCTGGTCTGCTCCACGTCACCGCCGTAGCGCACGCCGGGTTGCGGCGCAGGGTTGGTGAAGCCGAGGTTGTCGTTGTCGCCCTTCTGGTAACGCGCCACGGCATCGAGGGTCGGGGCATGGCCGGCCTTGCGCTGGCGCAAGGTTTCCTCGGCGGCATCGACGGCGTGGTTGGTCGCCAGCAGGTTGAGGTTCTGCCGTGCGGCGGTCTCCACCCAGGCCTTGGCGTCGTTGGGCGCCGGTACCTGCACCGGCAAGCTGTGGACCACACCCTGCAGCGACCCATACTCGCGGTTGGTCAAGGTCACCAGCGCCTCGAAGGCGTCCTGCACCTGGCGCTCGGCGATGATCCGATTGGCACGGGCGGTGTCGTAGCTGGCCTGGGATTGCAGCACGTCGGTCTTGTCGGAGAGCCCGACGTCGAAACGCTCGTTGGACTGGTCGAGCTGGCGCTTGAACGCTGCCTCCTCGGCCTTGGTCGAAGCCAGGTTGTCCTGCGCGCGCAAGACGGCGAAATAGTTTTCGGCCGTTTGCAGGATCAGGTTCTGCTCGGTGGCCGACAGCTCCAGCGCCGCTTGCTCGTTGACCGCCTCGGCGGCCTGCAGTTGGAACCAGCGGTCGGCACGGAAGATCGGCTGCGACAGTGTGGCACTCCAGGAGTTACCGCTGCGGTTGGAGGTGATCGAGGGTTCGTCCAGCTTGGTGCGGGTGTTCATCATTTCCGCACCGGCGGACAGATTGGGCAGCAGGCCTGCCCTGGCCTGCGGTACCACTTCACGGCGGGCGCCGTAGTCGGCGCGGGCGGCGGCGAGGTCGGCGTTGTTGTTCACCGCTTCCTGGTAGACGCTGACCAGGTCGGTCTTCACCGTCGTGGGCACATCCGCTGCCCAGACCACTCCGTTGGACGCACAAGACACGGCAATCGCCAGTGAAAGTTTGCGCAGCATAGGGCAATCCTTGTACGAAATTGAATTTCTGAACTGTTGAGTTTCGTGCGATGCGCCAGTGTAGTGCCGCTGGCTGTCGGCAACAATCCGCCTGTTGCACCTTTCGTCTCTCGTGCATTTACGCGCTTGGCTTTGCCGACCACTCCAGTCTAGACTGCGCACGTTCTTGTCGGGGTGCCTTGAATCGAAGGCTGAGATCGGAGAGTTTCCGGATCCCGTTGAACCTGATCAGGTTAGCGCCTGCGTAGGGAACAAGATTGCTCGCCTTCCCGGGGAGCCTCTTGTGCCAGGTCCGGGAATGTCAGGCTGTCGTGCAGCCAAGGCACCCCATGTATCCGGCACTGCACTCCACCCAAGGGGTGCGTCCGCGCCTTTCAGGTTCTCCCCGACATTCCGCCCGCTAGGAAGCTGTCTGGAGAGCCTGTGATGAGTAAACAAGAAAAAGCGATCAGCCTGAGCGAGTCGGCCAAAGTCGACCAGCAGTCCGTGCAACCCTTGCCCAATTCGCGCAAGGTCTACGTCCAAGGCTCGCGCCCGGACATCCGCGTGCCCATGCGCGAGATCAGCCTGCATGATACCCCCACCGACTTCGGCGGCGAGAAGAACGCGCCGGTGCTGGTCTATGACACTTCCGGCCCCTACACCGATCCCAACGTCATCATCGATGTGCGCAAGGGCCTGGGCGATGTGCGTTCGGCCTGGATCGACGCGCGTGGCGATACCGAGCGCCTGGAAGGCCTGAGCTCGAATTTCGGCCAGCAGCGCCTGAACGACGCCGAACTCGCCAAGCTGCGCTTCGCCCACGTCCGCAACCCACGCCGCGCCAAGGCCGGTGCCAACGTCTCGCAGATGCACTACGCACGCCGGGGCATCATCACCGCCGAGATGGAATACGTCGCCATCCGCGAGAACATGAAACTGCAGGAGGCCCGCGCTGCCGGCCTGCTCGACCAGCAGCACGCCGGTCACAGCTTCGGGGCCAGCATCCCGAAGGAGATCACCCCCGAATTCGTACGTGAAGAGATCGCCCGCGGTCGCGCGATCATCCCTGCCAACATCAACCACACCGAACTCGAGCCGATGATCATCGGCCGCAACTTCCTGGTGAAGATCAACGGCAACATCGGCAACAGCGCCCTGGGTTCCTCGATCGAGGAAGAAGTGGCCAAGCTGACCTGGGGTATCCGTTGGGGCTCGGACACGGTCATGGACCTGTCCACCGGCAAGCACATCCACGAGACTCGCGAGTGGATCATTCGCAACTCGCCGGTCCCGATCGGCACCGTGCCGATCTACCAGGCCCTGGAAAAAGTCAACGGCGTTGCCGAAGACCTGACCTGGGAGCTGTTCCGCGACACCTTGATCGAGCAGGCCGAGCAGGGCGTGGACTACTTCACCATCCACGCCGGCGTATTGCTGCGCTATGTGCCGCTGACCGCCAAGCGCGTCACCGGCATCGTCAGCCGTGGCGGTTCGATCATGGCCAAGTGGTGCCTGGCGCATCACAAGGAAAACTTCCTCTACACGCATTTCGACGAGATCTGCGAAATCATGAAGGCCTACGACGTCAGCTTCTCGCTGGGCGATGGCCTGCGTCCGGGCTCGATCGCCGACGCCAACGATGCCGCCCAGTTCGGTGAGCTGGAAACCCTCGGCGAGCTGACCAAGATCGCCTGGAAGCACGACGTGCAGTGCATGATCGAAGGCCCAGGCCATGTGCCGATGCAGTTGATCAAGGAGAACATGGACAAGCAGCTGGAGTGCTGCGACGAGGCGCCGTTCTACACCCTTGGCCCGCTGACCACCGACATCGCACCGGGCTACGACCACATCACCTCCGGTATCGGTGCGGCGATGATCGGCTGGTTCGGCTGCGCCATGCTCTGCTACGTCACGCCCAAGGAGCACCTGGGCCTGCCGAACAAGGATGACGTCAAGACCGGCATCATCACCTACAAGATCGCCGCGCATGCCGCCGACCTTGCCAAGGGCCACCCGGGCGCGCAGATCCGCGACAACGCACTGTCCAAGGCGCGCTTCGAGTTCCGCTGGGAAGACCAGTTCAACCTCGGCCTGGATCCGGACACCGCACGCTCGTTCCACGACGAGACCCTGCCCAAGGAATCGGCCAAGGTTGCCCACTTCTGCTCGATGTGCGGGCCGAAGTTCTGTTCGATGAAGATCACCCAGGAAGTGCGCGAGTACGCGGCCAAGATCGAAGCCGTGGATGTGACCGCCGAGCAGGGCATGCGCGAGCAGGCCGAGCGGTTCCGCCAGGAAGGCAGCCAGCTTTATCACAAGGTGTAAGTGATGCCGGCAGGGTGGTGGTGAGCCACTCTGTCTTTGCATTTGTATCGAGGCCTCCGGCCCTTTCGCGGGCAAGCCCGCTCCCACAAACTAGGAGCGGGCTTGTCCGCGAAAGGGCCGGAGGCTTCACCACACATCCCAACCCCTTTGGCGACCCTTCCAATGACCACCCCCAGCCATTTCTCGCCCGATCACCCGGTCCCCTCCAGCCAGCGCCTGTTCGGCGCCCGCGATCTGTTCTCGTTGTGGTTCTCCCTCGGCATCGGCCTGATGGTCCTGCAGGTTGGTGCCTTGCTCGCACCGGGCCTGGGCTTGGCGGGCTCGGTGCTGGCGATCGTGCTCGGTACGGCGGTCGGGGTGCTGTTGCTTGCGGCAGTGGGGGTGACCGGCAGCGATACCGGCCTTTCTGCGATGGCCGGTCTGCGCCTGTCGCTGGGGCGCCATGGCGCGCGTCTGCCGGCGTTGCTCAACCTGCTGCAACTGGTCGGCTGGGGATCGTTCGAGATCATTGTCATGCGTGACGCCGCCAGCCTGCTGGGCGCACGCACCTTCGGCGAAGGCAGCGCCTGGAACAGCCCGCTGCTCTGGACCCTGTGCTTCGGCGCGCTGGCAACCCTGCTGGCCGTCAGCGGCCCGTTGGCCTTCGTGCGCAAGGTGTTGCGCAAGTGGGGGATCTGGCTGCTGCTCGGCGCCTGCCTGTGGCTGACATGGAATCTGTTCGCCAAGGCCGATCTTGCCGACCTCTGGCGGCGCCCAGGCGATGGCTCGCTGTCGCTGGCGGTGGGCTTCGATATCGTCATCGCCATGCCGCTATCGTGGCTGCCACTGATCGCCGACTACTCGCGCTTCGGCAAGCGTGCCAGCCGCGTCTTCGGCGGCACCGCGCTGGGCTTTTTCATCGGCAACGCCTGGCTGATGAGCCTGGGCGTGGCCTATACCCTGGCGTTCGCTCCGAGTGGTGAAGTGAATGCCTTGCTGCTGGCGCTGGCTGGTGCAGGGCTGGGGATCCCGCTGTTGCTTATCCTGCTGGACGAGTCGGAAAACGCCTTTGCGGACATCCATTCGGCGGCAGTGTCCACGGGGCTGCTGGTGAAGCTGAAGGTCGAGCACCTGGCGCTGGCGATCGGTCTGCTGTGCACCCTGATTGCACTGTTGGCACCGCTGGCCCAGTACCAGAACTTCCTGCTGTTGATCGGTTCGGTGTTCGCGCCGCTATTCGGTGTGGTGCTGATGGATCACTTCGTGATCCGCCGTCGCCGCCTGCCGCAGCAGGTGCCGGGACTGCATTGGCCGGCGCTGCTGGCCTGGCTGGCGGGGGTGGTGGTCTACCACCTGCTGGCGCACGAGGCGCCAGAGCTTGGGGCGACCCTCCCAGCCTTGCTGCTGGCAGGTGGCCTATATGGGGTGCTGGGTGTTATCCGCGGCCGGGAAACAGCTCGGGCTTGATGACGCCGTTCAGGCGCGGATAAGGGATCTTCAGTTCGACGTGGCCCATGGAATAGGGCGCGATCGCGTAGACCTCATATTTCACCACCACCGCGCCGTACGTCAGGGCGATGTGCGGCGAACGCTTGAATGGCCAGGTCTTCACGAACTCGGCGTCCTTGTCCATGCCGGTGCTGATCAGCCAGGCGCGGTGCGACTCCTCGACGGTCTTCCAGAACGTCTCTTCCTGGCCAGGCACCAGCATGTCCTGGAGCGTGAGCACCTTGTCCTGCTTGCGTGAATAGTTGATGAAGGCCCGCCCCGGCATGCCGTGGGCACCGCCGCTGTCCAGGTAACTGGACAGCTCGACGATCACCAGTCCGTCATGCTGCTCGCGTACCTTGGCCTGCAGGTAGCTGCTGTTGCGCGCTTGTGCGCTGGCCAGGTATTGCTGCTCATACTGCTGCAATGTGGTGGGTGTGGTACCGCGCTGGTTGTCTTCGGTCAGTTGCAGCAAGCGACGCTCGACGATGGCATCAAGCTTGGGCAGCGCCGGGAAGTGCACGGTGTCGATGTTCACCAGCGGGCAATCACGCTCGCTGCAACCGGGTTTGACGTGTTCCCAGGCGTCGCGCTTGACCTCGAGCGGTGCGCGATAGTTGGGCGTGAACAAGCTCTGGCAGGCGCCGAGGGTCAACGCCAGCAGGGCGACGGCAGTCAGTTTGACGAGCGTCATGGTGATCCTTGCAGAACATGGATGATCGGCCTTGGACCGTCGGCAGGGCCTTCGGTTCGCCACTAAGCTAACAGAGTGAGGACAGCCTGTCCCGGTCGCCGGAAAGGGATGAAAGGTGGCGGCACGCAGAGTAGGATGGCGCGACGCAGTCGTTGATGTAATGAGGAATTCCATGTCAGACACCTTGAATTCGGTGCCCAAGGCGGTCGAGATCGTCGAACGGGCCAATTGCTTCCAGGGCTTCTACAAGCTCGACAAGGTGCGCCTGCGCCACGAGCTGTTCGCCGGTGGCATGGGGCGCGAGATCAGCCGTGAGCTGTTCGTGCGCCACGATGCCGTCTGCGTGCTGCCCTACGATCCGCTGCGTGACGAAGTGGTGCTGATCGAACAGTTTCGCGTCGGTGCGCTGGACAAGACCGACAACCCCTGGCTGATCGAGCTGGTCGCCGGGCTGATCGACAAGGATGAGCAACCTGAGGAGGTCGCCCACCGTGAAGCTGAAGAAGAGGCAGGCCTGAGCTTCTCCGCACTGTGGCCGATGACCCGATACTTCCCGTCGCCTGGCGGCAGTGACGAGTATGTCCATCTGTTCCTCGGGCGATGCAGCAGCGAGGGTGCCGGTGGCCTGCACGGGCTGGAAGAAGAGGGCGAGGATATCCGCGTGCGCGTCTGGTCGTTCGAGGATGCCTTGCAGGCGGTTCGCGATGGGCGCATCGCCAACGCGGCAAGCATCATCGCCTTGCAGTGGCTGGCGCTGAACCGTGACGAAGTCCGGGGGATGTGGAAGTGAACCTGCTGCGCGAACGCTACCGGGTCGACCTCGTCGGCCTGCAGGCTGCCTGCGAGGCCAATTACGCACGGCTGATGCGCCTGCTGCCGGACATGCGCACCACGCAAAGCTCGCGACGCATCGGCATGACCCAGGGCGACCAGATGCTTGGCGTGCTGGTGCTCGACGTAGTGCTGGCCTGCCCCTACACCACCACGCTGCGGATATGCCAGGAGCACAGCCTGCCGTGGCTGCCGGTGCCGCAACTCGAGGTCCAGGTCTATCACGATGCGCGCATGGCCGAAGTGGTGAGTGCCGAGCACGCTCGGCGCCTGCGCAGCATCTATCCGTACCCCAACGCGGCCATGCACCAACCCGACGAGAAGGCCCAGCTCAACCTGTTTCTCGGTGAATGGCTGAGCCATTGCCTGGCCTGCGGCCACGAGTACGAAACCGTGCGTTGAAATGTGACGTCGGTTGGTTTCGAGTATTTGCTCCAACGCTTTCTACGGCCATAATCGTGCCGAATCCGATCAAGGAGACGGCCTTTGTCGCATTCACCCATTCCTTCCGTACAGGCTCCGGTGCATGTGGTGCAGCTCACCGACGCCCACCTGTTCGCTGATCCGGCTGGCACCCTGCTGGGCCTCAACACCCGTGACAGTCTGCGCCACGTGGTGAGCCAGGTGCGTCGCGAGCAACCACGCATCGACCTGTTGCTGTGCACTGGGGACCTGTCCCAGGACGCCAGCGTGGCGTCCTACGCTGCGTTCCGAGAGCTGACGGAGGGTTTTGCCGTGCCGACCCGTTGGTTGCCGGGCAACCATGACGAGGCCAGGGTCATGGCGCGTGTGGCGCCAGATCTGGTCCATGCCGTTACCGACATTGGCGCCTGGCGCGTGGTGATGCTCAACTCGGCGGTGCTGGGTGCCACCCATGGGCTTCTTGAACAAGACCAGCTCTCGACCCTCGATAACGCGCTGGCGTCGGTGGGGGAGCGCCACTGCCTGGTGTGCTGCCACCACCAGCCGGTGGATATCGGCTGCGCCTGGATTGCACCGATCGGCTTGCGCAATGCCGATGAGCTGCTGCAGCGTCTGCGGGCATATCCACAGGTGAAGGCGTTGCTGTGGGGGCACATCCATCAGGAGTGGGACGAGGTCCGCGACGGTATTCGCTTGCTGGCCACGCCCTCGACCTGCATCCAGTTCGCCGCGCGCAGCGAAGACTTCAAGGTCAGTGAAGAGCAGCCAGGGTATCGCTGGCTGCGGCTGCATGCAGACGGACGGCTGGAGACCGGTGTCGAGCGGGCGAGGGATTTCGTGGTGACCCTGGATTTCAACAGCCCGGGTTACTGACAGATTTACTGCTCCTGCGAAGGTCGCGCCCGTCGTTGGATTTGAAGATTGTGTTGCGAAAATCCCACCCTTGCGCCAAAACCCGGCGAACGCGCTACACTGCGCGTCCCTGTGCCCGCATCGTCGGGCGCGAAGCCACAGATTCCGGGGGCAGCATGTCGGGTTCCATCCTCTATATCCATGGCTTCAACAGCTCGCCGCGGTCCACCAAGGCGCGCCAGCTCGCGGCGGTGATGCAACAGCTCGGCTTGAGCGCGCAGTTGCGCGTCCCCGAACTGCACCATCATCCGCGCCAGGCGATGGCTCAGCTCGAAGCGTGCATCGCCGAACTCGGCACGCCGCTGCTGCTCGGCAGCTCCCTCGGCGGCTACTATGCCACGCACCTGGCCGAGCGCCATGGCCTCAAGGCCCTGCTGGTCAATCCGGCCGTGACCCCGCACAAGCATTTCGACGGCTACCTCGGTACTCAGCGCAACCACTACAGCGGTGAAACCTGGGAGCTGACCCACGACCATGTTCAGGCCCTGGCCGAAATGGAAATGCCACCCCCCGAAGATGCCTCACGCTATCAAGTGTGGTTGCAGACCGCCGATGAAACGCTGGACTATCGCCACGCCGAGCGTTATTACCGGGCCTGTGCCCTGCGTATCGAGGCCGGCGGCGACCACAGCTTCCAAGGCTTCGCCCAGCGTCTGCCGGCCTTGCTGGCCTTCGCCGGCATTGCCAGGGCGCAGTATGACGCGCTTGATTTTTCTGTATTTTGACCTTTTTGCATTCACCAGACTGACGACGAGAACCCATGGCCAATCCCAGCGCTAGCGCCTATAACGCAGACGCCATCGAAGTCCTCTCCGGCCTTGACCCGGTCCGCAAGCGGCCGGGCATGTATACCGACACCAGCCGGCCCAACCACCTGGCCCAGGAAGTCATCGACAACAGCGTCGACGAAGCCCTCGCCGGTCATGCCCGGTCGATCCAGGTCGTGCTGCACGCCGACCACTCGCTGGAAGTCAGCGACGATGGTCGCGGCATGCCGGTGGATATCCACCCTGAAGAAGGCGTATCGGGCGTCGAGCTGATCCTTACCAAGCTGCACGCCGGTGGCAAATTCTCCAACAAGAACTACCAATTCTCCGGCGGCCTCCACGGCGTGGGCATTTCGGTGGTCAACGCCCTGTCGACCCAGGTCCGCGTGCGGGTCAAGCGTGACGGCAACGAGTACCAGATGACCTTCGCCGATGGCTTCAAGGCCACTGAGCTTGAGGTGATCGGCACGGTCGGCAAGCGCAACACCGGCACCAGTGTCTACTTCGCGCCCGATCCCAAGTATTTCGATTCGGCCAAGTTCTCCATCAGCCGCCTCAAGCACGTGCTCAAGGCCAAGGCCGTGCTGTGCCCGGGGCTGTCGATCAGCTTCGAGGACAAGGGCACCGGCGAGAAGGTCGAGTGGCACTACGAGGATGGTCTGCGCTCGTACCTGGTCGACTCGGTCAGTGAATTCCAGCGCCTGCCCGACGAGCCGTTCTGCGGCAGCCTGGCCGGTCATAAAGAAGCTGTGGACTGGGCGCTGCTGTGGCTGCCCGAGGGTGGCGACAGCGTCCAGGAAAGCTACGTCAACCTGATCCCTACCGCCCAGGGTGGCACCCACGTCAACGGCCTGCGCCAGGGCCTGCTCGATGCCATGCGCGAGTTCTGCGAGTTCCGCAACCTGCTGCCGCGAGGCGTCAAGCTGGCGCCCGAGGACGTGTGGGAACGCATCACCTTCGTGCTCTCGATGAAGATGCAGGAACCGCAGTTCTCCGGCCAGACCAAGGAGCGCCTGTCGTCCCGCGAGGCCGCGGCGTTCGTTTCCGGTGTGGTCAAGGATGCCTTCAGCCTGTGGCTCAACGCCCACCCGGAGCTGGGCATGCAACTGGCTGAGCTGGCGATCAGCAACGCCGGCCGACGCCTCAAGGCGAGCAAGAAGGTCGAGCGCAAGCGCATCACCCAAGGGCCAGCATTGCCCGGCAAACTGGCCGACTGCGCCGGACAGGATCCAATGCGCGCCGAACTGTTCCTGGTCGAGGGCGACTCTGCAGGTGGTTCGGCGAAGCAGGCGCGTGACAAGGAGTTCCAGGCGATCCTGCCCCTGCGCGGCAAGATCCTCAACACCTGGGAAGTCGATGGCGGCGAAGTGCTTGCCAGCCAGGAGGTGCACAACATTGCCGTGGCCATCGGGGTCGATCCGGGTGCCACCGACCTGTCGCAACTGCGCTACGGCAAGATCTGCATCCTCGCCGACGCCGACTCCGACGGCTTGCACATCGCCACGCTGCTGTGCGCGCTGTTCGTCCAGCATTTCCGCCCGCTGGTCGAGGCCGGGCACGTCTATGTTGCCATGCCGCCGCTGTACCGTATCGACCTGGGCAAGGAGATCTACTACGCCCTCGACGAGGCCGAGCGAGACGGCATTCTCGACCGTCTGGTCGCCGAGAAGAAGCGCGGCAAGCCCCAGGTCACCCGATTCAAGGGGCTGGGCGAAATGAACCCGCCACAATTGCGCGAAACGACCATGGACCCGAACACCCGGCGCCTGGTGCAGCTCACCCTGGATGACCTCGCCGGTACCACCGAGATCATGGACATGCTGCTCGCCAAGAAGCGTGCGGGCGATCGCAAGAACTGGCTGGAGACCAAAGGCAACCTGGCCGAGGTCCTGGTTTGATTCGTCTGCTTGTCGCAGCCTTGCTCGCGCTGGCCAGCCTGACGAGTTTCGCCAGCGACTGGCCAGAGCTCAAGCTCACCGCCGAGCACCCGATCGAGGGCATGCGCGGCGGTAACCTGTCGGGCCTGGCCCAGTGCCGTGGCGCCCTGTGGGGCGTCTCGGACCGCGACGACGATCGAATCTACCGGCTTGAACAGCAGGATGGCGTGTGGCGTGCCGAGGCCCTGGTGTTCACCCCGCCGCCGGTACCGGAGAGCGGGCTGCCCTGGGGGCTGAAGTCGCGAAATTGGGCAGTGTCGTTCATCCGTGGCGGCGAGCTGGATTTCGAAGGCATCACCTGTGACAGCGCGGGCAACTTCTATGTGGTCAGCGAGGCGCATGCGGCGGTGCTGCAATTGCCGGTCGAGGGCGAGCCGAACTGGCTGAGGATCGATCCGGCCATGGTTCGCCAGGCCCGTGCCAGCGGCATGCTGTTGCACTTCAATGCCTTGTTCGAGGGCCTGGCCATCAATCCGGCCGGTGACCGCCTGTGGTTGGCTGCCGAGCGCGAGCGTCGTGGGCTGATCGCCGTGCAGCGTCAGCAAGCGGTATGGACCTGCGGACGCAGCTGTGTGCTGCTCAGCGAGGCAGGGGTGGAGATGCAACCGTCACAGATGCCAGGCTCGCGGGCGCTGTCGCGAGATTTCGCGGACCTTGCACTGTTCGACGGCAAACTGTTCACCCTGGAACGCAATGCCTTCCGCATTTGCCGGCGTGACGCCGACACCGGTGCGGTCGAGCGCTGCTGGTCGTTCGCCGCCGATGCCCTGGTCGACACACGTCGCTACGACCAGCCGTTCGGCTTGGCCGAAGCCCTGGTGATCGACAAGGACGGTGCCTGGATCGGCCTGGACAACAACAACGGCACCCGTGCCGATGGTGAAAACCGCCCTATCGTCTGGCGCTTTGCCGCGCCAGCGGGCGGCTGGAGCGCGAAGCCTTGAGCCAGCCAGCGGGCAAGCGGGCTGGCCGGGTCCTGATGGTCCTCGCCTGGGCGGCAGCGATGTTTCTCGCCACGCGCTTTTTCGGGCAGTGGGAGGATCGTCAGCAGAACCCCAACAGTGTCGTGCAGTCCGAACGCGGCGAAGACTTTATCGAGGTGCGGCTGCTGAGTAATGGCCAGGGCCACTTCGTCGCCGATGGCGCGATCAACGGCAAGGTCGTGCACTTCATGCTCGATACCGGTGCCACCGATGTGGCGATCCCCGAGGCACTGGCTCGCGATCTGGCGCTGCAGCGCGGCGCGCCGGTGATGCTCAGTACCGCCAATGGCCGCACCGAGGGCTATCGCACGCGGCTCGATAGCCTGCAACTGGGGGATATCCGCCTGCGTGATGTGCGTGCCCTGGTGGTGCCGGGGCTGGACGGACAGACGGTGCTGCTCGGCATGAGCGCTTTGAAACAACTTGAATTTACTCAGCGCGGCGGCACCATGCTGCTGCGCCAGAACCTGAAATGACGAGGCTCGCATGAGCGACTTACTGGACAGTCTCGAAGGCGTCGAACGCCGTTCCCTGGCCGACTTCACCGAACAGGCCTACCTCAACTATTCCATGTACGTGATCATGGACCGCGCCTTGCCGCACGTCGGCGACGGCCTCAAGCCGGTGCAGCGGCGCATCGTCTATGCCATGAGTGAGTTGGGGCTGGATGCCGATTCCAAGCACAAGAAGTCGGCGCGTACCGTCGGCGACGTGCTCGGCAAGTTCCACCCCCACGGCGACTCGGCGTGCTATGAAGCCATGGTGCTGATGGCGCAGCCGTTCAGCTACCGCTACACGCTGGTCGACGGTCAGGGCAACTGGGGTGCGCCGGACGATCCGAAATCGTTCGCCGCCATGCGTTACACCGAGGCGCGGCTGTCGCGCTACTCGGAAGTGCTGCTCAGCGAGCTGGGCCAGGGCACCGTCGACTGGGTGCCGAACTTCGACGGCACCCTGCAGGAGCCGCAGGTATTGCCGGCACGTTTGCCGAACATCCTGCTTAATGGCACCACCGGTATCGCCGTGGGCATGGCCACCGACGTGCCGCCGCACAACCTGCGCGAAGTCGCCAGCGCCTGCGTGCGCCTGCTCGACGAGCCCAAGGCGACCATCGAGCAGCTGTGCGAGCACATCCAGGGCCCTGACTACCCAACCGAAGCGGAGATCGTCACGCCACGGGCCGAGATCCAGAAGATCTACGAAACCGGCAAGGGCTCGATTCGGATGCGCGCGGTGTACCGAGTCGAAGACGGCGACATCGTTGTCACCGCGCTGCCGCATCAGGTTTCCGGCGCCAAGGTGCTGGAGCAGATCGCCGCGCAGATGCAGAACAAGAAGCTGCCGATGGTCGCCGACCTGCGTGACGAGTCGGACCACGAGAACCCGTGCCGCATCGTCATCATCCCGCGCTCCAATCGTGTGGATGCCGACGAGCTGATGCAGCACCTGTTCGCCACCACCGATCTTGAAAACAGCTACCGGGTCAACGTCAACATCATCGGCCTCGATGGCCGTCCTCAGTTGAAGAACCTGCGCGCGCTGTTGCAGGAGTGGCTGCAGTTCCGCATCGGCACCGTGCGCCGGCGCCTGCAGTTCCGCCTCGACAAGGTCGAGAAGCGCCTGCACCTGCTGGACGGCTTGCTCACCGCCTTCCTCAACCTGGATGAAGTGATTCACATCATCCGCACCGAGGATCATCCCAAACAGGCGCTGATCGAGCGTTTCGAGCTGACCGAGATCCAGGCCGACTACATCCTCGAAACCCGCCTGCGTCAGCTGGCGCGCCTGGAAGAGATGAAGATCCGTGGCGAGCAGGACGAGTTGTTCAAGGAGCAGGCCAAGCTGCAGGCCTTGCTGGGCAGCGAGACGAAGCTGCGCAAGCTGGTACGCAGCGAACTGATCAAGGACGCCGAAACCTATGGCGACGATCGCCGCTCGCCAATCGTCGAGCGCGCCGAGGCCAAGGCTCTGTCGGAAAACGAGCTGATGCCGACCGAGCCGGTCACCGTGGTGCTGTCGGAAAAAGGTTGGGTACGTTGCGCCAAGGGTCATGACATCGATGCCACGGGCCTTTCGTACAAGGCTGGCGATGGCTTCAAGGCCGCAGCGGCGGGGCGTTCGAACCAGTTCGCGGTGCTTATCGACTCGACCGGGCGCAGCTATTCGCTGGCGGCCCACAGCCTGCCATCGGCCCGTGGCCAGGGCGAGCCGCTGACCGGGCGTCTGACGCCTCCGCCGGGCGCCACCTTCGAGTGCGTGCTGTTGCCTGACGATGATGCGCTGTATGTGGTGGCGTCCGATGCCGGTTACGGTTTCGTGGTCAAGGGCGAGGACCTGCAGGCCAAGAACAAGGCGGGTAAAGGGCTGTTGAGCCTGCCCAATGGCGCCAAGGTGATGACGCCACGGCCGGTCGCCGACCGCGAACAGGACTGGCTGGCAGCGGTCACCACCGAAGGCCGCCTGCTGGTGTTCAAGGTTGCCGACCTGCCACAACTGGGCAAGGGCAAGGGCAACAAGATCATTGGCGTACCGGGTGATCGTGTGGCCAGTCGTGAAGAATTCGTCACCGATCTGGCGGTGATTGCCGAGGGATCGACGCTTGTATTGCAGGCTGGCAAGCGTACCCTGTCACTGAAGCCGGATGACCTCGAACATTACAAAGGCGAACGCGGACGTCGTGGTAGCAAATTGCCACGTGGATTCCAGCGCGTCGACGGCATGGTGGTGGAGCGCCCGGAGTAAACCGGTTGTTCGTCTGGAACGGCGTTTTCAGCGTCGTTCCGGGCGGAAATGCTGGAGTCCGGCGACTATTTCGCGGATGATACACCCCTTGCGGGGCCGGCGTGGCCGTGTGCCCGCGGGAATCCACACGAGTATCACTGCGGTTGCCGGGCGGCGGCCGCTTGGATGGGATGATGAAATTTCTGCGCCTTCCATTTGCGCTGCTGATGACGGGTCTGCTGGGGCTGAGCGGGTGCAGCATGCACCAGCCGGTGGCCCTGTACCAACTCGACAGCGGCGACCCCGGCCAGCCTTCGCAGGCTGCCGGCATGGCGGTCGTGCTCGGTCCGGTATCGGTAGCCGACTACCTGCAACGTGAAACCTTTCTGCAACGTCAGCCTGATGGCAGCCTGACCGCGGCGACCGACGGTCGCTGGGCCGGCAGCCTTTCGTCGGATATCGACCAATTGCTGGTGCGCCAGCTCGCCTGGCGCCTGGACAGCCAGCGCGTCGTGCTTGCATCTGCCAGCACCGGCTTCACGCCGGATGTGCAGGTACTGCTGTCGATCACCCGCCTGGACTCGGGCGTCAACCAGCCGGCGATTCTCGATGCCCAGTGGCGCGTACTGGATCGTCGTGGTCATGTGCGCGATAACCGTATCGTCCACCTCGAGCAACAACATGAGGGCAGCGAGGCCTCGCAGGTCCAGGCCCAGGGGCAGTTGCTGCAGAAGCTGGTCGAGCAACTGAGCGTCGCCGTCAAGCCGCTGGCGAACCAGCCAGCGGTCGCCGAAGAGGCGCCGAAAAAGCCAGCGGCTCCGGTCCAGGTGAAGAAGGAACCGGAGAAGTCGAGGATTCCGATGGCTTCGCCGATCCGCACCGATATGGAAGTCTATCGATTCTGATTCGACAGACATGAAAAAGCCCGCAGTGATGCGGGCTTTTTTGTGGGTGCCGGATGGCAGGCCTTTCGCGACGCAAGGCCGCTTCTACAACTGCACCGCGGATCAGGCCATTCAGGTCCGACGCTCATGCATCCGCGCCAACTGGCGCTCGAGCATCGACGGGTAGGGCTCCATCAGTCGCTCGACACAGCAGGCGCCTTCAGGGCTGGCGATCGGCCGAATGCGCGCGCGCTGGCGGATCAGGGCGTCGTCGCTGACCTGGCGCTCGACCAGCAGCAGGTTGCGGCTGTGTTGCGACAGCGCCAGGGCATCCTGGGCCTTCTCGGTCATCAGCAGGTCGACCTGATCCATGCCCAGCAGGTCTTCACCCAGCGCCAGTCCCAGTTGCAACTGCAGGGTGATACCGCTGTCGGCGACCTCGATCTGCAGGGCGTGGCCCAGGGCGCGCAGCAATTCGCCACAGCAGATGGCATTGGTGAGGTAGTCCTCGCCGCTGTCACGGCTGTGGAACAGCAACAGCGTGCTGCCGTCGTCAAGGGTGTGCACTTCACCCTCGTACAGCGACGCGGCCTGGTCGAGGCAGTCGCGGTAGCGCTCCAGCAACTCGGTCAGGCGCGTGCGCGGCAGACGACGCAGTTGCTCCTGGGAGCCGAGTTGCACGGCGAGCACGGCGCTGGTGTTCGGTTCGTCAGACTCAGGGATGGCCAGTGCCTTGGGGCTGTGCACGGTGTCGTCGATCAGGTCGGCAAAGGCGTCGTCGTCTGCGTCGTCGTCCTGGGCGGCCACCCTGGCCGCTACAGGCTTGGGTGCGGCCTTGCGTGGCGGCTCCTCCACATGCAGGTCGGCAAAATCATCTTCGTCGTCTTCCTGTTCTTCCGGCTCCGGCGGTGGCGGCGGGGCCAGGCGGGCATGAAGCTGACGAGCGAGATCGCCGATTTCGTCCTGGCGCTCGATGGCCGGGGTATAGGGGTGCGGGTCACGCAGCCAGACACGCAATTGCAGCAGCGGCGTCGAGATGAAGCGGCCCAGGCGCAGGCTGAGGGTAAGCGCCAGCGCCAGCAGGATGGCCGCGAGAATGCCCATGCTCTGCAGGCTGATCAGCATCGGTTGCTGGAACTGGCTCATGTCCAGGCTGATGCGCAGTTGCCCGGCGGTCACGTCCTGGAAGGTGATCTTGGTCTGGTAGACCCCTTCGGCCTCGCCCAGCAGGCTGTTTTTTGGCCGTTGCCCGGCCTCGGCGAGGATGCGGTTGTCGACGCTGTAGATCGCCGCGTGGGCCACCAGCGGGTTCTTCACCAGATTGCCCAGCAGCACGTTGAGGCTGAGGATGTCGTTGGACACCAGCAGCTCGGTAGCCGAGGTCGCGGTCTGCACGGTCAGGCTCTGGCCGACGGCATCGGCCTGTTCGTGCATGGCCTGCTTGAACTGCAGGCCCATCACGCAGGCATAGATCACCAAGGCCAGCGCCACCAGGAAAATGTTGTGGCTGGCGATGCGCAATGGCAGGGGAATACGACGCTGGCGCAGGGCTCGGAAGATCATCAGAAAGAAGTTGTCGGTTTTGACAGGCGTGGGCCGGTTCACAGAGCGCGGCTCTTTATGGCGGAAAAGATGCTGGGCAGTATAGCGACCCGCGTTTTGTCGGCAAAGTATCGATGGCGCCCGATGGTCATGGAAAGTGGGTAGAATGCGCATTTTTCATCGAGTTGGAGCCCGGTCTTGCGCGAAATCGTCCTGATCAACATCACTGGTGAAGACCGTCCGGGTCTCACTGCGGCCATCACCGGCGTCCTGCTCCAGGGCGGTGTGAACATCCTCGACATCGGTCTTGCGGTCATGCATGGCACGTTGTCGTTCGGCATTCTGGTCGATATTCCCGACAATGAAGTCGCCACCGGCCTGCTGCAAGGGGTGCAGTCCAAGGCCCATGAGCTGAACCTGCAGGCGCGCTACACCCCGATCTCCGAGGCAGACTACCAGCAATGGGTGGACGGCCATGGCGACAATCGCCACATCGTCACGTTGCTCAGCCGCAAGGTCACGCCCGAACAGTTGCAGCGTGTGAGTGCGGTCATCAGCCAATACGGCCTGACCATCGAGCGGATCGAGCGCCTCTCGGCACGTGTGGCGCTCGACGCCAGCACCGACAAGAGTCGCGCCTGCCTGGAAATCTCCGTGCGCGGTGAGCCGACCGACGCCCAGTCCCTGCGCGCCGATTTCTTCGCATTGTCGGCCGAGCAGGGTATCGACATCGCCTTCCAGCAGGATGACCTGTTCCGTCGCAATCGCCGCCTGGCGGTGTTCGACATGGATTCGACGCTGATCGAAGCCGAGGTGATCGACGAGTTGGCCAAGGCAGCAGGTGTCGGCGAACAGGTTTCGGCGATCACCGAGCGCGCCATGCGTGGCGAGCTGGATTTCCGTGCCAGCTTCAAGGAGCGCATGGCATTGCTCAAGGGCCTGGACGTCGGCGTGCTGGACGAAATCGGCGCTTCGCTGCGCCTGACCGAAGGTGCCGAACACCTGTTCGCTGAACTCAAGCGCCTGGGCTACAAGACTGCAATCCTCTCCGGCGGTTTTTCCTACTTCGCCAAGCAGGTGCAGGCACGCCTTGGCATCGACTACGTGTTCGCCAATGAGCTGGAAGTGGTGGATGGCAAGGTGACGGGCGTGGCGATCGAGCCGATCGTCGATGCCCAGCGCAAGGCTGACCTGCTGCAGGAGCTGGCGCACAAGGAAGGGTTGCAACTGGAGCAGACCATCGCCGTGGGCGACGGCGCCAACGACCTGCCGATGCTGTCGCTGGCCGGCCTGGGCGTGGCTTTCCGCGCCAAGCCGCTGGTGCGTCAGTCTGCCAAACAGGCGATTTCCACGCTGGGGCTGGATGGCGTGCTGTATCTGCTGGGCTGGCGTGACCGCGACGGGCGCGTGTGAACCTTTGAAACAGCGGGGCTGCAAAGCAGCCCCAGCGATCCCGGGTCAGCCCTGTACCGGCAGCGCCAGTTGCTCACCCATGCGCACGGCAGACCCGGCGCCGAGGGCTTCGGCCCACTTCACCTGTTCTGGCCCGAACAGCACGATCGCGGTCGAACCCAGCTTGAAACGCCCCAGTTCCGCGCCTTTTTCCAGATGGATCGGCGCGCGGCTGGCTTCGTCGTAGCGGAAGGTCTTCAGCTCGCGCTTGGGCGGTGTGACCAGCCCGGCCCAGACTGTCTCGATCGAGGCAACGATCATCGCACCCACCAGCACCACCGCCATCGGCCCGCGTTCGGTGTCGAACAGGCAAACCACGCGCTCGTTGCGGGCGAACAGCTCGGGGACGTTCTCAGCCGTGGTCTGGTTGACCGAGAACAGGCGGCCCGGCACGTAGACCATCTCACGCAGGGTGCCGGCCAGCGGCATGTGCACGCGGTGGTAGTCCTTCGGCGACAGGTAGATGGTGGCGAACTCGCCGCCCATGAACGGCGCGGCCAGCGCCGGGTCGCCGCCGAGCAGCTCGAGGGCGCTGAAGCTGTGGCCCTTGGCCTGGAAAATACGGCCGTGCTCGATCGGACCGAGCTGGCTGACCGCACCGTCGGCCGGACACAGGATCGCGCCCGGGGTTTCATCCAGGGGGCGCGCCCCCGGCTTGAGGGCGCGGGTGAAGAAGGCGTTGAAGTGCTCGTAGGCGGTGAGGTCCTCGACCAGCGCCTCGGACATATTCACCTGGTAGCGTTTGGCGAACCAGGCGGTGAAGGCATTCTTGAACCAGCGAGCGCGGCACTCGGCGACGCAGCCGGCCAGGCGCGACAGCAGGTGGTGCGGCAGCAGGTGCTGGCTGATGATGAACAGACGGGATTTCATGCAGTTTCCTTAAACTTCTACAGGCGTGTCCGGGTGATTGCCCCACTCGCTCCACGAGCCGGCGTAGGCCTTGACCCGTGGATAGCCGAGTGACTTGGCCACCAGGTAGGTGAATCCGGAGCGACGGTGGGTCTGGCAGTGGGTGATCACTTCCTTGTCAGGGGTGATGCCCAATTGCTGCAGTACTTCGGCGATGTCCTTGCGAATGCGCAGGTGGTCGTTGAGGTCCATGCCTGCAGTCCACTCGAAGTTGACCGCGCCGGGGATGTGGCCGGCCTTGGCTGCCAGGACCTTCTCGCCGTTGAATTCCTGCGGGCCGCGGGCGTCCCAGACCACCAAGTCGTCGGCGCCCAGGCGGCTTTGCAGGTATTCGCGGGTGGCGGTGGGTTCGGCGCGCAGGCGCAGGCGCACAGGCGTGCTGGCGGCTGCTGGCACTTCAGTGACGAGCTTGTCCGCAGGCCAGGCCTGGATGCCGCCGTTGAGGTAGTGGTAGCGCGCGTGGCCGATCACGTCGAGCAGCCAGATGAAGCGCCCGGCCCAGCCGCCGCCTTCGTCGTCGTATACCACGTACACTGCGTCGTCTCGGTGGCCGAGCTCGCTGAACAGCTTTTCCAGGTCGGCCTGGGCCGGCAGCAGGCCGGGAGCCGGAGGCTGTCCCAGCTGGGTGCGTTTGCCCTCGACGAACCGCGCGCCTGGGATGTGGCCGCTGACATAGCGGTTGGCGCTGCTCAGGTCGACCAGGATCAGCTCGGGCGAATCCAGGCGTGGCAGCAGGTCGGCGGCTTCGATCACCAGGGGCAAGCCGGAAAAATCAGTCATCCACGGTCTCCGGGGAGCAAGGGAGGTGCGATTGTAGCGCAAGGTTCAGGCATTGCGGTTGGCGAAGCTGGCCAGCGCGCGCTCGATACATTGTGCGGTTTTTCCGAAGGCCTGCACGCTCACGTCCGCAAGCGGCCTGCCGCCCTGGTCGGCGATCGCCAGCATCAATACCTGGTCGTTCACGGCCAGCGAGCGCAACAGCAAGTGCTCGCTGGGGAACAACGCACGCAGCGGTGCGGGCAGTAGGGCGGAAAACTGGGCATGATTGTCGGGCGTCAGGCGCAGTTGCGAGGCTTTGCTCAGCAGTTTTTGCAGCAGCTTGCTCTGGCCTGCTGCCAATGTCAGCGCTGAGGCTTCGCGCGGCAACCCGGCGCTCTGCTGTACGCGCAGGCAGTCATTGGGTTTGTCGAGCAGCAGCAACAGCACCCGCTGCATGCCGCAAGCCAGCAGTGCCTCGCGCGCCTGGGTGGCCAGGTGCACGGTGTTGGTGAACGGGCTGGGCTGGGCCAGCAGGTCGCCGCACAGCGTGCGCCAGCGTTGCAGGTCCTGGGCAGGTGGCGGTGGTGGGGTGAGCATGTCTGGGTGCGGGCGCCGCTGCTGCCAGGGCCAGATCAGCGCCTCGGCCGGGTGGAACAGTGCATGCCGGGCATGGTGGCGCGCGCTGGCCGCTGCTTGCTGGTGCACTTGCTGTTGCACATCATCCAGCGTGGTTTGCAGGTACATGGCGGTGAGCAGTTGCCAGCGCAGCAAGTGCGGGTTGTCCCAGCCGACCTGCGCCGACAGCGCCAGGCCGTTGGCCAGCAGCACGGTATTGGCCGGCTGGTTGAACCAGCGGCGCAGCCCGGGCTCTTCGTCCAGTCGATGCTGCTTGCTCAACTCGTCAGGCTCGCGGGCGATGTTCAGTACCTGGGCCAGTTGTTCGCGTTCTTCGAGCAGCAGGCGATAACCCTGGGTGACCCATTCCGGCAGGCGCCAGTGCGTGGCGACGGCGCGGCACAACTCCATGATGCGCACGCCGAACAGTGCATGCTCCACCTCTGAAGCCTCTTCACCCTTGTGAATGACCCGCAGTTCCCAGGTGTCGAGCAGCTTGGGGTAAGCCAGGGCCAGTGCCCACAGTGGCGAGAGGAACAGCAGGCTGCCCCAGTGGATTTCCTGCCACAGGCGCGCCAGGCGGCTGGCGAACAGGCCGTTGGCTTGCTGGGTGGCGTGCTGGCTGATCAGCAGGAATTGGCGCAGCACCGGCGGAATGTCGTCTCCCGGTATCGATGGCAGGCGTCCCATCAGTTGCAGGATGCGGCTCAGGCCCAGACGGTTCAGGGCGATTTCCAGGCTTTCGGCGGGCTCGGCCTGGCTGGCGTGGTTCGGGTGATTGGCTTCGCGCATCACGCACAGCACCAGCGACGGGCTGTCCTGCATCAGTTCGGCGATGTCGCGCAGCGAGCGGCGATTGTCGTTGATGGCCGCCAGAACCCGGTCATGACTCTCTTTGGGCACCGGCACGCGGATGCCATCGAGCAGCCTTACCCAGGCGTCTAGAGAGGAGGGGATCTGCGCTGGCACCTTGGTTTCGATTGGCATTTTGACATCAGTCCAAACTGGCTTTTCGCATTGAGTGGCTATAGTCTGGCGCAGTTCTGCCGATAAGGAGAAGAAGAGTTTCCAAGCTTCCGCCCCTGACCCTGACCACGACAGCAAGTGCTTCCAATCTATGGCTAAAATTATCGGCATCATCGTCGTATTCGCGAGTGTCCTCGGCGGATACGTCCTCTCCCACGGCAAGATCGCGGCGCTGATCCAGCCGTTCGAAGTGCTGATCATCGGCGGTGCGGCCTTTGGCGCGTTTCTCCAGGCCAACCCTGGCTACATGACCATGCACGTCATGAAGAAGTCGCTGAAGATGTTTGGCAGCCGCTTCACCCATACCTTCTATCTGGAAGTGTTGGGCCTGATCTACGAGATTCTCAACAAGAGTCGCCGCGAGGGCATGATGGCCATCGAGGGTGACATCGAGGATCCCGCGGCCAGCCCGATCTTCGCCAAGTACCCTGCAGTCATGGGCGATGCGCGGATGACCGCGTTCGTCTGCGACTACCTGCGCATCATGTCGACCGGCAACATGGCGCCCCATGAGCTCGAAGGCCTGTTCGACATGGAGCTGCTGAGCCTGAAGGAAGACCTCGAGCACCCGTCCCATGCGGTGACCAGCGTTGCCGACGCCATGCCCGGCTTCGGTATCGTGGCGGCGGTACTGGGCATCGTGGTGACCATGGCCTCGCTGGGCGATGGCGACCAGAAATCCATCGGCCTGCACGTCGGTGCTGCGCTGGTCGGGACCTTCTTCGGTATTCTCGCGGCCTATGGTTTCTTCGGCCCGCTGGCCAACTGCCTGCGCCACGACGCCAAGGAAGAACTGAACGTCTACGAGGCGATCAAGGCTTCGCTGGTGGCCTCGGCGTCCGGCATGCCGCCGTCGCTGGCCGTCGAGTTCGGGCGCAAGGTGCTGTACCCGGCGCACCGTCCGAGCTTTGCCGAACTGGAACAAGCGGTTCGCGGTCGCTAAGCCATGGAGAACAATCAGCCCATCATCGTCAAGCGCGTCAAGCGCTACGGCGACGGCCACCATGGCGGCTCCTGGAAGATCGCCTTCGCCGACTTCGCCACGGCGATGATGGCGTTCTTCCTGGTGCTGTGGTTGCTGTCCACGGCCACCCCGGAGCAGAAGATCGCCATCGCCGGCTACTTCAAGGATCCGATCGGCTTCTCCGAGAGCGGTACGCCCTACGTCATCGACCTGGGCGGCTCGCCGCAGCTGGCCCCGGAAAAGACCATCAACCCGGAGGAGAAGTCCGAGCCGACGCCTGACACCAGCGTGCAGATGGACAAGGACCGGATCGAGACCATGGCCGACCAGGTCGAGCAGGAGCGGCTGCAACTGCTGCTGCAGGAGCTGCAGAACAAGGTCGAGGAAAATCCGCAACTGCAGAAGTTCAAGGACCAGATCCTGTTCGAGATCACCCAGGACGGCCTGCGCATCCAGATCATGGATGCCGAGAACCGGCCGATGTTCGACCTCGGCAGTGCGCGCCTGAAGCCCTACTTCGAAGACATCCTGCTGGCGATGGCCGACACCATCAAGGCCGTGCCGAACAAGATCAGCGTCAGCGGCCACACCGATGCCAAGCCTTATGCCGGTACCGGTGATTTCGGCAACTGGGAGCTGTCGGCCAACCGTGCCAACGCCGCGCGACGTGCGCTGGTGGCGGGTGGTTATCCGGATGGCCAGGTGGCGCGAGTGGTGGGTTACGCCTCGTCGTCGCTGTTCGACCGCGAAAACCCGTTCAACCCGGTCAACCGCCGGATCGACATCATCGTGCTGACCAAAAAAGCGCAGCGGGATATCGAGGGCGAGCAGGGTGCACCTGAGGCACCGGCCAACCCAACCCCGCCTGCCGATGCGGCGCCAGGAGCCCCTGGTGCCTCCGCCGCGCCGGCCGATGGCTCGACGCCGATGCAGCCGCGCGAGCTGCGCCAGAAGCTGAACATCTTCGAGGATGGCGTGCTGAAGATGGACGAGCCCAAGGAAAACTGAGGCCGTCATCTGCAGGAGCGGCGCAACGCCGCTCCTGCATCTTCAGTAGGTGTCTTGCGTCAGGCTTGCCACGATCGAGCGGTAGCTGTGCATCCGCTGCGCCGAGATACGCCCTTCCTCCAGCCCTTTGAGCAACGCGCAGCCGGGCTCGCGGTCATGCTTGCAGTCGCGGAAGCGACAGTTGCCGAGCAGGTCGCGGAACTCGATGAAGCCCGCTTCCACATCGTCACGGCTGACATGCGCCAAGCCAAACTCGCGGATACCGGGGGAGTCGATCAGGTCGCCGCCGTTGGGGAAGTGGTAGAGCCGTGCGGTGGTGGTGGTGTGGGTACCCTGGCCCGACCACTCCGACAGATCGCCCACCCGCGTTTGCGCTTGCGGCAGCAGGCTGTTGACCAGCGACGACTTGCCCACACCCGACTGCCCGACGAACACGCTGATGTGCTCGTCCAGTGTCTGCTGCAGGCGCTGCATGCCATCGCCGTGGTGTGCGGACACTTCCAGCAGCGGGTAACCGAGATCGCGGTACACCGCCAGCAGCGCATTGAGCGTCGCTGCGTTGTCGTCGTTGATCAGGTCGGCCTTGTTCAGCAACAGCAGCGGGCGGATGCCAGCGTGCTCGGCAGCAACCAGGTAGCGGTCGATGAGATTGGCCTGGGGCTCGGGTGCTGGGGCGAAGACGATCACGATCAGGTCGACGTTGGCCGCGACCGGCTTGAGCTGGCCGTGGTTGTTCGGCCGGCACAGCTCGGTGCTGCGCGGCATCTGCGCGACGATCACACCGTTGCCCTGGTTGCCGGCCCGCCAGACCACCTTGTCGCCTGTGACCAGGGCAGGCAGGTTGGCGCGCAAGTGGCAGCGGAACACCTGGCCTGCGACGTCGCCGTCCTGGGCCTCGACCTCGACCGTGACGCCGAAGTGGGCGATCACCAGGCCCAGTTGTTCGGGCCCCAGGTCGCCGCCTTCGAGCTCTTGCAGGGCGTGCTGCTCGCGTTTGGCGGCGCGGGCGGCGCGTTCACCCTGGATCTTTTCGATGCGCCAGTTCTGGCGGCGGTTGAGCTGGCGTTTGGCCATGGAGGTTCCGTGTTGGCGGGGCAAAAGAAAACGGCAGGCAGTTTAGCACGCTCCACTAGGCTAATATGTTGGCCTATTCGAGGAGCTCATTCATGCACAACCCACAGAACCTGATCTGGATCGATCTGGAGATGACCGGCCTGGATCCGGACAACGACGTCATCATCGAGATGGCCACTATCGTCACCGACAGCGAGCTGAACACCCTGGCCGAAGGCCCGGTGATCGCCATTCATCACAGCGACGAAGTCCTGGCGCGCATGGACGAGTGGAACACCCGCACCCATGGCGCCTCGGGCCTGACCCAGCGCGTGCGCGAAAGCCGTATCGACATGGCCGAAGCTGAAGCCCAGACCATCGCCTTTCTCGAGCAGTGGGTACCAAAGGGCAAGTCACCCATCTGCGGCAACAGCATCTGTCAGGACCGCCGCTTCCTCTATCGTCACATGCGCGCGCTGGAAGGCTACTTCCACTACCGCAACCTCGATGTCTCCACACTCAAGGAGCTCGCTGCGCGCTGGGCGCCGGACGTGCGCGACAGCTTCAAGAAAGGCAGCACCCACCTGGCACTGGATGACATCCGCGAGTCGATCGCCGAGCTGCGTCACTACCGCGAGCATTTCATCAAGGTCTGATGAATCAGGGGGCGTGCATACGCCCCCTTTTGGTGCCACGCGCGACTGAGTAGACTGCGCGCCTTTTCTCGCACGGATCTGCGCCATGCTGTTGATGCTCTACCTCATCGCCATCACTGCCGAAGCCATGACTGGCGCCTTGTCCGCTGGCCGGCGCGGCATGGACTGGTTCGGCGTGGTACTGATCGCCTGCATCACCGCCCTGGGTGGCGGCTCGGTGCGCGACGTACTGCTCGGGCACTACCCGCTGACCTGGGTGAAGCACCCCGAATACCTGGTGCTGACCAGTTTCGCCGCATTGCTGACGATCTTCATCGCGCCGCTGATGCGTCACCTGCGCTCGCTGTTCCTGGTCCTCGACGCCCTCGGATTGGTGGCCTTCACCTTGATCGGCTGCATGACTGCACTGGAAATGGGCCAGGGGATGCTGGTGGCGTCGATCAGCGGGGTGATCACCGGTGTGTTCGGCGGGATCTTGCGCGATATCTTCTGCAACGACATTCCGCTGGTGTTTCGTCGGGAGCTGTATGCCAGCGTGTCGTTCGCTGCGGCCTGGTTCTATCTGGGTTGCGTGTACTTCAAGGTGCCGGCCGAGCAGGCGATGCTGCTGACGCTGTTTGGCGGCTTCCTCTTGCGTTTGCTGGCCATCCGCTTTCACTGGGAAATGCCCAAGTTCCACTACAACGACGAGCATTGAGTCTTCGGGATCGAATGCGGCCTTTTCGCGGGCAAGTCGGAGCGCGAAAAGGTCGTACTGTTCCTGTCAGCCCGCCGCCTCGTGCCGCGCCAACGCCCACTCCACGTGGTCCCTGACCAATGCCGAAGGATGCTCGCGCCGCGCTTTCAGGGCCTCGAGCACGGCGATCGTCGAAGGTGCATTGCCCAGCCCGACCGCCAGGTTGCGCAGCCAGCGCTCGTAACCGGCGCGACGTAGCGGCGAGCCTTCGGTGCGGCTGAGAAAGGTCTTTTCGTCCCACAGGAACAGTGCCGCCAGCTCGGCGTTGTCCAGCCCGTGGCGCGGCTTGAAGTCGTCCTCGCCGGTCGATTTGGCGAAGCGGTTCCAGGGGCAGACGATCTGGCAGTCGTCGCAACCGAACACCCGGTTGCCTATCAGAGGTCGCAGCTCCAGCGGGATCGCGCCCTTGAGCTCGATGGTGAGGTACGAGATGCAGCGCCGCGCATCGAGCTGGTAGGGCCCGACGAAGGCCGCGGTGGGGCAGATGTCCAGGCACGCCTGGCAGCGCCCGCAATGCTCGCTGGTCTGGGCTTCGTCGGCGGGCAGTGGCAGATCGACAAACAGCTCGGCGAGGAAGAAGTAGCTGCCCGCCTTACGGTTGAGCAGCAGGGTGTTCTTGCCGATCCAGCCGAGCCCGGCCTGTTGGGCGATGGCCTTTTCCAGTACCGGAGCGCTGTCGACGAAAGCGCGGTAGCCGAAGGGGCCGATGGTTTCCTGGATGCGGTCGGCCAGGTGCTGCACGCGCTTGCGCACCAGCTTGTGGTAGTCGCGGCCCAGTGCGTAGCGAGAGATATAGGCTTTTTCCGGTTGAGCCAGGCGCTGGGCCATCTGCGTATCGCCGGGCAGATAGTCCATGCGCAGCGAAACCACCCGCAAGGTGCCGGGGATCAGTTCGGCAGGGCGCGAACGTTTCGTGCCGTGCGCTGCCATATAGTCCATCTCGCCGTGATGGCCGGCTTCAAGCCAGCGCTGCAAGTGCTGTTCATGCTCGCCAAGCTCGACATCGGCGATGCCCACGTGGGCAAAACCGAGTTCGCGACCCCAATCCTTGATCGATTGGGCCAGTACTGGAAGGTCTAGAGAGGAGGCGGACATGGATGGACAAGGCATTGCAGGCTCAGGTGCGTATAATTCTGCCAGACATCGGAGCCTTTGACCCCATGCCTCAGACCAAACACCACGCCAATACCCCGCAAACGCTCAGCAGCGTGACCGTCGCGCACCTGCCTGCGCGGCCAGCAACTGCCCACAAGGGCGATTTTGGCCATGTGCTGGTGGTTGGCGGCGACTTGGGTACCGGCGGCGCCGTGCTGCTCAGTGCCGAGGCCGCGCTGCGCTGTGGTGCCGGGCTGGTCAGCGTGGCGACACGCCCCGAGCATGTGGGCGCGAGCCTCAGCCGCCTGCCGGAAACCATGTGCCTGGGCGTCAGTTCGGCCAACCAGTTGATGGCGGTGCTGGAGCGCGCTTCGGTGTTGGTGGTCGGGCCTGGTCTTGGCCAGGCGGCCTGGGGCCGCAGCCTGCTGTCGGCAGTCGCCAATGCGCACCTGCCGCAGGTCTGGGACGCCGATGCGCTCAACCTGCTGGCGCGCACGCCCCTGGCCTTGCCGGGCGGCAGCATCCTGACCCCGCATCCTGGGGAGGCCGCGCGCTTGCTGGGCGTTTCCACCGAGGCCGTGCAGGCCGACCGGCCCGGGGCTGCACGTAAACTGGCGCGTCGCTACGACAGTGTCTGCGTGCTCAAGGGCGCCGGAACCCTGGTCGCCGACCCGAGCGGCCAGTTGCGGCTGTGCGAACGAGGCCACCCGGCCATGGCCGGTGCCGGCCTGGGTGATGTGCTGACCGGCGTGCTGGCCGCGTTGCTCGCCCAGGGCCTGGACGCCTGGCAGGCGGCGGGCCTGGGCGTCTGGTTACACGCCTGCGCTGGCGAACGCCTGGGCGCGCAGGGCAGAGGTCTGGCGGCCAGCGATCTGGCTCCGGTCATTCGAGAATTGTTGGAGGAGCATTCAGCGTGTCAGGCATAACCCTGTTTCTGGCCGACGAGCCGGCTACCGTTGCGTTCGGCGCAGCGCTCGCCAAGGTCACCGGCGGCCATGGCGTGATCTTTCTGGAAGGCGATCTGGGCGCCGGCAAGACCACCTTGTCGCGAGGCCTGATCCGTGGATTGGGTCACACTGGCGCAGTAAAAAGCCCGACCTTCACCGTGGTCGAACCTTATGAAATAGGCGATATCCGCGCCTTCCATTTCGATCTTTACCGCCTGGTCGACCCGGAAGAGCTAGAGTTCATGGGAATTCGCGATTATTTCGAAGGCGATCCGCTGTGTCTTTTCGAATGGCCGCAGAAGGGCGCGGGCGTTTTGCCAAAGCCCGACCTGACCATTACCATAAGCCCCCAGGCGGGCGGCCGCTCGCTGAACCTGTCGCCGCAGGGGGCTCGCGGTGAAGCCTGGTGTGCCGCTCTGGCTGCCGAAAACAAATCGTAAGTGGGGAAAGGTATGCTGCGCATTCGCGCACTGGTCGCCGTCGTTGGACTGCTGCTGACAGCGGTGACCGTTGACGCTCTGGCCGTCACACAAGTCAAGAGCATGCGCCTGTGGCGCGCGCCGGACAACACTCGCCTGGTCTTCGATCTGTCGGGCCCGGTGCAGCACAGCGTCTTCACGCTCAGCGCGCCTGATCGCCTGGTCATCGACATCAATGGTGCGACGCTCGCCTCGCCATTGAACGTCTCCACCTCGAACACGCCTATCACCAGCGTGCGCTCGGCCCAGCGTACCGCCACCGACCTGCGCGTGGTGGTCGACCTGAAAAAGGCTGTCACGCCCAAAAGCTTCACCCTTGCACCCAACGCCCAGTACGGCAATCGCCTGGTGGTCGACCTGTACGACCAGGAAGCCGATGCGGTTGCCGCCAGCAACCCCACGCCGCCGCCGGTCACCCAGGCGCCAGCCACCACGCCCGCAGTACCGGTGACACCGGCGCAACCAGCGATCAAGTTGCCGCCGGTGCCCAACGGCAAGCGTGACATCGTGGTCGCCATCGACGCCGGCCATGGCGGGGAAGACCCCGGCGCCTCCGGCTCGCGTGGCCAGCACGAGAAAGACATCGTGCTCGATATCGCGCGCGAGCTTCAGCGCCAGATCAACACCGAGAAAGGTTATCGCGCCGAACTGACCCGGACCGGCGATTACTTCATTCCGTTGCGCAAGCGCACTGAGATAGCCCGCAAGAAGGGCGCTGACCTGTTTATCTCCATCCACGCCGACGCCGCGCCGTCGAAAGCGGCCTTCGGCGCCTCGGTATTTGCCCTGTCCGACCGTGGCGCTACCTCCGAGACCGCGCGCTGGCTGGCCGACAGCGAGAACCGCTCCGACCTTATCGGTGGTGCCGGTAACGTCAGCCTCGATGACAAGGACCGCATGCTTGCCGGTGTGCTGCTCGACCTCTCGATGACGGCCACGCTCAGTTCCAGCCTCAACGTGGGCCAGAAAGTGCTGGGCAACATGGGCCGCATCACGCCGCTGCACAAGCAGCGCGTGGAACAGGCGGGATTCATGGTGCTGAAGTCGCCGGACATTCCGTCGATCCTGGTCGAGACCGGTTTCATCTCAAACGCCAACGAAGCCAACAAGCTGGCAACCAAGAGTCACCAGCAGGCGCTGGCCCGCTCGATTCATAGCGGTGTGCGCCAGTTCTTCCAGCAGAACCCGCCGCCAGGCACCTACATCGCCTGGTTGCGCGATTCCGGCAAGATCGCCCAGGGTCCACGTGAACACAGCGTGCGCCCGGGCGAGACGCTGGCGATGATCGCCGTGCGTTATCAGGTCAGCGTTGCCAGCCTGCGCAGCACCAACAACCTCAAGAGCGATGAGCTCAAGGTCGGTCAGCACCTCGATATCCCGGCCACCACCCTGGCGTCCCAGCAATGAGTGGTGATTCGCGAATCCAGCTGCTCAGCCCGCGGCTGGCCAACCAGATCGCCGCCGGCGAGGTGGTCGAACGCCCGGCGTCGGTGGCCAAGGAGCTGCTGGAGAACAGCCTGGATTCCGGTGCCCGGCGCATCGACGTGGATGTCGAACAGGGCGGCGTGAAGCTGCTGCGCGTGCGTGACGATGGCAGTGGCATCGCCCCGGACGACCTGCCTCTGGCGCTGGCGCGCCACGCAACCAGCAAGATCCGCGAGCTGGAAGACCTTGAGGGCGTGCTCAGCCTGGGCTTTCGTGGCGAGGCACTTGCGTCGATCAGTTCGGTAGCGCGCCTGACCCTGACCTCGCGTACCGCCAATGCCAGCGAAGCCTGGCAGGTCGAGACCGAAGGCCGAGACATGCTCCCGCGGGTTCAGCCGGCGGCGCACCCCATCGGTACTTCGGTCGAAGTACGCGACCTGTTCTTCAACACCCCGGCCCGGCGCAAGTTCCTCAAGGCCGAGAAAACCGAATTCGATCATCTGCAGGAAGTGATCCGGCGCCTGGCGCTGGCGCGCTTTGATGTGGGCTTTCACCTGCGCCACAACGGCAAGAGCATCCTCAGCCTGCATGAGGCGCCCGACGAGCTGTCGCGCGCGCGGCGGGTCGGGGCGATCTGCGGGCCTGGCTTCCTCGAGCAGGCGCTGCCGATCGAGGTAGAGCGCAATGGCCTGCGCCTTTGGGGCTGGGTCGGCTTGCCGACCTTCTCGCGCAGCCAGGCAGACCTGCAGTACTTCTTCGTCAATGGCCGCGCGGTGCGCGACAAACTGGTCGCCCACGCGGTGCGCCAGGCCTACCGCGACGTGCTGTTCAACGGCCGGCATCCGACATTCGTGCTGTTCCTGGAGCTCGATCCCACCGGTGTCGATGTCAACGTGCACCCGACCAAGCACGAAGTGCGCTTTCGTGAAGGGCGGATGGTCCACGACTTCCTGTACGGCACCTTGCACCGTGCGCTGGCCGATGTGCGCCCCGAGGATCAGCTCGCGGCGCCGGCGGCTACCACTGAAATCGTGCGTCCCAGCGGCCTGCAGGCCGGTGAGTTCGGCCCCCAGGGCGAGATGCGCCTGGCCTCCTCGGTGCTCGAACAGCCCCAGGCGCAACAGCAGCCGTCATTCTCCAGCGGTGGTGCGGGCGCAGGCTACCAGTACCAGTACACGCCACGCCCGTCGCAGCCGGTGCCGGCAGCAGAGGCGCAAGCAGTCTACCGCGAGTACTTCGCCCCGCTGGAGACCAGCGTCCAGCCGCCTGTGGCGCTGCCGGAAAGCCAGGGTGACATTCCACCGCTGGGCTATGCCCTGGCTCAGCTCAAGGGCATCTACATCCTCGCCGAGAACGCCGTGGGCCTGGTGCTGGTAGACATGCACGCCGCCCATGAGCGGATCATGTACGAGCGCCTGAAGCTGGCGATGGCCAGCGAAGGGCTCAGTGGCCAGCCGCTGCTGGTGCCCGAGTCACTGGCGGTGAGCCAGCGTGAGGCCGACTGCGCCGAGGAACATGCCCAGACCTTCCAGCGCCTGGGCTTCGAGCTGCAGCGCCTGGGCCCGGAAACCCTGGCGATCCGCCAGATCCCCGCGTTGCTCAAGCAGGCCGAGGCCAACCGCCTGGTGCAGGATGTACTCGCCGAGCTCATGGAGTACGGCACCAGCGACCGCATTCAGGCGCACATCAACGAGCTGCTCGGCACCATGGCCTGCCACGGTGCGGTGCGTGCCAACCGACGCCTGGCGATCCCGGAGATGAACGCCTTGCTGCGTGACATGGAGAACACCGAGCGCAGCGGCCAGTGCAACCACGGCCGACCGACCTGGACCCAGATGGGCCTGGATGATCTGGACAAACTTTTCCTGCGCGGTCGATGACATGAGTGGCAAGCCCCCAGCGATTTTTCTCATGGGCCCGACGGCTGCCGGCAAGACCGACCTGGCCATTGCCCTTACACAGTCCCTGCCTTGCGAGCTGATCAGCGTCGACTCGGCCATGGTCTACCGCGGTATGGACATCGGCACCGCCAAGCCTTCGCCAGAGGTGTTGGCTGCCCATCCGCACCGGCTGGTAGACATCCGCGACCCGGCCGAGAGCTATTCGGCGGCGCAATTCTGTGGCGATGCGCTGCAGGCCATGGCCGAGATCACTGCGCGTGGCAAGATCCCGCTGCTGGTCGGCGGCACCATGCTGTACTACAAGGCGCTGGTGGACGGCCTGGCCGACATGCCGCCCGCTGATGCCGAGGTTCGCGCCGAACTCGAGGTCCAGGCCCGCGAGCTGGGCCTGGGGGAGCTGCACCGGCAGTTGGCCGAGATCGACCCGGTATCGGCGGCGCGCATTCATCCGAACGATCCGCAGCGGTTGATCCGTGCGCTGGAGGTATACCGGGTGAGCGGCCAGAGCATGACCGCCCACCGCGAGCGTCAATCAGCCGAAACCCGCGGTTCAGACGCAGGCGCGGGCGGACATTTGCCCTATACTGTCGCCAGTCTGGCGATTGCGCCTACAGATCGTCACATTTTGCATGAGCGAATTGCGCTACGATTTTCGCAGATGCTGGAACAGGGCTTCGTCGACGAGGTCCGAGAGCTGCGGGCCAGAAGTGACTTGCATGTCGGGCTGCCGTCTATACGGGCAGTGGGGTACAGGCAGGTATGGGACTATCTGGACAGCAAACTGACAGCCGAGCAGATGCGCGAACGCGGTATCATCGCCACCCGCCAGCTGGCCAAGCGGCAGTTCACCTGGTTGCGTAGCTGGTCCGACGTACACTGGCTGGACAGCCTGGCCTGCGACAATCTGTCCCGCACCTTGAAATACCTGGAATCGGTCTCCATATTGAGCTGAGTCCCTGCAATTGCCGTCTATTCTTGCGACTGACGGCCTTAATGAACGAATTTTTTCAGTTTTTTACTATTGATCCTTACAGGAGTGCGGCATATGTCAAAAGGGCATTCGCTACAAGACCCTTACTTGAACACCTTGAGAAAAGAAAAGGTCCCGGTCTCGATCTACCTGGTCAACGGCATCAAGCTGCAAGGCCAGATCGAATCTTTCGACCAGTTCGTCGTGCTGCTGAAGAACACCGTCAGCCAGATGGTCTACAAGCACGCGATTTCCACTGTCGTACCTGCCCGTCCGGTTCGTCTGCCAAGCCCGTCCGATTCCGAGCACGGCGACAGCGAGCCAGGCAACGCCTGATAGGAGCCTGCATTGTTCTTTGAGCGCCACGGTGGTGGTGAGCGGGCGTTGCTCGTTCACTTGGAAGGTCAGAACCCTGAGGCGCGCGAAGACCCGCAGGAGTTTCAGGAGCTGGCACTGTCGGCCGGAGCGGACATCGTCCACCTGGCCACGGTTGCCCGGCACCAGCCCACAGCCAAGTTTCTGATCGGCAGCGGCAAGGTCGAGGAACTGCGCGACCTGGTCAAGGCCGAAGAAGCCGACCTGGTGATTTTCAATCACACCCTCACGCCCAGTCAGGAGCGCAACCTCGAGCGCGTCTTCGAGTGCCGCGTGCTTGACCGTACCGGTCTGATTCTCGATATCTTCGCCCAACGGGCGCGAACTCACGAAGGCAAGCTGCAGGTCGAACTGGCCCAGCTCGAACACATGAGCACGCGGCTGGTGCGCGGCTGGACCCACCTTGAGCGACAGAAAGGTGGTATCGGTCTGCGCGGCCCGGGTGAAACCCAGCTTGAAACCGACCGCCGCCTGCTGCGGGTGCGCCTGCGTCAGATCAAGGCGCGTCTGGAGAAGGTGCGCAGCCAACGCGAGCAGGCCCGGCGCGGACGCAAGCGCGCGGACATCCCCTCGGTGTCGCTGGTGGGCTATACCAACGCCGGCAAGTCCACGCTGTTCAACGCCCTGACGCAATCGGAGGTGTACGCGGCCGACCAGTTGTTCGCCACACTCGACCCGACATTGCGCAGGCTCGAGCTGGACGACCTGGGGCCGATCGTGCTGGCCGACACCGTGGGCTTCATTCGCCACCTGCCGCACAAGCTGGTCGAGGCTTTTCGGGCTACGCTCGAAGAGTCGAGCAACTCCGATCTGCTGCTGCATGTGATCGATGCGCACGAGCCCGAGCGCATGGAGCAGATCGAACAGGTGCTCGCGGTGCTGGGCGAGATCGGTGCCGAAGGCTTGCCGATCCTCGAGGTCTATAACAAACTCGACCTGCTCGAAGATGTCGAGCCGCAGATCCAGCGCGATGCCGACGGCAAGCCGGAGCGGGTCTGGGTTTCGGCCCGCGACGGGCGTGGCCTTGAGCTTGTGGGGCAGGCGATAGCCGAATTGCTGGGGGATGATCTGTTTGTCGGAACCCTGCGCCTGGAACAGCGACTTGCACGCTTGCGCGCGCAATTCTTCGAACTGGGGGCAGTGCAAGGCGAAGAACACGATGAACAGGGCAGCAGCTTGCTGAGCGTGCGTCTGCCCCGGGTCGAGCTCAATCGCCTGATCAGCCGCGCAGGCCTTGAGCCTGAAGTGTTCATCGAGCAACACACTTTGCAATAAATGCCCGTCGAGGTCGCCGGGCAGCCGTGACAGGCATTCTGTAGCATTGGACGGCGCGCCGTGGGCGCGTCTTTGCTTTATCAGATGGAGAGCGCTATGGCTTGGAACGAGCCGGGTGGCAACTCGAACAATCAGGATCCCTGGGGCGGCCGCCGTGGTGGCGGTGGTGGTGGCGACAAGAAGGGACCACCGGATCTCGACGAGGCCTTCCGCAAGCTGCAGGACAGCCTGAACGGCATGTTCGGCGGCAGCAAGAAACGCGGTGGCGGTGGTGACCGCAACATCGGCAAGGGTGGCGGCTACGGCTTGCTGGGCATTGGCCTGGCAGTTCTGGCGGCAATCTGGCTGTACAGCGCCGTCTACGTGGTCGACGAGCAGGAGCAGGCCGTGGTGCTGCGCTTCGGCAAGTACTACGAGACCGTGGGGCCGGGCCTGAACATCTACTTCCCGCCGATCGACCGCAAGTACATGGAAAACGTCACGCGTGAGCGTGCGTACACCAAGCAGGGCCAGATGCTCACCGAGGACGAGAACATCGTCGAGGTGCCGCTGACCGTGCAGTACAAGATCAGCAACCTGCAGGACTTCGTTCTCAACGTCGACCAGCCGGAAGTAAGCTTGCAGCACGCCACCGACAGTGCCCTGCGCCATGTCGTGGGCTCCACCTCGATGGACCAGGTGCTGACCGAAGGTCGTGAGCAGATGGCCGTGGATATCCGCGAACGCCTGCAGCGCTTCCTCGACACCTACCGCACCGGTATCACCGTCACCCAGGTCAACGTACAGAGCGCGGCAGCCCCGCGTGAAGTGCAGGAAGCCTTCGACGACGTGATCCGCGCCCGTGAGGACGAGCAGCGTGCGCGCAACCAGGCCGAGTCCTACGCCAATGGCGTGGTGCCTGAGGCCCGTGGTCAGGCGCAGCGCATCATCGAGGACGCCAACGGTTACCGCGATGAAGTGATCGCCCGCGCCAAGGGTGAGGCCGATCGCTTCACCAAGCTGGTCGCCGAGTACCGCAAGGCGCCGGACGTCACCCGTCAGCGTCTGTACCTGGAGACCATGCAGGAGGTGTACAGCAACACCAGCAAGGTCATGGTGGCCACCAAGGACGGGCAGAACAACCTGCTCTACCTGCCACTGGACAAGATGGTCGAAGGCAGCCGCAACACTGCAGCGCCGTCCAGCAGCGTGTCGCCGTCGGTCAACGACGCCGCCACTCGCGCTGTACAGGACCTGCAACAGCAACAACAGCCGCTGCGCACTAGGGAGAGCCGCTGATGAGCAATAAATCGCTGTTCGCCCTGATTGCCGCCGTGGTGCTGGCGATCGTCGCCTGGAACTGCTTCTACATCGTGTCGCAGACCGAGCGGGCGGTATTGCTGCAGTTCGGCCGTGTGGTCCAGGCGGATGTCCAGCCGGGCCTGCATGTGAAGGTTCCGTACGTCAACCAGGTGCGCAAGTTCGACGCCCGTCTGATGACCCTCGACGCCCCGACCCAGCGTTTCCTGACGCTGGAGAAGAAAGCCGTGATGGTCGATGCCTACGCCAAGTGGCGGGTGAAGGACGCCGAGCGTTTCTACACCGCGACCTCGGGCATGAAGCAGATCGCCGACGAGCGTCTGTCGCGTCGTCTGGAAAGCGGCCTGCGTGACCAGTTCGGTAAGCGCACCCTGCATGAGGTGGTATCCGGTGAACGTGACGCGCTGATGGCCGACATCACCGCTTCGTTGAACCGCATGGCCAACAAGGAGCTGGGGATCGAGGTCATCGACGTCCGCGTCAAGGCCATCGACCTACCGAAGGAAGTCAACCGCAGCGTGTTCGACCGCATGAGCACCGAGCGTGAGCGTGAAGCGCGCGAGCACCGTGCCAAGGGTAACGAGCTGGCTGAAGGTATTCGTGCAGATGCCGATCGTCAGCGCCGTGTGCTGCTGGCTGAAGCCTACCGTGAAGCTGAAGAAACCCGTGGTGATGGCGATGCCCAATCGGCTGCCATCTATGCCAAGGCCTACGGCCAGGACGCTGATTTCTATGTGTTCTACCGCAGCCTGCAGGCTTATCGCGAGAGCTTTGCCAGCAAGAGCGACGTGCTGGTCCTGGATCCGAAGAACGAGTTCTTCCGCTTCCTGGACAAGAGCAAGCCGTAACAGGAAAGACCCCCGCCGGGCAGCTAAAACGCCCGGTGGGGTGCATCCCGAATCAAAAGGGGTGTATGATGAGTCAGCCGGGAAATTCCCGGCTTTTTTGCGTCTGCAAGGTTGATTGGCCCCAGGCTTTTTGACGACTTGGACAGGACGCGCAGTTTTTCGAGGGTGTTGGCACGGCGGCGGCGCTGGGATCGGTGCTGCCTGCTGTTGTGCGCCAATGCCTGCTTCACAGACGGCTAACCTGTTGGGCGGCCGCCCGGACCAGAGGGGAAATGGCGTAATGGCAACGGTAGACCGCTGGCTTCTGCCAGATGGCATCGAGGAAGTACTGCCACCTGAAGCGGCGCGCATCGAGATTGCGCGTCGCCAGGTGTTGGACCTGTTCCAGAGTTGGGGTTATGAACTGGTCGTCACCCCACATATCGAGTACCTGGAGTCGCTGCTTACCGGCGCCGGCCAGGACCTGGATCAGCGTACCTTCAAGGTGGTCGACCCGCAGTCCGGTCGCCTGATGGGTTTCCGTGCCGACTTCACGCCGCAGGTGGCGCGCATCGATGCCCACACCCTGCGCCGCGAAGGCCCGAGCCGCCTGTGCTACGCCGGCAGTGTGCTGCACGCCGAGCCGCGTGCGTTGTCGACTTCGCGCAGCCCGATCCAGTTGGGTGCCGAGTTGTATGGCGACGCCAGTCCGACCAGCGACGTCGAAGTGATCAGCCTGATGCTGACCACCTTGCAACTGACCGACGTTGCCGATGTGCACATGGATCTGGGGCACGTCGGTATCTACCGTGGCCTGGCTCGTGCCGCCGGCCTGTCGGGCGCGGTCGAGCAGCAGTTGTTCGATGCGCTGCAGCGCAAGGCTGTCGATGAAGTTCACGAGCTGACCGCCGACCTGCCGAAAGACCTGGGCAACATGCTGCGTGCCCTGGTCGAACTGTGCGGTGGTCGCGAAGTGCTGGCCGACGCCCGCGTCCGCCTGGGCCGAGCTCCGGCCAGCGTGCTGGCGGCCCTGGACGACCTGCTGGCGATCGCCGATCGCCTGGCGGCGCGTTACCCGGACCTGCCGCTGTACTTCGACCTGGGCGAGCTGCGCGGCTACAACTATCACACCGGCGTGGTGTTCGCGGTGTTCGTACCCGGTGTCGGCCAGTCGATCGCCCAGGGTGGACGCTACGATGACATCGGCGCCGACTTCGGCCGGGCACGTCCGGCCACCGGTTTCTCCACGGATTTGAAGACCCTGGTCACACTGGGGCGAGCGGAGGTCGTATTGCCTTCTGGCGGCATCTGGATGCCGGACAGTGGCGACGCGGCCCTCTGGCAGCAGGTCTGCCAGTTGCGCAACGAGGGCCAGCGTGTGGTCCAGGCACTGCCTGGCCAGCCGCTGAGTGCTGCTCTCGAGGCGGATTGTGATCGGCAATTGATTCAGCAAGACGGGCGCTGGCAGGTTCTGCCGCTGACCCATTGAGATTCTTCGCCGGCAATGGGCCGGCAACCAAGTTGCGTGAATGAGGACAAGTGTTATGGGTAAGAATGTCGTCGTCCTGGGCACCCAGTGGGGTGATGAGGGCAAAGGCAAGATCGTCGATCTGCTGACCGAACATGCTGCCGCCGTCGTGCGTTACCAGGGCGGCCACAACGCGGGCCACACCCTGGTGATCAACGGTGAGAAGACCGTTCTGCACCTGATCCCGTCGGGTATCCTGCGAGAAGGCGTACAGTGCCTGATCGGCAACGGCGTCGTCGTCGCGCCGGACGCCCTGATGCGCGAAATCACCAAGCTCGAAGAGAAGGGCGTACCGGTTCGCGAGCGCCTGCGCATCAGCCCGGCTGCTCCGCTGATCCTGTCGTACCACGTGGCGCTGGACCAGGCCCGCGAAAAGGCCCGTGGCGAAGCCAAGATCGGCACCACCGGCCGTGGTATCGGCCCAGCCTACGAAGACAAGGTCGCCCGTCGCGGCCTGCGCGTGGGTGACCTGTTCCACCGCGAGCGTTTCGCCGCCAAGCTCGGTGAGCTGCTGGACTACCACAACTTCCAGCTGGTCAATTACTACAAAGAGCCGGCCATCGACTTCCAGCAGACCCTCGACGAGTGCATGGCCTATGCCGAGCAGCTCAAGCCGATGATGCTCGACGTCACCGCCGAACTGCACAACCTGCGCCGTGCCGGCAAGGACATCATGTTCGAAGGCGCCCAGGGCTCGCTGCTGGACATCGACCACGGCACCTACCCGTACGTCACCAGCTCGAACACCACCGCTGGCGGCATCTCCACCGGTTCCGGCGTTGGCCCGATGTACCTGGACTACATCCTCGGTATCACCAAGGCCTACACCACCCGCGTGGGTTCCGGTCCGTTCCCGACCGAACTGTTCGACGAAACCGGTGCTACCCTGGCCAAGCGTGGCCATGAGTTCGGCTCCACCACCGGTCGTGCCCGTCGCTGCGGCTGGTTCGATGCCGTGATCCTGCGTCGTGCCATCGACGTCAACAGCATCTCGGGTATCTGCCTGACCAAGCTGGACGTGCTGGACGGTCTGGAAACCATCAACATCTGCGTCGGCTACAAGAACGAGAACGGTGCGGTGATCGACGCGCCTTCCGATGCCGACAGCTACATCGGCCTGGAGCCGGTGTACGAAGAGATGCCAGGCTGGAGCGAGTCGACCCTGGGCGTGAAAGCCCTGGAAGAGCTGCCGCAGGCCGCGCGCAACTACATCAAGCGCATCGAGGAGCTGGTCGGTGCCCCGATCGACATCATCTCCACCGGCCCGGACCGCAACGAGACCATCGTGCTGCGTCATCCGTTCGCCTGATCTGCCTTCTGGCTGATCCTGCGCCGCAGCCCTGCAAGGGGTTGCGGCGTTTTTGTTCCTGGCTGCAGTGGTCTTTCGCGGGTAAGCCCGCTACCACGGTGCATCGGTCTGCTAGACCTTGGCGTATTTCCCTCCTGCTTCAGGCATGACCCTTGCTGTAAGAAGATTCTGTAGATGCCATCAAAGTAATGGCGCAAGAAACACGGGGGTTCAAACGTGTCTGCCATCCTCTCTCTGTTACGAAGCCGCCTCCTGCGGCCTGTTTTTGTTGCACTTGGTATCGCTCTTCTGGTGCAAGTCGTGGTCGCCGTCGTGCTGACCCGCAGCACCGTCACTGCGCTGGAGGCCGACCTGGGCGAACGCCTGGGCGCTGACAGTCGCAAGCTGGCAGGTGAGCTGGAGCAGGCCGGGCAAGATGTGCGCTCCGGTCTCGACAGCCTCTCGGCCAGTACCCGGCAACGCCTGAGCGCGGGGCTTTCCACGCGATTACAGAGCGAACAGCAACAGCTACGCACCACGCTGGAGCAAAGCCTCAAGGAGTCGGCCAACGATATGGCCGAGTTGCTGGCCTCGGTGGCACCGAGGGCGATCTGGGACAATGACGTCCCCACCCTATCTGACTTCGCTCGTCGCGCGCAGCGCAATCCCAACGTGTTGTTCGTGATCTACGACAACGCCGAGGGCGAGCACCTCACCCGTTACCTCAACCGCCAGAACCCGATCAATCAGGCGCTGATGGAAAAGGGTCAGGGCGAGCGGGCGCTGGACAAGGTGCTCGACGCTGCGCGCCGGGATCCATCGGTTTACTTCGTCGAGGCTTCGATCAGCCCCAATGGCGCCCAGATCGGCAAGGTACTCATGGGGGTCTCGACCGCCGCCGTCGATCAAGAGCTCAAGGCGCTCGACCAGCGCTTTGCCGCCCTGATCGCAAGTGGCGAGCAACTGGTCGGCGAGAGCCTCGGCGCTGCCGCGGCCGATAGCGGCAAGACCCTGCAGGCTCGTCTTGAGACCGCGCAGAACAGCGCCACTGCCATGCAGGCCAATACCGCGCAGACGGTTCGCGACGCGGCCGGCGAGCTGCGTTGGCGCATCGGCGTCGGCCTGGTGCTGGTCGGGCTTGGCGTGCTGTTGGTGGTTGCCGTGGTGCTGGGGCGACGAGTGGTCAGCAAGCTGCGCCTGCTCATCGCTGCCCTCGACGACCTGGCCGCCGGGGAGGGCGACCTGACCAAGCGTGTGGCGCTCGACAGCCGTGACGAGATAGGCGACATGGCGTCGGCGGTCAACCGCTTCGTCGACAAGCTTCAGCCGATCGTTCGCGAAGCCGGTGAAGTGGCCCAGCGTACCGGGGTGGAAATCGGCACCATGGCCCAGCGCAATGCGGGGGCCGATGCAGCGGCAGCGTTGCAGCGCGACGAGGTGGCGGCGAGTCTGCGCGACCTGTCGAGCATGGCCGACGAGGCTCAGGCCGAGAGCCACGCCATGCAGGCGGCGTTGCAGCAGGTCGTGGATATCCGCCAGGCTACCGACGAGAACAGTCGCGCTTCGACCCAGCTGGCCAAGCTGATCGAGAAGCTGGCGGGGGAAGTGGAAAGCGGCTCGCAGGTCATCGAGCGCCTCGCCAAGCAGAGCGAGCAGATCGAAGTGGTGCTGACCGTGATCCACGGCATCGCCGAGCAGACCAACCTGCTTGCGCTCAATGCGGCGATCGAGGCGGCGCGTGCCGGTGAGACAGGGCGCGGTTTTGCAGTGGTAGCCGATGAAGTGCGGGCTCTGGCAAGCAAGACGCAAAGCTCCACCGGCGATATCCAGGCGCATATCGTTGCCTTGCAACAGGGGGCGAAAGAGGCTGTGGCCACCATCGGCCAGGCGGGGCGCCAGGCCAGCGAAGGGCTGCTGGTGTTGCGTGATAACGAACGCCGCCAGCAGTCGGTGCAGGCGGCGGTGGAGCAGGTGCATGCCGCCATCGGCCTGGCGACTCGCGCCGCCGAGCAGCAAGCCAACGGCGCCCAGGCGGTGCGGGGGCGGGTCGAGAATATCCACGCGCAGGCAGAGCGCTCGGCCGAAGTGGTGATGCAGACCACGGCCAGCAGCAAGGTGCTGGATGATCTGGCGGCGCAGTTGAGGGCGAGTCTGGGGCAGTTCAGGGCTTGAGCAGGCGTCAATCCAGATAGGCAGGAGATATCGGTGAATCGCCCGGGGGCGCCAGCATTTTTGTTACGCTGTGCTTGTATCGTCAGCGCCAAGGTGCCGAACCGACCAGGCTGGCGACGGGATAAATACCGCGCGGTAGTATTCGTTAACGTTGTGGCGAATTGATATCGCTCAATGTCCGGCTGTTGCAGCTCCGCTAGGCTCGCACCTTCAGGGGGGCGGCTGCAGCAGCTTCTCATTCATGGAGAGAATAATAAATGCAATGGATGGGCGACATGCTGGCGGCGGTTTATGACGCGCGCGATACGCAAACGTTGTTGGAAGAGGTCAAGGCAGCCGCGCGCCGTCTGGGCTTCGATTACTGTGCTTATGGCCTGCGCACGCCGCTGCCTGTCACCAAGCCGCGGATCGTCATGCTCAGCAACTACAGCCGGTCATGGTGTGATCATTACCATGCCAATGGGTACCTGCTCCTTGACCCGACGGTCCGCCACTGTCAGCGCTCGATGCAGCCAGTGGTCTGGGGCGACGAAGTATTCGCCGACGCTCCGCAGTTGTGGGATGAGGCACGGCAGGCCGGTCTTCGCCACGGTTGGGCGCAATCGTGTCTGGAGGGGAGCAAGGGAGGGGGGATGCTGACCCTGGCGCGCTCTGGCGAAGGGATCGGCGCATGTGAGTTGCGTGCCCATGAGACGCGGATGCGCTGGCTGGCGAATGTCGCCCACCAAGGCTTCTCGCGGCTGCTCTCGGACTCCTGGCAACCGCAGCCGCAGTCCCCGCTTTCCGAGCGTGAGCGCGAAGTGCTGCGTTGGGCTGCCGATGGCAAGACGCTCAACGAGGTTGCCGACATCCTCACCTTGTCGATTGAAACGGTGAAATTCCACACCCGCAATGCCGGCGCCAAACTGGGCGCTGCGAATCGTACGGCAGCGGTAGCGCGGGCGGCGCTTCTGGGGTTGCTGGCCTAGCGCGAACGCCCTGCGCTTATGTGCAGAAGTACCCTGCCAAATAGTGCAGTTTTGCTATCACCCTACTTCGAGTCGAATACGCGTCCTTTCCACATTGGCCGGAGGACGCGAGATGGAAATCGTCGTTGGAACACAGCAGGAGCTGGGGCAGGCGCGCTTGCTGCAGATGGACCGTTACCGTTATCGGGTATTCGTCGACACCCTGGGGTGGGAGTTAGCGTGTGATCCAGGTCGCGAGCGTGATCAGTTCGACCATGACGAGACGCTCTATGTGCTTGCCTGCAATGATCAGGAGCAGGTCATAGGCACGGCGCGTGTGCTGCCTACCAACCAACGCTACCTGCTTGCAGAAGTATTCCCGCAGTTGATGGGCGATCAGACACTGCCGTGTGATTCGCGGATCTGGGAGCTGTCGCGTTTCTCCGCCATGGATTTTGGTCTGGCCGGGCGGACCTCTGGCGGCCAATTTTCTTCCGTCGTCGCCACGCAGTTGCTGGATGCCGTGTTGCGCTGTGCGGCCGCTCGGGGCGTGCGGCAGTTGATCACCGTGTCGCCACTAGGCATCGAGCGATTGCTGCGCCGTGCAGGCTATCGCGCCCGTCGAGCCGCGGCGCCGGTGCGCGTGGGCGACCAGTGGCTATTCGCTTGCTGGATCGACGTCCCGACCCAGGCCTGCACAATTGGGGAGGTTACAGATGTCGCGGACTATCGTTCAATCCACCGCGCCGCATGAACCCCCCTGGCTGCGGCCTGGACACCATCTCTTGAAAGGACTTCTCCATGGATAACATTCTGGTCGTAATCGGTCATCCTGACTTGAGCAGCTCGCGGGCCAATGCCGCCATCGTCGAAGCCCTGCAAGGTAGCAATGTCACGCTGCACCCCCTGTCGGCCGCACTGGGCAGCAATGGCTTCGACATTGCCGCCGAGCAGAAGCTGCTGTGTGCCCACGAACGCATCGTGCTGCTGTTCCCGCTGTACTGGTACTCGTGCCCGGCGTTGATGAAGCGCTGGATCGACGATGTCTTCACGCCCGGTTTTGCCTATGCGCGCGGTGGTGACAAGCTGCAGGACAAGGAGTTTCTGATCGTCACCACCGTCGGGGCGCCAGCGTCCGGCTACCGTGCGGGCGGGTTCAACCGTTTTACCCTGGATGAGCTTCTGCGACCGCTGCAGCAGACCGTCGCCTACGTGAAAGGTCATTACCTGCCGCCGATTCCGTTGTTCGAGTCGGTGTTCATCGCCGATGAGCCGCTGGACGAGTCGGCGCGTGAAATCGCGGGCTTGATCACCAGCCGCCAGGAGTCACCCGACGAGGCCTACGAGAAGCTCCTGCTCAAGGCCGAATTGGCTGCCATCGCCCTGCTCCAGCAATGACAGGGGCATGCAGATGATGCCCGCGGCCCTGATTTGCGCCCCCAAGGATGTTCGCCTGGTCGCCGAGCTCGCGCAGCTGGATTTCCTGCACTGCGCTGCGGTGCGCATCGGCGGGCGCGTCACGGCCCTGCAGGCATACTGCGCGATGACTGCGCATATCCCGGCGTGGCTCTCTGCGGCTTTTCGCCTTCGTGACTTCGTTTCCCGCCGGTTCCGTGTGGCCGACATCCATGGTTTTACACCCCGAACGGCCGAGCGGGAACCTGCGGTGGGCGAGCGCCTCGACTTCTTCACGGTGGAGGCGATCGATGCGCATCGGCTGGTGCTCACTTCGCGCGATACGCACTTGGCGGTCATGGTCTGCCTCGATCTCACGCCCGCAGGCGAGGGCGTGCAGCGCTTGAGCGTGACGACCTCCGTCCAGCGGTACAACGCCTTCGGAAGGCTTTACATGATCCCGGTCGGCCCTGCTCACGGCCCCATCGTCAAGCGCATGCTGAAGAACGCTGTGCTCGCCTTCCCCGTCGAACCCTATTAGGTAATCAACATGGAACGTCAGTTACCCCTGACTCCACAGGTCTTGCACAAAGGGACTGTGGACGACGTACTGCTCTGCGGATTTCAGGATCTTCTGCCGGCTCGTCTGACCGTCGAAGAGACCAACTTCCTGCTCGAACATCTCGATGAGCGCGGGTGTGCTGCGTTGGGCGTCCTGTATCGCGACGACGCTCAAGGTGGCCGGGTGCTTGCCAGCATTCCCACCACACTCGGGCAGGAAGATTTCGACTCCCTCGACAGTTTCGAAATGAATGCCCAGGCCTACTATGCCTTGCACGAGGGGGGCTACCGACTGTCCGCTGCGTGGCTACCGCGTCAGGTCGAGTGCTACCTGCAGAAGCGTTTCGGGTTGCCGGCAGCAGATCCGGCGTTGGTCACTCAATTGGCCGACACGCTGCACGCGCTGCCGGGTTGGACACGTGCCAACCTGTCGTCGTACGGCCTGATGAACGACACCAACAACTACTTTTTCTACAACAAGCCCCATGAACACGTGCCTGGCCTGATGCTGATCGAAGTGGCTCGTCAGGCGATGTACCACTATTTCTATAGCCATTCGGGTTACCGGCGCGGTGAAATCTCGATCTCGATCGAAGACTTGTCCGTCTCCTTCAATAACTACACCGAGTCCACCTATGCGGTGGAGGTTGTGGTCCAGCACAGCGCTGGCGAGAAGCGCGCCCTGCCCCGGACGGTGGACAAGACCGCGATGTTCTTCCAGAACGGTAATCTGGTCACCACGCTGCGCCTGCGTGGCAGTGCGATCAAGATGCCGCTGTTCAAGCGCATGCGCACGGTCAACTTTCCGGAGAGCCACTGGTTCGCCCCCTCCAACCGCGTGTTGCCGCAGGTTTTGTTGCACACGGCGCGCGGCACGGCAGTCGAGGGGGTGCTCGAGCATGTTTCACTGCGGGCGGTGAGGTTTCGCATGGAGGAAAACGCGCAGGCCCATGAGGTGGTGCAACTGTCCATCTATGTGCGGGACATGGGTTTTCTGAGCTTTCCGATCGTCGAGTGCCGACCTTCACAACAGGCCGCGGTGCAACTGGCCGTATTCGCCAAGCTTGATCGCGCCACGCTGTCGACGCTCAAGGAAGTCATCAAGTGCCACTGCTTCCACGAGCCCTTGCAGGAACTGTCGGTGGCTGCCCTGGCAAGCAATGATGCCCAGGGCGCGCCTTGCAATGATCGGCAGAGCGGGTAACCGGCGTGGCCTCGGGATACCCGCTGACGCGCCAGTCCATCACCCTCGGACGACACCTGAACCTGAAGAACCGTGTGTACTTCGCACCCATGGGTATCGATCTGGGTCGTGAAGGTTGCCTGACGCCGCAGATGCTGACCTTCTACAAGGGCATCATCGATGGAGGCTGCGCCATGGTGGTATTGGCCAACTCCGCAGTCGATGCATCCACACGGCTGCACGAGGGAGGGTTGTGCCTGTACGAGCAGCGTCACGTCCACCACTTGGCGCCGCTGATCGACTACGGGCGGGAAAATGCCTGCCCCGTGGTCGTGCAATTGCAGCACTACGGCAGCCAGGGCGATCTGGCTCGCAGTGGCGGAGTTCTACTGGCGCCCAGCCGGGCAGTGGGTAGTCGAAGTCGTCGCGGCACGAGGGTCATGACTCACGAGGATGCCCGCAGCGTCTGTGCCCAGTTCGCCCATGCAGCACGTCTGGCGCAGCAAGCCGGCGCCCGCATGGTGCAATTGCAGGCCTCCAATGGCTACCTGTTGAGCAGCTTTCTCTCGCCCTACAGCAACCGGCGAACGGATCGCTACGGCGGCTCGCCGTTGCGCCGGGCCCGCCTGCTGCTGGAGGTCATGGACGCGATCGTGGAGGCAACCCAGGGCGGCATCGACATCTCCGTTCGTCTCGGGATCGATGATTGCCTGGGTGACAAGGGGCAGCAACCGGCCCTGCTCGAGCAGGTGGTGCCTGCGCTGGAGCGTGCAGGCGTGGCGGCCTTGATGTGTTCGGCGGCAATCAAGGAGACGTTCCATTACATGCTGCGCGCCGATCCGCGTGTGCACGCCATGCTGGTGCATGGCGTGAAGCACATCCGCGAACTGACGTCGCTCCCGGTCGGCTTTGCCGGCTTCACTGGCTCGCTGGCTCAGGCCGAGGCCTTGCTCGAGCTGGGCGTCACTGACCTGGTGGGCATGAGTCGTGCCCTGTTCGCTGACAACGACCTGGTGAACAAGTCGTTGCAGGGCAAGCCGGGAAGTGTTCATGCCTGTCGATTCGAGGGCAACTGTTTCCGTGACAAGAGCAATCCCCAGCTGGATCGCGTGTACTGCTGCGTCAATGACCGGTACAAGCGGCCAGCCTCTATTCGATATGACTAAGGAGAGTCCAGATGCAGTTTCAGGGAAAGACCATCGTTGTCACCGGTGGCAGCAGTGGTATCGGCCTGAGCATTGCCCGGCGGCTGAGCGAGGAGGGGGCGCGCGTCGTTGTGCTCGGCCGCAGCCTGGAGAAGGGGCGTTCGGCGCTTGAGCAACTGGGCGCGCAGGCCAGTTTCATTCCGTGCGATGTAGCTGAGCCTGGCGCGGTGCGCGATGCCTTCGCCGAGATCGAGGCGCGTTTCGGCGGACTCGACCATGCCGTCAATGCCGCGGGTATCACTGCACCGTATGCGCAGGTCGCCGACCTTCAGGTACACGACTGGGAGCGGGTCGTGCGTATCAATCTGAACGGCCCATTGTATTGCCTGCAACATGAGTTACGGTTGATCGCCAGGAAGGCAGGCGGCTCGATCGTCAATCTGTCCTCCTGCGCGGGGGTGATGGCCATGCCCAACCAGGCTGCTTATGTGGCGAGCAAGGCAGGGCTCAACGCCCTGACCCAAGTGGTGGCGATGGAGAATGCCTGCGACCGCGATGGGCGCCATGCAGTGCGTGTCAATGCGGTAGCGCCAGGGCCGATTCTTGGCGGGATGAACTCTCCGCAGCGGCTGGCGGCCAATCCTGCGGGCACCGAGCGCAAGATCAACGCTACGGTCATGAAGCGCTTCGGCGAGGCAGGCGAGGTGGCTGCTGCAGTGTTGTTCCTGCTTGGCGACGGCGCCAGCTACATGACTGGCAGCGTGTTGAGCGTCGATGGCGGCTACCACATCGGCAAGTTCGAGTGAGGCACTGATGGCTCACATATTCATTACGGGCGTCAGTTCGGGCATCGGGCTGGCACTGGCCAGGTTACACCTGGAGCGGGGCGATGAGGTCTGGGGTATTTCGCGACGGGTACCAACGGCGCTGCTGGAGCATCCACGCATGCATTTCCGGGCGCTGGATCTTTGTGCGGGCGAGGCTGTCCAGCCTGTTCTGCAGGCCTTCATCGGTGAGACGGCATTCGAAACGGCCTACCTTAATGCCGGAACATTCGGTAGCGCGCCGGAGCTTGCAAGCAATACGCCAGTGGAATCCTTCCGCTCGGTGCTGGAGCTCAATCTGGTAGCGGTGAAATGGGTGCTTGACCTGCTGCTGTGCCGACAGGCCAAGGTTAGCCAGGTGGTGTTCTCGGCCTCGGTTTCAGGCATTCGTCAGCGCGCAGGCATGCTTTCCTACAGTGTCTCCAAAGCCGCCCTCAACGCCCTGGCCAAGGTCTACCAGCTGGAGAATCCGCAGGTGTTTTTTGCGGTGCTGGGGTTATGCAATGTCGCCACCACGGTGGCGCAAACCATCCTGCAGGCCGACGAGCGCTTTCCCGAACTGGTGGCCTTGCGAGAGCGCTCGACGCAGCCGGGGTACATCGTCAGTGCGCAACAACGCGCCGCGCAAATCGTCGAACTGCTTGGACGACGTCACGCGATCGCGCTGCAATCAGGACAATTCTACGAAGTCAGAGCGCTTCTTGAACGCATGCACATGGAGGTTTGCCAATGAATCAATCCCGTTACGCCAACATCGTCCGCATCGGCGCGATCTATGACATCGTCGCCACCCTGCCATTTGCCGTTCCACTGCTGAGTGCCTGGGCATTCCAGCTTTTTGCCGGGCTCGATGCCTGGCTTGGCCTGGGTACGTCCTTCAGTGTGCTCGACCCAACCTCGATGTTCTTCATCAATCTAGGCGCCCTGGCTTATGTCATCTGGGGTGTGGCGCGCCTGCGCGAACCTTCGGTGGCCAATGGTCGGCTCGATGCGCTGTTGCGTCTGTTGGTCGTCGGTCTGCAGATGGTGGCTCTGAGCCAGGGAGCGACGCCGATCCTTTGGGGGCTGGCGGTGGTTCTTTCGGTTTTCGCGGTATTGCAGTTGCGCAGACCGATCCATGCCGTCAGTGCCGGACCGGAAAAACGCGCGCTGGGCTATTGAATGGCTGGGCCCGGGCTGCCTGCGCCCGGGCCTCGATGCTACGCCTTGTTCAGGTACATCCGTGTCGTCAGCAGGTATACCGGCAGTCCCGATACCAGGATCAGCAGCGCCGCGTAGGGCGCTGCGGCCGCGAACTCGACATTGGCAGTGTGCGCCCAGACTTCCGTGGCCAGGGTGGTCATGCCGGTCGGGCTGAGCAGCAAGGTCGCGGTCAGCTCCTTCATGGCATCCAGGAACACCAGTGCGAAGGCCGCAGCCAGGGCCGGGAAGATGATCGGTAGCGTGACCCGGCAGAATGCCGCGAAGCTGCTGGCGCCCAGGGTGCGGGCGGCTTCCTCGAGCGTTGGCGAGGCCTTGTTCAGCGCTGTGCGCACTGGCGCCTGGGCCAGCGGCAGGAAGAGCAGGGCGTAGGCCAGGATCAGCAGCGCAGTGGTCTGGTAGAGCGCTGGCACGTAGTGCAGGGCGAAGAACACCAGGGTTAGTGCGATCACCAGGCCGGGAAGCGCATGCAGCAGGTAGGGCAGGCGTTCGGCCCAGATCGCCAGGCGGCCCTTATAGCGCACCACCAGGAAGCTGATCGGCAATGCCAGCACTACGCAGAAGCCAGCACCACCAAGCGATACCGACAGGGAGGTGAGCAAGGCCTTGCCGATCGCCGCCGCCGGGAAGGCTGCCGACGAGCCGACACTCAGCCAATAGCCAAGCATGGCCAGCGGAATGCCGCTGCCCAGCACCGCCAGCCCGAGACAGAACAGCTGTGCCGGCAGGCTCCAGCCTTTGAGGCGCAAGGGCTGTGCCCGACGCGCCACGCCCTGGCCGATGCGCACGTGGCGGGCCTTGCCGCGCACGCGCAGCTCCAGCCAGAGCATCACCAGGCACAGTGCGAGCAGCACAGCCGAGAGCATTGCGGCGTTGGCGTTGCTGAACTCCAGTTCGAACTGCTGGTAGATCGCCGTGGTGAAGGTCTGCAGGCCGAGGATCGACAGTGCGCCGAACTCCACCAGCATGTGCAGGGCGATCAGCAGCGCGCCGCCGAGCATGGCGGGCCACAACAATGGCAGGGTGACCTTGAGGAACACGCTCCAGCGGCTGCAACCGAGGGTGCGCGCCGACTCCTCCAGCGAGGTGTCGAGGTTGCGCAAGGTTGCCGCCACCGGCAGGAACACCAGCGGATACTTCGACAGCGCCATGACCAGGATCGCCCCGCCGAGCCCTTCGAAGTCCGAGCTCAGCGACACCCAGGTAAAGCTGCTGACGAACGAAGGTACGGCAAACGGCAGGCACAGCACCACGCCCCACAGGCGGCGCCCGCGCAGGTCGCTGCGTTCGAGCAGCCAGGCCAGCGCCAGGCCGACCACCATGCACACCAGGGTGACCCCCACCATCAGCAGCAAGGTGTTGCGCAGCAACCCCCACACGAAGGGGCGCCAGAGCAGGCGCAGGGCTTCATGCAAGCCGGCTTCCCAGGCCTTGATGGCGACATACAGCAGTGGCAGCAGGCTCATCGCCACCAGGAACAGCACAGGCAGCACCACCCACACGGAGGGGCGCTTGCGGCGTGGCACGAAGCGTACCAGGGCCGGATCGGGCGCGGCGGCAGTCATCAGAGCAGACCGACCTCACGTTCGAGCTCGATGGCTTCTTCGGCATTGCCAAGGTCGGCCGGGCTGATCTTCGGTGGACGCAGCTCTTCGAACGGCTTCAGGCCGCGGTCGGAGACCATGCCTTTGTGCAGGGGATATTCGGCGGTGGTCTGGGTGATCACGCGCTGGCCTTCTTCGCTGGCCATCCAGTTGAGCAGTGCCTGGGCTTCCTTGGGATGCTTGCTGGCCTTGACGGCCGCAGCGCCGGAGATGGTCACCAGGTTGCCGGCGTCACCGTCGGCCAGGTAGTAGAGCTTGGAGTCGAGCTTGCCGCGCTCGCGCTCCAGGGCGTACCAGTAATAGTTGTTCACCAGCACGGCAGCGACTTCGCCTTTTTCCACTGCTTTCAGTGCAACCATGTTGTTGGTGTAGGTCTTGCCGAACGCCTTCAGGCCGGTCAGCCATTCTTCAGTGGCTTCGCGGCCATGCATCTTGAGGATGGCGACGGCCTGCTCCTGGAAGGCGCCACTGGTCGGCACGTAACCGACGCGGCCATCCCACTCGGGATCGGCAAAGTCCATCACGGTGGTGGGGAGGTCTTTCTCGTCGATCTTCTTCGGGTTGTAGACCACCACGCGGGTGCGCGCGGTCACGCCCAACCAGGTGCCGTTGGCGCCCACGTATTCCTTGGGCAGCATGTCCAGCGTGGCGTCGTCGATCTTCGCCAGCAGGCCCAGTTCGCCCAGGTTGTTCAGTGGCGGGGATTCTTCGGTGTAGATGATGTCGGCGGGCGAGCGCGCGCCTTCCTCGATGATCTGGCTGGCCAGCTGATTGCTGCTGCCCTTGCGGATATTGATGTGGATACCGGTCTTGGCCTCGTAGGCCTTGGCGATGGCTTCGCCGATTTCCTTGTGCTGGCCGTTGTACATGGTCAGCGTGACCGGTTCGTCTGCCAGGGCGGCCGGCGCGCCAATCACCAGGCCCAGGACAGCGGCGGCCAGGGTGCGCATCAGCGGTTTCGGGCGGATCGTCATGCGGGTACTTCCTCGCTTACGGCTACATATTTCGAAACAATGGTAAACGAAATCGTTTCTCATGTGGCCGTATGAAGGCAAATAGTCGAGGGGAGGCGGATGCGGGGCAGCGGGGGGGGCAAAAAACGCAGGCAAGAAAAAACCCACTAGCAAGCTAGTGGGTTTTTATATGGTGCCCAGGAGAAGACTCGAACTTCCACGACCGTTAAGTCACTGATACCTGAAACCAGCGCGTCTACCAATTCCGCCACCTGGGCAAAGCTTTTACATCTACTGCATGAAACTTGAATCGTGTTGCTGAATGACAGAAAAACCTGCTATCTATCACTCGAAATATTTGGTGCCCAGGAGAAGACTCGAACTTCCACGACCGTTAAGTCACTGATACCTGAAACCAGCGCGTCTACCAATTCCGCCACCTGGGCACACATTTTGTCGAGGTCACATGATGCTTTACATCAGGTTTCATCTCAACTACAACGTCGGCTGTCCGTCGTTGTGGTGCGCACTATACGGATGCCCCTGAGGGCTGTAAAGCCCCGGATCGAAAAAAATTTCAAAAAATTCAAGTTGTTGATTCCAGTGACCTAATGCCGCTGCCGGGGTGCCCCGCAGGGGCTGTCCAAGGCAAAGATTTCCGGTTTCAATACGCCTATGCCAGAATTCCTATCTATATACCCCAAGGTGAACCCCTTCTGATGGCCGATTGGCAATCCCTCGATCCCGAGGCCGCTCGCGAAGCGGAAAAATACGAGAATCCCATCCCCAGCCGTGAGCTGATCCTGCAGCGCCTTGCCGACCGTGGCGAACCCGCCGCACGCGAGGAGCTGGCGGCAGAGTTCGGTCTGTACGAAGAAGACCAGATCGAGGCCCTGCGCCGCCGTCTGCGCGCGATGGAGCGTGATGGTCAGCTTATCTATACCCGGCGCGGCACCTATGCCCCGGTAGACAAGCTCGACCTGATCTGCGGCCGCGTCTCCGGCCACCGCGATGGCTTCGGCTTCCTGATCCCCGACGACGGCAGCGAAGACCTGTTCCTCAGCCCTGCGCAGATGCGCCTGGTGTTCGACGGCGACCGCGGCCTTGCCCGCGTGTCCGGTGTCGATCGCCGTGGCCGCCGCGAAGGCGTGCTGGTCGAGATCATCTCCCGCGCCCATGAAAGCGTGGTTGGCCGCTACTTCGAAGAAGGCGGCATCGGCTATGTGACCCCCGACAACCCGAAGATCCAGCAGGAAGTGCTGGTGACTGCGGGGCGCAACGGCGGCGCCAAGATCGGCCAGTTCGTCGAGATCAAGATCACCCACTGGCCGACCCCGCGGTTCCAGCCGCAAGGTGATGTGGTCGAGGTGATCGGTAACTACATGGCGCCGGGCATGGAGATCGATGTCGCCCTGCGCAGCTACGACATCCCCCACGTCTGGCCCAAGGACGTGATCAAGGAAGCGCGCAAGTTCCGCTCCGAAGTCGAAGAGAAGGACAAGGAAAAGCGCATCGACCTGCGCCACCTGCCGTTCGTCACCATCGACGGCGAGGACGCCCGCGACTTCGACGACGCCGTCTATTGCGAGCCGCTGGGCAAGCTGCGCCTGTTCTCCGGCGGCTGGCGCCTGTACGTGGCGATCGCCGACGTTTCCAGCTACGTGCGCCTGGGCTCGGCCCTGGACGTCGAGGCCCAGCAGCGTGGCAACTCGGTGTACTTCCCCGAGCGTGTGATTCCGATGCTGCCCGAGGAACTCTCCAACGGTCTGTGCTCGCTGAATCCGCATGTCGATCGCCTGGCCATGGTCTGCGAGATGACCATCAACAAGGCCGGCCAGATGGTCGACTACCAGTTCTACGAAGGCGTGATCCACTCCCATGCGCGTCTGACCTACAACAAGGTCAGCAGCATGCTCGAGCACTCCCGCACCCGCGAGGGCAAGGCCCTGCGCGAGGAGTACAGCGCGGTACTGCCGGACCTCAAGCACCTCTACGCGCTGTACAAGGTGCTGGTCGATGCCCGTCACACCCGTGGTGCGATCGACTTCGAAACCCAGGAAACCCGGATCATCTTCGGCGAAGACCGCAAGATCGACGAAATTCGTCCGACCGTGCGCAACGACGCCCACAAGCTGATCGAGGAATGCATGCTGGCGGCCAACGTCGCCACTGCCGAGTTCCTGCAGAAGCACAACGTGCCGTCGCTGTACCGCGTGCACGATGGTCCGCCACCGGAGCGCCTGGAAAAACTGCGCGCGTTCCTTGGTGAGCTGGGTCTGTCGCTGCACAAGGGCAAGGACCCGTCGCCGAAGGATTACCAGGCCCTGCTGGCGAGCATCGCCGGGCGCCCGGACTTCCACCTGATCCAGACCGTCATGCTGCGCTCGCTGAGCCAGGCGGTGTACAGCACCGAGAACAACGGCCACTTCGGCCTGAACTACGAGGCGTACACCCACTTCACCTCGCCGATCCGTCGTTACCCGGACCTGTTGGTGCACCGCGCCATCCGCAGCGTGATCCGCTCGAAGATCGACACCCCGCATGTGAAGCGCGCTGGTGCGATGAGCATTCCCAAGGCGCGGATCTACCCGTACGACGAGAACAGCCTCGAGCAGATGGGCGAGCAGTGCTCGATGACCGAGCGCCGCGCCGATGAAGCCACCCGCGACGTGGTCAACTGGCTCAAGTGCGAATACATGCGCGACCGCGTGGGTGAGACTTTCCCAGGCGTGATCACCGCAGTGACCGGCTTCGGCCTGTTCATCGAGTTGACCGACATCTATGTCGAAGGCCTGGTGCACGTCAGTGCGCTGCCGGGCGATTACTACCACTTCGATCCTGTGCACCACCGCCTGGCCGGTGAGCGTACCGGTCGCAGCTTCCGCCTGGGCGACACCATCGAAGTGAAGGTGATGCGCGTCGACCTCGAGCAGCGCAAGATCGACTTCGAACTTTCCGAGGCCGCGATCAAGGCACCGGGCGGCCGCAAGCCGCGTAGCGAATCGGCTGACGCCGGCAAGCCTGCGACCACCAAGGGTGCGGCCAAGTCCGAGCCGGCAGCGGCCACCGAGGCGAGGATCTCGCCCAAGCCGCGCAGCCGCAAGAGCGAAGCTTCTGAAGCCTACTTCCCGAAAGACGCCGTGCAGCGTAACGCCGAAGTGCGCAAGAGCCGCGAGATGAAGAAGGCGCTGATGGGGGATGCGCGGCAGCACACCAGCAGCAAGGCCGAGAAGGGCAGCAAGGCTGCGGGCAAGACCAAGCATCGCAAAGGCCCGTCGAAGTCCGGCGCGCCACGTAAGGGCAAGAGCGGCAAGTCATGAGTCAGCTGGAAAAAATCTACGGCGTACATGCCGTGCAGGCGTTGCTGCAGCACCATCCCAAGCGGGTCAAGCAGATCTGGTTGTCGGAAGGGCGGAGCGAGCCGCGTCTTCAGGCGCTGCTGGCGCTGGCTGCAGAAAACCGCGTTGCGGTCGGTCAGGCCGAGCGCCGTGAGCTGGACGCCTGGGTCGAGGGCGTGCACCAGGGTGTGGTCGCCGAGGTGAGCCCAAGCCAGGTGTGGGGCGAGGCGATGCTCGAGGAGTTGCTCGAGCGCACCGAGACGCCGCCGCTGATCCTGGTGCTCGACGGTGTCACCGACCCGCACAATCTCGGCGCCTGCCTGCGCACCGCCGATGCTGCGGGCGCAACTGCCGTGGTGATTCCCAAGGACAAGTCGGCCACGCTGACAGGCGTGGTGCGCAAGGTCGCCTGTGGCGCTGCCGAGGTGATCCCGCTGGTGGCCGTGACCAACCTGGCGCGCACCCTGGAGAAACTCCAGCAGCGCGGCCTGTGGGTGGTCGGCACTGCTGGCGAAGCGGAGCAGGAGATCTACCAGCAGGACCTCACCGGTCCGCTGGTGATGATCATGGGCGCAGAAGGCAAGGGCATGCGCCGCCTGACCCGTGAGCATTGCGACTTCCTGGTGAAGCTGCCGATGGCTGGTAGTGTCAGCAGTCTGAACGTCTCGGTGGCGACCGGGGTGTGTCTGTTCGAGGCGGTGAGGCAGCGTCAGGCCAAGCGTTGAGAGCCTGAAGCGGCGGGTTCCTTTCGCGGGCAAGCCCGCGAAAGCATCACCGCCGCGTTCACATATCCCGCCAATATGTTTCCGACTGTTCAAATAATCGCCAATCACCTTGCTTGTCCAACCCGCCTTCTCTACAATTGCGCCCCTTGCCGAGCTGGCAGGCGCGCATGTGCCTCCTCTCAAGCAAGACATACAGTGTCATTCACTCCTTGTCTGACCAGATTCGCTGGCAGACTACTAACCCGTAAGGAGCATTCATGCGTCATTACGAAATCATCTTCCTGGTTCACCCGGACCAGAGCGAGCAAGTCGGCGGCATGGTCGAGCGTTACACCAAGCTGATCGAAGAAGATGGTGGCAAGATCCACCGCCTGGAAGACTGGGGCCGTCGTCAACTGGCCTACGCAATCAACAATGTTCACAAGGCTCACTACGTGATGCTGAACGTTGAGTGCACCGGCAAGGCCCTGGCCGAGCTGGAAGACAACTTCCGCTACAACGATGCCGTTATCCGTAACCTGGTCATCCGTCGCGACGAAGCCGTTACCGGTCAGTCCGAGATGCTGAAGGCTGAAGAGAACCGCAGCGAGCGCCGTGAGCGTCGCGAGCGTCCTGAGCATGCTGACTCCGCCGATGGCGACGACAGCAATGACAGCGACTCCAGCGATAACGCTGACGAGTAATCCACGGACCTTTAGAGGAGCCTATTAAATGGCACGTTTCTTCCGTCGTCGTAAATTCTGCCGCTTCACTGCTGAAGACGTGAAAGAGATCGACTTCAAAGATCTCAACACCCTGAAAGCTTACGTATCCGAAACCGGCAAGATCGTTCCAAGCCGTATCACTGGTACCAAAGCTCGTTATCAGCGTCAGCTGGCTACCGCTATCAAGCGCGCCCGCTTCCTGGCCCTGCTGCCCTACACCGACAGCCACGGCCGCTGAGACCGGGTCGTCGACAAGTAGTAAGGGATAGGCATGCGAGCGTTGGCTGATTTCATCATGCGCGGTCGTGTGCAGGCCACTGTCGTGGTGGCTGGTTGTGCGGCATTGCCGCTGTTGTTCTGGTTGAGTGCCGCCGCCGGGAGCCTGGTGTTCCTGCGGCGTGGTTTCAAGGACGCATCCTCGGTCATCGTGTGGGGCATCTTGCCCGCGCTGGCCTGGTGGATCTTCGGTGAGCCGCGCACCTTGATGGTGCTGCTGGGGACGCTGGGGCTGGCTGCGCTGTTGCGCGCCGGGCACTCCTGGAACCGGGTGCTGTTGTCCAGCATCGCCTTGGGCCTGTTGTACGGTGTCATCCTCGGTTCAGTGTTCCGCGAACCGATCGAAGCTCTGGCGCGAGCGCTTGAAAAAGCCCTGCCGCAGATGCTCGACGGTCTCTACCAGCAGTTGTCGGTGGAGGAGCAGGCACACCTGGGGGCACTCATCGTACCGGTGCTCAACGGCCTGATTGCAGCTTTGCTGCAGGTCGTCAGCGTTCTGGCCCTGATGTTGGGCCGGTACTGGCAGGCCGCGTTGTACAACCCGGGAGGTTTTGGCCGCGAGTTTCAAGCGGTGCGGATTCCCCTGGTGCCGGCACTGGTGCTGCTGGCGTGCATGGTGTTCGGGCCGAACTTCGGTTCCGCCGTCGCCTTGCTTACGCCGCTGTGCAGTGTGCCGCTCATGTTCGCGGGCATTGCCCTGCTGCATGGGCTGGTGGCCCAGAAACGCTTGGCCAGGTTCTGGCTGGTGGGGTTGTACGTGACGCTGGTGCTGTTCATGCAGCTGACCTATCCGTTGCTCGTGGTCTTGGCCATTGTCGACAGCCTGATTGATTTTCGCGGTCGCCACTCCCCCAAGGGGAATGATTCCGCGAACGGTGAAGGTTAAAAGTTAAGAGGTTTTACCAAATGGAACTGATCCTGCTGGAAAAAGTCGCCAACCTGGGCAACCTGGGCGACAAAGTAAAAGTTAAGGCTGGTTACGGCCGTAACTTCCTGCTGCCATTCGGCAAGGCCACCGTTGCCAACGCCGCTAACCTGGCTGCATTCGAAGAGCGTCGTGCAGAGCTGGAAAAAGCCGCTGCCGACAAGAAAGCTTCGGCTGAAAGCCGCGCTGCCCAACTGGCCGAGCTGGAAGTGACCATCACTGCCACCGCTGGCGACGAAGGCAAGCTGTTCGGTTCGATCGGCACCCACGACATCGCTGATGCCCTGACCGCCTCCGGCGTTGAAGTGGCCAAGGCTGAAGTTCGTCTGCCGAACGGCACCATCCGTCAGGTTGGCGAATACGACGTAGCTGTGCACCTGCACAGCGACGTTGAAGCCACCGTACGCGTGGTCGTCGTAGCTGCCTAAGCTGCGCTGACTGACTGGCCCCTTGCGGGCCAGCCGGTTAACATCGGGCACGGTCCTGTTTTTCAGGCCGTGCCCTTTGTCTTTTTGAACCCCCCAGAATTCTTGCGTGGCCATGAACGAGATTACCAATCCCGAACAGCTCGACCTGCAAACCGCTGCCCTGAAGGTGCCGCCGCATTCCATCGAAGCCGAACAGGCTGTGCTCGGTGGCTTGATGCTGGATAACAACGCCTGGGAGCGAGTGCTGGACCAGGTGTCCGATGGCGATTTCTACCGGCATGACCACCGTCTGATTTTCCGTGCCGTGCACAAGCTGGCCGATGCCAACCAGCCGTTCGACGTGGTCACCCTGCACGAGCAGTTGGACAAGGAAGGCCTATCGACCCAGGTCGGTGGTCTGGCGTACCTGGCCGAGCTGGCCAAGAACACTCCGTCGGTGGCCAACATCAAGGCCTACGCCGCGATCATCCGCGAGCGGGCGACGCTGCGCCAATTGATCAGCATCAGTACCGACATCGCCGACAACGCCTTCAACCCGCAAGGGCGCAACGCCGAAGAGATTCTCGACGACGCCGAGCGGCAGATCTTCCAGATCGCCGAGGCGCGGCCCAAGACCGGTGGCCCGGTGGGGGTCAACGAGCTGTTGACCATGGCGATCGACCGTATCGACACCTTGTTCAACTCCGACAGCGACATCACCGGTGTTTCCACCGGCTTTACCGACCTGGACGAGAAGACCAGCGGCCTGCAGCCCGCCGACCTGGTCATCGTCGCCGGCCGTCCGTCGATGGGCAAGACCACCTTCGCCATGAACCTGGTCGAGAACGCCGTGTTGCGCAGCGACAAGGCTGTGCTGGTGTTCTCCCTCGAGATGCCTGGCGAATCGCTGATCATGCGTATGCTCTCGTCGTTGGGTCGCATCGATCAGACCAAGGTCCGCTCCGGCCAGCTCGACGACGATGACTGGCCGCGCCTGACCTCGGCGGTCAATCTGCTCAATGACCGCAAGCTGTTCATCGACGACACCGCCGGTATCAGCCCCTCGGAGATGCGTGCACGTACCCGCCGCCTGGCGCGTGAGCATGGCGAGATCGCGCTGATCATGGTCGACTACCTGCAGCTGATGCAGATTCCGGGCTCGGCCGGCGACAACCGGACCAACGAGATTTCCGAGATCTCGCGCTCGCTCAAGGCCCTGGCCAAGGAGTTCAACTGCCCGGTCATCGCGCTGTCGCAGCTCAACCGCTCCCTGGAGCAGCGCCCGAACAAGCGCCCGGTCAACTCCGACCTTCGTGAATCCGGAGCGATCGAGCAGGACGCCGACGTGATCATGTTCGTCTACCGTGACGAGGTGTATCACCCCGAGACCGAGCACAAGGGCGTGGCGGAAATCATCATCGGCAAGCAGCGTAACGGTCCGATCGGTTTTGTACGCCTGGCGTTCATTGGCAAGTACACCCGCTTCGAGAACCTGGCGCCGGGCATGTACAACTTCGACGACGACGAATAACCCCCCAGAACTGAATCGGCCCCCCTGTGGGAGCGGGTTTACCCGCGAATGCGATGTTGAACCCGCCATCGCATTCGCGGGTAAACCCGCTACCACAGGGGGGCGATGTTTTTCTGGGCGATCACTATGATTCCGACCACCACCGTCGGATTTGGTCAAAATTTGTGCTATATTCCGCGCCCGCGATTTCCCTGCACACCAGAACCGGTCACTGACATGCAAGCAGCCAAACCACTCTACGACTATCCCAAGTACTGGGCCGAATGCTTCGGGCCAGCGCCTTTCCTGCCGATGAGCAGGGAGGAGATGGATCAGCTCGGCTGGGATTCCTGCGACATCATCATCGTGACCGGTGACGCCTACGTCGACCACCCATCGTTCGGCATGGCCATCATCGGCCGCCTGCTGGAAGCCCAGGGCTTTCGCGTCGGTATCATTGCCCAGCCGAACTGGCAGTCCAAAGACGACTTCATGAAGCTCGGCGAGCCGAACCTGTTCTTCGGTGTCGCGGCCGGCAACATGGATTCGATGATCAACCGTTACACCGCCGACAAGAAGGTGCGTTCCGACGACGCCTACACGCCTGGTGGCCTGGCCGGCAGCCGTCCGGACCGCGCCAGTCTGGTGTACAGCCAGCGCTGCAAGGAAGCCTACAAGCACGTGCCGATCGTGCTCGGTGGCATCGAGGCCTCGCTGCGCCGCATCGCCCACTACGACTACTGGCAGGACAAGGTCCGCCACTCGATCCTGGTCGATGCCAGCGCCGATATCCTGCTGTTCGGCAACGCCGAGCGGGCGGTGGTCGAGGTTGCCCAGCGCTTGTCCAACGGCGAGAAGATCGAGTCGATCACCGACGTGCGCGGCACCGCGTTCATCCGCCGGGACACCCCCGAGGGCTGGTACGAGATCGACTCCACCCGCATCGACCGTCCGGGCCGTGTTGACAAGATCATCAACCCCTACGTCAACACCCAGGACACCCAGGCCTGCGCCATCGAGCAGGCCAAGGGCGAGGTGGAAGACCCGAACGAAGCCAAGGTCGTACAGATTCTCGACAGCCCGCGCATGACCCGCGAGAAGTCGGTGATCCGTCTGCCATCGTTCGAGAAGGTACGCAACGACCCGGTGCTCTATGCCCACGCCAACCGCGTGCTGCACCTGGAAACCAACCCAGGCAACGCCCGCGCCCTGGTGCAGAAGCACGGTGAAGTGGACGTGTGGTTCAACCCACCACCCATTCCGATGAGCACCGAGGAAATGGACTACGTGTTCGGCATGCCCTACGCGCGCGTCCCGCACCCGGCCTATGGCAAGGAGCGCATCCCGGCCTACGAGATGATCCGCTTCTCGGTGAACATCATGCGCGGCTGCTTCGGCGGCTGTACCTTCTGCTCGATCACCGAGCACGAAGGCCGGATCATCCAGAACCGCTCCCACGAATCGATCCTGCACGAGATCGAGGAGATGCGCGACAAGGTACCGGGCTTCACTGGCGTGGTCTCTGACCTGGGCGGGCCGACCGCCAACATGTATCGCATCGCCTGCAAGAGCCACGAGATCGAGAAGCACTGCCGCAAGCCGTCATGTGTGTTCCCGGGCATCTGCGAGAACCTCAATACCGACCACAGCTCGCTGATTTCGCTGTACCGCAAGGCGCGTGCGCTGCCGGGGGTGAAGAAGATCCTCATCGCCTCGGGCCTGCGTTACGACCTGGCGGTCGAGTCGCCGGAGTACGTGAAGGAGCTGGTCACCCACCACGTCGGTGGCTACCTCAAGATCGCCCCGGAGCATACCGAGCGTGGTCCGCTGGACAAGATGATGAAGCCGGGTATCGGCAGCTACGACCGCTTCAAGCGCATGTTCGAGAAGTACTCGAAGGAAGCGGGCAAGGAGCAGTACCTGATCCCGTACTTCATCGCTGCGCATCCTGGCACCACCGACGAAGACATGATGAACCTGGCCCTCTGGCTCAAGGGCAACGGTTTCCGCGCCGACCAGGTGCAGGCGTTCTACCCTTCGCCCATGGCGTCGGCCACGGCCATGTACCACTCGGGCAAGAACCCGCTGCGCAAGGTTACCTACAAGAGTGAGGGTGTGGAGATCGTCAAGAGCGACGAGCAGCGCCGCCTGCACAAGGCGTTCCTGCGCTACCACGACCCGAAGGGCTGGCCGATGCTGCGTGAAGCGCTGACCCGCATGGGGCGCGCCGACCTGATCGGCCCGGGCAAGCACCAGTTGATCCCGCTGCACCAGCCGCAGACCGACAGCTACCAGAGCGCCCGTCGCAAGAACTCGACGCCGGCTGGCAGCCACAAGGTGGCCAAGGAGCAGAAGATCCTCACCCAGCACAACGGCCTGCCGCCGCGTGCCAGCGATGGCAGCAAGCCGTGGGACAAGCGCGAGAAGGCCAAGGCCGAGGCATTCGCCCGCAACCAGCAGGCGGCCAAGGAGCGCAAGGAAGCGGCCAAAGGCGGCAAGGGCAACAAGAAGCCGCGCCAGCCAGTGATTCCGCGCTGACCTCCAGGCCCGCAAGGAACATGGTGGGGGCGAAGCGCCGTCCCCACAGGTTCTGTAAAACGATCAATCAGGCTTGTGATCGACCCACTTCGGCGCCACCGGGGCGATGAAGCTGTCCATGCCATCGAGCAGCTCATCCGCCTGCTGACCGAGCAACAGCATCGCCCGGTGCTGCGGCCGCACGAAACCTTCCTCGACGATATGGTCGAGGAAGCCGCCAAGCTTTTCATAGAAGCCATTCACATCCAGCAGCCCCAGCGGCTTGGCGTGATAGCCCAGTTGGCCCCAGGTCCAGACCTCGAACAACTCTTCCAGCGTACCCAGCCCACCCGGTAGGGCGATGAAGGCATCGCTGAGCTCGGCCATGCGCGCCTTGCGGGCATGCATGCCGTCGACCACCTCCAGGCGCGTCAGCCCTTTGTGGCCGACTTCGGCGTCCATCAGGCTCTGCGGGATGATGCCGATGACTTCGCCACCAGCGGCCATGGCAGCATCGGCGACGATGCCCATGAGGCCGACGGCGCCACCGCCGTAGACCAGAGTCAGGCCGCGGTGGGCGATGGCCTGGCCGAGGGCGATGGCGGCCTCACGATAGGCCGGGTTGGCGCCGATGCTGGCGCCGCAGAAGACACAGACGGAACGTACGGGCATTGCTTATCTCCAGTGCAGTTCACCCGCTGCGCAGGCAGCGGGGCACACAGGGTAAGACGCAATGCCGCGTGCTCCAAGCGTCGATTTCACTCCGGTCGGGCGAACTCGCAGACCGCAGCACCGGTTGCGCCGCACGCATAGGCAGCCAACAGGCCGCGCATGAAATTTCCGAGATTCATGGCACTTGCTCCTAAATGAGAGGTTGTCCCATCGTCTATCAAGCAGGCATGATGTGCTCTTAGATTGTTTGTATACAATCCATTGAACAATACTACTGGCTGGCTCATTGATGGCCCTTGATTCAAATCAGCAAGGGCCTGGCCGGTTTCAGGCAGTCTCGCAATTGATAAAACCCTGCCAAGGAGATTCACGATGTTTGCGAAAGCTGTAGCGGTATCCCTGCTGACCCTCGCCAGCGCTTCTGTCTTTGCCGCCGACTGCAAGGTGACTGTCGACTCTACCGACCAGATGTCGTTCAACACCAAGGAGTTCACCGTCGACAAGAGCTGCAAGACCGTCGAGATCGAACTGACTCATGGTGGCAGCCTGCCGAAGAACGTCATGGGCCATAACCTGGTGATCAGCAAGACTGCCGACATGCAGGCCATTGCCACCGAGGGCATGACCCAGGGTCTGGACAAGGACTACATCAAGGCTGACAACGCTGCGATCATCGCCCACACCAAGATGATCGGCGCTGGCGAGAAAGACACCATCAAGCTGGACACCTCCAAGCTCGAAGCCGGTGGCGACTACAGCTTCTTCTGCACCTTCCCGGGCCACATCTCGATGATGAAGGGCAAGGTTGTCGTCAAGTAATGGCTGTTGTGTAGGGCCTTAAGGCCCAATTCGCGGGCAAGCCCGCTCCCACAGGTTGTTCACTACCCTTGAGAACAGTGAGCAACTTGTGGGAGCGGGCTTGCCCGCGAAGCTTTTCAAGGGGCGAACGGCAGTTCGCGCTTGTGCTGGGTCTTGCGGTAGGTGGCGACGATAATGTCGAAGGCTTCCTGGCGCACCGACTCACCGTGCAGGAAGGCGTCGATCTCCTTGTAGGTCACCCCGTGCGATGCCTCGTCCGGCTTGCCTGGTTCCAGGTCTTCCAGATCTGCAGTCGGCACCTTCTCCACCAGCGATTCCGGCGCACCGAAGCTGCGCGCGATCGCCCGCACCTGGTTCTTCACCAGCCCGCTCAGCGGCACCAGGTCACAGGCACCATCACCGAACTTGGTAAAGAAGCCCATCACCGCCTCGGCGGCGTGGTCGGTGCCGATCACCAGGCCTGCGCGCGCGCCAGCGATGGTGTACTGGGCGACCATGCGGGTGCGCGCCTTGACGTTGCCGACGACGAAGTCGACCAGGGTCGGCGAGCCGTTCTTCAGTTCCGCCACTTCGGCGGCCAGGGCCCTGACAGCCGGGGCGATATCGACGGTGTGCACTTCGTCTGCCTTGATCACCTCCAGGCAGGCCTGGGCGTCGTGCTCGTCGTGCTGCACCTGGTAGGGCAGGCGCACGGCGATGAAGGTGTAGGCCTGGTCGCCGGTCTCGGCGCGCAGTTCATTGATAGCGCGTTGGGCGAGCAGGGCAGCGGTCAGCGAATCGACGCCGCCGCTGATGCCTAGCACCAGGGTCTTGAGCCGGGCGTTGGCCAGGCAGTCCTTGATGAAGGCCACGCGCCGGGCCACTTCCTTCTCGAGCGCGGCGGCGTCGGCGAAGGGCGGCTGTACCTTGAGCGCCTGGGCAATCTCTTGCTGAACGGCTTGCATGGGTTACTCCTTGCTAGGGACTTTGAATACGTGACGCAGGTAGGCGACGAAGTTCTCGTCGCGGCATTGGGTCTTGGCGGCTTCGTCGGAAATCTTCGCCACTGGCGAGCCGTTGCAGTCGGTCATTTTAAGCACGATGCTCATCGGCGCCACACCCGGAATGTCACAGGTCAGGTTGGTGCCGATGCCGAAGCTGACATTGATGCGACCGCGCAGTGCGCGGAAGATCTGCAGGGTGCGCGGCAGATCCAGGCCATCGGAGAACACCAGGGTCTTGGTCATCGGATCGATCCCCAGCTTGCGGTAGTGCGCGATGGCCTTTTCCGCCCAGGCCACCGGCTCGCCGGAATCGTGGCGCAGGCCGTCGAAGAGCTTGGCGAAGTACAGGTCGAAGTCGCCGAGGAATGCATCCATGGTGATGCAGTCGGTCAAGGCGATGCCGAGCAGCCCGCGGTACTCGCGCACCCAGCAGTCCAGTGCGGCGATCTGGCTGTCGATCAGCCGTGGGCCGAGTTGCTGGTGGGCCATGATCCATTCGTGGGCCATGGTGCCAAGTGGCTTGATATCCAGTTTCCATGCCAGGTCGACGTTACTGGTGCCGACGAAGCGTGCCGGGAAGTCATCGCGCATCACCCGCACCACTTCTTCCTGCACGCGGCTCGAGAAGCGTCGGCGGGTGCCGAAGTCGGCGACCTGCAGGGCGCCCAGCTCCTCTTCGCTGGCATTGGCGCGCAACCAGTCGAACTTGCGATGGAGCTGGTCGCGCGCAGCGTTCAGGCGCATCTGCGGATGCAGGTGGCGGTTGCGCACTTCACTGATGATCGCCAGCAGCGGCACCTCGAACAGGATCACGTGCAGCCACGGGCCGCGCAGGCGCAGGAACAGCTGGTCGTGCTCGATGCCGATGCGCAGGTAGCGCAGGTTGAAGCGGAACAGGCCGAGAAAGCGCAGGAAGTCGGGCTTGAGGAAGCTGATGCGCTCGAGGAAGGTCAGTTGGCCGTCGTCGAGGGTGAGGTCGGCCAGCCGTTCGATCTGCCGGCGGATTTCGCCCAGATAGGGGCGCAGGTCTTCGCCATTGCGGCAGCGGAATTCCCATTCCACGTCGGCGTCCGGGTAGTTGTGCAGGACGCCCTGCATCATGGTGAGCTTGTAGAAGTCGGTGTCGAGCAGGTTATGCACGATGCGCTCGGCGAATGCGCTCTCGCTCATTGAATGGCTCCAGGGCGGCGATTGGTGCCTATTGTGCCAGCTTCGAGAGGGGGCCAGGGATTTGTGGTGGCCTCTTTGTGGGGAAACGCCGCCTGAATGCGAAAAGGCCATCATCGATAAACCCCATTCCCCGTCACAGCGTCTAGCCTTGAAACAGTGCCTGCCTGTAGCAGTCGCGCACCAGCGGTGTGCACTTCGGTGACGTCATGCTGTTACAGGATGGTTGCACGTAAACACTTGCGAGGGTTGCAATGATGGCACCTTGCGGTTGCTCCTTTGTTTTGCGTTCAGTGGCGCCTGCCCTGTGGCAGACGGTTGCACGCTCAATAAAGAAACGACCGGCGGAGGTCTGCAGTGGCCCAGCGGAGTGTGTTTTCCCGGAAGACAAAACCGATGGCACGGCCCTTGCTCAGAGCACAGGGTTGATGAAGTTGTAGTGCCAACTAAAAAAACTCTAGGAGCACCACCTCATGTCGCAGACGTTTTACAAGAAAGGTTTCCTGGCACTGGCCGTGGCTACGGCACTGGGTGTTTCTTCGTATGTACAGGCCGACGTAAAGATCGGCGTAGCGGGCCCGATGACCGGCGCCAACGCAGCGTTTGGCGAGCAATACATGAAGGGCGCCCAGGCGGCAGCCGATGTGGTCAACAAGGCCGGCGGCATCAACGGCGAGAAGATCGTCCTGGTCAAGGGCGATGACGCCTGCGAGCCGAAGCAGGCCGTGGCCGTTGCCAACCGCCTGGTCGATCAGGACAAGGTGATCGGCGTGGTCGGACACTTCTGCTCCTCCAACACCATTCCCGCCTCCGAGGTGTACGACGAAGCGGGCGTCATCGCGATCACCCCCGGGTCGACCAACCCGCAGGTCACCGAGCGTGGCCTGTCGGCCATGTTCCGCATGTGTGGGCGTGACGACCAGCAGGGCATCGTAGCTGGCGACTACATCGTCGATGTGCTCAAGGGCAAGAAGGTCGCGGTCCTGCACGACAAGGACACCTATGGCCAGGGCCTGGCCGATGCGACCAAGGCGCAGCTCGAGAAGCGCGGCGTCAAGCCTGTGCTGTACGAAGGCCTGACCCGTGGCGAGAAGGACTTCAGCGCCGTGGTCACCAAGATCCGCTCCACCGGTGCCGACGTCGTCTACTTCGGCGGCCTGCACCCGGAAGCCGGTCCGCTGGTGCGCCAACTGCGCGAGCAGGGCCTGAAGGACGTCAAGTTCATGTCCGACGACGGTATCGTCACCGACGAACTGGTGGCCACCGCAGGCGGTGCGCAATACACCGACGGCGTGTACATGACCTTTGGTGCCGACCCGCGCTTGCTGCCGGACAGCAAGGCGGTGGTCGAGGAGTTCCGCAAGGCCGGCACCGAGCCTGAAGGCTACACCCTGTACGCCTACGCCTCGATCCAGGCGCTGGCCGCCGCGTTCAACGGCGCCAAGTCGAACAAGGGCGAAGACGCCGCCAAGTGGCTCAAGGCCAATCCGGTCAAGACCGTCATGGGCGAGAAGAAGTGGGACAGCAAGGGCGACCTGACCGTCTCCGACTACGTGGTCTACCAGTGGGATGCCAACGGCAAGTACCACCAGCTGGAAAAACAAAAATAACAATGGCTTGAAGCCCGGTCGCCTTGGCGCACCGGGCCGCGGCCCCGCGGTATTTGTACTTTATCCGTAGATCTGCACAGTCCTGCGCGGCGAGGGACGCTCTGCCCTTGCCCTCGCCGTGGTCGGCGCTCGTGCAATCTCAACAGGTGAGATTGCGTTATGGATGGTATTTTCCTGCAGCAACTGATCAATGGGCTGACCCTCGGGTCTGTCTATGGTCTGATCGCCATCGGCTACACAATGGTCTATGGCATCATCGGCATGATCAACTTCGCGCACGGCGAGGTGTATATGATCTCCGCGTATCTCGCGGCAATCAGCCTGGCATTGCTGGCCTACTTCGGTATCGAATCCTTCCCGCTGCTGATGCTTGGCACGCTGTTGTTCACCATTGTCGTCACCGGTGTCTATGGCTTCACCATCGAGCGCATCGCCTACAAGCCACTGCGCAACTCCACCCGCCTGGCGCCGCTGATCAGCGCCATCGGTATCTCGCTGATCCTGCAGAACTACGCGCAACTCAGCCAGGGGGCGCGCCAGCAAGGCGTACCGACCCTGCTCGAAGGTGCCTGGCGCGTCGATATCGGCACCGGCTTCGTCCAGCTCACCTACACCAAGATCTTCATCCTGGTGGCCGCTTTCGTCGGCATGGGCCTGCTCACCTATGTCATCAAGTACACCAAGCTCGGGCGCATGTGCCGCGCCACCCAGCAGGACCGCAAGATGGCGTCGATCCTCGGGATCAACACCGACCGGGTGATCTCCTATGTGTTCGTCATCGGTGCGGTGATGGCAGCGCTGGCGGGTGTGCTGATCACCATGAACTACGGCACCTTCGACTTCTATGCGGGCTTCATCATCGGCATCAAGGCGTTCACTGCCGCGGTACTCGGGGGCATCGGCTCGCTACCGGGCGCCATGCTCGGCGGGATCATCCTGGGCATTTCCGAGTCGCTGTTCTCTGGGCTGGTCAACTCCGACTACAAGGACGTATTCAGCTTCTCGCTGTTGGTGATAATCCTCATCTTCCGTCCACAAGGCCTGCTCGGTCGCCCGCTCGTGGCTAAGGTGTGATCATGTCCGTTGCCAATACTGCCTCCACTTCCCCAAGCAAGGGTTTCGACATCAAGCGCAGCCTGATCGAGACCCTCGTCGCCGGCCTGCTGGCGCTCATCGTTTTCGGACCGGTCGTCGGCGTGGTGCTCGACGGCTACAGCTTCAATGCACAACCCCAGCGCGTAGCCTGGCTGGTCGGCGGGGTGATGATCGGTCGCTTCGTGCTCAGCCTGTTCCTGCAGACAACCACCGGCCAACGCCTACTGCAAGGTTTCGACAGCGGCGGCTCAGGCGTGCACGTGCTGGCACCCGACTACAAGTCGCGCCTGCGCTACATCATCCCGGCGTTGATCGTCATCGCCATCGTCTTCCCGATCTTTGCCAACAAGTACTTGCTGACCGTGGTCATCCTCGGGCTGATCTATGTGCTGCTGGGGTTGGGCCTGAACATCGTGGTCGGCCTGGCCGGGTTGCTCGACCTGGGTTACGTGGCGTTCTACGCCATTGGCGCCTATGGCCTGGCGCTGGGCTACCAGTACCTGGGGCTGGGCTTCTGGAGCGTGCTGCCGCTGGCGGCCATCGCTGCGGCACTGGCCGGATGCATACTGGGCTTCCCGGTGTTGCGCATGCATGGCGACTACCTGGCGATCGTGACCCTGGGCTTCGGTGAGATCATCCGCCTGGTGCTGAACAACTGGCTGTCGTTCACCGGTGGCCCGAACGGTATGCCGGCGCCGTCGCCGACCTTCTTCGGGCTGGAGTTCGGCCGTCGGGCGAAGGATGGCGGGGTGCCGTTCCACGAGTTCTTCGGTATCGAATACAACGCCAACTACAAGTTCCTGTTCATCTACATCGTGCTGTTCCTGGTGGTATTGGCGGTGCTCTACATCAAGCACCGGCTGACGCGCATGCCGGTCGGCCGCGCTTGGGAGGCGCTGCGCGAAGACGAGATCGCCTGCCGTTCGATGGGCCTGAACCACGTGCTGGTCAAGCTTTCGGCCTTCACCCTTGGCGCGTCTACTGCCGGTCTTGCCGGGGTGTTCTTCGCCACTTACCAAGGCTTCGTCAACCCGTCCTCGTTCACCTTCTTCGAATCGGCGTTGATCCTGGCCATCGTCGTGCTGGGCGGGATGGGCTCGACCGTGGGCGTGGTGATCGCCGCCTTCGTGCTGACCGTGGCGCCGGAGCTGCTACGCAGCTTCTCCGAGTACCGCGTGCTGCTGTTCGGTGTGCTGATGGTGCTGATGATGATCTGGCGACCGCGAGGGCTGATTCGCATCAGCCGCACTGGCGTGGTCCCACGTAAAGGAGTGGCGCCATGAGCGACGAAATCATTCTCTCGGTCGACAACCTGATGATGCAGTTCGGCGGCATCAAGGCGCTCAGCGACGTCAGCCTGAAGGTCAAGCGCAACCAGATCTTCGCCCTGATCGGCCCCAACGGCGCCGGCAAGACCACGGTGTTCAACTGCCTGACCGGCTTCTACAAGGCCAGCGGTGGGCGTATCGAGCTGAACGTGCGTGGCAGCCACACCAACGTCATCCAACTGCTGGGCGAACGCTTCGAGGCGACGGATTTCGTTTCGCCGGCCCGCTTCGCCAATCGTCTGTACTACAAGATGTTCGGCGGTACCCATCTGGTGAACCGCGCGGGCCTTGCGCGCACCTTCCAGAACATTCGTCTGTTCAAGGAAATGTCGGTGGTGGAAAACCTGCTGGTGGCCCAGCACATGTGGGTCAACCGCAACCTGCTGGCCGGGGTGCTCAACACCAAGGGGTATCGCCAGGCCGAAAGCGACGCGCTGGATCACGCGTTCTACTGGTTGGAGGTGGTCGATCTGGTCGATTGCGCCAACCGCCTGGCTGGCGAGTTGTCGTACGGTCAGCAGCGTCGGCTGGAGATCGCCCGGGCCATGTGCACGCGGCCGAAGATCATCTGCCTGGACGAGCCGGCCGCCGGTCTCAACCCGCAGGAGACCGAGGCGCTGAGTCGTATGATCCGTGTGCTGCGCGACGAACACGACATCACCGTGGTGCTGATCGAGCACGACATGGGCATGGTCATGAGCATTTCCGATCACATCGTCGTGCTCGACCACGGCAATGTGATCGCCGAAGGCGCTCCGCAGGACATCCGCAACAACCCGACGGTAATCGCCGCCTACCTGGGTGCCGACGAAGAGGAACTGATATGAGTGCACCCATTCTCGAGCTCAAGGACCTGGATGTGTTCTACGGGCCGATCCAGGCGCTGAAGAAGGTCTCGATGCATATCGAGGAGGGCGAGACGGTCAGCCTGATCGGTGCCAACGGCGCGGGCAAGTCCACGCTGCTGATGTCGATCTTCGGCCAACCGCGGGCAGCTTCCGGGCAGATCCTCTACCGTGGCACCGACATTACCCGCAAGTCGTCGCACTACATCGCCTCCAACGGCATCGCCCAGTCACCGGAAGGGCGGCGGGTGTTCCCCGACATGACCGTCGAGGAGAACCTGATGATGGGCACCATCCCCATCGGCGACAAGCATGCCGACGAAGACATGCAGCGCATGTACGAGCTGTTCCCGCGACTCAAGGAGCGACGCAACCAGCGGGCCATGACCATGTCCGGCGGCGAGCAACAGATGCTGGCCATCGCCCGCGCCTTGATGAGCCGGCCCAAGCTGCTGTTGCTGGACGAGCCGTCGCTGGGGTTGGCGCCGATCGTGGTCAAGCAGATCTTCTCGACCCTGCGCGAACTGGCCAAGACCGGCATGACCATTTTCCTGGTCGAGCAGAACGCCAACCATGCGCTGAAACTGTCGGACCGGGCCTATGTGATGGTCAACGGGCAGATCCGCATGACCGGGACCGGGCAGGAGTTGCTGGTCAACGAAGAGGTGCGTAGCGCCTATCTGGGCGGGCATTGAGGTGTGGCAGGGGCTGCTTTGCGGCCCCGGTCGCCAATGTGGACAACTTGTCGCACATCCCGCTTGAACCACCGTAGATTCCCTGCATAACCCCTTGTTTCCACAGGCACGATGTTTTCCACGATTAATGTGGAACCGCCTGTGGAAAACATGGTGGCATGTCGCTGGATCCCACGTATCCAAAGGCCTGCATGGCGTTGGTCAATATTTGATCAGTCACGCTTTGTGCACTATTGCGTCGCGCTTTTGCCCATGAATCGCGGCTCGAAATCGCTGTTGCCTTTCTGTGGATAAGTCTGTGCGCAACCCTTGGACAGACTGCTGGACACAGCATGGTTGAAAGCGTTGCGCCATCACCTGAGCGTTCTGAAAGAGTTTATCCAGGTCAAAGGGTTCCCTTTGACCGACGAGTTGCCCCCAATCCATGGGGAAAGCCTTGTGGATAAGATGCGTATAGCCTGCACCAGCCCTTGTGCTGCAAGGCTTTCGAGGTGTTGCCTGTTTTTTGACCAGTACCGAAAACGGCTTGCTGCCAGCGTGCGCCGCGGGCATGCTGCAAGGCCTGCGACGACCCCTACAGCGAAGGAGAACAGCATGACGTCCACCGTATTCATCACAGGTGCCACTTCCGGTTTCGGTGAAGCCACTGCCCGTCGTTTCGCCGACGCTGGCTGGAAGCTGGTGCTTACCGGTCGCCGCAAGGAGCGCCTGGATGCCCTGTGCGCCGAGCTGTCGGCCAAGACCGAGGTGCTCGGCCTGGTGGTCGATGTGCGCGACCGCAAGGCGATGGAGGCGGCCATTGCCAGCCTGCCGCCGGCCTTCGACAAGCTGCAGGGCCTGGTCAACAACGCAGGGCTGGCCCTGGGCGCCGACCCTGCACCGCAGTGCGACCTGGACGACTGGGAAACCATGGTCGATACCAACATCAAGGGCCTGATGTACACCACCCGCCTGCTGTTGCCGCGCCTGATCGCCCATGGCCGTGGCGCAAGCATCCTCAATGTGGGTTCGGTGGCGGGTAACTATCCCTATCCGGGCAGCCATGTGTATGGCGGCACCAAGGCCTTTGTCGGGCAGTTCTCCCTGAGCCTGCGCTGCGACCTGCGCGGCACCGGCGTACGGGTGACCAACATCGAGCCGGGCCTGTGCGAAAGCGAGTTCTCGCTGGTGCGCTTCGGTGGCGACCAGTCGCGCTACGACGCTACCTACGCGGGCGCCGAGCCGATCCAGCCGCAGGACATCGCTGACACTATCTTCTGGGTGCTCAACCAGCCGGCGCACATCAACATCAACAACCTTGAGCTGATGCCGGTAAGTCAGGACTGGGCTGGGTTCTCGATCGACCGTTCGGCCAAGGGCTGAAAACGGTTCCACGCCAGCCCTTGCAGGAGCGGCGGTTCGGCGCCCCTACATCAATCAGAGCAGGCGTTGCAGGCCTTCGAGGCAGGTGGCCAGGTGGTAGGGCGTGGTGGACGGCATGTCGTGTCGGCTGACTGCGCCCTGGCCGTCGCGGCATTCGTGCCAGCCGCCGGCATGCAGGAAGTTGTCTTCGAGGGCTTTGAGCTGGGTCATCAGCTTCGCCTCGTTGCCTGGCTTCAATGCCAGCGCCCGCAGATATTCGGCCTGGGCCCAGATCCGCTGGGTCGCATCGATCACCTTGCCTTCGACATCCAGCGAAGCGAGCACCGCCGCGTCCTTCACGCCGCAGCGCTCGGCGTACTCGAATGCCCGGCTGATCGATGCATGCAGCGGTGTGCCGCGCAGCAGTGGCGAGGTGTCGAGCAGGTAGAACCATTCGAACTGGTGCCCAGGCTCGAACCAGTTATCCACAGCACCGCGGGGTTTCTCCAGCATCACGCCGTGGGTCGGATCGATAAACTGCGCCTGCAGGGCTGTGCATAACTGCAGCAGGGCCGCTTGCGCGGCATCGTCCTCGCGCACGGCCAGGGTCTGCAGGAAGGCTTCGGCCAGGTGCATCTGCGGGTTCTGCAGCGGGCCGCTGCCAAGATCGGACCAATCTTCGCCGAGCACGGCTTCGTACAGGCCATCATCCCGGGCGAACTGCTCCTCGATGATTTCCAGGGCGGCGTTCAGCGCCGACTCGACCAGCCCTTCGCGGACCTTGCCCCAGTAGTGGGCGCAGGCGAAGACGATGAAGGCGTGGGTGTAGAGGTCCTTGCGTCGGTCCAGTGGCTTGCCGTCGGCATCGATGCTGTAGAACCAGCCGCCGTGCTCGGCATCGTGAAAATGCCGTTGCAGCGAGCGGAACAGGGCGGCGGCGCGCTCGGCGGCACCGGGTTGCTCGATGCGGCTGCTGAACAGGTACAGCTGGCGTGCGCAGGCCATGGCGCGGTAGCGCTGCACCGGCAGGGGGTGGTGTTCGGCGTCGAGGGCTTCGAAGGGCAGGGCCATGTCGGCGTTCCAACCGGGACCTTGCCACAAGGGCACGATGCGCTTGGCGAAATGTTCGCGCACAGAAGCCAGGCAGGTACTCAGCTCGGACGGGGTAGGGCGGGGGTTGGACATGAAGGCGCTCGTCGCAATCGGGCAGGGCGCCATGGTAGCAGAACTGGGGGAGGGGTTGATTGTGCCGGCCGCTTCGCAGGCTTCAGCCCGGATTCCCCAACCCCTGCCAATGCCGCGCCCCGACGAAAATGAAGCGCAGTTGCTGGGTGATCTTGTCCTGCGCGGTCAGCGCCTGCGGGCAAGCCGGATCAGGGCTGTCGATCAGCTCTGGCAGGGTGGCGAACACGGTCTTGACCACCAGGTCGGCCATCACCCCGAGGGCGGCGCTGTCCAGATGCTGCCAGCGGGTCATGCGTGCAAGGTCGGTGGCCAGGTCAGAGCTGATATCCCGGCGCAGTCGGGCGATGGCCTGGCGCACGGGCTGCGAGCCGCCGTACTGTTCACGGGCGAGGAACAGGAACTGGGCGCGGTGTGCCGCTACCACATCGAGGAAGATACGTACCGAGGCGTCGGTGATGCCACCGAGTTCGAATTCGTTGTGGCGCACCAGGCGAATGGTCTGGCGGAAGGTGGCATCGACCTCGGCGACCAGCGCCAGGCCCAGGGCATCCATGTCGGGGAAATGCCGGTAGAAACCGGTGGGGACGATGCCGGCCGCCTTGGCCACTTCGCGCAGACTGATGCTGCCGAAGCCCCGGCCACTCTCCATGAGCTGGCAGGCGGCGTCGAGCAAGGCCTGGCGGGTCTGTTGCTTCTGTTCGGCACGCGGCAGCATGGGGCTCTGGATTCTGTGACTGTACGGCTTGGCACTCTAGATAAAAAAACGAAGCCCGGTCAATGGACCGGGCTTTGGAGGGGAGCAAGCGCTGTATGTCGAGTTGTCGTTATCAGCCATGGGCATCAGCTCACGCGGCGGATTTCGACCAGACGATCAGAGCCACCTTCGGCTACGCGGTTGTTGCGTTCGATCAGACGATCCGAGCCACCTTCGGCAACGCGGTTGTTACGTTCGATCAGACGGTCCGAGCCACCTTCGGCAACGCGGTTGTTGCGTTCGATCAGACGGTCCGAGCCACCTTCGGCAACGCGGTTGTTGCGTTCGATCAGACGGTCAGAACCACCTTCGGCTACGCGGTTGTTGCGTTCGATCAGACGGTCCGAGCCACCTTCGGCGACGCGGTTGTTGCGTTCGATCAGACGATCAGAGCCACCTTCGGCAACTGTCTTCAGGGGCTGGGAAATCACTGCCGAGCTGGAACGGGCTTCGGCACTCAGGTGTTGGTCGGCAGCCGGCAAGGCGAAGGCGTTGGCGGCCAGGATGGAAAGACTCAGGCTCAGCAGCAGTTGGCGTTTCATGATTCGGTGCTCCTCGTGGGACGCTGGAAAGTGGGTACGAGGGCAATGCTACGCTTGGTAACTCAAGAAAAAAGTTCATATGGCTAATGGTAACAATCGACGTAAATGATGGTTGACCGGGAAGGCTCTGGATCAATGATTTCGGGGTGGTTGGTGGCTACGTGCTACCGCGTTTCACCGGTAACATCCAGGTCGATTTCACCCGCAAAGCTGAGGAATGGGTCAGAAAAAACTTCGCTATCATTGCCGTCGTCGATAAAACCCCTCGGGCTTTCATCAGTCCGAAGTAGGGAATGCCTTTGCCGCACCGCTTCAAGTCTTGCAGTCAGGAGAACCCCGCAATGACGCGCCCCGCCAGAATCTTCACCTGGATCCTCGCCAGCCTCGCGGCCTTGCTGGCGATACTGGTGGTGGTGATTGCCACCTTCGACTGGAACCGTATCAAGCCGCTGCTCAACGAGAAGGTCTCCGAAGCGCTGCACCGCCCGTTCGCCATCAATGGCAACCTCGCCGTGCACTGGCAGCGCGAGCCCGATGAGGGCGGCTGGCGCGCCTGGGTGCCTTGGCCGCGCTTCGTGGCCGAAGACCTGACCCTGGGCAACCCCGACTGGCTCAAGGAGCCGCAGATGGTCGGCCTGGAGCGTGTCGAGTTTCGCCTGTCGCCGCTGCCGCTGTTGTTCCAGCAGATCTCGATCCCCCGAATCGACCTCACTCATCCCACCGCCAGTCTCACGCGCCTGGCTGACGGCCGCGCCAACTGGACTTTCGATTTCGGGCCCAAGGACGAGAACGCCGAACCTTCCAGGTGGGTGCTCGATATCGGGGCGATCGGATTCGATCAGGGTAATGTGCGCTTCGACGACCAGACCCTGAAGACCGACATGAAGGTGCAGATCGACCCGCTGGGCAAGCCGATCCCGTTCAGCGAGATCGTCGGCAAGGCCAGCGCGGAAAAAGCCGGTGGCGCGCAGGATTACGCGTTCGGGCTCAAGGCCGAAGGCCGCTACAAGGGCCAGCCAGTGTCCGCGACCGGCAAGATCGGCGGCCTGCTGGCGCTGCAGGACGCCAGGCAGCCATTCCCGTTGCAGGTCGATGCGCGCGTAGGCGACACCCGCGCAGCCGTCGCCGGCACCCTGACCGACCCACGCAATCTCGGCGCTCTGGACCTGCGCCTGAAGCTTTCCGGCAGCAGCCTGGGCAACCTCTACCCGCTGACCGGTGTGACCCTGCCCGATACCCCGGCGTATTCCACCGACGGCCACCTCAGCGCCAACCTGCATGATCCGCAGGGCGCGCGTTTCCGCTACGAAGGCTTCAACGGCAAGATCGGTGACAGCGACATCCATGGCGACCTGGCCTTCGTCGCCAGCCAGCCACGCCCCAAGCTCTCCGGCAACCTGGTCTCCAATCAGTTGCTGTTCAAGGACCTGGCGCCACTGATCGGCGCCGATTCCAATGCCGAGCAAAAAGCCCGTGGTGGTGCCAGCAAGCAGCCGACCGGCAAGGTGCTGCCGGTAGAGGAGTTCCGCACCGACCGCTGGCGGGCGATGGATGCCGACGTGACGTTCGCTGGCAAGCGCATCGTGCATAGCGAGCAGTTGCCGTTCAAGGATCTGTCTGCCCATGTGGTGCTCGAGGACGGTCTGCTGCGTATGGTCCCGCTGCGCTTTGGCGTGGCCGGCGGCAACCTCGATGCCAGTATTCGCCTCGATGGCCGCTCGGTGCCGATGCAGGGCCGGGCACGCCTGACTGCCCGCGGCTTCAAGCTCAAGGAGCTGTTCCCCACCTTCGCGCCGATGCAGACCAGCTTCGGCGAGCTGAACGGCGACGCCGACCTGAGCGGTCGCGGCAACTCTGTGGCGGCGTTGCTGGGCACCTCCAACGGCGACCTGCGCCTGCTGATCAATGATGGTGCGATCAGCCGCAGCCTGATGGAGATCGCCGGGCTCAACGTCGGCAACTACGTGGTCGACAAGCTGTTTGGCGACGAGGATGTGAAGATCAACTGCGCGGCGGCCGACGTCGGTATCAAGGATGGCCTGGCGACCACGCGGCTGTTCGTGTTCGACACCGAGAACGCGATCATCTACATCGATGGCACGGCGAATTTCGCCAGCGAGCAACTGGACCTGAAGGTCACTCCGGAATCCAAGGGGCTGCGCCTGTTCTCGCTGCGCTCACCGCTGTATGTGCGTGGGCCGTTCGCCAAGCCCAGTGCTGGCGTGCAAGCGGTGCCGCTGGCCTTGCGTGGCGCAGGGATGGTAGCGCTGGGTGTGGCGATCGGGCCGGCCGCCGGGTTGCTGGCGCTGATCGCTCCGAGTGGTGATGTGCCCAACCAGTGCACGCCGCTGCTGGAGCGGATGAAGGCCGGCAAGGCGCCTGCGGCGGTGAAGCCGAAGAAGTAGAGGGCGCGGCACGGCGGTTCGGCGCCCCGACTGGTCCCGCGGTAGGGCCGGCCCAGCCAAATAATCGGCTACAGCCCGAGCGCCGTCAGGAAGGCATCGATCTGCCGCTCGAACGCCGGCCGCTCATACTCCACCAACGCCATGCGCCACAGCCCCTTGAGGTAGGTGGCGATGATCGCTGCATTCAATTGCGGGTCCAGGCTTGCCGGCAACTCCCCACGTTCGCGGTCCTCGGCCAGGCGCCCGGCGAACATCGCTTTCAAGTTCGCCAGCGCCTGCTCGGCGCGTAACCTCAGCTCGTCGTCGACCAGCACTTCCTCGGTCTCCATCGCCGCCAGCAGGCACAGGCGCGAGGGCGTTTGTGGGTTGTCGAGGCTGTCGAGCACATCGGCGAAGAATGCACGGATGCCCAGGGCCGCAGTCGGTGCGGCCAACAGGGCCTGTTCGCGCTTGCCGACCACCTCTTCGTTGTAGCGCTCGACGCAGGCCAGGTAGAGCTGCTTCTTGCTCTTGAGGGTGTTGTAGAACGAGCCCTCGCCGATGCCCATGACCTTGAGCAGATCGCGCAGGCCGGTGGCGGCGTAGCCGTTTTTCCAGAACAAGTCCGTGGCGCTGGCCAGGGCTTGCTGATAGTCGAATGAGATTTTTCGTGTCATGGGCGGCACTCTATCGCATTTGTAGCAGTCGTTAAAGTTTTTCGTTGACAGTGTTCGGAGGCGCGACTTAGTGTTTGTAGTGACCGCTACAGGTTCGTTTTCATCCGGAGTTGAACATGTCCACGCTTTCCACCCTTGAGCCATTCAAGGTCGATATCCCGCAGGCTGCAATCGACGACCTGCACCAGCGCCTGCGCGCCATCCGCTGGCCCGACCCGGAACTGGTCGCCGACTGGTCCCAGGGCGTGCCCCTGGAGGCTGCCAAGGGCTTGATCGACCATTGGCTCAACCACTACGACTGGCGCCAGTTCGAGGCTCGCATCAACCGCTTCGAGCAGTTCCACACACAGATCGACGGCGTCGCTGTTCACTTCATCCATGCGCGCTCGCCGCATCCCCAGGCGATGCCGATCCTGCTCACCCATGGCTGGCCGGGTTCGGTGGTGGAGTTTCTCGACGTCATCGAGCGCCTTACCGACCCGACCCGCTTCGGCGGCCGTGCCGAAGACGCCTTTCACGTCGTGGTGCCGTCGATTCCCGGCTATGGCTTCTCGGAAAAGCCCACCGAGCGGGGCTGGAATCCACAGCGAATTGCCCGCGCCTGGGCCGTGCTGATGACCGAGAGGCTTGGGTACCCGCGCTGGGTCGCCCAGGGTGGTGATTGGGGTTCGGCGATCACCCACGCACTGGCCAGTCAGCAGCCGGCGGGCTTGCTCGCCGCCCATGTGAACCTGTTGCTGGTGGTGCCCGAGCACGCACCGCAGCATCCCACCGAGGCCGAGCTGCGGGCGCTGAGTGACGTGGATCATTATCTGGACCAGATGTCCGGCTATGCCGACCAGATGAACACCCGGCCGCAGACCATCGGCTATGCACTGAACGACTCGCCGCTGGCGCTGGCCATGTGGATGTACGAGAAATTCTGGGAGTGGACCGATAACAAGGGGCGCCCGGAAGATGCCCTGAGCCGCGACCAGATGCTCGACGACATCTCGCTGTACTGGTTCACCGGCACCGGTACGTCCAGCGCCCGCTTGTACTGGGAGGGTGTGGGCAGCACCATTCGCGACCGCAGTTTCTTCTCGGCGGTGCGTGCGTCTTCAGAGCGCATCCAGTTGCCGATGGGGGCCACGGTGTTTCCCGCCGAGACCTTCCAGCCGCCGCGCAAGTGGGCCGAGCAAGCCTACGCTGAACTGTTCTACTGGAATGAAGCCGAGCACGGCGGGCACTTCGCGGCGTTCGAGCAGCCGCAGATCTTTGCCCGGGAGATGTGGCGGGCCTTTGCGCGGTTCCGCTGAGAGGGGTGAGCGGGCTTGTCGCGGTGCCGGGCACCGCGACGGCCTCTTCGCGGGCAAGCCCGCTCCTACAGCCCTTGCAGCAAGTCCGACATATCGTCTGCGTGCTCTTCCTCCTGGGCCAGGATGTCTTCGAAGATGCGACGGGTGGTCGGGTCCTTGTCACCGATGTACTGGATGATCTCGCGGTAGCTGTCGATGGCGATACGCTCGGCAACCAGGTCTTCGAGCACCATCTCCTTGAGATTGCTGCCGGCCACGTACTGCGCGTGGGAGTTCTTGCTCAGGTTGTCCGGGTTGAAGTCCGGCTCGCCGCCCAGCTGGACGATACGCTCGGCCAGCTTGTCGGCGTGTTCGGATTCCTGGTTCGCGTGCTCGAGGAACTCCTCGGCAGCGACGCTGGCCTTGATACCACTGGCCATGAAGTAGTGGCGCTTGTAGCGCAGGGTGCAGACCAGCTCGGTGGCCAGCGACTCGTTGAGCAGGCGGATGATGGTCTCGCGGTCGGCGTTGTAGCCTTCGGTGACGGCGCCTTGCTCTACATGCTGGCGTGCGCGCTGGCGCAAAGTGTTGATATCGGTCAGTTCAACGTTGCTCATGATTCTCTCCATACAGATCAGGGGGTAAGTGGGCGGGAGGGCTTACTGGCCGGGTAAGGCCTTGCGGTCCTCTTCTCGCTGTTTGCAGGTCTTGAATCCCTTGGCGTCGACATGCCCGCTGGCGTCGAAGCGCACGTAGTAGGGCTGTTGCTTGCCATCCTTGTAGAGGATGTAGTCGTTGCAGATCCCGCCGTTGGGCAGGTCGCTCATGTTCGATGGGCTGCCGCCGATGGCGATGACCTTTTGCGTGGTCATGCCGTGCTCGACCTGCTTGACCAGCGGCTCGTCGCGATAGGTGACGTAGTCCGCCGGGTTTTCCGGACGGCTGCCGCAGGCCGCGAGGGTCGTGCTTGCGACAAGAATGGCCAGGATCGCTTTGTTCATGGTTCCGCTCCTTGCAGAAAGGTCCGTTGCGGGTGGCTGTCAAGGTTGGAACCGCACGGCGCGTCAAGAGTTCGATTCATCAGGCGAAGCGGCGACTACCCTGAGAAGGGCAGGGTTCAAGGAGAGGAACGGCAGATGACAAACGAACTGGCCACACGCTACCCACTGGTGCTGGTACCGGGCATGCTCGGCTTCGTGCGCTTGCTGCTCTACCCCTACTGGTTTGGCATCCTGCCGGCGTTGCGCCGGGGTGGGGCACAGGTGTTCGCGGTGCAGGTCTCGCCGCTGCATTCCAGTGAGGTGCGTGGCGAGCAGTTACTGTTGATCATCGAAGACATCTGCCAGCGCACCGGGGCAGACAAGGTCAACCTCATCGGCCACAGCCAGGGCGCTTTGAGCGCGCGTTATGCCGCAGCGCGCAGGCCTGGGCGAGTGGCGTCGGTCACCTCTGTTGCCGGTCCCAACCACGGCTCGGAACTGGCTGATCATCTTGAACGCAGCGCCCCCGGCGATTCGCCACGGGGGCGCCTGCTCAAGGCTGCACTGCATGGCCTGGCGCTGCTGCTGGTGTGGCTGGAAACCGGCTGGCGCCGTGATCCGTTGCCGATCGATGTGCACGCCTCGCACCAGTCGCTGACCTGTTCGGGCGTGGCGCTGTTCAACCAGGCTTATCCACAGGGCTTGCCGCAGCACTGGGGCGGCGAGGGCGCTGCCGAGGTCGACGGCGTGCGCTACTACTCCTGGTCCGGCATCCTGCAGCCTGGGCGCACCGACAAGGGTTGGAATCGCTTCGATGGCAGCAACCGCTTCTGCCGGCTGTTCGCCCGCAGTTTCATTCGGGAAAAAGGCCAATGCGATGGCATGGTCGGGCGTTACAGCTCGCACCTGGGCCAGGTGATCGGCGATGATTACCCGCTCGATCACCTGGACATCGTCAACCAGCAGTTCGGTGCCGTGGGCAAGGGCGCCGACCCGGTGCGCCTGTTCACCGAGCACGCTGCCCGGCTCAAGGCTGCCGGGCTGTAAGCGCGCGGCGCACGGGAGTGGTCCAGCGTTCGGCGAGGATGACCCCGGCCAGGGTCAGCAGGCCGCCATACAAGTGATAGCTGGCCAACTGTTCGTTCAGGACGCCAGCAGCGATCACGGCAGTCACCACCGGCAACAGGTTGAAGAACAGGGTCGTGCGGGTCGGCCCGAGCCTGTGCACGGCCTGCATCCAGAACTGCGGCGCGATCATCGACGCCAGCACACAGGCATACAGCACCAGGCCGATGTTGTTCGGGGTCAGCCCGGTCTTCTCCGACAGCAGGTACATCGGCAGCAGTACCAGGATCGCCATCCAGATCTGCAGATACAGCAGTTGCATCTGTGGCAGGCGCAATTGCCATTTCTTCAACAGCACGCTGTACAGGGCATACGCGAAGGTGGCGACCAGCATCAGCAGGTCACCGCCATTGAGCCCTTGGTGCAGCAGCGCGCCGGGATTGCCGGCGGACACCACCTCCAGCACGCCGAAGAACGACACCAGGGCGCCGAGCGAGGCGCCGTAGGTCAGGCGCTGGCCGAGCCAGGCGATCGACAGGGCCAGCGACATCAGTGGCATCAGCGAAAGGATGATGCCCATGTTGGTGGCGCTGGTGATGCCGGCGGCGAAGTACGCCATGCTCTGGTACATGACCATGCCCAGTACCCCCAGGACGAACAGCTTGCCCAAGAGCGGGCGGATCGCTGTGCGATTGCGCCACACCTGCGGCAGCAGGAAGGGGGTGAACAGCAGGCCTGCGAGCAGCCAGCGGTAGAAGCCGATCTCGGCGGGAAAGATCGCCCCGGCGGACATCTTGGTGACGACGGTGTTGCCGGCCCAGATAAGAATCGCCAGGACGGGGAAGCTGTAGTTCATGAGGCTTTGACTCGTGGGAATTGCTGTTTCGGTGTGACGCTTCTGGGGGGCGGTTCGGCGCTCCGACTTGCCCGCGAAAAGAACACCGCAGATGCCCGCCATTATCCTCTGTCTGTCCACAAGGCTATACTCCCATCCAGACAACTCGCCCCGTGAAGCAGACAGCATGTCCGCCAAATACCTCGACCATCCTCGTTTCCCCGAACTCCCGGCGCCGGTGTACTTTCGCTACGACGAGTTCGGCGCCGACACGGTCAGCGCCCCGCACTTTCATCCGTGGGGCCAGCTCAACTATGCCGCTCACGGCGTCATGCACCTGGATGTCGACGGCCAGCGTTTCATCTCGCCGCCAAACCACGCGGTCTGGGTTCCTCCTGATCATGAGCACGGTTGCTACAACCCGCAGGCCGTCGTCTTCCGCTCGGTCTACCTCGACCGCAGCCTATGCGTCGATCTGCCGGCCCAGCCTTGCAGCCTGGCGATAAGCGACATCCTCAAGGCGATCCTCGGCGACTTTGCCCGTCGCGACCTCAAGATCGCCCAGGACGAACGGGACCAGCGCCTGGTCCAGGTGCTGCTCGACCAACTGCGGCTGGCACCCACGCAAACCTGCTACCTGCCTTTCGCCCGCAGCGACGGCCTGCGTCAGGTGCTCGAGGCCCTGCACGCCGAGCCCGGCGATAACCGACCGCTCGGTGACTGGGCCGCGCAGGTGCATGTCAGCGAGCGTACCCTGGCCCGCCAGTTCATCCGCGAGCTGGGCATGAGCTTTGGCGAGTGGCGCTTGCGCCTGCGCTTTCTGCGCGCCATCGAAGCGCTGGAAAGCGGCACGCCGATCCAGAGCATCGCCTTCGACCTGGGCTACAGCAGTGCCTCGGCGTTCATCGCCATGTTCCAGCGCCAGGCTCGGTGCACGCCTGAGCAATACCGGCGCCGCGTGCGATCAGGGATGTAGGAATTGTTGTCTACACTCAGCTCGACGACCGTGCATCCTGCGCGGGACAAGGAGACCACTCCATGAAGATGCTGCATGTGTCATTGCTGGTACTGGGGATGTCGATCGCTGGGCAAGGATTCGCCGCTACGCCGCAACAGGAAAAGATGAAGACCTGTAACGCCGACGCTACCACTCAGGCCCTCAAGGGCGACGAGCGCAAGGCGTTCATGAGCAACTGCCTGAAAAAAGCCGAGCCTGCCAAGCCGACCACGCCGCAGGAGCGCATGAAGGCCTGTAACGCCGACCCGAAGGCCACGGCGCTCAAGGGCGACGAGCGCAAGGCATTCATGAGCGAATGCCTGAAGAAGAAGTGACCTGCGCCTATGCCTTGCGCCTGAAGGCTGGCAGACTGCGGGTCTTTCCGCTGTCTGCCGCCGAGGCTGTATGACTTTCACTCCCCGCCAGATCACCCTGGCCAGCTGCATCATCGTCGTTGCCGGCCTGCTCCTGGCGTTGCCCCTCAAGCTGCTGCCGAGCCTGCTCGCGGGCCTGCTGGTGTTCGAGCTGGTGAACATGCTCACCCCACGCTTGCAGCCACTGATCGCCGGACAACGGGCGCGCTGGCTGGCGGTGGCGCTGCTCGGCACCCTGGTGGTGAGCACGCTGACGCTGTTGATCGCCGGCGCTTTCAGCTTCCTGCTGCACGAAGCCGAAAACCCCGGCGCTTCGCTGGACAAGTTCATGGGCCTGGTGGAGCGCGCCCGGGGGCAGCTGCCGCCGTTCATCGAGGGTTACCTGCCGGCCAGCGCGGCAGAATTCAAGGTGGCCATCGGCGACTGGATCCGCAGCCACCTGAGCGACCTGCAACTGGTGGGCAAGGGCATGGCACACATGTTCGTGACCCTGCTGATCGGCATGATCCTCGGCGCCATCATCGCCTTGCAACGGCTGCCCGACCTGTCCCGACGCAAGCCGCTGGCCGCCGCGCTGTTCGAGCGTCTGAGCCTGCTGGTGCAGGCGTTTCGCAATATCGTCTTCGCGCAGATCAAGATCTCGCTGCTCAACACCGCGTTCACCGGCATCTTCCTCGCCGTGGTGCTGCCGCTGTTCGACGTGCACCTGCCGCTGACCAAGACCCTGATCGTACTGACCTTCCTGCTCGGGCTGCTGCCAGTGATCGGCAACCTGATGTCCAACACCCTGATCACCATCGTCGGGCTGTCGTTGTCGATCTGGGTTGCGGCGGCGGCGCTGGGCTACCTGATCGTCATCCACAAGGTCGAGTATTTCCTCAACGCGCGGATCGTCGGTGGGCAGATCCGTGCCAAGTCGTGGGAGCTGTTGCTGGCGATGCTGGTGTTCGAAGCGGCGTTCGGCTTGCCGGGGGTGGTGGCGGGGCCGATCTACTATGCCTACCTGAAGAGTGAGCTGAGGCGGATGGAGCTGGTCTGAGGGGTTGCTTGAACGTGTACCGGCCTCTTCGCGGGTAAACCCGCTCCCACAGGTCCACCGCTGCCTTCAAGGCATAGGTAATCCAGTGGGAGCGGGTTTACCCGCGAAGAGGCCAGTACAGGCAAAGGCTCAGATTGTCCCGTACCGCTTGCGCGCCTCAATGGCCAGACCGCTGCCAATGCTGCCAAAGATATTGCCTTCCACATGCCGCGCATTGGGCAGCATCGCCGCAACGCTGTTGCGCAGCGCCGGAATGCCGCTCGAGCCCCCGGTGAAGAACACCGTATCCACCTGCGCTTCACTGACCCCGGCCTTGGCCAGCAGCTCGCTGACGCTGCCACGGACCCGCTGCAACAGGCCGTCGATGGCGTCCTCGAACAGGCCGCGGGTCAGGTCCGCAGCCAGGCCCGGCTCGACCCGGCCCAGGTCGATGCGCCGGCTGACCTGGTCGGTCAGCTCGATCTTGCTGGCCTCCACTTCCATCGCCAGCCAGTGTCCGGCGCGCTGTTCGATCAGGTTGAACAGGCGATCGATGCCCAGCGCATCCTCGATGTCGTAGCGCATGCTGCCCAGGGCCAGTTGCGACTTCTGCGAGTACAGGGCGTTGATGGTGTGCCAGGTCGCCAGGTTCAGGTGGTAGCTGGTCGGCATCAGCGCGCCGCTCTTCATGCGGCTGCCATAGCCGAACAGCGGCATCACGCCTTGCAGGCTCAGTTGCTTGTCGAAGTCGGTACCGCCGATGTGCACGCCGCCGGTGGCGAGGATGTCATCCTGGCGCTCATCGACCAGGTGCCGTTCGGGCGACAGGCGGATCAGGGTAAAGTCCGAAGTACCACCGCCGATATCGACGATGAGCACCAGCTCTTCGCGGCTGATGCCCGACTCGTAGTCGAAGGCTGCGGCGATCGGTTCGTACTGGAACGACACGTCCTTGAAGCCGATCTTGCGTGCGACTTCGGCGAGGGTATCCTCGGCCTCCTGGTCGGCCGCCGGGTCCTCGTCGACGAAGAACACCGGGCGGCCCAGCACGACCTGGTCGAAGCTGCGCCCGGCATTGGCCTCGGCGCGCTTCTTCAGTTCGCCGATGAACATGCCCAGCAGGTCCTTGAATGGCAGCGCGCTGCCGAGCACGCTGGTGTCATGCTTGATCAGCTTGGAGCCCAGGAGGCTCTTGAGCGAGCGCATCAGGCGGCCTTCGTAGCCTTCCAGGTACTCGTGCAGGGCCAGACGGCCATACACCGGGCGCCGCTCCTCGATGTTGAAGAACACCACCGACGGCAGGGTGATCTTGCCCTCTTCCAGGGCGATCAGCGATTCGACGCCAGGGCGGTGCCAACCCACCGTGGAGTTGGAGGTGCCGAAGTCGATGCCAAGGGCGCGAGCCGGGGATAGGTCAGACATGGGGAGGGGCTTCCGGAGGCCAAACGGCCGCGCAGTTTATGCCAGTGGCCGACAGAATCAAGACCGATCGTCTGCCATATGACAAACCCAAGCGAACCTTGAAAGGCTATGCTTGACCCCAATCTTCAGATGCAACACGAAAATTCCTACTGGTGATCCTTAGATGGACTTCAAAGACTATTACAAGATACTCGGCGTCGAGCCCAGCGCGGACGAGAAGGCGATCAAGGCCGCGTACCGCAAGCTGGCGCGCAAGTATCACCCCGACGTCAGCAAGGAGCGTGACGCCGAGGAGAAATTCAAAGAGGCCAACGAGGCCTACGAAGTGCTGGGCGATGCGCAGAAACGCGCTGAATTCGACGAGATCCGCAAGTACGGCGGCCAGCATGGCCGGCCGTTCCAGGCGCCGCCAGGCTGGGAAAGCCGCGGCGGTGGCGGCGGCTTCGAGAGCGGTGACTTCTCCGACTTCTTCAGCTCGATCTTCGGTGCCCGTGGCGGCAATCCCTTTGGCGGCGCACGCGGCCAGCAGCGCAGTGCCGGCAGGCGAGGGCAGGACGTGGAACTGGAACTGGCGGTGTTTCTCGAAGAGACCCTGAGCAAGGAGTCCAAACAGATCAGCTTCCAGGTGCCGCAGACCAACGCTGCCGGGCAGCGCACCGGTTTCACCACCAAGACGCTGAACGTGAAGATCCCGGCCGGAGTGACCGACGGCGAGCGTATTCGCCTCAAGGGCCAGGGCGCTCCGGGTGTCGGCGGTGGTGCCAACGGCGACCTGTTCCTGACCATCCGCATGGCGCCGCACCCGCTGTTCGATGTCGAAGGCCACGACCTGATCATCACCGTGCCGCTGGCTCCCTGGGAGGCAGCGCTGGGCACCAAGGTGGCGGTACCGACCCTGACCGGCAAGATCAACCTGACCATCCGCCCCGACAGCCAGAGCGGCCAGCGCCTGCGGGTCAAGGGCATGGGCCTTGCGAACAAGCAGGGCGAGCGTGGCGATCTCTACGCCCAGCTCAAGGTGGTCATGCCGAGCACCTCCGATGCGACCACTCGCGAACTCTGGACCAAACTCTCCGAGAAGGCCGCGTTCAACCCGAGGACACAATGGAGTAAGTGACCATGAGCAGCACCCTGATCGTTCAACTGGACATGCGAACCTTGTGTCAGGAGGCCGATGTCACGGCCGACTGCGTGATCGAAATCGTCGAGCACGGCATTGTCGAACCCACCGGGCGCACCCCGGAGGACTGGTTATTCGACGATCAGGCGCCGCTGCTGGCCAAGCGTGCGGCAAAGCTGCACCAGGAGTTGGAACTGGAGTGGGAAGGGGTGGCGCTGGCGCTGGAGTTGCTGCAGGAAGTGCAGCAGTTGCGCAGTGAGAACAGCATGTTGAGGCAGCGTTTGGGGCGATTCACCCAGATGTAGAACTGCGGTGTTCTCAAGCGCCAGCCAGCACCTTGTAGTACAGCGCGGTCGCCCGATACACACCATCCGGGCCGCAGGCATAGTCCGGGATCTCACCGGCCTTGTCATACCCCAGTGCCTGGTAGAATCCCTCGGCACCCGACCCTGCCTCGGTGTCCAGGTACAGCATCCCGCGTTTCAGACGTCGGGCATCGGCCTCCAGCGCCGCTATCAACTGTTGCCCCAGCCCACGCCGCCGGGCACGGCTGTGCACCAGCAGCTTTTGCACCTCGGCGCGGTTCAGGCCGTTGGGTTTCAGGCACAGCCCCAACTGCACGCTGGCCAGCACCTCCTGCCCCTGGGCGATCACCCAGAGCAACTGCTCACCGCTGACAAGCCGGCTGCGAACTTCAGCGAAATACGCAAGCGCCTGGGCCTCGTCGATGTCCGCCAGAAACCCCACCGAAGCCCCATTGCGTACCGCATCGAGCAACAGCGCCACGAGGCTGTCGCGGTAGTAGGTCAGGCTCTCGTGGGTGACGCGCTGTAGCTGTGCGGCGTTCATGAATCAGTCCTTTCGAGGTGGTTCGCGGTTGTCGTCCAACGCCAGTTGCATGAACGTCAGGTCGAGCCAGCGACCGAACTTCACCCCGACCTGGGCCATTTGCCCGGTCGTAATGAAACCCAGTCGCTCGTGCAGACGGATCGAGGCCGCGTTGCCGCTCTCGATGGCCGCGACCATCATGTGCTTGCCGCACTGTCGGGCGCGTTCGACCAGCGCCTGCATCAGCAGCGGACCCAGGCCCTTGCCGCGCTGGTCGCTGCGGATGTACACCGAGTGTTCGACCGTGAGGCGAAAACCCTCGAACGGCCGCCAGTCGCCGAACGAGGCGTAGCCCAGTACGCCGGTTGCGTCGGCCGCGACCAGGATCGGGTAACCCTGCTCGGCGCGGGCGGCGAACCAGGCCTGGCGGTTGGCCAGGTCGACCGGGGTTTCGTTCCAGATCGCCGTGGTGTTGCGCACGGCGTCGTTGTAGATGTCGAGGATGCCCGCCACGTCGTCGGGTAGGGCATCACGGATCAGGTAGCTCATGGCAGTGTCTTCGCGAAGTCGATGCTGCAGATTAAATGGTTACCAGCCCACGTACACCTTCTGCCTGCATGTTTTCGCCGCGGCCGCGCTGGACGATTTCACCGCGGGCCATGACCAGGTACTGGTCGGCCAGCTCTTCGGCAAAATCGTAGAACTGCTCGACCAGCAGGATGGCCATGTCGCCGCGCTGGGCCAGGCTGCGGATGACTGCGCCGATTTCCTTGATCACCGACGGCTGGATGCCTTCGGTGGGTTCGTCGAGGATCAGCAGGCGCGGGCGGCTGGCCAGGGCGCGACCGATCGCCAGCTGTTGCTGCTGGCCGCCGGAGAGGTCGCCGCCACGGCGTTGCTTCATCTGTTCGAGCACCGGGAACAGCTCGTAGATGAATGCCGGCACCTCCCGCGCCTCGCGGGCGCTGAAGCGCGACAGGCCCATCAGCAGGTTTTCCTCCACGGTCAGGCGCGGGAATATCTCGCGGCCCTGGGGCACGTAGGCGATGCCGGCATGCACCCGCTGCTGGGGCTTGAGCGCAGTGATCGGCTTGCCCTCCCACTCGATGCTGCCTTCGCGGGCTGGCACCAGGCCCATCAGGCAGCGCAGCAGGGTGGTCTTGCCCACGCCGTTGCGGCCCAGCAGGCAGGTGACTTCGCCGATCCTGGCTTCGAACGACAGGCCTCGGAGGATGTGGCTGCCGCCATAGTACTGGTGCAGGGTGTCGATCTTGAGCATGTTGGGTTCCTAGTAAAACTGTTTTGTCTGTGCCGGCCTTTTCGCGGGCAAGCCCGCTCCTACGGGTTCACGCTGTCTTGTGGGAGCGGTGGTTCGGCGCTCCGACTTGCCCGCGAAAAGGCCGACACAATTCCCACTGTTCAACGACCGAGATAAACCTCGACCACCCGCTCGTCCGCCTGCACCTGTGCCAGCGACCCCTCGGCCAGCACCGAGCCCTGGTGCAGCACCGTCACATGGTCGGCAATGCTGCCCACGAAGCCCATGTCGTGCTCCACCACCATCAGCGAATGCGTGCCCGCCAGGCCCTTGAACAGCTCGGCGGTGAACTCGGTCTCGGCGTCGGTCATGCCCGCCACCGGCTCGTCGAGCAGCAGCAACTGCGGCTCCTGCACCAGCAGCATGGCGATCTCCAGGAACTGCTTCTGGCCGTGTGACAACAGCCCGGCCTGGCGTGAGGCCAGGCTGTTCAGGCGCACGGTCGTCAGTACGTGCTCTATTCGTTCACGCTGCTCGCCGCTCAAGCGCGCCGCCAGGCTGGCCCAGACCGACTTGTCGGTCTTGAGCGCCAACTCGAGGTTTTCATGCACGCTCAGCGCCTCGAACACCGTGGGCTTCTGGAATTTGCGGCCGATGCCCGCCTGGGCGATCTGGTACTCGCTCATGCGGGTCAGGTCCAGGGTATCGCCAAAGAACGCACTGCCGGTGTCGGGGCGGGTCTTGCCGGTGATCACGTCCATCATCGTGGTCTTGCCGGCGCCGTTGGGGCCGATGATGCAGCGCAGCTCGCCGACGCCGATGTACAGGTTGAGCGCGTTGAGCGCCTTGAACCCGTCGAAGCTGACGCTGATGTCTTCAAGGCTCAGTACCGTGCCGTGGCGGGTGTCGAGCCCAGCCTTGCGCGGTTGACCCAGGCCGATGGCGTCGCGGCCGGTGCCCACCTGATCGAAGACCGGCTCCAGCATGAATTCCGGATGAACCGCAGGGGTGCCTCTCATGGCTGGCTCCTTTTCTTCAGCAGCCCGACCACGCCCTTGGGCAGGTACAGGGTGACCAGGATGAACAGTGCGCCGAGGAAGAACAGCCAGAACTCCGGGAAGGCCACGGTGAACCAGCTCTTCATGCCATTGACCAGGCCTGCGCCAAGCAGCGGGCCGATCAGCGTGCCGCGTCCGCCCAGGGCAACCCAGACAGCGGCTTCGATGGAATTGGTCGGCGACATTTCGCTGGGGTTGATGATGCCCACCTGCGGCACGTAAAGCGCCCCGGCCAGGCCGCACAGCACGGCGCTGAGCACCCACACCAGCAGCTTGAAGCCGCGTGGATCGTATCCGCAGAACATCAGGCGGTTCTCGGCGTCGCGCAGCGCGGTGAGCAAGCGCCCGAACTTGCTGCGCGTCAGCCACCAGCACAGGTACAGGCTGCCCAGCAGCAGTGCGACAGTGAGCAGGAACAGCACCGCGCGGGTGCCCGGTGCGGTGATCTCGAAGCCCAGGATGGTGCGGAAGCTGGTGAAGCCGTTGTTGCCGCCGAACCCGGTTTCGTTGCGAAAGAACAGCAGCATCCCGGCAAAGGTCAGGGCCTGGGTCATGATCGAGAAGTACACGCCCTTGATCCGCGAACGGAAGGCGAACCAGCCGAACACCAGTGCCAGCATCCCCGGCGCCAGTACCGCCAGGCACAGCGCCCAGGCGAAGTGCTGGGTGCCGGCCCAGTACCAGGGCAGCTCGCTCCACGACAGGAAGGTCATGAAGCCTGGCAGGCCGTCGCCGGCCGCCTGGCGCATCAGGTACATGCCCATGGCATAGCCGCCGAGGGCGAAGAACAGGCCGTGGCCCAGCGACAGCAGCCCGGCGTAGCCCCAGACCAGGTCCAGGGCCAGGGCGACGATGGCGTAGCAAAGGATCTTGCCGACCAGGGTCAGGGTGTAGGCCGAGACCTGCAGCGCATGGCCGTCAGGTAGCAGCGACAGCAGCGGCAGGGCCAGCAGCACCAGGATGACAATGGCGCCGATGGCCAGTGACAGGCGTGGCCCGACCTTTTGCGTGGCAGTGACAAGCAGTGGCTGGTTCATCAGTCGATTACCCGTCCCTTGAGGGCGAACAGGCCTTGCGGGCGTTTCTGGATGAACAGAATGATCAGCGCAAGGATGAGGATCTTGCCGAGTACCGCACCGATCTGCGGTTCCAGCAGCTTGTTGGCGATGCCCAGCCCGAAGGCCGCCCAGAGGCTGCCGGCCAGTTGCCCGACGCCGCCGAGCACCACCACCAGGAAGGAGTCGATGATGTAGCTCTGGCCCAGGTCAGGGCCGACGTTGCCGACCTGGCTCAGGGCGACCCCGCCCAGCCCGGCGATACCCGAGCCCAGGCCGAAGGCGAGCATGTCGACGCGCCCGGTGGACACGCCGCAGCAGGCCGCCATGCTGCGGTTCTGCGTGACCGCGCGCACGTTCAGCCCCAACCGTGTGCGGTTGAGCAGCAGCCAGGTGAGCAGCACCACTGCCAGGGCGAAGCCGATGATCACCAGGCGGTTGTAAGGCAGCACCAGGTTGGGCAGCACCTGGATGCCGCCAGACAACCACGCCGGGTTGCTCACCTCGACGTTCTGCGCGCCGAACAGCAGGCGCACCGCCTGGATCAGGATCAGGCTGATGCCCCAGGTCGCCAGCAGGGTTTCCAGCGGGCGGCCGTAGAGATGGCGGATGACGGTGCGTTCCAGCGCCATGCCGACTCCGGCACTGACGGCGAAGGCCACCGGCAGGGCGATCAGCGGGTAGAACTCGATGGCGCCGGGGGCGTAGCGCTGCAGCAGCACCTGCACCAGGTAGGTGCTGTAGGCACCGAGCATCAGCATTTCGCCGTGGGCCATGTTGATCACCCCTAGCAGGCCGAAGGTGATCGCCAGGCCCAAGGCCGCCAGCAGCAGGATCGAACCCAGCGACAGACCGCTGAACGCCTGGCCGAGGATCTCACCGAACAGCAGCTTGCGTTGGACCTGGGCCAGGCTGGTCTCGGCGGCGGTGCGCACCCCGGCGTCGGGTTCTGCGCCAGGCTGCAACAGAGCTTCCAGACGGGTACGTGCCAGCGGGTCGCCGGTTTCCCCGAGCAGGCGCACTGCGGCCAGGCGTACCCGAGGTTCGCTGGCGCCCAGTTGCAGGTTGGCCAGGGCGAGGCCCAGGGCGGCGTGCACGGCAGCGTCCGGCTCACTGGCGAAGGCGCGGTCGAGCAGCGCCATCTGTGCCGGTTGCGCGCTTTTTTGCAGTTGCCGTGCAGCGGCCAGACGCAGGTTGCTGTCGGCGCTGAGCAGTTGATGGCTGGCCAGGGCGTTGTCGATCAGGCCGCGCAGGCGATTGTTCAGGCGCACCTTGCGCGTGTCGTCTTCGGCTATGCGCCCTTCGCGCAGGTTTTCCAGCAGCGCCAGGCGCGCCGGTTCGGGCTGTGCGGCCCAGCCTTCGAGCAGGCTGGCCTGTTCCGCGGGCTTGGCGCCGAGGAAGAATTCGCCCTCGCTGGCCTGAGTGGCTAGGGGTAGCAGGAGGAGGAGGGTGAGCAGGAGTCTGAGCATGCGAGCAATCCTGGAAATCGGAGGTGGATTCTTCGCGGGCAAGCCCGCTCCCACAGGTTCAGCGGTGTTCCCGGGATCTGTGGGAGCGGGCTTGCCCGCGAATGGGCCGCAAAGCGGCCCCATGCACTCAGTTACCTTTCACTGCATAGTCAGGCCGCTTGTCATTGCCTGGTATGAACGGGCTCCACGGCTGCGCACGCAGCGGCTGCTCGGTCTGCCAGACCACACTGAACTGCCCGTCTTCCTGGATCTCGCCGATCATCACCGGCTTGTGCAGGTGGTGGTTGGTCTTGTCCATGGTCAGGGTGAAGCCGGACGGTGCCTGGAAGCTCTGCCCGGCCAAGGCCTCACGCACTTTGTCGACATCGGTGGACTTGGCTTTCTCGACCGCCTGCGCCCACATGTGGATGCCCACGTAAGTGGCCTCCATCGGGTCGTTGGTCACCGCCTTGTCGGCACCCGGCAGGCCCTTGGCCTTGGCGTAGGCTTTCCAGTCGGCGACGAACTTCTGGTTGACCGGGTTTTCCACCGACTCGAAGTAGTTCCACGCCGCCAAGTGGCCGACCAGCGGCTTGGTGTCGATGCCACGCAGTTCCTCTTCTCCCACCGAGAAGGCCACCACCGGCACGTCGGTGGCTTTCAGGCCCTGGTTGGCCAGCTCTTTGTAGAAGGGCACATTGGAGTCGCCATTGACGGTGGAGATCACCGCCGTCTTGCCGCCTGCGGAGAACTTCTTGATGTTGGCGACGATGGTCTGGTAGTCGCTGTGGCCGAACGGCGTGTAGACCTCTTCGATGTCCTTGTCGGCCACGCCCTTGCTGTGCAGGAAAGCGCGCAGGATCTTGTTGGTGGTGCGCGGGTAGACGTAGTCGGTGCCCAGCAGGAAGAAGCGCTTGGCACCACCGCCGTCTTCGCTCATCAGGTATTCCACCGCCGGGATCGCCTGCTGGTTGGGCGCAGCGCCGGTGTAGAACACGTTCGGCGACATCTCCTCGCCTTCATATTGCACCGGGTAGAACAGCAGCCCGTTGAGCTCCTCGAACACCGGCAGCACCGACTTGCGCGACACCGAGGTCCAGCAACCGAACACCACCGCGACCTTGTCCTGAGTCAGCAGTTGGCGGCTCTTCTCGGCGAACAGCGGCCAGTTCGAGGCCGGGTCGACCACCACCGGTTCGAGCAGCTTGCCATTGACCCCGCCCTTGGCGTTGATCTCGTCGATGGTCATCAGCGCCATGTCCTTGAGCGACGTTTCGGAAATGGCCATGGTCCCGGACAGCGAATGCAGGATGCCGACCTTGATGGTCTCGGCCGCCTGGATGCTCCAGCTCAGGCCCATCGCCGCGATCGATGCGCTGAGGGTGAAGGCCTTGATCAGACTGCGTCGCTTCATGTGCTCTCTCCGCTGAGTTGTTGTGGTGTTGGCAGAAGGGAGATTGCAAAGGCTGTGCCGTGGTGCGCGAGGCTGCAGATTAGAAGGGTTGTGCTTCGATGCGGGGCTTGGAGGAGGGCCAGGTTGGTGCTTGCGCGGCTGGCCTGCACAGGATTGGGGCCAGGGCGGTGAACAGTTTTGACACATAAGCGGTACTTGAGTACCGTTCGGCACCGCAGTAGATTCTGCGGCCGGGATTGGCGTCCCGTTATACAGAGAGATCGAGCATTGACGCTCCTTGCGACTTTGCTCTGCATGGCTGCACCCGTTATGGGCGGAGCCGTGTGTGGGAGCCTTCGGGCTCACCGGTTCTCTCTGCCGGCACGCCAACCCGCACGGCTCCGTCCACCTATATTGGCGTATGGGCTCGGAGCGTCATAAAGAGAGAGCTGCAAGGAGATGCACCATGCTCAAGAAGATCGTTCCAGATCCACCTTCCGCATCCACCCAGCGGGAGGCTCAGTCATGATCCATGACCCATACATCCCAACCCCGCGTCGTCGCCGGCCTGTCACGGCCAGCATGGATTACGGCACCTGCCATCAGTCCCATGACCCGATCTGTACCTTGCGCGCAGGCATCGACAGTGCCGACGCGCTGGTGTGCGCGATCGCGGCGCTCAAGGCTGCGTATGAAACCAATGCGCTGGCGTTGGAGCAGGTGGGTGAACCTCTGCGCAGCTTGCTGACTGCGACGGAAAATTCACTGGAGAAGGGCGTGGCGCTGGCTGAAGCGGTGCTGGAGGGGTTGGAGGCGCCTTAGCGGGCAAGCCCGTGCGATCCAGTACCGCAGATTAAAGGGTTACCAGGCCATTTACACTTTCGGCCTGCATGTTTTTGTCACGGCCCTGAAATGCTGGCAGGCCAGCACCTGCAGGCTCGGCGCCAGGCCGAACTTGCAGGTGTGAGCATACCTTGCCGGGTCAGGCGGCGGAGGGCGTGTCCTCCTTGGCATCTTCGAGTAGCTTGTACACCCCATCCGTAAAGGCCTGATCGCCTGTCTTGGCGGTGTAGACCATGTTCAGCTTGATGTCGGTGATCACGGACAGATCTTTGAGCAACGCCTCGTCGCCCAGGATCTTCAGCTCCCATTGCGAAATGGCGCCAGTGCCTTCGAAAGGCAGGTAGCGCCCGTCATGCAGTGCCAGTTCGTACAGCCACGAATCGTTTTGATGGCCGACGCCGTCGTCAGCGTCGGTGGCAGACAAAGCGATCTGTTGGTTGACCCCAGGGTTGCGCAATACCAGTGCGGGATCCTGGGCAGCTGTTTCATGTGCCTCTTTCTCCTGCGCGGTTGCTGTTTCCGCGACGGGGTACAGCGAGGCGGCGGCAATCCTGTGTGGCTCGAGCAGAGTGTTGCTTGCCAACTGAGTGAGCACGGCGCTCAGCTCGGTAGGGTCCTGTCTGTTCTTCATCACCAAGGTGACGGAAACGTGTTTCAGTTGACGCAGATAATGGCCTGGATAGCTCTTGTCGAAGTCTGCTGCCGAAAACGCGAAATTCAAGGCAAGCGCCGAGTCGGCGTCGGGCTGTCTCTTGAAGAGTTTGTCCCATTGCGCTTGCCCCAGTTGCTCGTTGAGGCTGAAGGTCTTGCGGATGGTCAGTCGCCGTTCGCTGTTCAACAAGTACTCGTTTTCCATCTGCTGCAAACCCTGCAGCAAGGAATCGCCCGCCAGCATGCCCTTGTATTTGTCGCGCCAGGCATAGGCGTCTAGGAAGCTGGCGCGCCGATAGTCGCCGATCTCCAGGCGCCAGGCAGACTCGGCCATCTGGCACAGCGAGCGCACGGCGTCGTAGGCGCTGCCGTAGATCTGTTCCTGACGTGCCGTGAGCCAGTCGTAGGTCGCCGCGATGCTGAAGCTGTCGGTCATGGACGCGTGGGCCTCACGCAGGTTGTTGCGGTCCTGGATACAACGCGCCAGCTCGATTTTGCTGGCGCCGAGCTCCAGTTCCAGTTCGTCCAGCTGAGCGCCGAGAATGCGCAGATCCCATTGCGCTTCGCTCTTCTCGAACGCCCAAGTGGCGGCTCGGCGATTGTAGCCTGCTTGTGTTTTGAGTTCTGCAGCCAACATCCCGGAAACCTCGCTGGCCACTTTCAGGCTCTTTGCGGTCGAGTACATCGGCGCGGCAGGCTTTATCCCGCCGACCGCCATGCCATAGATAGTAGGCACCGCGGCTTCAACTGCAGCCCCCGCGATCTCGAACGGTATGCTGAGCAGCTTGGCGCTGTTGCCGATCCAGGTGAACGCGGTGGCTGCTTCTTCCTCGGGCGAGCGGCCGATGTCGATCAAGTGGCTCAGCCGGTTCAGCCGCGCGGTGGTCTTGCTCTGGGTCAGCAGCAATCCGGATTTGCGTGACTGCAGGCTGTTGATTGATTTCTGCTGCAGGCGAATGGCGAAGTCCGCCATCTTCAGGTGGTGAGTCTGGCGCAAGACCAGCAGTTTCTTGTCGAGTTGGCCTTCCATCAAGGCCAGGTACCGACCGCCCTGTTTGGCCAGCTCACTTGCCGCCTGCTTGGCGATCGGCAGCAAGTGACGGAAGCGATAATGTGGCAGCCGTTCGTGGGTTCTTCGATAAATGGCAGGTTGGCTGCCTATCGTTCCCTGGTTGCTGCTGAAGGCTTCCAGGGTTTCGCTGTTCCAGTCCAGCGCTGGCAGTACCTTGCCATCGAGCGTCAGGCCATGACGCAGGTTGAACAGGCGCTGTTTGAGCGTCTGGTGCAGTCTGGCCAGACGCGGGTTGATGGGCCTGCGCAAGGCCTCGACCTTCAGCTCGGCGAGCGCAACGGGCGTCCAGCGCGAGGTCAGGTCGGTCTTGGCCAGTGGACCGAGCAATTGCAGTGCCTGCTGATAACAAAGCCAGGCCTGGTTCAGGCTGCTGAGGGTGAGCTGGCGATAGAAATGGTCGCCTTGCAGCTGCCAATTTTCGAGCAACGAAAGGTAGACCGCTTCCTGGTAATAGCGTGAACGCAAAAAGACCCAGGTGACGGGGTCGACATCATGGCTCAGGGTCGAGCTCAGCGTGCCGGCTTCGGCCAGCGGGCGCGTGCACCAGGGGGCAGGCCGCCCCTGGGCATCGGGTTTGGTGCGGTAAGGGTTGAACAGGTAACGCAGGTACCAGTCTTCGGCTTCCTCGAACTGCTGCTGTTCGGTCAAGCGCATGGCGACCATGGCCGGTACGTGCAGGAACAGCTCTCGCAAGTACAGCGCATTGGCGCCGTGGAAGTCGGTGGGCGGGGAGGTGTCGCTGTCATCCAGCGCGGGTTCGGTCAGCGACTGGGTGTCCCAGCCAAGTACCCGTTCGACGCCTTGGCTGGCACGGGCGACGAGGTTTTTGCCAAAGAGTGTGTTGAGGCGGAATTTGTCGGTGATGAGCAGTGGTTCGTTGTGCTTGACTGCGCTCAGGTCCAGGTACTGGGCCTGTTTTGCATTGGCTGCAATGGACAAACTCCAGGGCTTGGTCATACCGGATGGATCGATTTTGTATTCTCTCAATGACCAGGTCGGTAATGCTTCGCGTTGAGAATCTATGTAAGTAAGGAAGAATTTGAGACCTGTGACATGGGTTGAAGATATCGACATGCCGTCGGTGAATGTCTCGACTTTAGAGCTGTTGACGCCGTTAAATGTTGAAATTATTTCGATCTTCGAACAGTCGTCCCTCGAAGCGTGGAGTTTTTTGAGGGGCGTGGTGACGTGGATAGTGATTGAGTCTTCCTTTCGGATGATTTTTAATTCGAAGTCGAGCGGGGTTTTCGAAGCGATGTCGTCTGGTTGAAAATCTATAAATGTGTCTGGAATGGCTTGGATGGGAGCGGCTGAGTTTAAACTTTCGATTGTGTAATCTTCAACTAACAAGTCATGTTTGCTTTTTGACTTTGTGAAAGCTGAGTAGTTGTCCAGTCTTTTAAGTTTTTTGGATTTGTCATCGGCGTTGGTGATTGTTATAAAAGTAGCTTCATCTTCGAACAGGTTACTGAACTTTCTGCTGCTTTTATGGTGCGCTGTATAGGACTCAACCAACGAGGTAACGAAGATTTCACCATCATAAGGATGAGCAATTGCATGCGCGTTCCCGAAACTATTGATCAACACCCTGCTGATCGAATCAGCCTCGGTACTGTCCAGGCTTTTCTTCTCAAGCAACAACAAGTCCCGGAACACCAGATAGTAATCCTTGTTCTGAACGTGTCCTGTCTCCATCTTGCGGTCGTAGAGCAGCACGGTCAGCCAGGGATCGTTCCGTCTCTGCGCTTCCTGATTCACGGTAACGATCAGACCTGGTTCGAACTCTGGACCTTTTGCATGGGTATCGGGCTGCCAGCTACCCTCCAGAAAACCGTCCAGGCACAGAATCTCGTTTGGAGTGCTCCAGGTATCGTCGCTCTGCTGGAAGCAATAGTTGACCGTAAGCTTGCGCTTTTTGGGCAGGGTCGCGTTGGCATCGGTACCACTGCCCAGATCGGTGGTGCTGCGTTCTACCCAGAACACGTAGCGTCGACCGGCAATGACGACGGGACGTACCAGATCGGCGCGGCTGTCGGGCTGAGCGGCGCCGACGATCTCACCGGCAGGGGACAGCGAGATGGCCTCCCATTCGCTCCAGGCCAGGGGGCTCAGGCGGCGTTTGTCGTCGCACAGGCTGATGTCCAGGGTCCGCCAGTAGTATTCCAGGGGAGTGCTGTTAGTGCGGGCGACCAGGTGGTAGGTGTTGCGCTTGGGGTCGTGCCCATCCAGATACCCGCTGACCACCTGCAGGTTACTGATGCGCTCGAATTTGGTGAGGTAGTTGCAGATGGCAGTGTGCAGCAGGGTGGTGTCCATCTTGCCCTGATTGAGCTCGATTTCCAGCTCCTGAAAAGCCTTGCTCTTGTTGGTGCGATGGGCGTAGTGGATCAGGTTGGCCGGGTGGTTCAGTTGTTCGCGATTGCGCTTCCAGGTGCCGTATTGACCCAGTTGCCCTTGCCAGGTCAGTTGCTGCTCACCAGACGGGGCATTGTCCAGGTACCCCGGCTCCAGGCGCGCATGTATGCGCGACAGGTAGTTCTGCAGGCTGCCGATGGCCTGGTCGAGCAGGGTGGTCTGCACCTGGGGGCTGACCAGGATGTCGCACAGGCAGTACGTGCACAGGTCATCGGCCTGGGTGAAGGTGACCAATGCGTCGCCCGCACTTTTGGCCCCGTGACCGATCAGATAGCCGGTCAGGGCGTCACGCCACGATTCAGCGATCTGTGCGTCGACATTTGCCCGCAAGGCATCGTCGGTACTGGCCAGCAGCAGCTGGCTGGAGGCTTCGTACTGACGGTAGCTGGAGCGCTCGGTCAGCTCGGTGAGGTCGAGCAGCGAACGACAGGCAAGGCCCGTGGCCTGGGCCAGGGATTTCATGCGCAGGATGTAGTCGATCTGCCTGATGCTGGTGGGCACTCCCGGGATACCCACAGAGCGGCTTACGGTACCCGGCGCAGTGCTCGCGACTTCGAGTTCGAGCGGGTGATACTCGTGGCCTGATCTGATTACTGTCTTCCACGCCGCCAGCCATTTGTCGGGTTTGTAGGCGTCCTTGTACTGCTGTTCGGTAACCAGCAGAGGGCCGGGGTGCTGATCCAGGAACGTCACCAACTTGCGGTGCAAGTGGGTGAACCTGCTGTCGTTGTAAGCCCTGGTACCAGCCACACGAACGACCACCCTCCTGATCAGCGTCTCGATCTTGTAGTGCTTGTACGTGGCCAGCTCGTCGGCAGATAGCGTCTGCAGGAAATCGTTGAAGGTCGGTCGCGTATCCTCCACTTCCACGAGCGTCTCGTAGGGCGGGCAGGCCGTCGCGACGTCTTCTTCGGTCCAGGCACAGAGCGTGGCCATTGCCCTGGCGAACTGTTGGCGGTCTGTGGCAAGGGTGCTTGGCTTCAAGGCTTTGAAGAATCCGAGAACGTCCTCTTCGGTGCGTCCGTGTTCGGCACTGACCGCTACCCAGCCTTTGAGGCAGGCGAGCTTGTAGCAAACATCCAGCGTGAGTGCCCTGTCGCTGCGCTCAAGCGCGAACCCGCCAGAGTGATCCGCGATGCACTGGATCATTGCGGGGCTCAACGAAAACACCACGCTCACTGCGCAACGACTTTCCAGATCAAGCCAGCTCTGGCCTTTGTCGCTCGCCTGTGCAGGGCCGGCAACTCTCAGCGAATCCGCAGCCTGCAACAGCTCGGCATGGCTTTTCCCGACCCAGTTGATCAGTGGCTGGACATGACTCTGGGTGAAACCAGGCGTGTTCAGTGGCAGACCCAGCACATCTGCCAGGAGTTGGGCAATCAGTGCTGTATGTTGCGCTGGTTCATCAACAGGCTCGGATGCGCTGGCATCGGAGTTTATCGGTGTGCTCGTCAAGGCTGCATCGATTGCGGCCTGGTGCAACCTGAGCGCCTTCGGCCGATGTCCTTCGATCCAGCCCGTGGCGTGGCGTTTGCTGAGGTTCAGGGCAACAAGCAGTGCGCTGGGCAGGATCTGCTGCTGACGCAGCCACTGGTCCAGGTTGGTCAGCGCGATCAGCACATCGAGGATGCCGGTGGTTTCGAAGTCACTGATCAGCGGGGTGCCGCTCAGTTGTGCCTGCACGTCGATGCCGGCGTCGGCCAGCAGCTTGAGCAGGGCATCGGTTTCCTGTCGTGAGCGCTTGAGCAGGCGGGGCAGGCGGCTGAGCCGGTAGAGTGCCGACAGTAGTGAGAGCGACAACGTCAGTTGCTGAGTCGGCTGGGCATTTTTTACCAGGCCCAGCCAATCGAGGGTCGTCTGTTCATCGGCGCCCAACGCCTTGGCCAGGCCCGGAAGTACCTCTAACTGGCCTTCGGCGCCGTCTTGCGGGTCCAGGGCACGGTCATCGAGTACCAGTGATGATGAGGTATCCAGTACGGTGCTGCCGGGGCCATCGAGCACGCGGTCGAGCATGGCAGGCTGTACGCCGAAGGCATAGGGGCAGACCTCGCAGACCAGTGCGGCGAACTGTTCGGCACTGATGTCGTAGGCCTCGTTCAGATAGCGGAACACCCCCAGTGCGCGCAAGGTAGTGGGCGTCACGTTCCAGGCATCTTTCTGGCCCTCGGCCCTGAGGATCGAGATCACTAGAAGGTCGGTTTCGGCGAACGGCAGGCCCAGTTCGCGTTGCAGGTGGATCATCTGATAAATGCGTGGCAGGCAGTTGTAATCGAGCCGGTTGAATGTCGGCTTGATTCCGGCGCCGCTCAGGGTGTCTTTCAGTGTCAGGCGAACCTTGCTGAGTGCATTGATGAAGACCGCACCGGGATGGAAGTCTGGCAGCGATGTTGCGCTCGTCGGTTGGTAAGCCTCGGATGTTTGGACAGTGCTGTGACCGGCTTTTGCCTCATCGTCGATGCTGGATATGGCCAGCAGCTCCAGCACCTGTTCGAACGCAAGACCGGTCTTGTCCATGAACGTCTCGACGTCCTTCAGGCTGGCGATGGCTTTTTGCTCTGTTGTGTTCTGCAGCCCGTACCATTTGCGCCAATCTTTGAGGTTTTTGTTCAGTGCGTCGTTATCCAGCAACAGCTGTTGCACCCCGGGTCCGAAGCCGCTGGCCATGCGCATGGCCTGGCGCAGCTCCTTGCTGCGCAGTTGCGCTTCGCAGAACACCGGGTAACAGCGCAGCGACTGTTGCAGCAGTTCGAAGTAGGGGATCTTCTTGTGTGCAAGCACCCTCTTGATCTGCTCGTGCGCATGGTGATACGGCAGATGTATATGCAGGCCTGCCTCAGCGAGCACTTCGGGCAGGTCGACAGTTGAGCCTGCGCGGGCCTGGGCATGGTGGGTCAGTGTCGAAATGGCCAATGCCAGTGCATTGACAGGTTGCTCCAGGCGTTCAGGGTCCAGTACCAGTTGTGCCAGATCCGGACGACGCTGAGCCAGTGTCTGACGTTGCCCCGATTCGCTGGTCGCTTCGATGCTCAGGGCCTTCTGATAAAGCGCATGCAGGTAGGCGATGGGGCCAGTATTCGATTCAGGCGCAGCGGGGTCGCAGGGGTTGGCCAGTTGCTCGGGAAACAGATGGGCGTAACTGCAGGCGAAGTTGCTCTGATCGGACATGACGGTGTGCTCCAGGCGAATGAAGACACGTCAGGCAGGGAGGCCATGACGTTTGGGTCCTGGGGCTATTTGACGGATGAAGGTGAAATCGCACAACTGACAGAAATATCAGTAGTGTGCGCCAGCCCAGGCGGGACAAGGGCTGGCGGATCCTCATGCTCAGTGGTTGCGCACCACGGTGCGCGGCTGGCGCTTGCTGCGCACGAACTGGTAAGTGACCGCCAGGATCAGGAACCAGATCGGGGTCACCACCAGCGCCGAACGGGTGTCGGCCTCAAGGCTCAACAGCACCAGGATGCCGGCGAAGAACACCAGGCACACGTAGCACATGAAACGCCCGCCAGGCATCTTGTAGATCGACTTCTCGTGCAGCGCCGCGCGCTGCTTGCGGTAGCTCAGGTACGACAGCAGGATCAGCGTCCAGACGAACATGAACAGCACCGCCGACACCGTGGTCACCAGGGTGAAGGCTTCGATCACGTTCGGCACCAGGTAGATCAGCACCGCGCCGAGCAGCAGGCACAGGCAGGAGAAGTACAGGCCGTTGGCCGGTACGGCGCGCCGCGAGAGCTTTTCGAAGGCCTTCGGTGCATCGCCTTCCTGGGCCAGGCCGTAGAGCATGCGGCTCGTGGAGAACACGCCGCTGTTGGCCGACGAAGCGGCCGAGGTCAGCACCACGAAGTTGATGATGCTTGCCGCTGCCGGCAGGCCGGCCAGCACGAACAGTTCGACGAACGGGCTCTTGCCCGGGACCACGTCGCGCCAGGGTGTAACCGCCATGATCGCGATCAACGCCAGCACATAGAACACGATGATGCGGATCGGGATCGAGTTGATCGCCCGTGGCAGGGTGCGCTCGGGGTTCTTCGCTTCGGCGGCGGTGGTGCCTACCAGCTCGATGCCGACGAATGCGAATACCGCGATCTGGAAACCGGCGAAGAAGCCGAACAGGCCATTGGGGAACATGCCGCCGTCATTCCACAGGTTGGCCAGGCTGGCCGTGTGGCCGCTCGGCGACTGGAAGCCGGTGATGACCATGTACAGGCCGGTGGCGACCAGGCCGAGGATGGCGACGATCTTGATCAGGGCGAACCAGAACTCCATCTCGCCGAACAGTTTCACCGTGACCAGGTTCAGCGACAGCAGGACCGCCACGCAGGTCAGCGCCGGTATCCACTGCGGCAGGTCGGGGAACCAGAACTGTGTATAGGCGGCGATCGCCACCACGTCAGCGATACCGGTGACGACCCAGCAGAACCAGTAGGTCCAGCCAGTGAAGTAGCCGGCCCAGGGGCCGAGCAGGTCGGCGGAGAAATCGATGAACGACTTGTAGTTGAGGTTCGACAGCAACAGCTCGCCCATGGCACGCATGACGAAGAACAGCATGAAGCCGATGATCATGTAGACGAAGATGATCGACGGGCCCGCGAGGCTGATGGTCTTGCCCGAGCCCATGAACAGGCCGGTGCCGATGGCGCCACCGATGGCGATGAGCTGGATGTGGCGGTTGGTCAGGTTGCGCTGCAGATGCTGGTCATCTGCCTGGGGGGATGAGGTCCGGGTCATAGGCTGCATTCCATTGAGGGTCAGTCTTCTTGTGAGCGAAAGCCGGTTAGGCTAACACGCACTGCAAAGGTGCGGGCGTGACAGATCGCCACGATCTTGGCGGTGCAGTGGGGATTTTTGACTGACCGCAGTCAAGAGTTGACCTTTTCGCGGGCGAGCCCGCTCCCCACGGTACAGCGCTGAACCCCAGTCTGCGCCGTACCGTGGAGCGGGCTTGCCCGCGAAAAGGCCGACGCGATTCAAGCCTGAACCGCGACCCGCCCCCGCCGCACCACCAGGCTGTCGACCACCCACATCACTACCATCGACACGCCCACCAGCGGGAACACGACACCCAGCACCAGCATCACCGTCACCGCCGTCTTCCAGCGCGGCAGGTCATGCCGCAGCGGCGGTACGCCAAGCCCACCGGACGGGCGGCGCTTCCACCACATCACCAACCCGCTCACCGAGCCCAGCAGGATCATCAGGCACACCAGCAGGATGACGATCTGGTTGAGCGGCCCGAACATCTTGCCCTCGTGCAGCATCACCCCAAGCTCGGTGGCGCGGGCTACCGGGCTGTAGTCGTGCCAGCGCACGTCGGCCAGGACCTTGCCGGTGTACTGGTCGACATGCAGGGTGGCGTCGTTGCGTGGATCGTCGGCGAACACCGCGATGGTGAACACGCCTTCAGCGGTGCTCGGCGAGGTGATGCTGTAGCCCGGCGCCACGCCGCGGGCGTTGGCCAGATCCTCGACCTGCTGCAGGGTGATCTGCGGCGCGGCCGGGGCGCTGTGCATGTCGTGATGGCCCATGTGCTCGGCATGCGCGCCGGACACTGGCATCGGCGTGTTCTCCAGGGCCCAGGGCACGGTCTGGCGATGAGCGCTGTTCAGCGCGCCTGCCTGCTGGTCGGATTTCGGTACGTCGTTCCACATCGCCGCCGGGAAACGGTTCCACAGGTCGGCGTACTGCTTGCCCCACAGCCCGGTCCAGGTCATGCCGCTGAGCAGCATCAGCAACAGCAGTGCCGAACCCCAGAAGCCGCTGACCGCATGCAGGTCGCGCCAGAGCACGCGCCCGCGTGCCGACAGGCGTGGCCACAGCACGCCACGGCGGTTGCGGCCACGTGGCCACCACAGATAAAGCCCGGACACCACCAGCACGATGCCCCAGCCTGCGGCGAGCTCCACCAGCCGATCGCCGACAGTGCCGACCATCAGCTCGCCATGCAGGGCGCGGGCGATGGCCTGCAGGTTCTGCTTGCCGTCCTGCGCGCCCAGCACCTTGGCGTTGTACGGGTCGACGAACACGTTCAGTTCGCGGCCGCCGTCATGCACCACGAACTGCGCGCTGCGCTCGGCGTTCAGCGGTGGCAGGTACTGGCCGACATGGCCCTGTGGATAAGCCTGGCGCACCTGGGCCAGCAGCGTGTCGGCGCTCTGGCGCTGCGGGCCGGCCTCGACCACCATCAGGTCGCGGTACATCCACGGGTCGAGCTGCGGCTTGAACAGGTAGATGATCCCGGTGATCGCCAGCAGGATCATGAAAGGCGCGACGAACAGCCCGGCATAGAAATGCCAGCGCCAGGCCAGGTTGTAGAAGGATTGCTTTGGTTTGCTCACGGAGCCTCCCGTTCGACCAGGTGGGGCGCGGTCAGGCCCGCGCCCCGGTTGTTATTGTCAGAAGCTGAAATCGACCTTGGTCCAGAAGGTCCTGCCCGGCTCGTTGACCGGCTGCGGGTCTGCCGCCGGGTAGCCGAACCCGGCGTTCCCGGCCAGGTTCAAGTGCTCGGCGTAGGCCTTGTCGAACAGGTTGTCGACGCCCGCGCTGAGCTTGAGGTTGTTGTTGACCTTGTAGGCACCGTTGAGCGAGAACACGCCGAAACCGCCGCTCTTCTCGTAGTCCTTGCCCACCACGTTGCCCTGGTTCAGGGCGATGCGGTTCTGCGCCGCGACCAGGCGCCACAGCGCACCGACGCTCCAGGCATCGCGGCTGTAGGTCAGGCCCAGGCGGCTTTCCAGCGGGGGCATCTGCGGCAGGGCCTTGCCGTCGCTGCTGTTCTTGCCCCAGGCGTAGGCCAGCGTCGCGTCGGCTTTCCAGTTTTCGTCGAGCTTGTACGCCGCGCCCAGCTCGCCGCCCATGATGCGGGCGTCGATGTTCTGCGCCTGGGTGCTGCTCATGCCCATCATGCTGCGGTAGTCGAACAGGATGTAGTCGCGGATCTGTCCGACGTAGCCGGAGGCCCAGGCTTGCAGGCGTTCGTCCTGGTACTGGATGCCGAAGTCGAGCTGGGTGGTCTTCTCCGGCTTGATGCTGTCGAAGGCGTTGACCGAGCCCCGCGGGCCGTTGGTTGGCGAGAACAGCTCCCAGTAGTCGGGGAAGCGCTGGGCGTGGCCCAAGCCGATATAGGTGGTAGCGGAAATCGCCGCCAAGTCATGCTCGTAGCGGATGAAGCCGCTGGGCAGGGTATCCGCGCGGGTATCGCCATGGGTGGCACTGGCCTGGCGGAAGTCGCGGGCCGAGGCGCGGTCCAGGCGCGCGCCGCTGATCAGGCGATCCTCGCCGGTGGCGTACCAGGTCAGCTCGCTGAACACGCCGTAGTTATGGAAGTCGGCGTCCTTGGTCCAGGGCTTGCCCTTGTGCGCATCGACGCCCATGCCGCCGCGTTTGCGGTGTTCGTTGGTCTGCGCGTCGATGCCGCTGATCAACTGTACGTCGGCCCAGCGCCAGGTCGCCTTGATACGTGCGCCGAGGGTGCGCCGATCGACGTTGCTGACCATGGGCATGCCCATCATGCCGCTGCCCGAGGGCGTGCGCAGGCTGTAGTTGTCCATCACGTGGTCGGCATAGTTGTAGTAGACCTGCGCCTCGACCTTGTCGAGCACCTCGCCGAGGTTGGACTTTTCAAAGCGCAGACCCAGGCTTTCGCGTTTGAACTGCGAGCCGTCCATGCCGCGTCCGGCGTAGCGCGCTTCGCCATCGCCCTTGCCGGCGGTGAGTTCGAGCAGGGTGTCGGTATCCGGGGTCCAGCCGAGGGTCACGTCGCCGTTCCATTTGTCCCAGCGCGAAGGCACGGTATCGCCATTGCCGTCCTTGTAGTCGTCCGAGCGCGACTGGTTGCCGACGAAGCGCGCATAGGCCTGGCTGTTGCCGGCGGCGGCGTCGAGCACCTTGTCGAAGCGGCCGTTGGAGCCCGCGAGCAGGCTGGCGTTGACCCGGCTGCCGAGGGTGCCGAATTTCTCCGGCTCGCGCTCGAAGAGGATGGTGCCAGCCGAGCCGCCGGGGCCCCAGATCACGCTTTGCGGGCCTTTGATCACGGTCAGGCGGTCGTAGGTTTCCGGCGAGATGTACGAGGTCGGGGCGTCCATGCGGTTGGGGCAGGCGCCGAGCATCACACCGCCGTTGGTGAGGATGTTCAGGCGCGAGCCGAACATGCCGCGCAGCACGGGGTCGCCGTTGGTGCCGCCGGAGCGGATGGCGGAAAAGCCGGGGATGGTCTTGAGGTAGTCGGCGCCGTCACTGGCTGGCACCGGCTGACGTGGATCCTTGGGGTTGGTGACTACGGTCAGCGGCGAGCTGGGCGCGATGGCGGTGATTACCGTCGGGCTCAGCTCCGGGGCGTCATGGCCTTCGTGGCCAGGCTCGACGGCGAGCGCCAGCGGGCTCAGCAGCGAGCCGCAGAGCATGGCGAGGGTCCCATGGCGGGACAGGGCAGAAACAGGGGTGCAGCCGGACATAATGATTCCAGTCGATCAGTCATGAGTAAGCGCGAAGCCTCATGGCTTCGGGCGTGAAACGGAGTGGTCAGACGTTGATCGATGGAGGTGGGGCGCGGCTGCGGGCACCGGGAAACACCGCTTGCAGGGCATGGCCCTGGCGGGTCGGGCAGGTGGAGAGGGTGGTCGGGATGGTGCTGGCGAGGCTGAGTGGGCTGAGGGTCTGGGGCAGGGCGGGGCAGTTGAACAGCAAACTGCAGTAGCCGCATTTCTCCCAATCGGCGTGTAGCTGGCCGTCATTGCCCTGACCGTGGTGGTCTTGCCCGGCATGCGGGTGCCCCGCGGCCATGGGCATGTCCATGGCCATGCTCATGTTCATGCCGGCGTGGTGATCCATCGGCATCGACTGGGAAATCAGCGGGCCGATGAAAATCATCCACATGGCGAACAGGCTCAGCCAGCCGCCACCGACGCGCCTGCGATCAGGGCGGGTGCTGCGGGCTGTGCTGTTGCGCGGCAAGCTCATGACGAGCGCCTGTCAACGGTCAGTGCGCGTGTTCGTGTCCTGCCTGGTCGGCGGGCGGCTGCTTCTGCACGGCGACGTCGACGGTGATGTCGCCGGCTTTCTCGAAGTGCAGGGTGAGCGGGAAGCGCTTGCCGTCAGTGAGCAGGCTGCGGTCCTTGGGCTGCATCAGCATCACGTGATAGGCGCTGGGGGCGAAGGTCAGGTCCTTGCCTGCAGGTACGACCACACTCTGTACCTGCTGCATCTTCATGGCGCCGGCTGCGGTCTTGGCGTGTTCATGCAACTGGGCGTCATCGCTGACGGGGCTTTCGACACTCAACAGGCGGTCATCGACCTTGCCGTTGTTGTGAACGATGAAATACGCCGCGACATTGGGCGCGTTCGGTGGCAGCTCCAGCGACCAGGGGTGGGCGATATGCAGGTCGCCGACACTGTATTCGTGGGCGTTGGCGAAGGCGCTGGGCAGCAGCAGGGTGGCCAGGATGAGGGCTTGCTTGAGCATGGTGAGTCTCCGGTCTGTACAGGTTCAGGAACAGCGTCTTGAACTCAGGCTAACGGAGAGGCTCGCGGATTGAGTGCCGGCCAGAGCTGGCGCGGCGTGGGCTGGTGCGTGGCGAGTGGTGGTGCCTGGCCGAAGCGCAGTTGCAGCGGGCTGTGCAGTTGCGGTGCGTGGCTGGCCAGGGCGAGCACAGGCGAGGCACCCGAGCAGCACCAGCAGTGCTGCATGTTGGAGTGGTCGTCCTGTTGGCCCAGGTCGATCTTGGCCAGGGCCTGGACATCGAGCTTGGCCTTGCCCGCGCCAGTCGAGCAGAAGGCACCCCACAGCAGCTGTTCGGCCGGGCCCTTGGGTGCGGCAGAAGACAGCGGCATGGCCAGCAGGTTGAACAGCACTGCAAGGCAGGCTATCCAGGCGATGTGCCGACGTGGGGGCATGGAGAGATCCGGTCAGGAATCAGGTGGCTATTGTACGGCGGAGTATAGGTAAAAATGCGGGGGTGCGGTGAAGTGCCGCAGTTGTCGGTGCGCAGCGCTTGAAATCGGTGTTGTGTTCTTCGCGGGCTTGTGGGAACGGCGGTTCGGCGGCCCGGCTTGCCCGCGAAGCAGTCACCGCCGGTATCAGGCCTTGCCGCGCCCCAGCAACCCGCGCACGGTCTCCTGCAGGTCCGCTGGCAACACTACGACTTTCGAATTGTCGCTCCCGGCCAGGTTCTCCATCGCGCCGATGTAGCGCTCACCCAGCAGGTACATGGCCGGGGTGGTCTCGTTGCCCACCGCTTCACGCACCAGGGTGATCGCCCGGGCCGAGGCTTCGGCGAGGCTGATCTGCGCCTCGGCGTCCAGCCTGGCGGCCTGCAGGCGAGCTTCGGCTTCGAGAATGGCGGCCTGCTTGGCGCCCTCGGCGCGGGTCACGTCGGCCTTTCGTTCACGTTCGGCTGCGGCCTGGCGCTCCATGGCCTTCTGCATGTTTTCCGAAGGCTTGATGTCCTGGATCTCCACCGAGCGTACGGTCACGCCCCAGTCTTCGGTCTGTTCGGACATCGCCTCGCGCAGGCGCGCCTTGATCTGCTCGCGGCTCGACAACGCCTCGTCGAGGTCCATGGCGCCGACGATGGCACGCAGCGAGGTCATGGTCAGGCTGGTGACGGCGAAGGAGAAGTTCTGCACGCCGTAGGAGGCCTTCTGCGGGTCGACTACCTTGGCGAAGCACAGGGCGTTGGCGACGATCACCGCGTTGTCGCGGGTGATGATTTCCTGTTGCTGCACGTCGAGGATGATGTCCTTGGTCGGCAGGCGGTAGGCGACCACGTCCATGTACGGCACCAGGATGTTCAGGCCGGGCTTGAGGGTGCTGTGGTAGCGGCCCAGACGCTCGACGATCCATTCCTCGCCCTGGGGCACGATGCGCACCCCCTTGAACAGGGTGATCAGAACGAACAGGGCGATGGCGCCGACGACGATGAGGCTGGTCATTGCAAGCTTCCTTTCAGTACGGATTCAGGGGCGGGTAACCCGCGCGGTGTTGCCTTCGATGGCGGCCAGGCGAACGCGCTCGCCAGCAGGGATGTCGCTGTCGGCGACGCAGGTCCATTCCTCGTTGCCGAGGATGGGCTTCTGGAAGCGCACCCGGCCTTTCTGGAACTGCGACACGCTGGCGGTCAGCAGGCCGACTTCACCGATCACGCTGTCGGCGGTCCAGCGCACGTCCGGCTTCTTGCGCCGGAACAGCTTGAACCACAGCAGGGTGGTGAGGGAGGAGAATGCCACCCATAGCAGCACCTGCATGTCCAGTTGCAGGGCCGGGGCGGCCAGGGCGATCAGCGACACCAGGATGGCGCCGATGCCGAACCAGAGAATGAAGAACGTAGGCAGGACCAGTTCGAGCAGGACCAGGGCGATGCCGAAGACGAGCCAGATCCACCATTGCATTTCCATATGGGCAGGGCCTTGCGGTGAGGGGGCTTGAAGTTTACGGCAGGGGACGCGGGAAGACTATTGGCAGTGGAGGATGGTGGCTTCGGAAACGGCCGGGGCTGCTGCGCAGCCCATCGCGGGACGAGTCGCAGCGGCGAACCGCCGCTCCCACAGAGTGGAGTGCGCTGCTCATATCGACAAGGCTTCGCGCAACTGCGCCACCGATCCGAACAGCCGATCCACCTCCGGCAGTTCCGGTCGCTTCAACACCAGCACCGGCACGCCACGCTCGCGCGCCACTTCAAGCTTTGGCTCGGTCGCGGCGCTGCCACTGTTCTTGCTGACCAGTACATCGATCTGGCGCCGCTCGAATAGTGCTCGTTCATCCTCGAGGTGGAACGGCCCCCGTGCGCCGATCACCTCGCAACGTTCATTGCCCGCGCAGGTTTCCAGGGCACGCAAGGTCCAGAACTGGTGGGCCGGAATGTCTTCGAGATGTTGCAGCGGCTCGCGCCCCAGGGTGAATAACGGGCGCTTGAAAGGCGCCAATGCGTCGATCAACGCATCCCAGCCCTCGACTTCGCGCCAGTCGTCGCCCGGCTGTGGCTGCCAGGCGGGGCGGCGCAAGGCCCAGCAGGGAATGCCCGCCGCCTTCGCTGCCTGTGCGGCATTGGCGCTGATCTGTGCGGCATAGGGGTGGGTGGCGTCGATCAGCAGCTCGATCCGTTCGCGCCGGAGGTAGTCGGCCAGGCCGTCGGCCCCGCCGTAACCGCCCACCCGCACCTGGCAGGCCAGGTCCTGTGGGATACGGCCGATACCGGCGAGGCTGTAGACATGCTCCGGCCCCAGCAACCGGGCGATGGCCAGCGCCTCGGTGACGCCGCCCAGCAACAAGATACGGCCGCTCATTGCACACCCGCCTTGCCGACGACACCGCCCTGGCGGTCGATGGCGAAAACCTCGACCTGCACCTGTGCAGGCACCACGCTGCGGGCGAATGCCAGGGCATGGGCGCAGACGGCATCGCCCAGGGCGATACCGGCGGCATGGGCGAGAGCCAGCGCCTGCTGGCTGGTGTTGGCGCCGATGATCGCCGCCTGCAGGACGGCGTCTGCGCCGATATCGGCTGCCCAACCTGCGAGTTGCGGCAGGTCGATGCTCGAATGACGGCTGTGCAGGTCCATGTGGCCCGCGGCAAGCTTGCTGATCTTGCCGAAACCGCCGCACAGCGTCAGGCGTGGCACCGGTACCTTGCGCAGGTGTTTGAGCACCGCGCCGACGAAGTCGCCCATTTCGATCAGGGCGATTTCCGGCAGCCCATAGACCCGGCGCATGGTGTCTTCGCTGGCATTGCCGGTGCAGGCGGCGATGTGGGTGTAGCCGTTGGTGTGGGCAACGTCGATGCCCTGGTGGATCGAGGCGATGTAGGCCGAGCAGGAAAACGGCCGGACGATGCCGCTGGTGCCGAGGATCGACAGCCCGCCGAGAATGCCCAGCCGCGGGTTCATGGTCTTGAGCGCAAGCTCCGCGCCGCCCTGCACGTTCACCGTCACCTCGAATCCGCCCGCGTAGGCGCAGTCGCCTGCCAGTCGCTGCAGGTGTTCGCTGATCATCCGCCGCGGCACCGGGTTGATGGCAGGTTCCCCGACCGCCAGGACCAGGCCGGGACGTGTCACCGTGCCCACGCCTTGGCCGGCGACGAAGCGCACGCCCGGCTCGTCGATCAGGCGCACCTGGCTGTAGAGCAGGGCACCGTGGGTCACGTCGGGATCGTCGCCTGCGTCTTTCACGGTGCCGGCCTCGGCGCGCTCGCCGTCTCGGCGGCAGAACTCCAGGCGCATCTGCACCTGCTTGCCTTTGGGCAGGGTGATCTGCACGGCGTCGGTGGACTGGCCGGTGAGCAGCAACTGTGCTGCCGCCAGGCTGGTGGCGGTGGCACAACTGCCGGTGGTCAGGCCGCTGCGAAGTGGCGCGGGCTGTTCGCGGGTTTCTTCACGCATCGAGGGGTTTCACCACCTCGAGCAGCGTGATCGGCAAGGCCTGGCGCCAGGTATCGAAACTGCCCAGGGCCTGGGCCTGGGCCACATGGATGCGGGTCAGTTCGCCGCCATGCTGCTCACGAAAATGCGCCAGGGCCAGTTCGCTTTGCAGGGTCACGGCATTGGCTACCAGCCGCCCTCCAGGGCGCAGACGCTCCCAGCACAAGGGCAGTACGCCTTCGCCGGTGACGCCGCCGCCGATGAAAATGGCGTCGGGGCGTTCGAGATCGGCCAGGGCTTGTGGCGCCTTGCCGCGAATCAACTGCAGGCCAGGAACGCCGAGCTGGTCGCGGTTGTATTCGATGAACGCCTGGCGACCTTCGTCGACCTCGATGGCCAGTGCGCGGCAGCTGGGGTGGGCGCGCATCCATTCGATACCGATCGAGCCACAGCCGGCGCCGACATCCCACAGCAGTTCGCCTGGCTGTGGTGCCAGGCGTGCCAGGGTGATGGCGCGCACGTCGCGTTTGGTCAACTGGCCGTCGTGACGAAAGGCGCTGTCGGGCAGGCCGCTGATGGGCGACAGGCGCGGGCTGTCCGGCGCGGCCTGGCATTCGATGGCGACCAGGTTCAGTGCTGCGACCTGGGCGTGTGGCCAGTCCTCTGCACTGCCGCTCAGGCGCTTCTCATCGGGGCCGCCCAAGTGTTCGAACACCTGCATCCGGCTCGGCCCGTAGCCGCGTTCACGCAACAACTGCGCAATGGCCGCAGGGCTGTCGCCGTCATTGCTCAGCACCAGCAGGCGCACACCGCTGTAGAGTTGGGCATTGAGCGCCGCCAGCGGCCGCGCGACCACCGACACCACCTGCACCTCCTGCAACGGCCAGCCCAGACGGGCGGCGGCCAGAGCGCAGGAGGAGGGCATCGACAGCACCTGCATCTGTTCGGCCGGGACCTGGCGCGCGAGGCTTGCGCCAACGCCGTAGAACATCGGGTCGCCGCTGGCCAGCACGCACACGGGCTCGCCGTGCAGGGCCAGCACAGGGCCGAGGGAGAACGGGCTGGGCCAGGCCAGGCGCTCACCGACCACGCAGCGCGGCAACAGAGCCAGTTGGCGCGGGCTGCCGAAGATACGTGCAGCAGACAGCAGCGCGCGCCGGGCCTGCTTGCCCAGGCCGCTGAAGCCGTCTTCGCCGATGCCTACTACTGTCAGCCAGGGGGTCATCTGATCATTTCCGTCGTGTTGGGAGTCGTGTCGCCCTTTTCGCAGGCAAGCCGCAGCGGCGAACCGCCGTTCCCATAGCTATCCGGACCTGCAGGATACCTGTGGGAGCGGGCTTGCCCGCGAAAAGGACGACACGGTCCTGATGCATTGCTCGACCATCGGCTTTTCATGCCGCCGGACAAAGCAGGCATAATACCGCGCCTTCTACACTGAAGCGCGTCTTCACGATTGCCGGAATCCCCCTTGAAGCCACCCCACACACCCGCCGTTTCGCCCCGCCCCTCGGCTTGCCCGGGGTTGTGGCGCATCGTCGCGGCGCGTGATGGCGGCATTTGCCGGATCAAACTGCCCGGCGGCCTGCTGCTGGCCGAGCAGGCAGAGGCAGTGGCCGAGGCTGCCGAGCGCTTCGCCGGCGGGGTGATCGAGGCAACCAACCGCGCCAACTTGCAGATACGCGGTATCGGCGACCACCACCTGGCGCTGGTCGGGCACCTGCTCGATGCCGGCCTCGGCCCGCGCGAGGCGGCCGGTGACGATGTCCGCAACCTGATGCTCAGCCCGTTGGCCGGTGTCGATCCGGCGATGCTGATCGACATTCGGCCCCTGGCCGGGCAGATCCTGCACCTGCTGGAAACCACCCCGCGGCTGCATGAACTGTCGGCCAAGTTCGCCGTGCAGCTCGACGCGGGGGAGTCCCTGGCGATGCTCGCGCACCCCCATGACCTGTGGCTGTCGGCGCTGTTGCTTGACCGGCAGGTGTGGCTGGCCTTTGGGCTGGCGGGCTGCCCGGGGGATGGCGCAACCGTTGGCGCCGTCCCGCTGGAGCAGGGGGTGGCATTGGTGCAGGCGGTGCTGGAGCGCTTCCTCGACCTGGCCACGCCCGAGCAGACACGGATGCGCCAGTTGCTGCAGACCTGCCCCGTGCAGGATTTCGTCGAAGGGCTGGGCCTGCCGATTCGTCGCGACAGCGCTGTGCGTCAATGGCGGCGTGTGCCTGCCACACCGCGCTGGCTCGGTGTGTTGGCCCAGCGTGAGGGCAGTGCATTCGGCGTGGCGCCGCCGCTGGGGCGCTTGACGCCCGCCATGCTTCGCGGCCTGGCCAGGCTTGCGCGCGAGGCCGGTGATGGCAGCCTGCGGCTCACACCCTGGCAGAGCCTGGTGCTGCCGAACTTCGATCCATCGCTGCTCGGGCAGGCCCAAGCCGAGACAAAGGCGCTGGGCATGATCAACGACGTCTTGCAGCCACTTGCACGCATCAGCGCTTGCACCGGCTCCAGTGGTTGCGCCAAGGGCCAGTCCGACACCAAGGCCGATGCGCAGGTGATCGCCGGCCTGCTGCACCATGGCGCCCCGGCCAGTGTGCACCTGTCGGGCTGCCCGCGTTCCTGTGCCGTGGCCCATGTCGCCCCGGCCACCCTGCTGGCCCGCGCCCCGGGCCGTTATGACCTTTATTTTCGCGATGCACGCCTGCCGGGTTTCGGCCGACTGCGCGCATCCGACCTTACCCCAGAAGAAGCAGGCGCCATGCTCGACCTGCCGACGGAGCACCTAGATGATTGACTACATCCGCGATGGTCAGGAGATCTATCGCAATTCCTTCCGCATCATTCGCGAGGAGGCCCGCCTGGAGCGGATTCCGGCCGATCTGGAAAAGCTCGCGGTGCGGGTGATCCACGCCTGCGGCATGGTCGAGGCCATCGACGGCCTGCAGTTTTCCGAAGGTGCCGGAACGGCGGGGCGCCAGGCCCTGGCCAAGGGCGCACCGATTCTCTGCGACGCGCACATGGTTGCCGAAGGCATCACCCGCGCGCGCCTGCCGGCCGACAACCCGGTCATCTGCACCCTGCGTGATCCCAGCGTGCCGGTCCTGGCCAAGGACGCCGGTAACACCCGCTCGGCGGTGGCCCTCGAGCTGTGGCGCCCGCATCTGGAGGGCAGCGTGGTGGTGATCGGCAATGCCCCGACGGCGCTGTTCTACTTGCTGGAAATGCTCGACGCCGGTGCACCCAAGCCTGCGTTGATCCTGGGCTTTCCGGTAGGCTTCGTCGGCGCTGCCGAGTCCAAGGCGATGCTGGCCGCCGACAGCCGGGGTGTGCCGTTCGTCATCATGCAGGGGCGCCTGGGTGGTAGCGCCATGGCCGCCGCTGCTGTCAATGCGCTCGCCACGGAGGTGGAATGATGCAGCCCCGTGGACGTCTGCTCGGCCTGGGGGTTGGCCCTGGCGACCCGGAACTGATCACGGTCAAGGCCCTGCGCCTGCTGCGCGAGGCGCCGGTGGTGGCGTATTTCGTGGCCAAGGGCAAGCGTGGCAATGCCTTCGGTATCATCGAGGCGCACCTGCAGGCGCAGCAGACCCTGCTGCCGCTGGTGTATCCGGTCACCACCGAGGTGCTGCCGGCACCGCTGTCGTACGAGCAGGTGATCAGCGACTTCTACGACGAAGCCAGCGTGCAGGTGGCCGAACACCTGGACGCCGGTCGTGATGTGGCGGTGATCTGCGAAGGCGATCCGTTCTTCTACGGCTCCTACATGTACCTGCACGATCGCCTGGCCCAGCGCTACGAGGCCGAGGTGATCCCAGGCGTGTGCTCGATGCTCGGCGGGGCGTCCGTACTCGGTGCGCCGCTGGTCTACCGCAACCAGACCCTGACCGTGCTCTCCGGTGTATTGCCCCACGAAGAACTCAAGCGCCGTCTGGCCGATGCCGACGCCGCAGTGATCATGAAGCTTGGGCGCAACTTCCCCAAGGTGCGCGAGGTGCTTGCCGAGCTGGGCCTGGACGGTCGCGCGTTGTACGTGGAGCGCGCAACCATGGCCAACCAGAAGATCGTCGCGCTGGACGCGGTTGATCCGCAGTCTTCGCCGTATTTCTCGCTGATCGTGGTACCGGGTGAAAAATGGCAGGGATGAACAGCGACAAGGCACCGGCCATCGTCATTCTCGGCCCTGGCAGCCTGGCCACCGCCCAGCGGATCCAGCAGCGTTATCCACAGGCGCGGGTTTACGGCCTGAGCGGCCGGGTCGAAGGTGTCGAGCACTGCTACGAATCCTTCGGCGACACCCTGCGCGGCCTGTACCGCGAGGGTGCGCCGATCATCGCCCTGTGCGCGGCCGGGATCGTCATTCGCACCCTGGCGCCCCTGCTTGACGAGAAGGGCGCCGAGCCGCCGGTGCTGGCGGTGGCGGAGGACGGCAGCGCCGTGGTACCGCTGCTGGGCGGCCTGAGCGGCGTCAATGTCATGGCGCGGGAGATCGGCGAGGTGCTGGGGGTGGCGGCGGCCATCACCACCAGCGGTGAGCTGCGTTTCGGCACCTGCCTGCTCAATCCGCCGACAGGCTACGCCCTGGCGGACCTGGAGCAGGGCAAGCGCTTCGTCTCTGACCTGCTGGCCGGCGAGAGCGTGCGCATCGAAGGCGCGGCGCCCTGGCTGGCCCAGGCGCAACTGCCCGAAGACGCAGCAGCCCGACGCAGTATTCATGTCGGCTGGCAGGCACGTCCGGCTAGCCGCGACGAACTGCTGATCCATGTGCGTTCGGTGTTGGTGGCGGTGGATGTCGCCCAGCCAGACCTCCCCGCCCGGGTGCGTGCTGCCCTGGCTGCGGCGAATATCGCTGAAGCCTCGCTGGCGTGTTTGCTGGCGGGTGAGGATGACATGGCCGAGCCAGCCTTGCATGAGGCGGCGCGAGACCTTGGTGTGCCGCTGCGGTTTGCGTCGTCACGTTCAAGCCTGGCCGAGATGGCCACGCAGGCACTGGATGGAGCACAGGTCATCGAACAGTGCGGACTGGCCATCGCCGTGACGCCGTCGCCGATCGTTCCACAACAGGTCGGCCGTCTACGCGGCCGCCTGGCGGTGATCGGACTGGGCCCTGGCGCCGCCGACCTCATGGTGCCGGCGGTCAAGGCCGAACTGGCTCGCGCCGAGGATGTGCTGGGTTACGAAACCTACGTGCGCATGGCCGGCCCTTTCCGTGCCGACCAGGTGCTGCACTGCACCGATAATCGCGAAGAGATGCAGCGCGCGCGCCATGCCTTCGAACTTGCCGCACAAGGGCGTTCGGTGGTGGTGGTGTCGTCGGGCGATCCGGGGGTGTTCGCCATGGCAGCCGCCGTGTTAGAGGCGCTGCACGAGTCCAGCGATCCGGCCTGGCACCGGGTCGATCTGCAGATCCTGCCGGGCGTCTCCGCATCCCTGGCCACCGCTGCCCAGGCCGGAGCTCCGCTGGGGCATGACTTCTGCGTCATGTCACTGTCGGACAATCTCAAACCTTGGTCGATCATCGAGAAGCGCCTGGACCTCGCGGCGCAAGCCGACCTGGTACTGGCCTTCTACAACCCGATTTCAAAGTCCAGACCGCACCAGCTCGGTGTGGCGCTGGAGGTGGTACGCCGGCATCGACAGGGCAACACGCCCGTAGTCCTTGGTCGCGATATCGGTAGGCCGGGGCAGACGCTGAAGGTCGTCACGCTGGCAGAGCTGCTGCCGGAGATGGTCGATATGCGCACGATGGTGCTGGTTGGATCCTCGACCACTTGCTGTATCGACAAGGTCGGAGGGGGGCGCTGGGTCTACACCCCTCGCTGGTACGGCCGCGACTCCTGAGGGAGCGCTTGCCCGCCGGGGAAGGGTTACGCAGCGCCCGCATCCTGTTCTTCTCATTAGGTTGGCAGCCGAGGCCAGAAGGCCTCGGACATCAATTGAACCAAGAGAGGAACAACGGTCATGACTGCTGAAAACCACGATATAGAGATCTTGCCCAAACGTAACGTATTCGTGTTCTCCGATACCATGGACATGCGCAACCGGGATGCTGCCAAGGAGTGTCACGTATTCGCCATGAGCGCGGCGTCGGCAGAGTTCAATCCGGTCACTCAAGCGGCAGAATGGTTCCAGAACTATACGTCGGTCATGCAGCAGGCCGGCTGGCTGCCGGTCAACTACAAGACCGAAATCGTCACTGATGGCGGCAAGTCGATGTCCGCCAGCAACCTTGTAGGCAAGGGTTTGAAGCTGGCTGCCAGTTATCTCTCTGGCGGCGTGAAAGATACCGTGCAGAAAGTCGGTACAGCTGCGATGGATGCGATTGCCAATTCGCCGGATGCCGTCACGGTCTTCGATATCGAGGCCAAGGAGATCGATAACACTGCGCTGACGCTGGCCCAGTGCGAACAGTCGCCTGGCGGTGAGGTGGTGATGTTCATCGTGTCGATCCAGAGTGACGGCGACCCTGTGACCAACTACAAAGGCTTGCTGTTCAACTGGACGTCTCATACCAATCTCACCGTGACCAACAGTGCTGCGTTGGTCTTCCATCACGGCCTGTACGAGTCGGTGCGTGATGTGCTGACTTCTCGTGTCTCCTCGAACAGCCGCAAGTCGCTGTTGAACATGAAACTGAAGGCCTGATCCCACCTGCTCGCGCCTGGCGCGGGTGTCACGCGACCGCACCAGGCGCAGCCTTGGCACAAAGGAGAGCACCATGAGTGTGGATAACGACAAAGCAGTTCGCGCCAGCGCGGCTCCGGGTAGTCTGGCCGTGTTCTTGCCGGGAGTGAGTCCTGACGAGCGCGAGGACATCTTGCTGGGTAACCTGTATGCCCAGCTCACCACCCGCGAGGAGTTTGGTGCAGGTCTGGTCACGGACTGGTTCGATTGCTACAGACGCAAGCTGAAATTTCTCGGATGGGATGCCACGCCTGCCCCAGGTGTGATCTTGCCAGGACCGGACAGGGACAGCCTCAAGAAGGATGCGCTGGCCTTGATCAGCCAGTACGGCAGCGCAGCGATGGCAGATGCGACCCGGCAGGCGCTGGAGGGTCTGGCGCAGGATGCCGAGGCGCTGGAGATTTTTTCGTATTCGTTGCGCCAGACGGAAAAGATCCATTTCCAGTTGCTGCCCTGTGTAAGGCATTCGGGAGATTACTTCGACATGGTGATCTATCACATGGAGGGGGGAGTGACTGCCCGCTGGAACCTCAGAACGTTGTTCATGAATCAGAATCCCGGGCTGGACTTCTCGAAGGCGCGTGTGGAGTTGGTGCGATTCAACCTGAGGCTGTTCCGTGACAAGTACAAAGCGCGCGTGCGTGAACGGGTGTATGGGAAGGGAGAGGTCTTCCTGCGCAATGTTAAGCTCGCGAAAAGCTGAAACCTTTGTATCCGGCGGCCTTGCGGACCAGGGTCGCTGGATTTGTCAGGGGGCGTGCAGGTGATCTGTCACGGCCTCGCGCTGGTTCGCCCAGAACTGGATCAGTTCGCGCAGTTGCGACAGCTCTATAGGTTTGGCCATGTGCCCGTCCATGCCGGCCAGGCGCGCGCGTTCCTTGTGTTCGCTGAGAATATGCGCGGTCAGCGCCACCACCGGGGTGCGCTGGCGCTGGTTGGCCGCCTCCCAGTCACGCAGGCGTTGGGTCGCGGAGAAACCATCGAGTATCGGCATCTCGCAATCCATCAGGACCAGGTCGTAGCGCGTGGCCTGCATCGCCTCCAGCGCCTCTTCGCCGTTGCTGGCAGTGTCGGGCTCGAGGTTGAGCTTGCCGAGCATGCCGCGGATCACCTTGGTCGAGATGCTGTTGTCTTCGGCGACCAGGATACGGAAGTCGGCAGGCAGGTTCAGCGGCGTCGGCGTGCCACCGAGGGCGGCAATTATCGCCGGCTCGCGGCCGCGCTGGGCCAGCTCTTCGGCCAGGGTGGTCTTGAGCGTGTAGCCGGCTACCGGCTTGGCGAGGATGCGTTTGACCCCGGCATTGCGGGCGATGATCTTGCTGGGCGCGTTGCTGATGCCGGTCAGCATGATCACCAGGATGTCGTGGTTCAGGCTCGGATCTTCCTTGATCTTGGCTGCCAGTTGCATGCCTGTCATGCCGGGCATGTTCTGGTCCAGCAGCACGGCATCGAAGTAGTCGCGCAGGTGTGCCTTGGTGCGCAGCAGCGCCAGTGCCTCCTTGCCGGAAGGCACGGCGCTGACGTTCATGCCCCAGGCGCTGCACTGCTGCACCAGCACCTTGCGACAGGTGTCGTTATCGTCCACTACCAGCACCCGAGCATCGCGCAGCGGACCGTCAAGGTCGGCGGGCGGCTGTTCCAGGCGCAGTGGATCGAGCGGCAGTGTCAGCCATAGCGTATTGCCCAGGCTGGTGCTGGTCTTGATGCCGAATTCGCCGTGCATCAGGCCGATCAGTTGCTTGGCGATCACCAGCCCCAGGTGGCCGCCGAGCTTGTTGCTGGAGAGGAAGTGGTGGCTGTGCAGCTCGGCCTGCAGCAAAGCCTCGCGCTCGGCGCTGGCCATCGGCTCGCCGCTGTCCTGCACGGCGATACGCAGGCGCGGAGCGTCACCGCGCTGGTCGAGGGCCACCACCAGCAGGATTTCGCCTTGGTCGGTGTTCTTCAGGGCATTGTCCAGCAGGCTCGACAGCGCCTGACGCAACCGCGTCGGGTCGCCGCTGATCACGCGTGGCACCTGTGGCTGGGTGAAGCTGATCAGCTCGATGTTCTGCTGTTCGGCCTTGGCCCGGAAGATGTTCAGGCAGTCTTCGATCAGTGCGTTGAGATCGAACTGCACATCATCCAGCTCGATCTGTCGTGATTCGAGCTTGGAGATGTCGAGGATCTCGTTGATCAGCGTGAGCAACTCGTTGCCGGCGCTGTGGATGGTCTGCACATAGTCGCGCTGCTTGACCGACAGCGGTGTGCCCAGCAGCAGCTCGGTCATGCCCAGCACGCCGTTCATCGGCGTGCGGATCTCGTGGCTGATCTTGGCCAGGAATTCGGCCTTGGCGTTGATCTCGGCGTCGCTGGCAGCGAGGGCTCGGCTGGCGCGCACGCGCTCCTCGTTGATCTTGCGCAGGCGCTCGCTGACGGCAAGGTTCAGCAACAGGCCGCTGACCACGGTCAGCCCCATCAGGATGACCAGCAGCCAGGGGGTGGGGGTGCGGGTCAGGCCGAGCAGCGCCGGCAGCAGGACCAGGCCACCGAGGTTGAACACCAGCATGGCCAAGGTGAACAGGCGGGCAGGGTTGTAGCCCTTGTACCAGTAGTAGGCGCTGGCCAGGAGCATGCTCAGGCTGCCGAGGGCAAGCAGGGTGTAGGTGGTCAGGTTCAGCGGCAGGGTGTCGATGAACAGCAGGAGCAAGCCGCTGATGGCGGCGATCAGCATTTCTGCCTGCAGGATGCGGGTGAGCCGCGCGGAACCGCAGGGCGAGAAGAAGCGCTGGGTGAAGTACAACCCGCAAAGCCCGGCCAGGACCAGCGTGAGGTAGGCGGCAGGCGTTTGCGCGCTGTGCCACAGGTGCCACCACGGGCCGCTGAGGTTGAGCAGGATCAAGGCACTGAGCAGCATCAACGCGTGGTAGAGGGCCAGCACCAGGGTCGTGCTGGAGCGGGTGTAGAAGAAGCGAATCAGGTTGTGCAGGATCAGCATCACCAGGCCGCCGAACAGCAGGCCGAACAGCAGCGGCTGGCGCTGGTCGATGGCCGCGCTGGCCGCCGATTCCAGAGAGATCGCCGGGCGCAGCTGGTGCTCGGAGACCAGGCGCAGGTAGATGTCCAGCGGTTGCGTGGCGTTGGGCAGTGGCAGAACGTGGTCGCTGCCGCGCAGGGTGGGGCTGGCGTTGCCCAACTGTCGACCATGGTGCAACTGGCGCAGCAGCGTGCTGCCGTCGAGGGCGTAGAGGTCCAGGCGTGACAGGTCGGGGGCGAAGATGCGCAGCAGGCGCTCCTGGTCGGCGGGCTCCAGGCGGTAGTGCAGCCACAGGGCCTGGTCGGGCAGGGCGGCATCCAGCTCATCCAGTTGCAGCGGGCTGAACTGGTTGCGATAGCGGTCGGAGCGTACGTCGGAGAGCTGCAGGCTTGCCTGTTCATCGAGCAGCACAGACCACCCGCCGCCTTGTTCGGCCGCAGCCGGAAGCAGGCAGAGCAGGGTCAGCATGCTGACGATCAGGGCAGTGGCAATCCGAAGCCGACGCACGACGAGATCCTTTCTTGGCTGATAAGCCGGATAACAACTATGCGCGGCGTGCCGCGCCGAAGGCAAGGCCCCGATGGGGCCCTGTCGACGAGCCGCAGGCCGTGCGCCATGGCGCTACGACCTGCGGGCCGCAGTTTACTGCTGGTGTTCACCGCGCTCGCGGGCGATGGCTCGGTAGCCGATGTCGGTACGGTAGAAGCTACCGTTCCAGCTGACCTCCTTGGCCAGGCGGTAGGCCTGCTGCTGTGCATCGGCAACGGTGCTGCCCATGGCAGTGGCACACAGGACGCGTCCGCCGTTGGTGGTCACCTGGCCATCCTTGAGTGCAGTACCGGCGTGGAACACCTTGCCTTCGATCTTGGCAGCAGCGTCCAGGCCGTGGATCACGTCACCCTTGGCGTAGTCGCCCGGGTAACCGCCAGCGGCCAGCACTACGCCCAGGCTCGGGCGTGGGTCCCACTGTGCTTCGACCTTGTCCAGAGCCTTGGCGAATGCGGCCTCGACCAACAGCACCAGGCTCGACTCCAGGCGCAGCATGACCGGTTGTGTCTCGGGGTCGCCGAAGCGGCAGTTGAACTCGATGACCTTGGGGTTGCCTGCCTTGTCGATCATCAGGCCGGCATAGAGGAAACCGGTGTAGACGTTACCTTCCTCGGCCATGCCGCGCACGGTCGGCCAGATCACCTGGTCCATCACGCGCTGGTGCACGTCGGCCGTGACCACCGGGGCCGGCGAGTAGGCGCCCATGCCGCCGGTGTTGGGGCCGGTGTCTTTGTCGCCGACACGTTTGTGGTCCTGGCTGGTGGCCATTGGCAGCACGTTGTGGCCATCGACCATGACGATGAAGCTGGCTTCCTCGCCGTCGAGGAATTCCTCGATCACCACGCGCGAACCGGCTTCACCGAAGGCGTTGCCGGCGAGCATGTCGCGCACGGCGTCTTCGGCTTCCTGCAGGGTCATGGCGACGATCACGCCCTTGCCTGCGGCCAGGCCGTCGGCCTTGATCACGATCGGTGCGCCTTTCTCGCGCAGGTAGGCCAGCGCCGGCTCGATCTCGGTGAAGTTCTGGTAGTCGGCGGTCGGGATCTTGTGGCGAGCCAGGAAATCCTTGGTAAAGGCCTTGGAGCCTTCGAGCTGCGCTGCGCCCTTGGTCGGACCGAAGCAGTCCAGACCGCGGCTGCGGAACAGGTCGACCACGCCAATCACCAGTGGCGCTTCAGGACCGACGATGGTCAGGTCGACGTTCTTCTCGGCGAAATCGGCCAGTTGCTCCAGGGCGCAGACGTCGATGGCGACGTTCTCGCATTTGGCTTCGATGGCCGTGCCGGCGTTGCCCGGGGCCACGAAGACTTTCTCGACGCGTGGATCCTGGGCGACTTTCCAGGCCAGGGCGTGTTCACGGCCGCCGCTGCCGATGATCAAAACTTTCATGTCAAAACCTCGATTCAGATGATCCCGTGGCTGGCGCAGATCGTGTGGGAGCGGGCTTGCCCGCGAATGCGGCGGTGATTGCACCATCGTATTCGCGGGCAAGCCCGCTCCCACAGGGACGCTGCCAGTCTCGAGATCCGCGTGGATTAGTGGCGGAAATGGCGCATACCGGTGAACACCATCGCGATACCGGCTTCATCAGCAGCAGCAATCACCTCGGCATCACGCATCGAGCCACCCGGCTGGATCACAGCGCTGATACCCACCTTGGCGGCGTTGTCGATGCCGTCGCGGAACGGGAAGAACGCGTCCGAAGCCATGACCGCACCCTGTACCTGCAGACCAGCATGCTCGGCCTTGATTGCAGCGATGCGAGCGGAGTTGACGCGGCTCATCTGGCCGGCACCGACACCGATGGTCTGGCGGTTCTTGGCGTAGACGATAGCGTTGGACTTGACGAACTTGGCGACTTTCCAGGCGAACACCAGGTCGTGGATCTCTTGCTCGGTCGGCGCGCGTTTGGTGACGACCTTCAGGTCCTCGGCGCTGATCATGCCGATATCGCGGCTCTGCACCAGCAGGCCACCGTTGACGCGCTTGAAGTCCCAGCCAGCAGCGCGCTCGGCAGGCCATTCGCCACACTCGAGCAGGCGTACGTTCTGCTTGGCGGCGACCACGTCGCGGGCGGCCTGGGAGATTTTCGGTGCGATGATCACTTCGACGAACTGACGCTCGACGATGGCCTTGGCGGTTTCGCCGTCGAGTTCGCGGTTGAAGGCGATGATGCCGCCGAACGCCGACTCGGTGTCGGTGGCGTAGGCCAGGTCATAGGCCTTGCGAATGCCACCTTCGTTTTCCGGGACCACCGCCACGCCGCACGGGTTGGCGTGTTTGACGATGACGCAGGCCGGCTTGAGGAAGCTCTTCACGCACTCCAGCGCGGCGTCGGTGTCGGCCACGTTGTTGAACGACAATTCCTTGCCCTGCAACTGGACGGCGGTGGAAATGCTGGCCTCGCCTTTCTTTTCTTCGACATAGAACGCCGCGCTCTGGTGCGGGTTCTCGCCGTAGCGCATTTCCTGGGCCTTGACGAACTGGCTGTTGAAGGTGCGCGGGAACTCGCTGCGGCCTTCGGTCGACAGGGTGTCCTTGGACTGGTCGATGCTGCCCATGTAGTTGGCGATCATGCCGTCGTAGGCGGCGGTGTGCTCGAAGGCCTTGAGCATCAGGTCGAAGCGCTGGGCGTAGGTCAGGCCGCCGGCCTTGAGGCCTTCGACGATGCCGGCGTAGTCGCTGGCGTTGACCACGATGGCGACGTCCTTGTGGTTCTTCGCCGCGGAACGCACCATGGTCGGGCCGCCGATATCGATGTTCTCGATGGCGGTCGGCAGGTCGCAACCTGGCTTGCTGATGGTGGCTTCGAACGGATACAGGTTGACCGCGACCAGGTCGATCGGCTTGATGCCGTGCTGGTTCATGATGGCGTCGTCGGTGCCGCGACGGCCGAGGATGCCGCCGTGGATCTTCGGATGCAGGGTCTTGACCCGGCCGTCCATCATTTCGGCGAAGCCGGTGTAGTCGGCCACTTCCACCGCGTTCACGCCGTTATCCTTGAGCAGCTTGTAGGTGCCGCCGGTGGACAGGATCTCGACACCGAGCTGTTGCAGCTCACGGGCGAACTCGAGGATACCGGTCTTGTCGGAGACGCTGATCAGGGCGCGGCGGATCGGCAGGCGGGTAGTCTGGTCGGTCATTTCGGATTCCATAACGCGGTGGAGTCAGCAAAAAAGGCGCCTCTTTCAACGGAGCCGCCTTTTCTGATTGGGATTCTGGCTTACAACAGGTCGTACTGTTTGAGCTTCTTGCGCAGGGTGCCTCGGTTGAGCCCGAGCATCTCGCTGGCCTTGGTCTGGTTGCCCTTGACGTGGTTCATCACGCTCTCGAGCAGCGGTGCCTCGACTTCCGAGAGCACCAGGTTGTACACGTCCGTGACGGTGGCGCCTTCCAGGTGGGCGAAGTAGTTGTGCAGTGCCTTTTCGACGCTGTCGCGCAGGGTCTGGCCCTCTTCGCTCGGCGTGTTCAGGTGCTGCTTCAGGTTGGCGTTGTCGCTCACGGGCGTTGTTCCACTCACTAATGTCTCGGTCATCATCGTCATGCGGCCACCCCTTGTCCGTCCTCTGTCTCAAGGCTCTGTCGACGTTCGGCGAAAAACGCCCGAACGTTGGCGCACTGCGCTTGGGTATCTTCCAAGGCATTGAAGCGGGCGCGAAACTCCCTGCCGCCCGTGCGTGTTGCCAGGTACCAGCCCACGTGCTTGCGGGCGATACGTACGCCCATCACATCCCCATAGAAGGCATGCAGCGCGGCAAGGTGCTCCAGCAGAATGCGTTCCACTTCATCCAGCCCGGGAGCCGGAAGATGCTCGCCTGTCCGCAGGTAATGCTCGATCTCGCGGAAGATCCATGGCCGCCCTTGGGCGGCACGGCCGATCAGCAGGCCGTCGGCCCCTGTGGCATCCAGCACCGCCCGGGCCTTTTCTGGCGACGTGATGTCGCCGTTGGCGAAAACCGGGATCGACACCGCCTGCTTGATTGCGGCGATGGTGTCGTACTCGGCTTCACCGGTGTACAGGTCGGCGCGTGTGCGGCCATGCACCGCCAGCGCCTGGATTCCGGCCTGTTCAGCGATCTTCGCCACGTTCAGGCCGTTCTTGTTCGAGCGATCCCACCCGGTGCGAATCTTCAGGGTGACCGGCACATCGACTGCACCGACCACCGCGTCGAGGATTTCAGCGACCAGCGCTTCATCTCTCAATAAAGCAGAGCCTGCCGCTTTGTTGCAGACTTTTTTTGCCGGACAGCCCATGTTGATATCGATGATCTGGGCACCGGACTCGACGTTGGCTCGCGCTGCCGCGGCCAGCATCTGTGCATCGCCACCGGCAATCTGTACCGAACGCGGTTCGGGATCGCCTTCGTGGATGCGGCGCAGGCGCGATTTGCGGCTGTTCCACAGGTTCATGTCGCTGGTGACCATCTCCGACACCACCATGCCCGCCCCCAGACGTTTGCAAAGCGTGCGGAAAGGCTGGTCCGTCACCCCGGCCATAGGCGCGAGGATCAGGTTGTTCTGCAGTGTATATGGGCCGATGCGTACCGCCGACATAGGTGTTCCCTGTTGTGGGGCCGGATCATTGGAGTTCGAAAAAGGGATGGCATGATACCCGCTCTCGGTGACCGGATAAAGATGGAACTGGATAAAATCTGAACAGTTGTGGGCTTATGACATTTAGGTTGGTGATGTCGCCCGCCGCGCTCCCTCAGGTATGGCGTGCTACTCGGGGGAGCGGAAACTCAAGCTGTAGTTCACCGCCTTGGGGCCTGGATCGAGGATGTCCAGAGCGATGTGGATCGGTGTCTGGCTAGGCATCTCGCCCCGCCCGGCCAGCTCGCCCGACAGGTACTCGCTGGGTTTGAACCGACGACTGGCGATCAACTGCCCGTTGAGGTCGGCGAAACGCAGCTCCAGCAAGGGGAAGGGTTGGCTGAAGGAGGCGCGGTTGTAGATGATCGCGTCGACGATCAGCGCGCCCTTGAAGTCCGGATGGCTGCGCACCACCAGGTTGCTGCTCTTGATACGAGCGATGTCGACTCGGGTGGGTACCTGGCAGCCGACGATCGGGCACAGTTGCTGGAACAGCGGCCGGTAACGATCGTGCCGGGCCATCTCATCGAAGTGGTAGTAGACGTACTGGAAGGCCAGCAGGCCAGCGGCGAGCAGCGCCAGGAAGCCCCAAAGCAGGCGCTTGCCCCAGTTCGGTGCGGGCTTTTGCCAGTCCAGTTGCAGCGGGTCGTCGACCACATCGACCAATGGTTCCTTGCGCGCGCGCGAGGGTTTGCTGGCCAGGACCGGCTCCAGCCGTTCGTCGTCTTCGGCGTCGTCGTGGTCGTCACGTGCCGACAGGCGCAGATTCGCGACATCGTCGTCCAGGGCCGAGAGGCCTTTTTCCGGACGAGGCTCGTCGGGGGACGAGAGCCGCTCGGTGGCTGGTTCGTCGCGTTCGGCGGGCAAGTGTGCGGGGGGGTATTCGTCGTCGAGCTCAAGCGTCTGTCCGAGGGTTGGCTCGGTACGCTCCTGGGCTATCGGTTCCAGGTCGAGTGGCTCCTGCTCGACCAGAACCGGTGCAGGTGCCGGTGTGGGTTGCGAGTCGGGCTCGAGGCGGTCATCGGTTGCGGTGCCGAAGGGCTCGTCACCATGTTGCTCCGGGTGCTGATCGTCACGCCGCGCCTGCAAGGACTCGTCGCGCTCGGCGTTTTGGCGCTCGGGGCGAGGGCCTCGTCGCTCCAGGCGCGCAAGCTCCTGGTCCAGATCCATGGCATCCAGCGTGGCAGCCCAGTCGTCCTGGCTCGGCGCGGGTGGCTCGACCGCAGGCGTTGCTGGCACCGTTGGCGCTACCGGTGTCGTGGCAACCGGCGTTGGCGCAGCCCCCTGGCTCTGTTCGAGCAACTGCCGCGCGGCATTGAACACCTGCAGGCACTGGCCACAGCGCACCACCCCACGGGCCACGCTCAACTGGTGATACGTGACGCGAAAACGCGTCTGGCAATGCGGGCACTGGGTGACGAAACTGTCGGTCATGCGGCGATCCGGGGGTTGTGCAGGGTTGGAGTCTGGTGCTTTACGAACTGTAGCCTAGCGACGACGGCCGCTGATACGCACCCAGCCATCGCGCACGACGATCGGGTCGAGGTCGAAGTCGGCGGCGTAGGCAGCAGCCACTTCCTCGCCCTGCTCGGCGAGAATGCCCGACAGCGCCAGCAGGCCACCAGGGCGTACCAGGCCGGACAACTGCGGGGCCAGTGAGACCAGCGGGCCGGCCAGGATGTTGGCGACCAGCACATCGGCCTGCATCGCCGGCATGTGCTCGGGCAGGTACAGCGCCAGCTTCTCGTCGGCGATGCCGTTGCGCTGGGCGTTGTCACGCGAGGCTTCGATGGCCTGCACGTCGATGTCGGTCCCCACCGCTTCGCGGGCGCCCAGCAGCAGGGCGGCAATGGCCAGGATGCCCGAGCCGCAGCCAAAGTCGAGCACCTGGGTGCCTGCGAGCGACTGGCCGTCGAGCCATTCCAGGCACAGGGCGGTGGTCGGATGGGTGCCGGTGCCGAAGGCCAGGCCCGGGTCGAGCAGCAGGTTGACGGCGTCTTTCTCCGGGGCCTCATGCCAGCTCGGCACGATCCACAGGCGTTGGCCGAAACGCATCGGCTGGAAACCGTCCATCCAGCTGCGTTCCCAGTCCTGATCCTCGATGACTTCGGCCTGGTGCTCGGGCAGATCGGCGCCGGTCAGCAGCTGCAGGTGGGCGAACACCGCTTCGGGCTCGGCATCGGCTTCGAACAAGGCCAGTAGATGCGTGTGCGACCACAGTGGGGTGGTGTTGAGGTCCGGTTCGAAGATCGGCTGGTCTTCGGCATCCATGAACGTGACCGAGACGGCGCCGACTTCGAGCAGGGCGTCTTCGTAGGTTTCGGCTTGTTCCGGGCTGATGGCCAGACGTACTTGCAGCCAGGGCATGGCGGGCACCTTAAATGTGATTCGGTGTGATCGAAGAGGCAGCCTACGACTGCCAAATCAAGCATTTTACGCGAGCGCGTCCCGTACGGACAGGCCGCAGGATGATCCGTCGAACAAATAACTACCGCTGGTCGTGCCGCGGCGCTACCTAGAATTCGGGCCCCCAAGCCTACGAGGTATAGCGTCATGAACGATCAGCCCGCTACCCATTCCCCCATTGACGATTCGTCGGCCCACTCCATCATCGAGCGACTCGGGCGCTGGAGTGCGGCCTTCGAGCAACGACGCAACTCCCAGCTGAGCTTTATCGAGGCAATCGAAAGCGACGCGCTTGTGCAACTGCGCACCTACTACACCGAAGATATCGACCCGAATTTCATCCAGGACCTGCTTGATGCCGCTCTACAGCGCATGGTCACCCAGCAGCCGGTGCTCTATGACGAAGCAGAACATGCCATCTATCGCATCAGCGACGGGGAGCCGCGTGAAGTGCCGCTGGAACGGCGCCAGCAGGTCGAACAACTGGTGGAGGGCATCGGTGGGCGCATGGTTGAAACCTACCGGGATTACCTCACCCGCCACTGGGAGGCGAAGCCCCAGGGCTTGAGTGATGTGCTCGAGTACCAGAAGCGAATCAGCCAACGTTGCGAGCAGCACTGCATTGATCTTGAAGCCGCGCTGGGCGCGCCACAGGTTGCCGCGATGACCAGTGCCCAGGTGCGGGCGCTGATTCGGGAGCAGGAGCGGGACTGGCATGCGCAGCCTGCGCTGTTGTTTCTCGCCGATGACGATGAGAGGCAAGTGCTCGACAGGCTTGTCCGCAAGCACCTGCCGGAGTGGTATCGCAATTTAAATGCCGAGGACGTCGCGGCGCTGACTGCCGCTCAGGGCGTTTGCGAGGGAGCGCAGTCAACACTCGAAAGTTTGCTTGGTAGTGCGCGCTCGTTGCGTGAGCATGCGGGCAGCCTGGCGTCCGCCTATCTGCATGAGCATTTCGACCTGCCATTATCTGCCGACCTCATCACCGTCAAATGTGAACCGTCAGCTACGGAAAATGTGAGCGTCAGGACGCTGACCCTTACCGAGCTGGTGATGGAAGGCGCAATTGACGTGACACAGGTGTACAAGCCGCTGCAGGTGAGCATGCCGTTACTGCATTGCAAGCCACCTTCCGCTGAGCAACTACAGGGTCTGTTGAGCGAACTCGATGTCCCGCACAGCTTCATCGCGACCCTCAAGCAGCGCCATCAGGACGCTGAAGTCGAGTTGGCGCAGCTAGAGCTCTATGACTCGCAATTGCGCTATAGCCTGCTGATTGCCAGCAAGAAAGGGCACCTGTCGGATGCGCGTCATGATCAGGTCTTGGCATTGCTCGCCCAGGAGCCGCCAGGCGATGAGATCTGTCCTCTGCAATTGTGGGCGGGCGCAGATTGCAGTGACTTGTTGTTGTTCGCCGTAGCAGATGACGCCTTTGTGCTGTATGCCCCTGGTAAACCAGATGGCCAGGAGTGGATAGAGCTGGTATCACAGCGCGCGCTCAACAGTGAAATCGGTGGTTGGTTGGCGGAGGAAACGGGTCGTCATTATCTGTTGAGCCAGGTTCCCTTCGATCAACGAGCCACGGTCAGTGCATCCATCCTGAGCATCGTGGAAAAACCTTCCGAATGGTCCCTGAGTCTGGATCGTAGGAGAGCCCTGACGGGGTACGAGGCATGCTTGGCCGAGCGGGTGCGCTTGAGCAATAAAAAGGCCGAGGATGAGATCGAGGCCTCTATTGCGCCGTATTACGCACTTAACCTGAACATTGGCCAAAAGCGCGTGATCAACCTGGAAAAGCAGGTGGCGTTGCAAGCTGAGCACGTGTTTGCCGCGTCGATGCAGGATTATGAAGGTTTTCACGCATTCGCCCGGCGTACCGTCGAGACTGCCATCAAGCCTTACCTGGACGACAAGGGCATCACCGAACAGGTCGACCCGGAGTCTATTCTGTTCGATCTGCCGTCCACAGACACGGATACGCCGCTGACGATGAACCTGGTCGATCTGGTCTGCTATGGATATGACGAAAATTCCGGCCTGGACAACCCGAAAAAGGGCGTGCGCTCCCTGGTTGGCCAGGACCTGAGCGCTCTACGCAGCCACGATTTTACGCGCTATGCACGTCGCGCTTACGTTGGCGAGACGTACATCACACACATACGCGAACACTATCTGAACGAGTCCTCGGCGGATTATGAGGCTCGCCGGAAGATGTTCGGTCGTGCGCTGATCTCGGCGATGGACCGCGATTTGCGCCTGGCCAGTATCAAGGCTGAACTCGATCAAGCGACCTATATGAAACTGATTGCACTGGTGACGGCGCTGGGGCGGACGTTGAGCCAGCCCGACATCGTCAGTGAGTCGGAAACGGTGGTCGAAAGCTCGGGGGTGTTTCGCTTGTCGATCGACGGTTGTTTCGTACTGGGCGCCTATGTTCTGCGGGAGGTGACAGGCAAAGTGGCGACTGACTGGTTATATACCCCGCAAGCCCCGGATGGTGTTCTGCTGCGCCCCTATCAGTCCCTGAACGCCACAGGTACGGGTGTGCTGTACGATTATCTGCTCAATCGCGTTACGTTGGCTTCCAGATCCAAGGTCAGCACGCGCCTGAAGAGGTTGGCCAGTGGCGACAGTCATCGTGATTCCCTGCGTGGGCTCAACCAGGTGGTTACGGTGGCCGGGGAGTACAACGCGTTCATCGAGCATGCGCTCGCCGATGTCGAGGATGCGACCCTTGGCAAAGCCGAGGTCATTCGCGCCCAGGTGTTCAAAGGCGTTCTGTTCAGCGCACTGCCATTGCTGGTGTATCCACCGTTCGCCATAGCGTTTGGTGCCTTCATGACCGCCTCTGCTTTGAAAAAGGCCATCGTCGCCCATACCCGATGGGAAACCGCAGTGGCCCTGCAGAACTGGCTGGAAGCGTCGTGGGGTTTGTTGGGGGCGGTGTTGAGTGTGCCAGGAGTGAGCCTGGGAATGCTCAAGTCAGCGCTTGCGCCCTTGCGCCAGGCAGTTGTCCGCCGCCCTCAGGTGACGGGTGCGACACGAACCCCCTCCCTGCAGTTCGACAAGTCCTGGGCAGTCAAGAGCAAGCCTGGCGATCTGCACAAGGTGACGGAGGACGGTATCTGGAAAGGCACCTACCGTAGCGGCGCCAAGGACGCTACCAACGCAGAGCATTTCATCCGCTCGGGCGGTCGTTACTACAAGGTCGTACACGACGCTGAGCACGCTACGTTACGGGTGTTCAAGGCCAATCGCCCGCAGAGCTACCATCGCCCGGCAGTGCGATTGCATGAAGATGGCCGATGGATTGCCAACAGCACCGGCCTTCGCGGCGGCAATCATGTGCAGGATGCTGGAACCCTGACGCAGGCAAGGCAGATTACCAATGGCGAGGGAGCGCCATCGGAAATACGTGGCGCTCTGCAGGGAGAAGCCGTGGTGGCGCGATACGTGGGGGCGGCGGATGACTACCTGTATACCGTCAATGCGCAGTCCTGTGTGGCGGTATCCTTGTACAACCCAGCAACACGTGCAGGTGCGGTGCTGCATATCGATCACAATGTCCGTAGCCTGATCGAGCCTGCACTGCGGCAAGTGCTGACGCAAATCGGCGCTGCGCAGGATGGCGCGGGCGTCAGGGCAGTCATGGCCGGTGGCGACTGGCTGGGCGGTACGGATATCGGCGGCGTCGTGCGGGCGTTGCTCAGGCGCCAGGGAATCCAGGCAAGTTGGCAGCACTGGTCGTTCTCGTCGTGTTTTGGCGGTAGCTATGGCATGACGCTGAACCTGGGGAGCGGGGTTACGCGTGTTTACCGAACGCCTATGAGCGTGGTCGAGCAAGTGCTGACGCCGATCATGAAGCAGGCTAATTTCCGGTTGAAGGGGGTGCCCGCTCGCGCCCACAGATTCCAAAGCCGTTTCCGGGCCCGCCCGCTGTATGAGCGGCCAAGCGGAGTTGTGGAAGATGCTGCCGGATTGGCGCCGGCCCCGGACGAACTAGCCTTGCAGGCGATCTCAGTGGTGAGCCTCTGACAAGCGGATATCGCGCTCATGCGAGCCTAGGTGACCTGCTCTGTCCTGGGTAGATAGCAAAAAAAACCGATGCCAGATTCTGGCATCGGTTTTTTTTGTGGCATCCCCGGCTTTTCTGAAAGGCCAATGGCTGGCATCGCAGCGATTGCCGGGCGTGCTACCTCAACAAGCGATCACTCCTGGTTGGCCAGTTTGTGCTCGAGGTAGTGGATGTTGACGCCGCCTTTGCAGAAACCTTCATCACGCACCAGGTCGCGGTGCAGCGGGATGTTGGTCTTGATACCGTCGACAACGATCTCGTCCAGGGCATTGCGCATGCGCGCCATGGCTTCGTCGCGGTCCTTGCCGTAGGTGATCAGCTTGCCGATCAGCGAGTCGTAGTTCGGCGGAACCGAATAGCCGCTGTACAGGTGCGAATCGACCCGCACGCCATTGCCACCCGGGGCATGGAAGTGCTTGACGGTGCCTGGGCTCGGAATGAACTTCTTCGGGTCTTCGGCGTTGATCCGGCACTCCAGCGAGTGACCGCGGATCACCACGTCTTCCTGGCGGAACGACAGCTTGTTGCCAGCGGCGATGCTGAGCATCTCCTTGACGATATCGATGCCGGTGACCATCTCCGAAACCGGGTGCTCGACCTGGACGCGGGTGTTCATCTCGATGAAGTAGAAGCGACCGTTCTCGTACAGGAACTCGAAAGTACCTGCACCGCGGTAGCCGATCTCGATGCACGCATCGACGCAACGCTTGAAGACTTCCTGGCGGGCCTTCTCGTCGATACCGGGGGCCGGGGCTTCTTCCAGTACCTTCTGGTGACGGCGCTGCAGCGAGCAGTCGCGGTCGCCCAGGTGCACGGCGTTGCCCTGGCCATCGGACAGTACCTGAACTTCCACGTGACGTGGGTTGGTGAGGAACTTTTCCAGGTAGACCATCGGGTTGCCGAACGCCGCACCGGCTTCGGTACGGGTCAGCTTGGCCGACGCGATCAGGTCTTCTTCCTTGTGCACCACGCGCATGCCGCGACCACCACCGCCACCGGCGGCCTTGATGATCACCGGATAGCCGACTTCACGGGCGATGGCCAGTGCAGTTTCTTCGTCTTCCGGCAGTGGGCCGTCAGAGCCCGGCACGGTTGGGACGCCCGACTTGATCATCGCATCCTTGGCCGAAACCTTGTCGCCCATCAGGCGGATGGTGTCGGCTTTGGGGCCGATGAAGGCGAAACCGGATTTCTCCACCTGCTCGGCGAAGTCGGCGTTCTCGGCGAGGAAGCCGTAGCCCGGGTGGATGGCGGTGGCGCCAGTCACTTCGGCGGCAGCGATGATCGCCGGGATGTGCAGGTAGGATTCTTTCGACGATGCAGGGCCGATGCAGACCGATTCGTCTGCCAGGCCCAGGTGCATCAGTTCGCGGTCAGCGGTGGAGTGGACCGCGACGGTCTTGATGCCCAGCTCTTTGCAGGCACGCAGGATCCGCAGGGCAATTTCCCCGCGGTTGGCGATCAGGACTTTTTCGAGCTTCCCAGACATCGTTGGCTCTCCGCGATTCAAACGATGGTGAACAGCGGCTGGTCGAACTCAACCGGCTGACCGTCTTCTACCAGGATGGCGTCGATGACACCGCCGATATCGGCTTCGATGTGGTTCATCATCTTCATGGCTTCGACGATGCACAGGGTGTCGCCTTTCTTCACCGACTGACCGACTTCAGCGAAGTTCGGCGAGGTTGGCGAAGGCTTGCGGTAGAAGGTACCGACCATCGGCGAGCGGATCACGGTGCCTTTGAGGGCAGGTGCTGCAGCGGCTTCGGCAGCCGGGGCGGCGGCCACGGGGGCTGCGGCGGCAGGGGCTGGAGCAGCAAATTGCGCTGGGGGTGCGAAGTACTGGGCGCCGGCAGGTTGTTTGCTGTTACGGCTGATGCGAACGGACTCTTCGCCTTCCTTGATCTCCAGTTCGTCGATGCCGGACTCTTCCAGCAGTTCGATCAGCTTTTTGACTTTACGGATATCCATTAATCAGCAACTCCCAAGGTTCGGTCGGGGACTTAATTATCAAAACGTGTCGAAAACGTTTCTTCGTAGTGTTTCGAAGCCCAGGCATGTAGGCCTGGGCTTTGCGTCATCAGGGCTGTGCGTTGGCAGCCAGGTGTTCCAGAGCAGACTCCAGGGCTAGCCGGTAACCGCTGGCGCCCAGGCCGCAGATCACGCCCACTGCCACATCGGAGAAGTAGGAGTGATGACGGAACGGTTCACGCTTGTGCACGTTGGAGAGGTGCACTTCGATGAATGGGATGCTCACAGCGAGCAATGCGTCACGTAATGCGACGCTGGTGTGGGTGAAAGCGGCCGGGTTGATCAGGATGAAGTCCACGCCTTCGTTGCGCGCGGCATGGATACGGTCGATCAGTTCGTACTCGGCATTGCTCTGCAGGTACTGCAGGTGGTGGCCGGCGGCGCGTGCGCGCTGCTCGAGGTCCTGGTTGATCTGGGCGAGGGTGACGGCGCCGTAGACTCCCGGCTCGCGGGTACCGAGCAGGTTGAGGTTGGGGCCGTGCAGCACCAGTAGGGTGGCCATCTGCGGTTTCCTTGGTTTTGTAGGGCAATTCGACATAGCGCGGCGACTATGCCGCAAGAGACTAGCGAGTGTCCAGTTCCCTGCAATAGCCAGCACGATGACCGAGATTCGCGCAAAGTATGTGACCAGATGATCAGCTCTGGTCACTTCGTTGGAGAAAGTTACCGGTGCGCGGGAAGTTATAGACCGAGTTTGCTGCGCATGCCGGTGAGAATTTTCGCAAATTCGTCGGCGTTCACCTCGCCTACCACCCGATCAGTGGTCATTTCGCTGCCGTTTGCGGCAAAAAACAACAAGGCGGGCGGGCCGAACAGCGTGTAGCGGTCGAGCAGGGCGCGTTGTTCGGCGTTGCTCTCGGTCAGGTCGAACCGCAGCAGCTTGAAGCCGTTCAGCTGGGCCTGCACCTGTGGCGCGTTGAGTACTTCATGTTCGATCACCTTGCAACTGATGCACCAGTCGGCGTACCAGTCCAGCAGCAGCGGCTGGCCTGCGGCCTTGGCCTGGGCCAATGCGGCGTCCAGGGCGGCAGGGGTGGTGAGGGTTTGCCATGCATCTGCCTGGGGGGTGGCGGGGGGCGAGGTGCTGACGCCGGGGCCGGGCAATGGACGCAGAGGATCGCCCTGACCCGCGAGTGCGCCGTACCAGCACGCCAGTGCATAGACCAGGCAGAGCAGCCCCAGCAGCTGGGCCAGGCGTTGACGTGGAGTCTTGACCACGAACTCCAGCGCGCCGAGGAACAGCGCCACGCCTGCCGACAACAGGCCGATCAGCAGCAAGGTCACCGGCCCCGGCAACACGCGGCTGAGCAGGCCAAGCGCCACGCCCAGCAGCAGGACCCCGATCACGTTCTTCACCGTGTTCATCCACGCCCCGCTCTTGGGCAGCCAGGCGGCACCGCCTGTCGCCACCAGCAGCAGTGGCGCGCCCATGCCCAATCCGAGCGCGAACAGCTTAAGTGCCCCGCCCAGAGCATCGCCGCTGGCGCTGATATAGAGCAGGGCACCGGCCAGTGGTGCCGACACGCAGGGCGAGACCAGCAGGCTGGAAAGCACGCCCAGCACCGCAGCACCCAGTAGCGAACCGCCGCGGGTATTGCTCGCGACACGGTCCAGGCGTTGGCTCAGGGCGTGCGGCAACTTGAGTTCGAACAGGCCGAACATCGCCAGGGCGAACACCACGAAGAACAGGGCGAAGGGCACCAGTACCCAGGCCGACTGCAGACGTGCCTGCAGGTTGAGGCTGGCACCGAACAGGCCCATCAGCGCACCGAGCGCGGCAAAGCTGGCAGCCATTGGCAGCACGTAGGCCAGCGACAGGCTGAAGCCGCGCCAGCCACCTACCTGGCCGCGCAGTACCACGCCCGAGAGAATCGGCAGCATCGGCAGCACGCAGGGGGTGAAGGTCAGGCCCAGACCGGCGAGGAAGAACAGCAGCAAGGTCTGCCAGCTCCAGCCCTCGGCCGTGGTGGTGGACAAGGTGCTGCCTTCGCCGGGAATCGACAGTCGTGCGGTTTCCGGCGGATAGCACAATCCCTTGTCGGCGCAGCCCTGGTAGCCGACCAGCAAGGTGAAGGCGCGCGAGTCGGTGCGCGGTACTTCGATGTCGACGATGCCGTGGTAGACCTCGACATCGCCGAAGAACTCGTCGTGCTTGGCTTCGCCTTGGGGAATCCGTGCGTTGCCGAGGGCGATGTCGGCCGGCTCGCTGCGAAACTGGAAGCGATGGCGATAGAGGTAATAGCCCTCGGTGGCGACGAAGCGCAGCTTGATCGACTGGGCATCGGCGCTGATCAGGTCGAGCTTGAAGGCTTCGTGGACCGGCAGGAAGTCGGCGCTGTTGGACAGCGAGGCGGCGCCGAGGGTGGCGCTGGGACGGTTGTCGAGCAGGCCCGAGGCGAACGTGGGGCTGGCCAGCAGCAGGAACAGCAGGAGGAACAGGCGGCGCATGGCGGACTCGCGAGGCGGAACGTGCCCGGCATGATAACGGAGTTGGCTGGAGGCGGGGATGACAGGTGGTCGCAGGTTCGGGGGCCAGGCCTGCCGATCACACCCTGAAGGCCCCCACCGCGGTATTCAGCTCACCCCCCAGTTGCAGCAACTGCTCACCCTGCTCGCGCCCTTCGCCGATGCGTTGCAGGTTGTCTTCACCGAGCGCATGAATCCGCTCGCTGTGGTCGCGGATCTCGCTCACTGCACCGCTCTGCTGAGCGGTGACGTCGGCAATCCTCACCGCTGTATCGGAGATGGTGCGAATCGCGCTGACGATCTCATCCAGCGCACCATCCGCCGCCTGGGCCTGGCTGGCGGTCGCTTCGGCGTGTTCGAGCTGGGTGCGCATGCCATTCACCGATTCGCGCGCCGCCTGCTGCAGGCGGTCTATCAGCGACTGGATCTCGCCGGTGGCGCCGGTGGTGCGCTGGGCCAGCGAACGCACTTCGTCGGCCACCACGGCAAAGCCGCGGCCCATTTCCCCGGCACGGGCCGCTTCGATCGCTGCGTTGAGGGCCAGCAGGTTGGTCTGCTCGGCGATCGAGCGGATCACCGTCAGCACGCCACCGATGGTCGCCGACTCCTCGGCCAGCTGTTCGATCAACTGCGCATTGCCCTGCACCTCATCGACCAGTGCTCGCAGGCCGGAGAGGCTGTGGCCGATCACCGCCTGGCCGTGCTCCACGGCGCGCCCGGCGTCGCGGCTGGCATCGGCGGCCGAACTGGCATCGCCGGCCACCTGCTGGATGGTCGCTTCGAGCTCGCCCAGGGCATCGCGGATCTGTGCGGTATCGCCTGCCTGGCGTTGGGCACCGTCATGCAGCGCGCTGCTCATGCCGGCCAGGGCATGGCTGCTGCCCGCGACCTGCTCGGCGTTGTGGCGGATGGTGCCGACCAGCGTCACCAGGTACTGGCGCAAGCGATTGAGCGACTCCTGGATGTCGAGCAGTTCGAGGTTGGTCTTGCCAAGGGCGACCGGCTGGGCAAAATCGCCCTCGGCCCAGCGCGACAGGGCCGGCGCGAGGCTGGTGAGGGTGCGTGTCAGGCGGCGCTGCAAGGTGTCGATGAGCAGGGCGATCAGCAGGATCAGGCCGATCATCAGGCCCTGGATGACCCGGACCTCGCCAGCGATCTTCGCGTGCTGACCACGCACCTCTGGTTCCAGTCCGGCGATGGCCTTTCGCACAGCTTCGAGGCGCTCGCTTGTGCTGGCGGCCAGTGCGGCACGACGCTCGATCTGTTCACGGGTGCGCTGCAGTTCGGCCGGATAGCGACCGAGCAAGCTCTGCAATTCACGCTTGAGGCTCACGGCAACGTCCTCCTTCTGCTCGCTGCCCTGGCTTTGCAGGCCCATCATCGCGGCGAAGTCGTCGGCGTTGGATTCGGCCGCGCGGGTCACCCCCAGCAACGGCAGGCTGTCGATGATTTGCGCCTGGGCGCGGATCTGTTGCAGTTCACGCTCCACTTCGTCGGCCAGTTCCGCGCGACCGCTGCTGACCAGCTTGTCGCGGGCCAGTGCCAGGCGGCCCAGATGCAGCGAGGCGTCCATCAGCGGGGCCAGGTAGCGGCCAGCCTCGGCGCTGCCGCTGTCGCGGGCATAACCGGCCAGTTGCTCAAGGTTGGCGCCCAGCTCGCGCTCGGCTTGCAGCAGCAGTGCCTGCGGATCACCGGCCAGCTTGCCGGCGGCCAGCAATTCGTTGGCGGTGAAGCCCTGCAGGCTGTCCAGGCTCGGGCGCAGCTTGGCGGCCAGTGCGTCTGGCCATTCTTCAAGGGCGCTGTGCAGCTGCTTGTTGGCCTCCATGGCCGAGGCATGGCGCAGGGCGTCGCCGCTGGCCAGGTAGGCCTGGATATTGCCGGCGGCCTCGTTCTGGAACTGCTGGGACAGCCCCAGGTAGCGCTCCATCATCTGGTAGGGACGCTCGAGTGCACGTTGCGACCACCACAGGGTTGCGCCCAGCGCGAAGCACACGGTCACCAGCAAGAGGGTGTTGAAATTGGTCAGCCACTTCAGGCGCATAGCCGCGAACTTCCTGCGGGAATGGAGAGGTAGGTGCCTGAAGTTATTGCGATTTTGTGACCGGGTGATGACGACGACGGGGTGGCGCCATAAAAAAGTGGCAGAGTGCCAGTCTAGGGCTCGACCCTCACCACGCAATTACGCCCCGCGTGCTTGGCCCGGTACAGCGCCTCATCCGCCGCGCTGGCCATGGTCAGCGCGTCCAGCGTGTCATCGAGTTGCACCACCCCGGCGCTGAAGGTGCACTGCAGGTCGTTCGGCTGGGCGGGATAGTGGATTTCGGCAAAGCGCTGGCGGATCTCGTCGAGCACCTTGTACGCAGCTTCCAGCCCGGTGTTGGGCATGACGATGGCGAATTCCTCACCGCCATAGCGGCCGATGAAATCGGTCTTGCGCAGGCGCTGCTTGAGGAACAGCGCCAGGCTCTTGATCACCCGGTCGCCCATCGGATGGCCATGCCGGTCGTTGATCTTCTTGAAATGGTCGATGTCGAGCATGGCGAAGCTCAGTGGGTGTTCCTCGCGGCGGGCGCGGAAACTGCAGTCTTCGAGCAGTTGCAGGATGTGGGTATGGTTGTACAGCCCGGTCAGGCTGTCGCGCACCATGCGTGCCTTGAGATGACGGGCGCGGGCGGCGCGGTTGCGCACGGTGGTCACCAGATGGCGGGCGCGGATCGGCTTGGTGAGGAAGTCGTCGCCACCTTCGCTCATGGCGTCGAGCTGCTTGTCCAGGTCGTCCTCGGCCGACAGGTAGATGATCGGTACGCTGACATAACGGTCGTTGTGGCGGATCACCTTGGCCAGTTCGGTACCGGTGCAGTCGGGCATGTACATGTCGAGGATGATCAGGTCGGGCTGGAAGTCAGCGAGCTCGGCCATGGTGCGGATCGGCTCGGTGAGCGTGCGGGTGATGATGCCGGCGCCGTTGAGCAGGCGCTCGGTGTGCATGGCCTGGGCGCGCGAGTCATCGATGATCAGCACCCGGAACGGGTCGTATTGGGCGGCGCTGGTCAGCAGTTCGACCTTTTCCAGCAGGCTGGACGCTTCCAGGGTGCCGGTGAGGAACTCCTGGCCGCCGGCGCGCACGGCGGCCAGGCGGGTCGGGGTGTCGGTCTCGTGGAGGCTGAAGAACAGCAGCGGAATGTGCAGCTCCAGCCTTTGCTGGGCTTCGGCGGCCAGTTTGAGGCCCTGGCCGGGGCCACTGAAATCGACATCCATGACGATGGCCGAAGGCAGGCGTTCGCTCATCGAGGCACGAAAGGCATCGGCGTTGCCCAATGCCTGCACGCCCAATCCGAAGAACTCCAGCTGTTGCGCCAGGCGTTCGGCGCGGTCATGGTCCTGCAGCAGGATGTACACCGGCTTGCGCAAGGGCGGCAGGGGCACATGATCGAGCTGGTCGCCCTTGCGCAGGCCGGTGCGCGACAAGCGTTGCATCAGGCGATTGAGCTCGCCGATCAGTTCTGAATTGAGCCGCGTGCTGTTCGCTTCGATGGCCCTCAGCGTCTGCTCGATGGCAGTCGACAGGCTGCCGTGTTCGGGCTGTTCGAAACGATCGGCGTAGCGTTGCAGGCGCAGATTGGCGTCGCTCAGCTCGCCCAGCCCTGCGCTCGACCACTCGCCACGCTGCAGGCGCTGCCAGATCTCGAGGATCTGTCGGGCCTGATGGATGACCCGCTGTGCGAAATGCTGCTTCAAGCGCTCGTGGCTGGGCTCGGCTGGCTGGGTCATGTCCTGACTGCTTGTTGGAGGTTAGGGTGCAGGTTCAATGATGGCTCTATGCTAGCAGGTCTTTTCCTGCTCGCGAGTGCTGTGAATCAACAAAGCGTTCAGGCCCGATTATTCAGTTTCCGACCCATTGGTCGCTTATGCGTATGGCGGCGTCTGCTTTATAGTGCTGGGACGCGGGCTTGCCGTGGCACCCTGGCCGAGGCCTGTGGTCCAAGCCCCTGAACCGTCATGATTGATTAAGGACAACGCCATGCTGGACTGGAAAAACCGTGAGGCCAAGGCCGAGCGCCCTGAGCGCGCCGATGGCCGTGGCGCCGCCACCCGTAGCTACCTCGGCGGCCTCTGGAGCCGCGCCCTGGGCACTCTGATCGGCCTGTACCTGCTGGTGTGCATCGGCCTTGGCTGGTACTGGAGCGAAGAGCCCGACCTGTTCCCGGTGCAACAGAACGCCCAGGCTGCGGCCGAGCGTAACGGCCAGCAGATGGTGGTGGGCTATACCACCATCGAAACCCTCAAGAACGTTGCCGGCACCCTGCTCGACAAGCCGGGCGGTTATATCTCCAACGACCGCTTCCCGCCGGGTTTGTGGATGGACAACATGCCGAGCTGGGAATATGGCGTGTTGGTCCAGGTGCGCGACCTGTCGCGTGCGCTGCGCAAGGACTTCGCTCGCTCGCAGTCGCAATCGACCGAAGACGCCGACCTGGCCAAGGCCGAGCCGCGCTTCAACTTCGACAACAAGAGCTGGATCCTGCCGTCCAGCGAGTCGGAGTTCGAGGAAGGTATCAAGTCGCTCAACCGTTATCAGGTGCGCCTGGCCGCTGGCGACCAGGGCGCGATCTTCTACACCCGCGCCGACAACCTGAACAACTGGCTGGGCGACGTTGCCACGCGTCTGGGCTCGTTGTCCCAGCGTCTGTCGGCGAGCGTGGGACGGGTCAAGCTCAACAGCAACCTGAAGACCGAAACCGTCCAGGCCGGCCAGGCACCGCAGGTCGACGAGGAAATCGTCGAGACGCCATGGCTGCAGATCGACAACGTCTTCTACGAAGCCCGCGGCCAGGCCTGGGCGCTGTCGCATCTGCTACGCGCCATCGAGGTCGACTTCGCCGACGTACTCGCCAAGAAGAACGCCACCGTCAGCGTGCGTCAGATCATTCGTGAGCTGGAAGCTTCGCAGGAGCCGCTGTGGAGCCCGATGGTACTCAACGGCAGTGGCTTCGGCATGTGGGCCAACCACTCGTTGGTGATGGCCAACTACATCTCCCGGGCCAACGCCGCAGTCATCGACCTGCGTCAGTTGCTCTCGCAAGGATGACCATCAATCCCGCCGAGGTCGCGCACCGCGCGGCCTCCGATGCCGAGCTGGTGGCCTGGGTGGACGAGCACGACCAGTACCTGGGCGCACTGGCGCGGGCCGAGTTGCGCGAGCGTGGGCTGATCGGGCGCTGCACTTTCATTCTGCTGTTCAACAGCCAGGGCGAGCTGTGCGTGCACCGGCGCACCTTGAGCAAGGCGTTGTATCCCGGGTACTGGGATGTGGCGGCCGGTGGCATGGTCGGGGCGCACGAGGAGTACGCCGAGTCAGCGGCCCGCGAGCTGGAGGAGGAACTGGGCATCGCCGGCGTGACGTTGCGCTTTCACGAGAAGTTCTACTTCGACCAGCCGGGCAACCGGCTATGGTGCGCGGTGTTCTCGGCGGTGTCCGATGCGCCGCTGCGGTTGCAGCCTGAAGAGGTCATAGAGGCGCGCTTCGTCACGGTGGAGCAGGCAGAGGCCGAGAGCCGGGAGAAGGACTTCTGTCCGGACTCGCTGGCGGCGTTGCAGCGCTACAAGGCGAGCCTATAGCAGCCAGCGCTCCACCACGTCGCAAAACATTCGCAAAATGCCGCAATCCAGTACTTAGCAAGCCAGGGATTTATCGTTACACTGCGCGCCCTTTTCGGGCTGTCGCAACACCTGCGACAGTAGCGCCGCCCCTGCCAGAGTGGGGCTTCGCGGTCGGTCCAGCCCCCCTGTGGTCCGACCAGTTTTTGTCCTCAGCAAGAGGAACAAAAGTGGCCAAGAAAGCTTCTACCTTCTCCGCCCTCGGCGGTCTCGTGTTTTCCACCGACGCTGGTCGGCACTGCCCCGACTGCAGCAAGCCGGTGGACGCGTGTGTCTGCAAGCAGCAAGTCATCCCCGAAGGCGATGGCATCGCCCGGGTACGCCGTGAAAGCAAAGGGCGTGGCGGCAAGACCGTCACTACCATTACCGGCGTCCCGCTGCCGCTCGAACAGCTCAAGGATCTCGCCAGCACGCTCAAGCGTCGATGCGGGACCGGTGGCGCCCTCAAAGACGGCGTCATCGAGATCCAGGGCGATCACGTCGAGCTGTTGCTCGCCGAACTGATCAAGCAGGGCTTCAAGGCGAAGAAGTCCGGCGGCTGAGCCAGCCCGCAGGATTTTTCGCCCAGTGCTTTCTAAACTCGTTTCCGTTGCCGGGGTCTACCCCCGAAGACGGACGAATCGTCATTTTCAGCTTCTACACTGCGCCCGCACCCATCGCGGGGCAGTGTCTTGACTTATCTATAGGGGACTTGAATGTCCGTACGACGCACACGCAAAGACGATGGCAGCCAATGGACCGTGGCCGACAGCCGCAGTGTTTATGGTATCCGCCATTGGGGCGCTGGTTATTTCGCCATCAATGAAGCCGGGCGTGTCGAAGTGCGCCCCAACGGCCCCGACAGCGCGCCGATCGATCTCTTCGAGCAGGTCGACGAGCTGCGCCAGAGTGGCCTGTCGCTGCCCCTGCTGGTCCGCTTCCCGGACATCCTGCAGGACCGCGTACGCCAACTGACCGGTGCCTTCGACGCCAACATCGCGCGCCTGGAGTACCAGAGCCAGTACACGGCCCTTTATCCGATCAAGGTCAACCAGCAGGAAGCGGTGGTCGAGAACATCATCGCCACGCAAAACGTCTCCATTGGCCTCGAAGCCGGCTCCAAGCCCGAGCTGCTGGCCGTGCTGGCGCTGGCGCCCAAGGGCGGCACCATCGTTTGCAACGGCTACAAGGACCGCGAGTTCATCCGCCTGGCGCTGATGGGCCAGAAGCTCGGCCACAACGTGTTCATCGTCATCGAGAAAGAGTCCGAGGTCGCCCTGGTGATCGAGGAGGCCGCCGAGCTCAAGGTCAAGCCACAGGTCGGCCTGCGCGTGCGCCTGTCGTCGCTGGCGTCGAGCAAGTGGGCCGACACCGGGGGCGAGAAATCCAAGTTCGGCCTGTCGGCTGCGCAATTGCTGTCGGTGGTCAGCCGCTTCCGTGATGCCGGGCTCGACCAGGGTATTCGTCTGCTGCACTTCCACATGGGCTCGCAGATCGCCAACCTCGCCGACTACCAGCACGGCTTCAAGGAAGCCATCCGCTATTACGGCGAGCTGCGCGGCCTGGGCCTGCCGGTCGATCACATCGACGTCGGTGGCGGGCTGGGCGTCGACTACGATGGCACCCACTCGCGCAACGCCAGCTCGATCAACTACGACATGGATGACTATGCCGGCGTGGTGGTGGGGATGCTCAAGGAGTTCTGCGACGCCCAGGGCTTGCCGCATCCGCACATCTTCTCGGAGAGCGGTCGCTCGCTGACTGCACACCACGCCATGCTGGTGATCCAGGTCACCGACGTCGAAAGCCACAACGACGAAGTGCCGACCATCGAGAACAAGGAGGCGCTGCCCGAGACCGTGCAGTGGCTGGCCGACTTGCTCGGCCCGACCGACATCGAGATGGTCACCGAGACCTACTGGCGCGCCACCCACTACATGGGTGACGTGGCCGCGCAGTATGCCGACGGCAAGATCAGCCTCTCCGAAAAAGCCCTGGCCGAGCAATGCTACTTCGCTGTGTGCCGTCGCCTGCACAACTCGCTCAAGGCTCGCCAGCGTTCGCACCGCCAGGTGCTGGACGAGCTCAACGACAAGCTGGCCGACAAGTACATCTGCAACTTCTCGGTGTTCCAGAGCCTGCCGGACACCTGGGCCATCGGCCAGGTACTGCCGATCATCCCGTTGCACCGCCTGGACGAAGAGCCCATGCGCCGCGCGGTGCTGCAGGACCTGACCTGCGACTCCGATGGCAAGATCAACCAGTACGTCGACGAGCAGAGCATCGAAACCAGCATGCCGGTGCATGCGGTGCGCGAAGGCGAGGACTACCTGCTGGGTGTGTTCCTGGTCGGCGCCTACCAGGAGATTCTCGGCGACATGCACAACCTGTTCGGTGACACCGACTCGGTGAACATCTACCAGAACGCTGACGGTAGCGTGTACCACGCCGGCATCGAGACCCACGACACCATCGAGGACATGCTGCGCTACGTGCACCTGTCGCCGGAGGAGTTGATGACTCACTACCGCGACAAGGTCGCCAGCGCCAAGATTACCGCCCGTGAGCGGACTCAGTTCCTCGACGCCCTGCGTCTGGGCTTGACCCGCTCCTCGTACCTGTCGTCGTGATCGGCGGGCCGCTCCTGCAAGGTTTGCAGGAGCGGCCCTGCTTCAACCGATCCATGCTGCCCGCTGTTGCAACCGCCACCCCACCCACCCCAGCGTCACCGCGCGCAATCCCATGAATCCGAGAAACGCCAGCCACAGTCCATGGTTGCCGAACCCTCGCAGGGCGAATGCCAGCGGCAACGCGATCGCCACCGATACCAGCATCGCGTTGCGCATTTCGCGGGCACGCGTCGCACCGATGAACAGGCCATCCAGCAGATAGCTCCACACCGCTACCAATGGCAGCAGCGCCAGGTAAGGCAGGTAGGGGTAGGCCGCGTCACGCACGCTTCGGATATCGGTCTGCAAATCGATGAACAGGTGCCCACCCAGCAGAAACAGCCCGGCAAAGACCAGGCTGACGATCAGCGACCAGCCACAGGCGACCACCAGCGAGCGGCGCAGGGTGTCGCGCTCACGTGCGCCGATGGCGTGGCCGCACAGGGCCTCGACCGCATGCGCCAGGCCGTCCAGAGCATAGGCAGTCAGCAGCAGGCCATTGAGCAGCAGCGCGTTGGCCGCGACCGTCGCCTCGCCCAGGCGCGCGCCCTGCACGGTGATCAGAAGGAACACCAACTGCAAGGCCAGGCTGCGCAGAAAGATATCGCGGTTGACCGCCAGTAGCGGGCGCCAGGCCTGCCAGCGTTTCAGCGCGGCCCAGGCGATGCGCCCAGGATAGGCGCGCAGCGCCGGGCGGGTCAGGGCAAGGCCCAGCAGCGCCCCGCTCCATTCGGCGATCACCGAGGCCCGCGCCGAACCGAGTACGCCCCAGTCCAGTCCGAGCACGAACCACAGGTTGAGGACGATGTTCAGCAGGTTGGTGGTCAGCAGGATCGCCAGCGGTGCGCGGGCGTTCTGGGTGCCGAGGAACCAGCCGACCAGGGCATAGCTGGCCAGTGCCGCTGGCAGGCCGAGCAGGCGGGTATGGAAGAAGTCTTCGGTGGCGCTGTGCAATGCTTCGCCGGGTTGCATCATGTGCAGCGCAAACTGGCTGAATGGCAGGGCAAGCAGGCCGATCAGCACGGCGAACGCCAGCGCCAGCAGCAACCCCTGTACCAGCACCTGGCGCAGCGCGGCGCCGTCGGCGCGGCCGGCGGCCTGGGCGGCAAAACCGGTCGAACCCATGCGCAGGAACCCCATCAGGCCGACCATGAAGGTGAACAGTGTGGCGCCGACGGCGACGGCACCGAGCTGGTGGGCGTGGGGCAGATGGCCGATGACCGTGCTGTCGACCAGTGCCACCAGCGGCACCGAGATGTTCGAAAGGATCATCGGCGCGGCCAGGGCCCAGACCTTGCGGTGGGTGAGGCGGTGCTGCCAGTCGGTGAGCAGTGAGGGCATGCGGGAGCGCTTATCCTGTGGGGCGGGCTTGCCCGCGAAGGGGCGCACGGCGGCCCCGGTTTTCGGCTGGTGGCCATTGTACCGGCCAGGCAACCAATCCGTGCGAACGCGGTCTCATTTGCCACTGCAGCGCAGGTAGCCTGCCTTACGTTGCGCTATAGTTCCTGCCCTCACCACCCTGCTGCCGAAGAGTCCTCTCTCCCATGTTCAACAAAGGATTGTTGCTGGCCTGCGCGCTGGCCCTGCTCAGTGCCTGTGATTCCTCCTCCAAGGACGCCCCCGCGCCGGCGGAAAAGCCCGCGGCCAGCGCGCCAGCCGAAGCCAAGCCCGCCAAGCGCGAGGACCCGGCAGCGCTCGCCAAGCGCTACGCCGACCGTGAGCTCAACGTGCTGGACGTCTCGGAGGTCCAGCTCGACGGTGCCAGTACCCTGTCGATCAGCTTCTCGGTGCCGCTCGATGCCAATCAGGACTTCGCCGCCAAGGTGCACCTGGTCGATACCGTCAAGGGCAAGCTCGACGGCGCCTGGGAGTTGTCCGACAATCAGATGGAGTTGCGCCTGCGCCACCTCGAGCCGCAGCGCAAGCTGGTGCTGACCGTCGACAAGGGCCTGCTCGCGGTCAACGGCAAGACGCTGCAGGGCGAGTCGGTCAGCCGCCTGGAAACCCGCGACATGCAGCCGACCATCGGCTTTGCCAGCCGTGGCTCTCTGTTGCCTACCCGCCTGGCCGAAGGTTTGCCGGTCATCGCCTTGAACGTCGACAAGGTCGATGTCGAGTTCTTCCGGGTCAAACCGGAAATGCTCTCGACCTTCCTGGTCAACTGGGGCCGTAACAGCAGCCTGTACTACTACCAGTCCAAGGAAACCCTGGACATGGCCGAGCTGGTCTACAGCGGCCGCTTCGACCTGAACCCTGCACGCAACACCCGCGAAACGGTGCTGCTGCCGATCGCCGGGATCAAGCCGTTGCAGGAACCGGGCGTCTACCTGGCGGTGATGCGCGCCTCCGGGACCTACGACTATTCGCAACCGGCGACCCTGTTCACCCTCAGTGATATCGGCGTGTCCGCCCACCGCTACCGCGACCGCCTCGACGTGTTCGCCCAGGCCCTCGAAGGCGGCAAGGCCCTGAGTGACGTGACCCTCGAACTGCACGACGACAAGGGCAAGCTGCTGGCCCAGGCCAAGACCGATGGCAAGGGCCATGCCGAGTTGCCGATCACGGCCAAGGCCGACACCCTGATCGCCACCCAAGGCGTGCACACCACGCTGCTGCGCCTGAACACCGCCGCACTGGACCTGGCCGAGTTCGACATCACCGGCCCCCAGGCCAACCCGCTGCAGTTCTTCATCTTCGGCCCGCGCGACCTGTATCGCCCCGGCGAAACCGTGCTGCTCAACGGCTTGCTGCGCGACCAGGACGGCAAGCCGGTCAAGGCCCAGCCAGTGACGGTCGAAGTGCGTCGCCCTGATGAGCAGGTCAGCCGCAAGTTCGTCTGGGAGGCTGACCAGAACGGCCTGTTCCAGTACCAATTGCAACTGGCCAGCGAAGCGCCCACCGGGCGTTGGCAGCTGCTGCTCGACTTGGGCGGCGGCCGCAAGCAGGTTTACGAGTTCCTCGTCGAAGATTTCCTGCCCGAGCGCCTGGCGCTGGAGCTCAAGGGCAGCAAGACACCGCTCAGCCCCGAACAAACCGCGCGCATCCAGGTCAATGGTCGCTACCTCTATGGCGCGCCTGCCGCCGGCAACCGCCTGAGCGGCCAGGCCTACATCCGCCCGCTGCGTGAAGCCGTGCCGGCGCTGCCGGGTTATCAGTTCGGCTCGGTCACCGAGAGCGAGCTGACCCAGGACCTGGAACTCGATGAAGTCACCCTCGACCAGGCCGGCAAGGCCACTGTCGATATCGAGAGCCGCTGGGCCGAGGCCCGCTCGCCGCTGCAACTGACTGTGCAGGCCAGCCTGCAGGAGTCTGGCGGTCGACCGATCACCCGTCGCCTGGAGCAGCCGATCTGGCCGGCCGATCGCTTGCCGGGCCTGCGCGGCCTGTTCGATGGCGAAGAGACCGACAGCGATGCCCCGGTGCAGTTCGAGGTGCTGGTCGCCGACCGCGACGGCAACAAGCTCGCCGCCGACGACCTCAAGGTGCGGTTGATCCGTGAGCGGCGCGACTACTACTGGAACTACTCGCAGAGCGATGGCTGGAGCTACAACTACAACGAGAAATTACTCACCCAGAGCGAAGAAACCGTCAGCATCAAGGCCGGCTCCACCGCCAAGCTGACCTTCCCGGTGGAGTGGGGTCCATACCGCGTCGAGGTCGAGGACCCCGAGACTGGGCTGGTATCCAGCGAGCGCTTCTGGGCCGGCTACCGCGCCCAGGACAACGCCGAAGGCGGCGCGGTACGCCCGGACCAGGTCAAGCTGGCACTGGACAAACCGTCCTACGCCGACGGTGCTACCGCCAAGGTCACCGTCACCCCGCCTGCCGCAGGCAGCGGCTACCTGATGATCGAGTCGAGCGACGGCCCGCTGTGGTGGCAGGAGATCGACGTACCTGCCGAGGGCAAGACCTTCGAGATCGAGCTGGACAAGAAATGGGCCCGTCACGACCTCTATATCAGCGCCCTGGTGATTCGTCCGGGCGAGCGCAAGGTCAATGCCACGCCCAAGCGCGCCGTCGGTGTGCTGCACCTGCCGCTGGACCGTGCCGAGCGCAAGCTGGCGGTCAGCCTGCAGGCGCCGGAAAAGATGCGTCCCAAGCAGCCCCTGACCGTCAAGCTCAAGGCCGTCAATGCTGATGGCAGCGTGCCGAAACAGGTGCATGTGCTGTTGTCTGCGGTGGATGTGGGCATCCTCAACATCACCGACTTCAAGACCCCCGACCCCTTCGCCAGCCTGTTCGGCCGCAAGGCCTACGGCGCCGACCAGTTGGACATCTACGGCCAACTGATCGAAGCCGGCCAGGGGCGTCTGGCGAGCCTGGCCTTTGGTGGCGACGCCGCCATGGCCAAGGGCGGCAAGCGCCCGAATACCACGGTCACCATCGTCGCCCAGCAGAGCCTGCCGGTAACGCTCGATGAGAAAGGCGAAGGCCAGGCCACGGTCGATATTCCTGACTTCAACGGCGAACTGCGCCTGATGGCGCAAGCCTGGACCGACGAGCACTTCGGCATGGCCGAAGGCAAGACGGTCGTAGCGGCACCGCTGATTGCCGAGCTGTCGGCGCCGCGCTTCCTTGCCGGTGGCGACCAGACCCGCCTGGCCCTGGACCTGGCCAACCTGTCTGGCCGCGCCCAGCAGCTCAACGTGCAGGTGACCACCGACGGGCAGCTCGACCTCGCTGGGGCTGCCCAACAGAACATCAACCTCGCCGAGGGCCAGCGCAGCACGTTGATGATCCCGGTCCAGGCCCGTGGTGGCCTGGGGCAGGGCAAGGTACACGTGCGTGTCGATGGCCTGCAGTTGCCGGGCGAGACGGCCACCGGCTTCGAGCGCGAATGGACCCTGGGTGTGCGCCCGGCGTATCCGGCCATGCTCAAGCACTACCGCGTGGCGCTGAAGGACCAGCCTTGGACCCTGCCAGAGAATGAGCTGGCCGAGTTCGAATCGGCAGGCCTTGAAGCCAGCCTGGCGCTGTCGAGTCGCCCGCCGCTGAACCTGGCCGAACAGATCCGCGCTCTGGAAGCCTACCCTTACGGATGCCTGGAGCAGACCACCAGCGGCCTGTACCCCTCGCTCTATGCCGATGCCGACAGTCTCAAGCGCCTGGGTATCAAGGGCGAACCGGCCGATGTGCGCAAGCGCAAGATCGAAATGGGCATCGAGCACCTGCTGGGCATGCAGCGCTACAACGGCAGCTTCGGCCTGTGGAGTTCGGACAGCGAGGAAGAGTACTGGCTGACCGCCTACGTCACCGACTTCCTCCTGCGTGCGCGTGAGCAAGGCTACGGCGTGCCTGCCGATGCCTTGAAGAAGGCCAACGAGCGGCTGCTGCGCTACCTGCAGGAACGCAACCTGATCGAGGTCGACTACAGCCAGGACGCCGAGCACACCCGCTTCGCCGTGCAGGCCTACGCCGCCCTGGTGCTCGCCCGCAGCCAGCAGGCGCCGCTGGGTGCGCTGCGCAGCCTGTTCGAGCGCCGCAGCGACGCCCGCTCCGGCCTGCCGCTGGTGCAACTGGCGGTGGCACTGGACAAGATGGGCGACAAGCCGCGTTCGCAGCAGGCGTTGCAGGCCGGTCTTTCCATCGGCCGTGGCAAGGGTTGGCTGGCCGACTACGGCAGCGCCGTGCGTGACCAGGCACTGATCCTGGCCCTGCTGCAGGAGAACAACCTGGCCAGCAACCAGGTCGATCAGCGGCTGTTTGCGCTGTCCGACGAACTGGCCTCCAACCGCTGGCTGTCGACCCAGGAGCGCAACGCGCTGTTCCTCGCCGGTCGTGGCCTGCTGGGCAAGCCCGAAGGTAACTGGCAGGCGCGCCTGGACAGCGCCGGCGAGGTTCGCGAGTTCAACAACGCCGAATCGGGCATGAAGCTCGAAGGCCCGTTGCTGGCATCGCCGCTGAGCATCCAGAACCAGGGCAGCGAGACCCTCTACCAGCAACTGACCCTGTCCGGTTATCCGCGCCAGGCACCTGCGGCCAGCAGCAATGGCATGGAGATCCGTCGCGAATACCTGGGCATGAACGGCCAGGCCCTGGACCTGCGCAACCTGCGCAGTGGCGACCTGGTGCTGGTGCACCTGGCGCTCAAGGCCCAGAGCCAGGTGCCGGATGCGCTGGTGGTCGACCTGCTGCCGGCGGGCCTGGAGCTGGAAAACCAGAACCTGGCGCAGAGCGCGGCCAGCCTCGACAACGCCAGCAGCGCGGTCAAGCAATGGCGCGAATCGATGCAGAACGCCAGCGTGGTTCACCAGGAGTACCGCGACGACCGTTATGTGGCCGCCCTCAAGCTCGACAGCTATGGGACCACGCACCTTTTGTACCTGGCGCGTGCGGTAACGCCGGGCAGCTATCGCATTCCGCCGCCGCAGGTGGAGTCGATGTACCGGCCGAACCTGCAGGCAGTGGGGGACAGCCAGGGCGAGATGGTGGTGCGTAGCCGTTGATGCGACTGTGGGAGCGGGTGAATCCGCTCCCACAGGTTCATGGATGGCGGGCCTTGGGTCAGTGAATGATCCAGCTCAACACCCACAAGCCCAGCACCAGCCAGATGATGCCCATCACGATCGACGCCCGCATGAACGCCCGGATCGCCGAGTACAGCAGCATCAGCCCGACGATCAGCGCAAGGATGCTGACCAGCGAGGTGTCCATGCCCAAGGTGCGCGCCAGCCCGTCGATGAAATTGCCGCCGGCATTGGCCAGCAGATTGAACAGCCCGCTCATGACATCGACGATGAACTTGATCACCGCGCCCAGCGCCTGGCCCAACCACTCGAAAAACCCTTCTACATGCATAGCTGCTTCCTGATGATCATCCCAAGCCTTTGGCCATCGTTCGATGGGGTCGGTTCCCGATGCCAGGCGCAAGCATAGTTCGCCCGCGTACGCGCAGCGCAAGGATCTTGCGTGGTATCGGCATTACTGTGTTGTCGAGCGTCGTCTTGCTGTGGCTGGCGGATCGCCTGTGGCCGTTGCCGATGCCGGGCGACGACCTGGCGCGGGTGGTGCTCGCCGAGGACGGCACGCCGCTGTGGCGCTTCGCCGATGCCGACGGCGTGTGGCGCTATCCGGTCAGCCCCGAGGAGGTATCGCTCTTGTATCTGGAGGCGCTGCTCACCTACGAGGATCGCTGGTTCTACGACCATCCCGGGGTCAACCCGCTGGCCCTGGCGCGCGCGGCCTGGCTGAACCTGCGTGGCGGACGCGTGGTGTCCGGCGGCAGCACGCTGTCGATGCAGGTGGCACGTTTGCTCGACCCCCATGATCGCACCCTGGCCGGCAAGCTGCGTCAGCTGTGGCGTACGGCGCAACTTGAATGGCACCTGTCCAAGCGCGAGATCCTGCAGATCTACCTCGATCGCGCGCCCTTCGGCGGCACCCTGCAGGGCGTCGCTGCCGCCAGTTGGGCCTACCTGGGCAAGTCGCCCAAGCACCTCACGCCTGCCGAGGCGGCATTGCTCGCTGTATTGCCCCAGGCGCCCAGCCGCCTGCGCCCGGATCGCCATCCCGAGCGTGCGCAGCGTGCCCGCGACAAGGTGCTGCAACGCCTGGCCGATTACCAGGTGTGGCCTGAGCAGCGGATTGCCGAGGCGCGCGAGGAGCCTTTGCTGCTCGCCCCACGCCAGGAGCCGGCGCTGGCGCCACTGCTGGCTCGGCGCCTGAACACGGCGGACAGCCCGACGCTGATCCGCACCACGCTCGATGCATCGTTGCAGCGTCGTCTCGAAGACCTGCTGCTCGGTTGGCGTGCACGCTTGCCCGAGCGCACCTCGGCGGCAATCCTGGTGGTCGAGGCGCAGACCATGGCCGTGCGTGCCTACCTGGGTTCCATCGACCTGGGCGATGAGCGCCGCTTCGGCCATGTCGACATGGTGCATGCCCTGCGCTCGCCAGGCTCGACCCTCAAGCCGTTTCTCTATGGCATGGCCCTGGACGATGGGCTGATCCACTCCGAATCGTTGTTGCAGGATGTGCCGCGTCGCTATGGCGACTATCGTCCGGGCAACTTCTCGATGGGCTTCAGTGGGCCGGTGTCGGCCAGTTCGGCGCTGGCGTTGTCGCTCAACTTGCCTGCGGTTCAGTTGCTCGAGGCCTATGGGCCCAAACGCTTTGCCGCGCAGATGCGTATCGGTGGGGTGCCGCTGATACTGCCGCCACTGGCCGAGCCGAACCTGTCGCTGATCCTCGGCGGCGCGGGCAGCCGCCTGGAGGACCTGGTGGGTGGCTATGCCGCGCTGGCGCGTGAAGGCAAGAGCGCGAGGATCCGCCTGCAGCCCCAGGACCCGCTGCTGGAGCGGCGCCTGTTGTCGCCGGGTTCGGCGTGGATCGTGCGGCGTATTCTCAGCGGCCAGGCACGTCCGGACCGCGATCCGCACGCCGAGCTGGTGCAGCGCCCGCAACTGGCCTGGAAGACTGGCACCAGCTATGGCTTTCGCGATGCCTGGTCGGTCGGGGTCGGCCCGCGGTACATCATTGGCGTTTGGATAGGCAGGCCCGATGGCACGCCGGTACCGGGCCAGTTCGGCCTGGCTTCGGCAGCGCCGCTGATGCTGCAGGTGCACGACCTGCTGAGCAACCGCGACAGCCAGCGCGGTGTTGCCGTGCCCGTGGAGAACGTGCCGGGCAGTGTCGGCGTCGCAGCGATCTGCTGGCCGCTGGGGCAGCCGATGAATCGTCAGGACCCGCAATGCCGCCGCCAGCGTTTTGCCTGGACCCTCGACGGCACCACGCCACCGACCTTGCAGGCTGCCGACCAGCCGCTGGGGTTGGGCCTGCGGGAAACGGTATGGGTCAATGAGCGCGGCTTGCGGGTCGATGCCAGCTGTCCTGGGGCGAAAGCACTGGAAATTGCCCTCTGGCCTGCGCCTCTGGAACCTTGGCTGCCACGGGTAGAGCGGCGTAGTGCGCGGCTGCCGATGGTCGATCCTGCCTGTCCACCGCAGGTGCCGCCCAGCGCGCCGCCGCTGTCGATCGTCGGTGTGCGCGCAGGCGACAACTTGCGCCGGCCGCTCACCAGTCACGAGCCACTGCAACTGCACGTATCGGCACTGGGTGGGGCTGGGCGGCGCTGGTGGTTCCTCAATGGCCGGCCGCTGGGCGAGACCGAAGGGCAGGACAGCCTGCTGGTGCGTTTCGAGCAGTCAGGACGCATCGAGTTGAGTGCGTTGGATGAGAGCGGCGAGACGGCACGGGTCGAGTTCCAGGTGGCGGAGTAGCCGCTCTCAGCCAGCGCTTCCTTGTACTAATGACATGGTATTAAACCTTTCGGTCAGCCATTCGGGCTGCCCTCACAACTCACTGAATTTCATAGGCTTTCCAGCGCCGTCAGCGCCTTATTCCCCCGTATTAATACCAACTTACGACCTACCGCCGGCGAACCGCCAGAGCTTCACTGCTGACTGAAGGCATAACGCTGGCCAGCCTGGCCAGCGCGCCTATCCAACAACAAAGCAGTGCGGGAGTCGCCCATGAAAACTCAGGTTTGGATGAAAGCGAGTACGGCATTGGCGCTGGTCATGGCCCTTGGGCTTGCCGGGTGCAGCAGCGGTGGTGGTGGTCATCACAGCGAGGTTGATGGCTCGTCCACCGATGGTGGCGCTGGTGCAGGTGCAGGCGGCGGCTCCGACGGATCGGGCGGCAGCGGTGGTGATGGCGGCGGTATGGCGGGTGGTGGCAACGGCGCAGGCAACGGTGGCACTGGTGGTGGCACCGGTGGTGGAGGAGATGGTACGGGAGGCGGCGGTACCAATCCTGGTAACGGTGGCGGAACGCCAGGCGGTGGTGATGGTGGTACGGGTGGCGGTAATACGCCGACCCCGCTGGTCACCGGTCAGGTCGTCGGCCAGGTCGGCAATACTGTTTCCGGCTTGGGCGATGGTGTCAGCAACCTGGGTGAGATGATCGGCTCGCTGCCGGTGGCGGGGAACACTTCGCTGACCGGCGGCGTCGGTTCGCTGGTGTCGTCCACGGGTGATGCAGTCAGTAGTGTCGGCTCCGGCCTGAGCGAGGGGCTTGGGCAACTGGGCACCGGAAACAATGCCGTTGGTACGACACTCGGCGTGGTGGGGGCAGCCACTTCCAACCTCGGGACCGGCGTATCCGGCCTGGGACAGGGCATAGGGGCGCTCGCAACGAGCTCACCGGTCGAGCAGGTTCCATTGGTCAACCAAGTGGTGGCAGGCGCCGGGCAAGGCGTCGACCGTGTCGGTCAGGCGGTCACCATGCTGGGCAACACGCTGACCCCTGTCGGTACCAGCGGCCCGCTGGCGGGCGCCACGCAGGGGGTAAGCAATGCGTTGGTGCCGGTGGTGTCGCTGGTGGAAAACACCACTGCCAATGTCACCCGGCAAACCGGGCTCGCTGGCCCGCTGAACCAGACTCTCAACCAGGTCGGCGGGGCGCTCGACCAGGCTGGGCAACAGGTTGCAGGTACCGGCAACGGCAATCCATTGACCAGTACGCTCGGGCAGGTGGTGAGCAATGTGGGTAGCACCGTCAGCACCACCAGCGGCCTGGCCCCGACAACCGGCGGCGCACGCACTGGCCTGCTGGAAACCGTTGGCGGCGTGGTTGCTGGCGCTGGCAGCGGGCTGGCGGCGGGCACTGGTAATCCGGCGGTAGCGTCGGTAGGTGGCAGCACGGGCCAGGTTGGCAACACCGTCGCTGCGCTCGGCACGGTGCTCGGTGGCAATGGCGTCACCAATACGGCAGCAGGTGCTCCGGTGGCCGCGGTGACGCAACAGGTGAGCGCCGGTGTGACGCCGGTCGTCAGTGGCGTGGCCAGTGTCACCCAGCAGGTTGGTGCTGCGACGGGCGTCGGTGCGCCGGTCGCCGGGTTGCTCAATCAGGTGGGCGGTGCGGTGGCCAGTGCAGGCAGCCAGCTTGGCGCGGCCACTGGCAACCCGGTCGTCAGCCAGGTGGGGGCGACGGTCAGTGCAGTCGGTGGCACCGTTGGCCAGGCTGGCACGCTGGTCAATGCCAGCGGTGGCCAGAGTGGCGGGCTCGGCGGCGTACTGGGTGGTGTGACCGGTGCCTTGGGCGGCGCGCAGCGCTGATAAAGTGCCCGGCGGATCTTTTTCGCTGATCCGCCGGGCGCTCGGTTAGACGACGGCGCGCTCAGCACCTACGCTTGCATTGACAAGGGCGTCCCTGCCGGGCGCCCCTGGTTCCACAGGATCATGGAGTGTCCGAATGCGTCCACTGCTGGTGACGATGCTGGCGCTGTCCTGGGCCTGCGTGGCCCGCGCCGAACCCCTCCCGAGTTTTCTCAACAGCAACGAAACCGAACGCCGCCTGCCCACGCCGAATCTACCGGTGGACGCCTACCGTCCGGGCAAGCCTGGGCTGAATGTACCGGCACCAGCGGCACCCCAACAAACGCCATTGCAGATGAACACCCAGGTCCTGGTGCGCAAGGTGCGCTTCGAGGGCGGGACCGTCTACCCCTTGGCGGATCTGCGCGAGCATTACCAACCGATACTCAATCGCAGCGTGACCCTCGCTGAACTGATCGAGGTCACCCGACGCCTGACCCAGCGCTATCAGCAGGACGGCTATCTGTTGTCGTACGCCTATCTTCCGCCGCAAGACTTCGCCGATGGCCGCGTGCGGGTGGTGCTGGTGGAAGGTTATATCCGCGACTACGAGGTTCAGGGCGATATCGGCTCCGCATCGGGCTATGTCGAGCGTCTGGTGAACAAGCTCAAGGCCGAACGGCCGCTGACGCGCAAGACCTTCGAGCGCTACACCAGCCTGATCAGCCGTATCCCCGGTGTCACCTTCCAGGCCCAGGTGCCGCCACCGGGTACCACCGACGGTGCCACGCGCCTGATTGCCCAGGCTTCGCGCAAGCCCTTCACCACCACGCTCAACCTCAGCGACGGCAACCGTGACGATCTGCAAGCGCTGCTGGGCGCCAGCAGCAATGCCCAGACTCGCTTCGCCGAGCAGTTGAGCGCCAGTGTGCTGGTGCCAGCGGGCGAGGACAAGGAACACTATTACCGCGTCGACTACAGCCAGTTCGTGGATGACGAGGGTACGCAACTGCTGCTGTCGGCATCGCGCTATCGCAGCGACCCGAAGGCGCGCATTCGCCTGGACAACGGTATCGACCTGACCCAGCACCGCGAGAACGAGCGTTACTCGATCGGGCTCAGCCAGGCGTTGATCGCTTCGCCGACCGAATGGCTGGATGTGGTCGGGCGCTTCTATGCGGTCAATGACCAGATCGACTACCAGGTCGTGGGCTTCCCGCTGAAGCTCGACAGCCACACCGACATTCGCGCGCTGTCGTTCGAGGGTGACTGGCGCAAGGCCGAGGCCAAGCGCCTGCGCATCCTCAGCGCCGGGGTTTACCAGGGCCTCGACCACTTTGGCGCACGCACCAATGCAGGCTACGACCTGGACTTTCTGCGGCTGCGTCTGTCCGGGGTGCAGAGCGACAATTTCCTCGAACACTGGCAAGGGGTCGTGTCCGCTGCCGGTTACTGGAGCAACGACAGTTTGCCCGACAGCGAACGGGCGGTGTTCGGCGGGCAGAACTTCGGTCGTGGCTACCCCAGCGACCAGGCCTCCGGCGACAAGGGTTGGGGCCTGGCCTACGAACTGAACTACAGCATCCAGCGCCAAGGCCAGTGGCTGAAGGTGCTGCAGCCCTATGTGGTGCTCGATACCGCGCGGGCCTGGTTCAACAAACTGGAGGTGCAGAAGGCGAAGATGTCGTCGGCGGCGGTAGGGCTGCGGTTTGGCGATGCGCGCTATTACAACATCGCGCTGGAGGTGGCCAAGCCCATGTCGGACATCGCCCTCGACAGTCTGAACCGGCGGCCGCGGTTCACGGTGAGCTTCAGTTATCAACTGTAGGGGGGATGGATCTTCCTAGGAACTGTCTGACCTGATCTGTCGAATAGCGTCTGATTGCCGCTCATGGGGGGCCTGTCTAGTCTTTGCGAGGACGTCAGGGAAGGGAAGTTGGTGATACTTGATTTTTCGTTTATTTCGAATATGTTGAAGTGAACAGAAGTCTTCAGCGAGAAAGTTCATGACTGTGCCTATCCGTACCGAGTTTCCCGAGGCCCGTGAAGTAGCAGCCGCTGTGCAGGGGCAACGAGACCTGGCAGCCGTGCTATGCACCCAGGCTGACATGCAGCGCATCGAGATCTACGACGCCGATAACAAGGCGCATGCCGTCGAACTGCCAACCAGTGCGCTGCGGTTGCTCCTGGACATACTGGGAGAGTTGGCACAGGGCAACTCTGTGCGGGTAGTGCCGGTCCACGCGGAGCTGACCACGCAGGAGGCCGCGGATCTGCTGAGCGTTTCGCGCCCTCATCTGGTGAAACTGCTCGAGGAAGGAGCATTGCCCCATCACAAGGCCGGTCGACATCGTCGTGTTCTCTTCTCTGACCTGATGACCTACAAACAGCAGCGGGATCAGGCCAGCCGCAAGGCGATGGACGACTTGACCGCGCTATCGGAAGAGCTTGACCTGGGGTATTGATGCGTCACTCACCGTTCACCACGATTTACGACGCATGCGTTCTTTATCCCGCCCCTTTGCGCGACTTGCTGGTCAGGCTCGCTGGCAAGGGCCTTTACAGAGCCAGATGGAGCGCCCAGATCGATGATGAATGGAAAAGGAATCTATTGCTGAAACGGCGGGATCTTACCCGGGGGCAATTGGACCGTATTTCCACACTGATGGAAGCGGCGATTCCCGATGCACTGGTTGTCGGTCATGAATCCTTGTACCCGGCTCTGAATCTGCCCGACCCCGATGACGTACATGTTCTTGCCGCCGCGATCAGAAGCAACGCGGAAGTCATCGTGACGTTCAACCTGAAAGACTTCCCCCATCCGCATTGCGCTGTTTCGGTGTAGAGGCACAGCACCCTGACGAATTCATCATGGACTTGTGGGACCTCGATCAGGCTGCTGTTCTGGAGGCTGTGGCTGAAATGCGGCGCAGCTTGGTTCGTATGCCTTACACCGCCGAAGCCCTGCTGGAGTGCTATTCAAGGCAAGGCCTACCGCAGACGGCAGGAGTTTTGCGCGACTTCGCCTTGTTGATCTGAACGCATTGGCCTACCGCCCCACCACCTGCATCACCGACTTGGGAAACAGATTGTCGAGTGTCTCCAGCAAGCGGGCGTGGTAGATCGGTTTGCGAAACAGGTCGAGTACGTGCAGGCGCAGCAGGTCGCTGACGTCGTCCATATCGGCATGGCCGGACATGACGATCACCGGCAGATGCTGGCGGGCGGTGTGGTCGCGCAGGCGCTTGATCAGGCCGATGCCGCTTTCTTCGGGCATGCGCAGGTCGGTGATCACGAGGGCCACATCAGGGTAGCGGGTGAGCTGTTGCAGGGCGGTCTTCACCGAGTTGGCGGTGTGGCACTTGAAACCTTCGTTTTCCAGCAATTCAGCCAGCTCCTGCAATGCCTCTTCCTCGTCGTCCACCAAAAGAATCTGCTGGCGCGAGGAAGAGTTCGGCATGCTTGGCTCCTGTTGGCCTGGCGTTATGCTGCGGCGTGCTGCTCAAGGTCATAGCGCCCCGGAGATGGCGGTGAACATCGTGGTGATCTTGCCGGAGATCGTCGGTACGAATGGCACCAGCACCACCGCGACCATTGCGGCGATCAGCGCGTATTCGATACCGGACGCGCCGTCCTTGCGGGTGATGAAGTTCTTGCAGTGCTGAAGGATCCGTTGCAGTTGCATGGCACATCTCCTTGCGCCGACGGCGCGGGGTAAGGACGTGGCTAAGTAACGTCCATTTGCCATCATAGAATTGCCAAGCTGGCGAAGCCTGCAAATGTAAAAAGGCATTAACCCTAAAGTATTGGAAGCCAAGGCTTTTTCTAAGTACCTGTTTTCCCTGCATGTCCGCGTGCCAGACGAAAAAATCCCGTTTCCGCTCATGGCGAACGGTGAGGTCTGCGCTACCGTTCAATAGCGAAATAGTTTCGTTTTGCCAGCAATCTAATGGCGCAGGGAGGCGGAGATGAGCAGTCGCTTGACCATGGTCCTGGCTGTCCTGTTTCTTCTCGGCGCAGTACTCGCAGGTTACTGGGGGCTGGTGCTCAGCCGCCCGTCCACACCCCCCGTCAGTCCTGCTCCCACAGTCGCCGAAGCGCCTGCCGAAGTGATTGCGCCACCTTCCCAACCGCCCGAACCGGCACGTACATCCATCGTTGTGTTGCGCAGGGCGCTCCCGGCGAACACGCCCCTGACCGAGGACGATGTGCTGCTCGAGCGCCTGCAAGTGGTGCCTGCCGGTGCGTTCCAGCACATCGACCAGGTGCTCGGTCGCTCCAGCGCGCGTGCGCTGTCGGCGGGCAGTTGGCTGGACGAGGCGAGCTTTCAGGCGGGCGGACCACTGTCGCGGATGATTCGTGCCCACGAGCGCGCGGTGGCCGTGGGCGTCGACGATGTGGTGGGGGCGGCCGGACTGCTGCGCCCAGGCGACTACGTGGATGTGTTGCTGTTTCTGCGCGAGGAGAACAACAACCCGCAGTCTTCAGCCCAGGTGGTGCTGCCGGCCCTGCGCGTGCTGAGTGTTGGCGAGCAGATGGGGCTGGCCAACGATGGCCGGCCGGCGCAAACCGTCGAGGAGGAACAGGCCCGGCGCGAACAGCACGGGAGCCAAGGCAGCGTCGGCGCTACCCGCACCGTCACCTTGGCCGTACCCGAAGCTCTGGCCAGCCGACTGATGCTCGCTGCCCAGGCCGGTACCCTGCGCCTGGCCGTACGCAGCGCCGATGAACAGCGCTTGGCGCGTTACTGGGCCGAACCTGAGGCGCGACCACAGGTCGAGAGTGCCGGACGCGAGCTCTATCGCTTCAGCCAGTTGTCCCAGTCTCCCGTGGCCAGCGCTGCTCCCGCCAACGCTGCGCCCAGCATGCAGATCATTCGTGGCGCCAAGGCTGCCGACATCGACAAGACTCCCTGACCAGGCAAGGATGCAGCGATGCGACGTTCCGAGCGTAGTTTCCGACATGCGTGCCGTGCACTGCTCCTGACGGCACTGGTGCCCCACGCCCAGGCGGCGGTGAAGGGGTGCGAGGCTTTCGGCCAGTTGCCCTCGGTGATCGAGATGGACCAGGGCCTGCAGCAGGAACTGCGCCTGCCGCTGGCGATCAGCCGGGCGGCGGTGGGCGAGCCCAAGGTCGCCGACGTGCAGGCCAGCGGCGATCGCGCGGTGCTGCTGACCGCCGTGGGGCCGGGCAATACCACCTTGATGCTGTGGACCGCCTGCGCGCCAGCGCCGCATCGGACCATGCTGTTCGTCAAGGGGCGCGCCAGTGCCGACATGGCAGAAGGCAGCCTGCTACCGTCCCAGGATGCGCAGTTGCCAAGCCAGGTGCAGGCCGATATCCGCTTCGTCGAAGTGCGCCGCAGCAAGTACAAGGAGGCAGGTGCGCGGCTGTTCTTCAAAGGCTCGAACAACAGCCTGATCGGCTCGCCGGGAGCGGTGCCGAATACTGCTGTCACTCCAGGCTCGGTGCCGATCACCCGCCCCGCGATCCCGCTCGACGACACCGTCTTCAACATCGTCTGGGGCGGTGGCAGCAGCAAGTTCCTGGCGGCGATCAACGCCCTGGAAAACAGCGGCTTCGCCTACACCCTGGCGCGCCCCAGCCTCACCGTGCTCAGCGGCCTGACGGCCAGTTTCCTGGCCGGCGGCGAGATCCCGGTCCCGGTGCCCAGCTCCGGCAGCGACAACGTGTCGATCGAATACAAGGAGTTCGGCGTACGCCTGGCGCTGACCCCGACCGTGGTCAGCCGCGACCGCATCACCCTGAAGGTTGCCCCCGAGGTCAGCGAGCTGGACTACAACAACGCGGTGAACATCGCCGGCACCCTGGTGCCGGGGCTGAGCGTGCGGCGCACCGATACCAGCATTTCCCTGGCCGATGGCGAGAGCTTCATCATCAGCGGCCTGGTCAGCAACAACACCCGCTCCTCGGTGGACAAGCTCCCCGGCCTGGGCAACCTGCCGATCCTCGGCGCGTTCTTCCGCCAGTCGGCGCTGGTGCGCGAAGAGACCGAATTGTTGATGATCGTCACCCCGCACCTGGTCCAGCCGCTGGCGGCCAATGCGCGCCTGCCGCAGTTGCCGGGCGAAGCGCTGCGCACCTACGACCCGAGCTGGGGCCAGCTGTTCTTCATGGAAAACGGCAACTTCGAAGGTCAGGGGGGGTTATCACGATGAACGACAGCCTCAACCAGACTTACCTGGCCATCACCCGCAACGAAGACGACCTGCAGTGGCTGCAAGATGCCCTGGCGCCGCAGGGGCAGGTGATCGGCGCCAGCGCAGGCACCCTCGACGAATTGCTGGCGCTGTTGGATGTGACGTTCAGCAATCTGGTGTTCATCGGCCTTGACCGCGAGCAGTTGGTCAGCCAGTGCGCGCTGATCGAAGGCGTGCTGGAAGCAAAGCCGATGCTGGCCATCGTCGCGCTGGGCGATGGCATGGACAATCAATTGGTGCTGCATGCCATGCGTGCCGGTGCGCGCGATTTCGTCGCCTACGGCTCGCGTGCCAGCGAGGTGGCCGGGCTGGTGCGCAGGCTTGGCAAGCGCCTGCCGACGGTGACCAACAACCCCAAACTGGGGGGCCTGACCGTGCTCTATGGTGCCCAGCGCGGCGCCGATGGCGCGCTGCTGACCACCCACCTCGCGCGGGTGGTGCAGGAGAGCGGCCAGCAGGCCCTGCTGCTCGACCTGGGTCTGCCGCGCGGCGACAGCCTGGCCCTGCTCGGGCTGGAGGCGTCATTCTATTTCGGCGATGCCTTGCGCCACCTGCGCCGGCTCGACACCACGCTGATCGACAGCGCCTTCACCCGCGACAAAGGCGGCCTGCGCTTGCTGAGCTATGCCGAGAACGACGATCCGCTGCGCCAGACCAGCGCCGCCGAGCTGTACATGCTGCTCAGTGCATTGCGCCAACACTTCCAGCACATCGTCGTGAACCTGACCGGGCATGCCGACAGCGAAGCGCTGCGTACCATCGTCAGCCATTGCGACAAGCTGATCGTCTACACCGACCAGAACATCCTCGACTGCCGGCGCAACCTGGAAGTGCTCGAACAGTGGCGCGACCGCGGCATCAAGCTCGAGCATGCCAGCTTGCTGGTGGACCGCTACCTGCGCAACGTCGCCCCGGATGCCGAGGCGCTCGCCAAGCGCTATGGCCTGCCGCTGCTCAAGGTGATGCCGGACTGCCCCGAGGTGCGCCTGAACGTGAAGAACCAAGGCCTGAGCCTGTTCGAACTGGCCCCACGCGAAGGCCTGACCCAAGCCCTGCGTGCCCTCGGCGAGCGCCTGGCCCGGCGCTCGGAAAACCTCGCCCCACCGAGCTTCCCCTGGCTGCGTCGGCTGTGGGGTAGCAAATGAGCGGCGACGAACCCTTCGGCGGTCAGCGCCACGCCTCGGGCGACCCGCACGCGCTCAAGCGTGCGCTGCATCGCTTCGCGATCGACGCCATCGAAGACAGCGGGCGCAACCTGCTCGAAGGCGCACGCCCGGCGTTGACCCAGTTCGTCCTCGAACAGGTGGGTGACTATGTCGGGCGCTTGCGTCTGGCGTTGTCGCGCTACGAGATGGAGCGCCTGGCCGAGGAACTGGTCGATGAACTCACCGGCTTCGGCCCGCTGGAAGTGCTGCTGCGCGATGCCAGCGTCACCGAGATCCTGGTCAACGGCCCGCACCGGGTGTTCGTCGAGCGGGCCGGGTTGTTGCAGCAGACCGACCTGCGCTTCATCGATGCGCACCATGTCGAACGGGTCATGCAGCGCATCCTTGCGCCCCTGGGGCGACGCCTGGACGAGTCTTCGCCGATGGTCGATGCGCGTCTGCCCGATGGCAGCCGGGTCAACGCGATCATCCCGCCAGTGGCGCTGGACGGGCCGTGCCTGTCGATCCGCAAGTTCCGCCAGGACATGCTCAAGAGTGCCGACTTGCTGGCCACCCGCGCCATCGATCAACCCATCTTCGATTTCTTCGAGCGCGCCGTGGGCCGTCGTTGCAACATCCTGGTCAGCGGCGGCACTGGTACTGGCAAGACCACGCTGCTCAATATCCTCAGCCAGATGATCGCGCCGCGCGAGCGCCTGGTGACCATCGAGGATGTTGCCGAGCTGCAGCTTCACCACCCCCACGTGGTGCGCCTGGAAACCCGGCCACCGAACGCCGAGGGCCATGGCGAGATCAAGCCCAGCGAGCTGATCCGCAACGCCCTGCGCATGCGCCCTGACCGCATCATTCTTGGCGAGATTCGCGGCGCCGAGGTGCTCGATGTGCTCACCGCGATGAACACCGGCCACGACGGCTCGATGAGCACCGTACACGCCAACACTGCACAGGACGCCCTGCTGCGCCTGGAGACCCTGGTCGGCCTCAGCGGCCGACAGATCGCCGAGAAGACCTTGCGCCAGATGATCTGCGCGGCGCTGGATGTGGTGATCCAGTTGACGCGTTTGCCTGATGGCAGGCGTTGCGTCAGCGAAGTGCTGGAGGTGGTCGGCGTACGTGAGGATGTGTATGTGACCAATACCCTGTTCCGCCTCGACCGACGCGGCGGCGAGACCTTCCAGCGCGAGGCGCCGAACCCGGCAGGCAGCAAACTGCGTCAGGACGGTGTGTCGTGATCGGGCCGTTGCTGCTGGCGCTGGCGCCGCTGCTGCTGGGGGCCGCCATGCTGCTGTTTCGCCTGGGCTTGTACAAGCGCGGCGAGGAGCGCGTCCTGCAGCGTCTGGGGCGCGCCTACCAGACGATTCGAACGGGCAGCGCCCGGCGCGACTGGCTCGACCCGCTGCTGCAACGGGCCGGCCTGATCAGCGCTGACGTGCGTCCGCAACGCTGGCTGCTGGCGTGGTGTGGGCTGGTGCTGCTGGCGGTGCTGTTGGCCGGTTGGCTGGCCGGCCTGATGGTGCTGCTCGGTGCGCCGCTGTCGGGCTATCTGTACTTGAGTTGGCGATGCCGTCGGCGCATGCGTCAGCTCGTCGAGCAACTGCCCGGTCTGCTCGACTACAGCGTGCGCAGCCTCAAGGCCGGTCGGACCCTGAGCGATGCGGTGCTCGGCGGCATCGACGGCACGCGTGAACCGTTGCATTCGACCATGGGCCGTGTGCGCCGCAATGTGCAGATGGGCGTGCCATTGGAGGATGCGCTGAGCGAGCTGGCGGAGCTGTACGACCAGGACGAATTGCGCCTGTTCGCCCTGGGCCTGCGCATCAATCAGCGCTATGGCGGCAATGCCAGCGAACTGATGGAAAACCTGATCAAGCTGATCCGCGAACGTGAGCAAGGCGCGCGCCAGCTCAAGGCCATGACCGGCGAAACTCGCGTTACTGCGTGGGTGCTGGGGGCCTTGCCGCTGTTCATGGTCGGCTACTTCCTGACGGTCAACCCCAACTACCTGATGAGCCTGTGGCGCGACAGCAGTGGGCAGTGGCTACTGTTCCTGGCCTTTGCCCTGCAGGCGATCGGCTGCCTGGTGCTGTGGCGCATGATGAGGAGTCTTTGACATGGCCCTGTTGATCTGCGCCTTGTGCCTGCTCGTCGTCGCCCTGTTGCTGGGGCTGCAGGCCTCGCGCCAGTTGCGTGCGCGCTACCTGGTTACACGGCGCCTGCAAGGGCGCCTGGCCCGCGAGGAACGCCTGGGCGACATGCTCCACTGGCTGGGCAGCAGCCCGCTGGGGCAACGCTTGCAGACGCTCGACGGGGAAACCCAGGGCCTGCTCGAACGGATCGGCTGGCGTCGCAGTCGCCAGCGCGCGCTGTTCGCCGCCGTGCAACTGGGATTGCCGTTGCTGGCCATGGGGCTGGCGTTGCTGCTGCAGCATGCCTTCATCGGCGTCGATGCCCTGCATTGGCTGGTGCTGCCAGTGTGCGCGCTGGTGATCGGCTACCTGTTGCCCAAGCGTCTGCTGGCACTGGCTGCCACGCGCAGGCAACAGCGTATCGCCCAGGAGGTCAGCCTGATGATTCCGCTGCTGCGTATTCTCTTCGAGACGGGGCTGGCCGTGGAGCAGGCGTTGCGTGTGCTCAGCCAGGAGGGACGGACACTGGTGCCGGAGATCAGCGAAGAGCTGCGGCAGGTGTTGCAACGGGTGGATTCGGGGCTGTCGCTTGGCCCGGAGCTGGAGAAGACTGCGCGGGTACTGGCAGTGGATGAGTTCGTCGACACCTGCGTGATCCTTCAGCAACTGCTGGTGCAGGGCAGTGGCGGGATGAAGTCGCTGCTGGCGCTCAAGGCGCTGCTCGACGATCGACGCCTCACGCACCTGCAGGAGCGAGTGTCGAAGATGTCGGCAAAGATGTCGGCGGTGATGATGGTATTCCTGTTCCCGGCCTTGCTCATTGTCCTGGCCGGGCCAGGTTTTTCTGCGTTGGCACGGGCCTTGGGGGTCTAGGGCCTGAGTCTAGGGAGAGAGGGATGAAAACGATCCTTTTGTTCACCGGCATGCTGCTGCTGGGCGGTTGTGCCGGGCAGTCGGCGCAGGGGCTGGGTGCATTGTTCGGCGGCCCAGGCTGCGGCAAGCCGGATGCCGACCAGCAACTGGCGTTGAACCTGGCGGACGAGATGCTCAATGAGGGGCGCCCGCATGCCAGCCTGGCGCACCTTGAGCAGTTGCCGAACACCCTCGACCAGGTGCGCCTGCGCAAGGCCAGGGTTTCGCGCTTGCTGGGCCGTAGCGAGGCCGAGCCCCTGTACCGCAGCCTGCTGGGGGGCTGCCTGGCGGCCGAGGGCGAGCATGGTCTGGGTCAGCTCGCCTCGGCGCGTGGTGACGATGCGCAGGCCTTGCAGAGCCTGCAGCGCGCGGTGCGCCTGGCGCCCACTGACGAGCGCGTACGCAACGACCTGGGCGTGGTGCTGATGAACCTGGGGCGTTACGAGCAGGCCCGCTTCGAGTTCCTCACGGCCATCGAGCTGAAGGACGACAACGCTTTGGCGGCGGTAAACCTGGTGACCCTGTCGCTGGTACAGGACAACTGGCAACAGGCGACCGATCTGGTCGGTCGCCTGCACTTGCGCCCTGAGCAGTTCGCCGATGCCCAGGCCCGGGCCAGGCAGGTGAAATCCACCGGGCGTGGTCCCATTGCGTTGGCCAATGGTGCCGAGGCGGTGGTCAATTGAGCAGGAGGAGGGTGGTCATGTTCAGGTATCTGATGGTGCTTGCCGGGTGTGCTTGCGTGTCAGTGACGATGGCCCAGGAGCCACCTCGCCAGGCAGAAGCGCAGACGGCCACCGAGGCGTTGCTGCGGGTGCAGTCCAGTGGTGAGCAGGCGTCGAACCGGTTGCAGGTGCAAACGGCGCAGGAGCGCGACCAGTCGATGCAGCGCTGGCTGGACACCTACAAGTATGTGATCCCGGATTTCTATCGTTGGACCAAGATGACGTCTTCGAACGACTGAGTGCGATAGCTGCTGGAGCGGCGGTTCGGCGCTCCGACATGTCCCGCGAGCACGGGCGTAGCCCGTGCCAGGCAGCGCGGTGTCTTTTTCGCGGGCAAGTCGGGGCGCCGAACCGCCGCTCCTGCACCTAGTGGGTAGTGAACCGCTGATGCACAGGCGAGGAGCGCGGCGTCAGAGCCAGGGCCAACTGGGTGCGGTTGTGCATATGGGTCAGGCGCAGCACCTGCGACACATAGAGTTTTACCGTGTTCTCGGTGATCCCCAGCTCACAGGCAATCTGGTAGTTGGTCTTGCCCTTGCTGACCAGCTTGGCCACTTCGAGTTGGCGCGGCGAGAGCTTTTCGAACACCGGTGGCAGTTCGCTCTCGAGCTCTTCCCCGTCACCGGCCCGGCGATGGGCACCCTGGCCACGGGCCTTTTCCAGGTCGTGGTAGAGGTCGTCGATGGATTCGGCCAGCTCCTGCAGGCGCTGGTTCAGGCTACCCAGCTCGCGGAAGTTGCGGCGCCGCTCCATCAGCGCTGCTTCCTGGCGGCGCAGGCCTTCGAGCAGTTCTGCCAGGTCCATGGGCTTCTGGTAGTAATCGGAAAACCCTTCGCGCAGCGCGCGAATGACATCCTGCTTGTCGGCGCGGCCGGTCAGCATGATCGCCTCGAACAGCCGCTGCTGCCCGGCGATGTCCTTCAGCGCGCGCATCAACGCGATGCCGTCCTGTTCGGGCATGTGCAGGTCGCACAGCACCAGGCCAATGGACTCGTCCGCGCCGTAGCGCTCGATGGCCTGCGCAGTGGAGTGCGCCGGCACACAGTGGTAGCCCGCGCTTTCGAGATATTCGCAAAGCTCTTCGACGATCAACGGCTGATCGTCCACAACCAGTACTTTCACCTCACTAGCAGACTTGTTCACGTTCAACTCCCTGTTCGTACGTGCCCCGCTCCGTTGGCCAGCCAGCCTGGCCCTTAAGAAAAGTAGTCGCACTTTGCAATTATGTACAAGGTCTATACACGCCGAATCGACCCACTGGTCATTCATTGGATCCAGACGGCGGTCAGGAGAAACCCGGCCAGCACGTAGGGCGCGAACGGTTGTTTGTCGCCCACCTGTTCGGCCAGGCGCTGCAGGCGCTTCTTCACCTTGGGGTTGGCCAGGGTCCACAGGCGGCGTCGGCCAAGCATCCACACCAGCACTGTCACGCCTGCACCGATGAAGGTGCCGAGCACGTACTGGTGGCTGGTGGCCAGAGCCAGGGCGCCGAGCAGTTTCACATCGCCGGCGCCGAAGCGGCCGAGCATGTAGCCGGGAAGGGTCAGCAGCATGACGATGGCCAAGGCCCAGCCCGCATCGCTGGCATCGGCACCTATCCAGCTGTGCCCGGTGGCGAACAGCCAGGCCAGGGCGCAGGCGGCGACACCCAGGGTCAGGGTGTTGGAGATCTGCCGTTCACGGACATCTTGTTCGGTGCACAAGGCAAGCCACATCAGGAGAACAATGCTTTGCATTGGCAATTGGCCATCCCTATTCGTTGAACGGGTTCTATTCTGTCACTCAGGACTTCTAGTCAGGGTAGACGTGAACATGCGAGCAAGCTTGGCAGTACGGCAAAAAGGCGCGGCAGCCATCGAGTTTGTCGCAGTCTTCATGATCTTTTTCGCGGTGTTCTACGGATTGGTCAGCTACAGCCTGCCGATGCTCATGCTGCAGTCGTTCAATCAGGCCAGTAGCGAGGCGGTACGGCGCTGCGTGGCGCTGGACCCGAACAGCGCGACCTATGCCAGCGATGTGCAGAACCTGGCGCGCCAGGTGATCGCCCAGCAACTGAGCTGGATGCCCGCTGCGCTGGACTTTCAGCCCGCCACCGATGCACGGATCGTACTGGCCCCCGGCAACCTGCTGACCGTGACCATCGACTACCCGAAAAACAAACTGACCAATGTCATGCCGGTACTGGTGCTGCCGTTGATCGGCGAAGTGCCGCGGCTGCCCCAGCGCTTGCAGGCCCAAGCGAGCCTGCAACTGTGAGCGGCGTTTTCGATCGCTGGTTGGGTGGCCAGACATCGGTGGCCGAGGCGCCGTTGGCGGTCGGTCTGCAGGTTTGGCTCGATGAGCAGGGTGAGGTGCTGCGCTTGTCTGGCCCGCTACGCACCCTGTTGGCCATGCCGCCCCAGCATGCCAGACGGGTGCAGGATTACCTGCAGCACCATAGCTGGCTGGTGCTCGAAGGTGATCCCGCCGATTGGCAGGGACAGCCGCTGGATCTGGATTTTCGTACCGTGCACGGCCATGCACTGCACACCCGTGGCTGGCTGCAACGCCAGGCCGAGGGCTGGCTGCTGCAGTTGTTCGATATCGGCGACCTGGTGCGCGCGCACGACCACGAGGGGCAGCGCTTGAGCCTGCAGCGCCTGGCTGGCGACATCGGCCGTGCGGTACGCGGCTGCGGCGAGGAGCGCCTGGCGCAGGTGACCGGCGAGCAGTTGCAGCGCCTGGTCGAGTACTGGCAGGCCGATTCGGTGCGGCTGATGCTGCTGGAGGCCGGCGTCTGGCGCAGCCATGCCGACAGTGGCGATGACTGGCCCTGGGCCGATGACGGGCAACTGCGGCCGTGGCTTGAAAAGTATGCGCTACGGGGCGAGCTCGATGCGTGCGAGCGTTACGAATTGCAGGTCTTGTGCGGCGGCTTGCCGGTGTCGCTGCTGCCCTATCGGCTGGGGCCGGACATCCAGGCCTGCCTGCTGTGCGTGGCGAGCGGTGCTCCGCCTGTACACGAGGCGGGAGAGCGGCTCTTGCAGGCGTTGCTGGACCCTTTGCTGGCGCGTCTTCGACAGCGCCAGTTGCAGCGCAGCGACCAGCACCTCGACGCGCTGCAGCGGCAGTTGGGCGCCGGTTGGTGGGAGTGGCCATTGCAGGGGCCGCTGCAGTTGGACCCCGCGTTGGCGGCCAGTTTCGACCTGCCGCGTGAAATCACCGTCGAGCAATGGCTGGCGCGAGTGCACCCGGCGGATCGCGAGGCCGCGCAGCTGGCGCTCGAGCAACTGCGTGAAGGCCGTGCCCTGAGCCTCAGCCTGCGCCTGCACGAGCACGCCCCGCAGATCAGCCCGCGTTGGCTGCACTGGGTGGGGCAGATGCAGGGGCGCCAGGTCCGCGGCTTTCTACTCGACATCAGTGCGCTCAAGGCTCAGGAACTGCAGGCTGGCGCCGCCCGTGCACGGCTGGAGAACCTGATCGCCAGCTCGCCGGCCGTGATCTATATCCAGCGCTATGCCGAGGGCGCGCTGCACAGCGAGTTCTTCAGCGCCAGCCTGGCCCCAATGCTGGGCTGGCACAGCGACAGCGAACAGGCTCGTCAGCCGGGGCTGGCAGTGCACCCTGACGACCGCAGCCTGTGGCTGGAGCGCACGCGCACACTGCTGCGCGATGGCCAGGCGCGCTGCCGCTACCGCCTGCGCGACCAGTCGGGTGGCTATCACTGGGTCCTCGATGAAGCCCGTCTGCTGCGCGACGACCTCGGCCAGCCCGTGGAGGTGGTCGGGCTGTGGCTGGACGTCAGCGAGGCGACCGAGGCTGCCGAGCGCGTGCGCCACAGCGAGGAGCGTTATCGAGTGCTGGTGGAGGATTCGCCGGCGATGATCTGCCGCTATCGTCCCGATCTCGAACTCCTGTTCGGTAATCGTCCGCTGGCTGACCACCTGGAGTGTGCGCCGGAGCAACTTGCCGGCATGAACCTTGGTCAGTGGATGTCCGACGCGCAACGCAGTGCGTTCCAGCAGCGCCTGGCAACGTTGACCCCTGAGCAGCCCTTGAGCAGCGCGGAGATCTGCCTGCAACTGCCGGGGCGGGAAAACGCCTGGTGGGTGTGGGCTGACCGCGGCCTGTTCGACGCGCAGGGGCGGCTCCAGGAGATCCAGGCGGTGGGGCGTGACAACACCGAGGTACGACGCAGCCAGCGCCAGTTGTTGCAGGGCGCGAAGATGGCGACGCTCGGTGAGCTGGCGACCGGGCTGGTGCATGAGATCAATCAGCCGCTGAACGTGATGCGCATGGCCGTGGCCAATACCTTGAAGCGTCTGGAGAACGGCGCGGCGGATACCGATTACCTGACCGACAAGCTGCACCGCATCGAGGCGCAGGTGGAGCGGGCGGCGCGGCTGGTGGAGCACATGCGCGTTTATGGCCGTCGCTCTGAACTGGAGCGTCAGGCATTCGTGGCCTGGGACGCGGTGGAAGGTGCGGCCGCGTTGCTGGCCGAGGGGCTTCGGGGCAAGGGTGTGGCCTTGCATATCGCGGCGCCCGAGTCGGCGTTGACGGTGCTGGGGCATCAGGACCAGCTCGAGCAGGTGTTGATCAACCTGATGATCAATGCCCGCGACGCGTTGCTCGAACGCCAAGCCCTGGCGCCGGCCATACGGGTCAGCCAACAGCGGGTCGAGGGGCGCGTCTGCCTGCAGGTCGAGGACAACGCGGGCGGCATCGACCCGCGCCTGCTCGGGCGCATCTTCGAGCCCTTCTTCACCACCAAGCCCGCGGGTGTCGGCACGGGGCTCGGGCTTTCGGTGAGCCATGGCATCGTCGAGGCCATGGGCGGCAGCCTCGAGGTACTCAACGGCCCGGACGGCGCGTGCTTCTGCATACTGCTGCCGCTCTACAGCGCCAGTTGAGCGCGGCCTGTCGAGCAACTGAGGTTGGCGCCGACTTCGGCGTTGACCAGGTCGACGCCTAGCACTTTCAGCAGCACGTTCAGCAAGGGGTCGAGCAGCGGGCTGAGCAGGCCTTTGATCAGCGGCTCGAGTATCGCCTTGACGCCATCGAGCACCCCACCCACGAGCACCAGCACCTGGCCCAGACCGCTATTATTGGCGGTCGGTCGGTAGGCCTCCAACTGAATGCCCAGCAGGGTGTCGCTGAGGCTGCCGACCACGTTGTCGTTGGCGCTTCTCATGGGTAGATAGGCAGGTTTGAGACCGATGTTCGGCGGTACGCTGTCGGGGGCCTGGAAGGTCAGCGCGCGCTCCTGGGCGCCGCTGCCCAGCACCTTGCTGTCCACCCGCAGGCCGATGCCGCCGCCGACGAAGGGGATGCGCTCCTCGCACTGGCCGAGCGGCAGGATCAACAGCCGGGTGCAGCGCTTGGTGCCGATGTCGATCAGGGGCAGCGACTTCACCGCAGTGGTGCCGTTGGTGAAGAACTCATCCGGTGAGGCGAACTGGCCTACCGCGATCTTGACCGCCGAGCTCTGGTTGCGGGTGGTCAGGCGCTTGGGTGAGCAACTGAAGGTATCGGGGGCAGCAGGATTGAGGCGGGTACTGGCTTCGGCGACTTCCAGGCCGATGTCCAGGTGCAGCTTGCCGGGCACCAGGACGATATCGCTGACCGTACAGGGCACGCCGAGCAGGCAGAGCACCGATTGCACGGTGGCGGCGAGGTTCAGGCTGAGCAGGTTGTTGATCACGTTGGTCAGCGGTGCGGCGAGGTCGAGCACGGCGTTGACCAGGCCGAAGATGCCATCGAGCAAGGGCAGGTCGAGGGAGATCATCGCCCGCACCTGGGCAGTGTGCACACGCAGTTCGTCGGTACGCGGGTCTCCGACCGAGGAGATCTGCTGCGGCTCGATGACCTTCAGGCGAACCCGTCCGTTGACCAGGCCGAGCACGTTGAGCGGCAGGTCGACGTTGGCGGCGCTTTCGCTGGCGGCCAGTTGGATCACCCCTTGCACCAGTTGCAGCAACTGGATGCTGGCATCCAGGCCGGCCTGGGCGGTGCCGTTCTGGATGTCGAGGATATCGCCCAGGCGCACCAGCGTGCTGTTGCCGGCCCCCAGGGCGACCTTGCCCAGGTTGGTCACCACCTCCAGCGCCGCACCGCTTTGTTGCAACACCTTGACCGCCGCTTGCAGCAGTTGGGTGGCGGTGGCGTTGGCGTTGAGCAACTGCTTGTAGTCGCCGACCGTGAGGTTGAGGTCGACTGCCAGTTGATCGAGATAGCTGAGCAACTTGATGTCGGTGGCGGCGATGCCTTTCCAGCCGGCGAGGTCCAGCTGCACACCACCACCGAGGGCGCCGAGCAGGGCGTTGAGCAGTACCGACTGGCGCGAATCGACCGTGGCCAGGGTCGTGCGGATGCTAAGCATCGCCTGCGGCGGCAGTGGTGCCGAGGCGACAGCGTGGGCCTGCAGGGTGGTGGTCAGCGGCACGCCGTTGCCCTGGACCAGGGCATACACCCCCGCCGCGACGCTGGTGGTGACGGTGTTGCTGACATCGACCCGGATCGCTTCGTTGCGGTTGTCGTCGCGGGTAAAGCTGCGCAGGCTGTTGGCGCCGGTCTGCACGTAGCCGCAACTGGCCTGCAGCGGGTTGCCGGGGGCGTGCCCGTTGCGGCTGGCGGCATTGCGGGCGATGGCATTGGCCTGTGGGCCGGTGCCGATGCACACGGCGAACTGCCCGGCGGCTTCCAGTGCAGCCATGTCGGCGATGCGCTGCAGCTTGCGTTGTTCGAGGTAGAGCCGCCCACTGTCGATTGCCAGCAACAGGAACAGCAGGGCCATACCGAGGGTGATCACGGCCATCAGGCCGATCGCGCCGCGTTGGCGCGCAGCGGAAGAGGAAACCACGGGCACTCCTTTGCAGGCCGAAGGCCAGGCATCGCGATTGCGATTACAGGAGTGTAGTCAGGGTGATGGCATCTTGCCTTTTCTCAGCCTTCACGCCGCCCGGTTGTAGGAGCGGGCTTGCCTGCGAAAAAAACACCGCGCTGCCTGGCACGGGCTACGCCCGTGTTCGCGGGACCAGCCCGCTCCCACAGGGATTGGGCTGGTTTTTAGATTTTGAGCAAGACAGTTGCTCCTACAGATAGGGCGTCGGGTCTCAACGCGGTGGGTAGTTGCTCATCACCTGGGTCACTGTCTTCTGGATTGCGGCATTGCGCTCCTGCGGGCTTGGCGGGTAGCTGTTCATGATCTGCTCGGCACTGCCGCGCCAGACCAACTTGCCGTCACGGCCATCGAACAGGTCGACCTGGATGGTCGCCACCTTGTAGTCGACGCTACGGGTCTCGTTGTACATCGGCCCACCCCAGTAACCGCCCCAGTAGCCACCCCAGGCCCCGCCATAGTTGGTGGTGACCTGCTGCTGGCGGTCTTCGACGATCAGGTAGGCGCGCACTTTCACATCGGGCCGGGCACTGCCTTGTGCCGGACGCAGGCCGCGCTGGTCGAGCTGGTCGGCCACGGCCTGGCGGATGCGCTGCTCGGTGAGATCGCTCTTGATCCGCGGATCGTCCGGGCGGTATTGCAGGGCCGGTTCCTGCCAGGCCCAGCTGCGGTAGGCGGCGAAGTCACGGCTGGCATCGAAATCCTGGGTGACGTTGTTGCTGGAGCAGCCGGCGACCAGCAGCGCGAAGGACAGCAGAACGAGGCGGCGCAACATGATGATTCTCCTGACGCGTTAACTGGGAGGGTAGCCACTGAGGGCCTTGCGCACCGACTCGCGCAAGGCGTTTTCACGGTCGCGCGGCGAACCTTTTTCGCTGCCGCTTTCGGCGCTGGCACTCCACACCGGCTGGCCGTTGCGGGCATCGAACAGGTCGATGCGCACCACCATCACCTCGACTTCGTAGGTGCGCAGGATCGGTACGCTGCCGTAGGCACCATAGCCGTTGCGGTAGCCGCCATAGCCGATGCCGCCGTAGGGGGCGGGGCCGTAGTAGGGATCGTAGTCGTAATCGCGGACCTGGCGCAGGCGACGTTCCAGACGCAGGTTCGCGCTGACCAGCAGATCGCCGCTGGCGCCGCGTGCCGGGCGCAGGCCATGCTGGTCGAGCGCACCGCTGATGGCATCGGCCAGTTGCGCGGGATCGGCATTGGCACTGCCGCTGGGTAACTGGCCGTTGCGCCAGCTCCAGCTGCGATAGCGCCCATAGTCGCGTGGCGCGGCCGGGTAGGCGCTGGCATCGAAGGTGGTCGCAGCCTGGGGCGGTGCCGGTGGCAGTGGCCGGGAACTGGCGACATAGGGATTGCTGCTCTGGCACGCCGCCAGGGCGAAGGAAAGCAAGGCCAGGCACAACAGACGGTACGGCATGTATTCCTCCCGGCAGGCGAGATCAGCGTGGGCGACAGGTCCAGTGCAGGTAACGGCCGAGCCCGGCGAAGCTCGGATGACGGCGGTGGGCCAATTCCATTTCCAGCAGGTCGAGCAGCTCGGCCTTGTCCTGGAATTCCTTGGGCATGTAGTCGTGGAAAACCCTGACCCCACTCTCGCTTTCGACCTGCCACATGGGTTCAAGTTGCGCGCGCAGTTCTCGCGGATCAAGAGGTTTTTGCGGGGTGAGACTCTGTTTTTCGCCGGCCAGGCGGTCGCTGCGCAGCTTGCGGAAGTGACCCTTGAGCAAGTTGCGGTAGACCAGCGCATCGCGGTTGTAGAACGCCAGCGACAGCCAGCCGCCCGGTGTGGTCAGCTGGTGCAGCACCGGCAGGATGCTGTGTGGTTCGGCCAGCCATTCGAGCACGGCGTGGCACAGCACCACATCGAAGGGCTCGGTGAGCTGACCGAGCAGGTCCTGCCAGGGCGCCTGGATGAAGGTGGCGGGTTGGTTGGCCTCGGCGAAGCGCGCGCGGGCGCCGTCGAGCATCGGCGCGGCGGGCTCGGCCAGGGTCACCTGGTGCCCCCGCTGTGCCAGCCACAGCGCCATGTGGCCCAGGCCCGCGCCGATGTCGAGGATGCGCAGGGGGCGGTCGGGCAGGCTTTCGGCGAGGTCCGCCTGCAGCACCGCCAGGCGGATCGCGCCTTTGGCACCGCCGTAGATCTTCTCGGCGAAGCGGCTGGCCAGCTCATCGAAATGACGGTCGTTCATCGGGCGAAGCGCCTCTCGCTGTCGGCGAGCTTGGCCCGCACCACGGTTTCCATGTCCAGCCCCAGCTCGCTGCACAGCAGCAACAGATAGAGCACCACGTCGCCGACTTCCTGGCCGGCGTGGGCGAGCTGCTCGGGAGCGAGCTGGCGTGACTGGTCTTCACTCAGCCACTGGAAGATTTCCACCAGCTCGGCCATCTCGACGCTGGCGGCCATGGCCAGGTTCTTCGGGCTGTGGAAGCCGCGCCAGTCGTTGTTGTCGCGGATCCGGTGCAGGCGGTCGGTCAGTTCTTGCAGGTTCATCGAGGGCTCTCCTTCTGGCGCATAGCTTCGGGGGCGCCAGGGAGCAAATCAAGTGAATTGCAGGCCATTGTTGGAGCCGAGGGAGCGGCCCTGGCGCGCGCTTGATTTGGTTACAGGGCGCTCCATTTGCCGGTCATGTGCAGCAGGCCCCCGTGCCCGGTCAGATTCAGTTGCCCTTGCGGCCCAGCGGCAGTCGCGCCGAGTACCACCTCCGAAGGCAGGCGCACCGGCTTGTGGAAGTCCACCGCGAACTCATAGCCCGCCACCGGCAGATGCCCGCGCAGTGCCGCCAGCGCCATGGCCTTGTTCCACATGCCGTGGGCGATGGCCTTGGGGAAACCGAACAGCCGGGCACTCGCCGCGCTCAGGTGGATGGGGTTGTAGTCGCCGCACACCTTGGCGTAGCGGCGGCCGATATCGCTGTCGGCATACCAGCGCGTCACTTCCGGCGTTTCGATGGCTGGCTCGTCGTTGTCCTCGTGCGTTTCGCCTTCGAGCTTCAGCCCCCGCACCAGCATGCGGCTGGTTTCGCGCCAGAGCAGACCCAGCCCGTCCTGGGCCTCGGTGACCAGGTCGAAGGTGCCACCCTTGGGATGTGCCTGCAGGTTGTCGGCATGCACGGCAAAACGCAGGCCTTCGATGGCGCCCAACGGGCGCAGCACCTGGATCTCGTTGTGCAGGTGCACCAGCCCGAGCAGGGGGAAGGGAAAGTCGCTGGCGGTCAGCAGTTGCAACTGCAGGTTGAACGCGATCACGTGCGGATAGGTGGGCGGCAGGCGACCATCGTCGCTGAAGTGGCACAGGCGACGATAAGCCGCAAGGTTTGTCGGGTCGACCCGCAGGAAACAACGCAAGCCACCTGTGGGCAGGCGGTCGCCACTGATCTTGCGCTTGCCGAGCGCTCGCAGGTAAAGCCGGGTGCGAGTATCGGGGGTGTGCAGGTCCTGCCATGTCCGGTTCATGTTCATGCCCCCATCAGTGCTTGCCCGCAGACGCGCAGGTACTGGCCGCTGACCGCACCAGTGCCGGGCTGGGCGAGCCAGGCGACAGCCTCGGCGACGTCTTGTGGGCGTCCGCCCTGGCCCAGCGAACTCAGGCGACGGCCAGCCTCGCGCAGACCCATGGGCATGGCGGCGGTCATGTGGGTTTCGATGAAGCCGGGTGCCACTGCGTTGATGCTGATGCCGTGCGCACCGAGTTCAGGCGCCCATGCCTGGGCGAAACCGATCAGGCCGGCCTTGCTCGCGGCGTAGTTGGCCTGGCCCCGGTTACCGGCGATGCCACTGACCGAGGCGAGCAGCACGATGCGCGCGTTGTCGTGCAACTGGCCGGCGTCGAGCAGGGCCTGGGTCAGCACCTGGGGAGCCTTGAGGTTCACTGCCATGACCGCGTCCCAGTATTCCGGGGTCATGTTGGCGAGGGTTTTGTCGCGGGTGATGCCGGCGTTGTGCACCACGATGTCGATGCCCTCAGGTAACCCTTCGAGCAGTTTGGCCGAGGCATCGCTGGCGCAAATGTCTAGAGCCAGGGCGTGGCCGCCGATACGTGCGGCGAGGGCATCGAGGTCCTTCTGCGCGGGCGGCACGTCCAGCAGGATCACCTCGGCGCCGTCACGGGCGAGGGTTTCGGCGATGGATGCACCAATGCCGCGGGCAGCCCCGGTGACCAATGCGCGTTTGCCTGCCAGCGGTCGCGTCCAGTCCTGCACCTGGCTTGCACAGGCTTCAAGACGTAGCACCTGGCCGGAAATGAACGCGCTCTTGGGTGAAAGGAAGAACCGCAGCGCGCCTTCGAGCTGATCCTCCGCGCCGGAGGCGACATACAGCAGTTGCGCCGTTGCGCCGTTGCGCAGCTCCTTGGCCAGCGAGCGGCTGAAGCCTTCAAGGGCGCGCTGGGCGACGCTGGCCTGGGGCGCTTCGACCTGCTCAGGGGGGCGCCCGAGGATCACTACGTGGGCACAGGGTGCCAGGCTGCGCAGCAGCGGCTGGAAGAATTCGCGCAACTGCCGAAGCTCGTCGCTGTCGGACAGATGACTGGCATCGAACACCACCGCCTTGAGTTTCGGGCCGAGCCCGGCGACCCAGGCGGGAGCCTCGAGGTCTTCGCCGGCAAAGCTGTAGCGCTCGTCGGTGAGTGCCGGGGCGATGGCTTCGACCTTGCGTACCAGCGGCCCGCCGCCCAGCACCAGCGCGCCTTCGATCGGGCGCAGGCGTCCGGCCTGCCAGCGCTCCAGCGGCGCCGGGCGCGGCAGGCCGAGGGCATCGACCAGGCGGCGGCCGAGGTTGGAGTTGGCAAAGCCGAGATAGCGGTCACTCATGGTGCGGGTCTCCCTGAAGGCAAGCATGCAAGTGTGGACCATGTTTGCGGCAAGGTCGTTCGAATGCGGCAAAAACGCCTAGGCTGTAGCCAAGCTAGCCGAAGTGACAGGCCTTGAGCCCGTCATCCAATCGGATCAAATTGTTTCAGGAGGAATCAGCGCATGCATTCACCTCGACGGGTCGCGATCCTGGGGGGCAACCGTATTCCCTTCGCCCGCTCCAATGGCGCCTACGCCACTGCCAGCAACCAGGCGATGCTCACTGCCACTCTCGAAGGCCTGGTGGAGCGTTACCGCCTGCATGGCCAGCGCCTGGGCGAGGTGGTGGCGGGGGCGGTGCTCAAGCATTCGCGGGACATGAACCTGACCCGCGAGTGTGTGCTCGGTTCACGCCTGTCGCCGCAAACCCCTGCCTACGATATCCAGCAAGCCTGTGGCACGGGCCTTGAGGCGGCGCTGCTGGTGGCCAACAAGATCGCTCTAGGGCAGATCGACAGTGGTATTGCTGGCGGCGTGGATACCACCTCGGACGCGCCGATCGCCATCAATGAAGGGCTGCGCCGAGTCTTGCTGCAGGCGAACCGGGGCAAGCAGTTGAGCGAGCGCCTGAAGCCCTTCCTGAAGGTACGTCCGAGCTTCCTGAAACCTGAGTTTCCACGCAACGGCGAGCCACGCACTGGGCTGTCGATGGGCGAGCACTGCGAGCGCATGGCGCAGACCTGGCAGATCGGCCGTGCCGAACAGGACGAACTGGCACTGCTCAGTCATCGCCATCTGGCTGCGTCCTACACCGAAGGCTGGCACGACGACCTGCTCACGCCCTACCTCGACCTGACCCGCGACAATAACCTGCGCCCGGACCTCACCCCTGAGCAGTTGACCAAGCTCAGACCGGTGTTCGACAAGGGCGCTCAAGGCACCCTGACTGCCGGCAACTCCACGCCGCTGACCGATGGCGCCTCGCTGGTGTTGCTGGGCAGCGAGGCCTGGGCCGAGGCGCGCGGTTTGCCCGTACTCGCCTATCTGGTCGATGGCGAGACCGCGGCGGTGGACTTCGTCAAAGGCCAGGAGGGGCTGCTGATGGCGCCGGTTCATGCCGTGCCGCGGCTGCTGGCGCGCAATGGCCTGAGCCTGCAGGACTTCGACTACTACGAAATCCACGAGGCCTTCGCGGCCCAGGTGCTCTGCACGCTCAAGGCCTGGGAGGACGAGCGGTACTGTCGCGAGACACTGGGGCTGGAGGGCGCGCTAGGGTCGATCGATCGCAGCAAACTCAACGTCAAGGGCAGCTCGCTTGCGGCAGGGCACCCGTTCGCCGCCACCGGTGGGCGCATTCTGGCCAACATGGCCAAGCTGCTGGCCACGGCGGGCAAGGGGCGCGGTTTGATCTCGATCTGCGCGGCGAGCGGGCAGGGGGTGACGGCGATCGTCGAGCGTTGAGGTGTTAACCTTGTCGGACCCACGACAATTAACAGTGCCATGCAGACCCTCGGACAGATTTCCGCCCCCCGCGCCATCCCCGACCTCGAGCAACTGCCCAGGCCACTCTACGCCCGTGCCGAAAGCCTTGGCGCGGGCTCCTGGACCACGCGTCACCGGCACGATTGGGTGCAGTTTTCCTACGCGATCAGCGGTGTGCTGGGGGTCTACACCAGCGGTGGCAGCTACTTCGCGCCACCGCAGTGGGGGGTATGGATCCCGGCCGGTCTCGAACACGAAGTGGTGACCTCGATGCAGGCCGAGATGCGCAGCCTGTATGTGCGTCGCGATGCCTGTACCTGGGCTGCCGACGAATGCCGGGTACTCGAAGTGACTCCGCTGGCGCGGGAGCTGATCAAGCAGTTCTGCCAGATGCCAGCGTCGTATCCCGAAGGCGACAGCGCCGAGGCGCGCCTGGTAGCCGTCTTGCTCGACCAGTTGCAGGCGTTGCCGCAGGTGGGGTTTTCGCTGCCGCTGCCGCGCCATGCCGGGTTGCTCGCACTGTGCAATCAGTTGATCGCCGCGCCGGACCAGGCGCAGACCCTGCAGCAATGGGCGCTGCAGTTGGGCTGCTCGGAGAAGACCCTGATGCGCCTGTTCCAGCGCGAAACGGGGCTGAGCTTCCGTAACTGGCGCCAGCGCATGCGGCTGTTGTCATCGCTGGCGTTGCTGGAGGCGGGGGAGAGTGTGACCGATGCAGCACTAGGCTGCGGGTATGACTCGACATCGGCCTATATCGCGGCGTTCAAGCAACTGTTCGGTGCGACGCCTGGGGAGCTTCGTTTCTAGCGACGACCGACCAAGTTTTACCCGGCGTTACTTCGAACGGTTAATGCGAACAACTCGCTTCTCACGTTCAATACGGAACTGTCTGACCGATCTTCCTTTTGCTCCAACGTAACGTCCGCCTCTCGAGCCAATATCCTGAGAGGCATTTCCATGACTGGATCACTGATTTTACTGCGGCGCCATCCGCTGGCGGCAACCCTGACGTTCACCTTGGGCGCAAGTCTGGCTGCCAATGCCGCGGACTTGGGGCCTGGCGAGTTTGCGCAGGTCTCCCCTGGAGACCCTGTCGAGGATTGGCACCTGGGCAGCGGAGCGCGTCTTGACGTGCGTCCGGGCGCCGAGACCGGGCGTATCACAGGGTTCGACGGCGGTCAGGTCAACGTCGAGGGAGCCAAGGTGAGTTCGACCGACAGGGCTGCGATCAGCATCGTGGACGGTGCGGTCAACCTGACCAACGCCACGGTAGTCAGCACAGGCTCCATCGGTATGGCCCTTGGAACGCTGGGCGATGACACTTTGACGTCTACGGCAATCTTGAGCGGCAGCAGTGTGCGCGGTGCCACCACTGGGGTGGAGTTGGACTCGGCTGATCTGCACGCGCGCAGTTCGCGCATCCACGGTGACAGAGCAGGTGTGGTACTCAAGGGCGGAACACTTGCGTTGCATGAAGGGACCGTGGTGTCGGGGGGCGTCGGCCTGGAAGTTGGTACACCGGAGTTCTGGCAAAAGGATCTGTCCAATCAGGTCGTTGTTCAAGCCAGTCTGATCGAGGGTCTGCAGGGTAGTGCGGTAGTGGTTCGTGACGCACAGGTGGACATTCGGGTGGCCGACGGAGGCCAACTCAAAGGCGCCAACGGCGTGCTGCTTGAGGTCATCGAGGGGGGCGAGGCCTCGCTTCACGTGAGCAACAGTCGCCTGGAAGGCGACATCCGCGTCGAGCAGGGTGCCAGTGCTGATATCACCCTGGACAATGCGGCGCAGTTACGCGGTCAGCTACATAATGTCCAGCAGTTGCAGATTGGCGCGCAGTCCAGGTGGGAGACGGTAGCGGACGCTCAGGTCGGCGCTCTCGACTTGCGCCAGGGTTCGGTAGTCGTGCAGTCAGGCAGTATTTTGCGAGCCGAGACCTTGCAAGGAGAAGGCACGTTCTGGCTCGACCATGGCCGCTTGCAGATAGACAGTCATGCCAGCGGCAGCTTTGCCTTGCACCTGGCAAGTTCTGGCCATGAGCCACAGGGGCCGGTGGTCGGAATCGGCAGTGGTGATGCGACGTTCGATCTGGCATCCGGCCCGGTCGATGCAGGGGCCTTTGCTCACGAGTTGGTCCGCGAAGGCGACCAGTGGAGTTTACGGCCACAGGTCGACATGCGGGGCAAGGCGAGACTGAGCAATGCCGGTGAGACGGCGATGGCGTTCGACAGTTCGCTTGAAGCCGCGTCGCAGGTCGAGTCCCGATGGGTTGTCGGACGCCTCGAAAAACTGCGGACCAATGGTGGTTCAGCCGGGTTGTGGATGCATACCGGCACGACCGGCTTTGATGTCGACAGTGCCGTCGGCACCCGCTATACCCAGCGCGTTGGTGGCTTTGCCTTGGGCGCTGATACTTTGCTCGATGATACTTGGCGGGTCGGTGCGGCAGTGGGACTCAGTCATTCGGCGATTGGCCTGCAGCGCGGCTCATCTGCAACACTGAACAGCTACTTCTCCGCGTTGTATGCCGGTTGGGGCGACAACTCCGGTTACTACGCCGATGCTGCGCTCAAGCTCAACCTGTTCGATGGCACCCTCGATGCCCGGGCTCACGATGGACGCAAGGTGTCCGGCAATCGCCGTCAGGGGGGGTATGGGCTCACGCTGGAGACTGGTCGTCGCTTGAGCCTTGATCAAGGTTGGTATGTGCAGCCTTTTGTACAACTGAGTGCCGCGATCGTGCAGGGGCAGCGCAGCAGCTTGAGTAATGGGCTTGAGGTCGAGTCATCCAACCAACACCTGAACATGGGGGCGCTCGGTATCAAGGGGGGGCGCGTCATCGTCTTGAACAATGGTCTGGAACTGTCGACTCATGGCCGCATCGCGGTGATGGACAACCTGGGTGGCACGCGCAGGGTCAGCCTCAACGGTCATGAACTCGACAACAGGTTCAGCAGCGGGCGCACCGAGATGGCATTGGGCGTATCGTCCGAGGTGCTGTCAGGCTGGACAATCAGCACGGAGGTTGAGGCGGCCCGCGGGCGCAATGTTGATCAGCGTTATGGGATCAACCTCGGCCTGAGCCACTCGTTCTGAGTGAGGCGCGCCACACCGAGGGTTGCGGTGTGGCGCGTGAACGTCAGGTCCTGAACCGCCGCACCAACGCATCCAGCTCGTTGGACAACCCTTCCAGGCTCTGGGAGTCCTGCCGCGCTGCTTGCGCAAGCTCGGCCACCAACTGCGCATCGCCGTGAATCTGGCTGATATGCCGATTGATGTCCTCGGCCACCTGGTGCTGCTCTTCGGCGGCGGTGGCGATCTGGGTGTTCATGTCACGGATGATGTCTACCGACTCGCGGATCTGCCCGAAGCTGTCGCGCGCCAGGCCGATGCGGTTGACCGACTGCTGCGACACCTCAAGGCTGGCATGCATCTGCTCGGCCACTTCGGCGGTACGGTTGGCGAGGTTGCCCAGCAGCCCGTCGATCTCGGCGGTGGAGTCGGCGGTGCGCTTGGCCAGGGCGCGGACTTCGTCGGCTACCACGGCAAAGCCACGGCCCTGCTCTCCGGCGCGGGCCGCTTCGATGGCGGCGTTGAGGGCCAGAAGGTTGGTCTGCTCGGCGATCGAGCGGATGGTGCCGAGAATCGACTGGATCGCGTTGCTGTCGCGCTCCAGTTGCTGGATCGACTGCGCCGATTGCTCGATCTCCTGGCTCAGGCGGTCGACGCTCTGTACGGCCGCATCTATCTGCTGTTGCCCTTCGCGTGCCTGTTGCTGACCGCTGTCGGCCGACTGCGCAGCCTGGCTGCAGGAGCGCGCCACTTCGTTGGCGGTGGCGACCATTTCATGGAAGGCGGTGGACACCATGTCCACCGCCTCGCGCTGACGGCCGGCGGCTTCGGCCATGTCGCCGGACACCCGGGTGGAGCTGGCCGAGGTGCTGAGGATCTTGCCGGCGGCGCCGCCGATATGCTGGATCAGGCTGCGAATCGCCCCCAGGAACTGGTTGAACCAGTTGGCCAGTTGCGCGGTTTCGTCGCTGCCTCGCACTTCGAGATTACGGGTCAGGTCGCCTTCGCCCTGGGCGATGTCTTCCAGGCCGCTGGTGACGCTGTTGATCGGCCGGACGATGAGCTTGGCGAAGGCAGCGCCAGCCACGGCGAAGACTGCCGCCAGCACCAGTGCGAGGGTGCCGATCAGCCAGGTCAGGCGGGTGGTGGTCTGCATCACCTCGTCCTGGCGGATCAGGCCGATGAAAGTCCAGCCCAGGCGCTCGTCGGGGTAGATGTTGGCCATGTAGCGCTCGCCGTCGAGTGTCACTTGGGCCAGGCCCTTGCCGGCCTTGGCCAACTCGGCGTAGCCGCCACCGAAGCTGTCCAGCTGCTTGAAGTTGTGGCTGGCGTCACGCGGGTCGACCATGACGTTGCCGTTGTTCTCCATCAGGATCAGGTAGCCGCTGTCACCCAGCTTGATCTGCTTGACGATCTCGGTCAGCCCCTTGAGCGAGACGTCGATGTTGACCACGCCGCCCGGGCTACCGAGCTGGTTGGCCACGGTGCGCACGGTGCTGACCAGCACGGCGTCGTCGCCGGCCCAGTAGTAGGGCGCGGTGCGCAGGGTCTTGCCGGGGCTGGCCATGGCGGCCTGGAACCAGGGGCGGGTGCGTGGGTCGTAGCTGGCCATCTTCGGATCGCCCGGCCAGAACGCATAGCCGCCGTCTTTCACGCCGTAGGACACGTACGCGTAGTCGGGGTGGCTCTGGGCCAGGCGGGTGAACTGGTCGTACAGCGCCTTGTCCTGCTCGCCCAGGGGAATCTGCGCGGCGTCGGCGGCAATGTACTTCTTGAGATTGTCGGCGCTGGCGGTGACCAAGGGCTGGCTGGCGAGGTACTCGACGTTCTGTGCAATGCCCTGGAAGAAGATGTTCATCGCGTTGCCGACCTGGCGGATCTCCCGGCTGCTGCCATCCAGGAAGTCGTCCTGCGCTTCTTCACGCAGGTTCAGTACCACTACGGTGGCGACCAGAACGATGGGCAGGCCGGCAATGACGGCGAAGGCCCAGGTCAATTTTTGCTTGATGTTCATCCACGCTCCCGGATTTTTTCTTGTCGACGCATGAAACTGGTATACAGGGCATCGGCAGGGCGCAGGAATTTCTGAGTGAAACTCCCGTATTTATTGGATGAAACTTGAAATTGAGGTCGGTTCGGCCAGGGATGGCTAATATGGCATACCAAAATACTGCCGCGGGCCGTCAGGCAGCCCCCGGCAGCGCTCAGTGGCAGCATTCACCTTCGTTCGCCAGGTCCCTGAGAATCGGGCAGTCGGGGCGATCATCGCCCTGGCAGTGGGCGACCAGCTCGCTCAAGGTATCGCGCAGGCTCACCATCTCCTCGATCCGCCGGTTCAGTTCGTCGATATGCTGTGTCGCCAGCGCCTTGACGTCGGCGCTGGCGCGCTGGCGGTCCTGCCAGAGTGTCAGCAGCCGGGACACTTCTTCCAGGGAAAACCCCAGGTCGCGCGAGCGCTTGATGAACGCCAGGCTGTGCAGGTCTTCCTGCTGGTACAGCCGATAGCCGCTGTCGCTGCGCAGCGCCGGCTTGAGCAGTCCGATGGACTCGTAGTAGCGGATCATCTTGGCGCTGAGCCCGCTGCGCCGGGCGGCTTGGCCGATGTTCATGGCGTCTCCTTCGAAGCGATGCCGGTGGGCTTCCAGGTCTTGTGCCACAAGGCGTTGCTCACCACGCTGACGCTGGAGAGCGCCATGGCCGCGCCAGCCAGAACCGGGTTGAGGAAGCCAAAGGCGGCAAGCGGGATACCGATCAGGTTGTAGATGAACGCCCAGAACAGATTCTGACGGATCTTGGCGTAGGTCTTGTTGCTGATTTCCAGGGCCGCAGGTACCAGGCGAGGGTCGCCGCGCATCAGGGTGATGCCGGCGGCCTGCATTGCTACGTCCGTGCCGCCTCCCATGGCGATGCCGATATCGGCGGCGGCCAGGGCCGGGGCATCGTTGATGCCGTCGCCGACCATGGCCACCACGGCGTTCTGCTTGAGTGCGTTGACGGTGGCCGCTTTGTCGGCTGGCAAGACTTCGGCGTGCACATCGTCGATGCCCAGCGCCTCGGCGACCACCTTGGCGCTGCCGCGGTTGTCGCCGGTCAACAGGTGACTGCTGATGCCCTGTGAGCGCAGTGCCGCGATCGCCTGCTCGGCGCCGGGCTTGAGGCTGTCACCAAAGGCGAACAACCCGAGCACGCGGGCATGCGGTGCGCGCTCGATCAACCACGACAACGTGCGACCTTCGGCTTCCCAGGCCTGGGCCTTATCGAGCAGGGCGCCGGGCTCGAGGCCGCTTTCGTCGAGCAGGCGTCGGTTGCCCAGGGCCAATACCCGGCCTTCGACCGTACCGGCGATGCCGCGCCCGGTGAGCGACTGGCTATCGCTTACCAGGGGCATCTCCAGCCCTTGCTCAGCGCCACCATCCAGCACGGCCTTGGCCAGCGGATGCTCGCTGCCGCGTTGCAGGGCTCCGGCCAGGCGCAGCAGGTCGTGTGTATCGCCGACGGCGGCTTCGCTGTGGACGATGCGGGGGCTGCCGGAGGTCAGGGTGCCGGTCTTGTCGAAGACCACCCGATTGACCGCATGGGCTCGCTCCAATGCTTCGGCGTCCTTGATCAGGATGCCATGGCTGGCTGCCACACCCGTGCCGGCCATGATCGCCGCTGGTGTGGCCAGGCCCAGAGCGCAAGGGCAGGCGATCACCAGCACGGCCACGGCGTTGATCAGTGCGCTTTCCAGCGGTGCGCCGGCCAGCCACCAGCCGACCAGGGTGATCAAAGCCAGCACCAGCACTGCCGGGACGAACACTTGGCTGACCCGGTCGACCAGCTTCTGGATCGGTGCCTTGGCGGCCTGGGCGTCTTCGACCAGGCGAATGATCCGCGCAAGTACGGTTTCGGTGCCCAGGGCCAGGGTGCGCACCAGCAGGCGTCCTTCACCGTTGATCGCACCGCCGGTGACCTTGTCGCCGGGCTGTTTGGGTACTGGCAGGCTTTCGCCGCTGATCAGCGCTTCGTCGGCGTGACTGCTGCCTTCGATCACCTCGCCGTCGACCGGGAAGCGCTCGCCGGGCTTGACCAGCACCAGATCGTCCAGGCGCAACTGGCTGATCGCTACGTCTTCCTCGCGGCCTTCGACCACGCGCAATGCGCGTTCGGGGCGCAGGGCTTCCAGGGCGCGAATGGCACTGGCGGTCTGGCGCTTGGCACGGCTTTCCAGGTATTTGCCCAGCAATACCAGGGCGATTACCACGGCCGAGGCTTCGAAATAGAGGTGAGGCTCCATGCCCACATGGGCCTGCGACCATTCATACAGGCTCAGGCCATAGCCAGCGCTGGTGCCGAGCGCCACCAGCAGGTCCATGTTGCCTGCGCCGGCACGCACGGCTTTCCAGGCGGCCTTGTAGAAGCGTGCGCCGAGGATGAACTGCACCGGTGTCGCCAGTACGAACTGAGCCCAGGCCGGCAGCATCCAATGCAAGCCGAACGGCTGCACCAGCATTGGCAGTACCAGGGGCAAGGCCAGCAGCAGGGCGGCGATCACCGCGAGGCGTTCGTTGCGCAGGCGTCGCTGCGCGTCATGGCGATCGTCCTGGGCGGTACGTGGCAGGCTGGCGCTGTAGCCGGCCTTTTCCACGGCGCCGATCAAGGCGTCGTCGCTGACGCCCTCGAGCACCCTGAGGTGGGCGCGTTCGCTCGCCAGGTTCACGCTGACCTGCTCGACGCCGGACACCTTGCCCAGGGCGCGCTCTACGCGGCCGACACAGCTGGCGCAGGTCATGCCGCCCACCTGAAGTTCAAGGGTGCGGCTCGGCACGCTGTAGCCGGCCTTGCGCACGGCCTCGAGCAGGTCCGGCAGGCTTTCGGCCGGAGCCTGGACCCTGGCCTGTTCGGTGGCAAGGTTGACGCTGACCTGTTCGGCGCCGTTGACCTTACGCAGCGCGCGCTCGACGCGGCCGACGCAACTGGCGCAGGTCATGCCGCTGATCGGCAGGTCGAAGGTAGTTGATGCGGACATGGGCTTTCCTCCGTGATCGAGCCTGCAGCATCAAGCTTGCCATGTTGGTAAGGTCAATACCCCAGGCCGGCTCGCTTCAATTCCAGTCCATTCTGGCCCACGGCGATCCGGTATTTGTTGATCTGGCCCGCTTGCAGGTTGAGGCGGGTGCTGCGCTGGTCTTCGACGCCGGGTGCACAACCGGGCACCTGCCCGGGCAGCAGGCGCAGGCGCACGTCCACCGGTCCAGGCGGCAGGTTGAACGAGGTCGATTGTTCCTGGAACACACGGCCGGAAAGCTGGTCGTTGAGATACACACCGATTTCGCAGCTGGTGGCCACTTCCAGGCGTTCCCGGGAAATGATCAGCACGCTGTAGTCCGAATTGCCCTCGGCGCTGACCGGTGGCACGACGGCCACGGCACTCAGCAGCCCGACGAGGCCCAATGCTGCCCTGATCATGAAACTTCTCCTGGTTGGCGAGTCGTCAAAAGCGCAGCTTGGCCGAGCCGCTCGCGGATTTCCAGCCCGGCCGTTTTGTGCAGAACTTGACCTTGCCATGATGGCAAGCTTGAAACTCTCCGCAAAACCCAGATGGAGGTAGTTCCAATGCAAGTCTTCAATGTGCAGGGCATGAGCTGCGGTCATTGCGTCAAGGCAGTGACCCGTGCGGTTCAGGAGCAGGATGCGACGGCGCAGGTGGAGGTCGACCTGGGCGCCAAACAGGTGCGGGTGCAGAGCCAGCTCGGGGCGCAGCAGATCCTGGAGGCGATCCGTGAAGAGGGTTATCAGGTCGATCCGGCCTGACGACGATGAACGGTGGTACCTGCTGCGGGTATCACCGTTTTTGGGCGTAACTGTTACAAAGCTTTTCATACCAGGCCGACCCCAGTGCAGTTAGACTAGCCCGTTGCTTAGCCTGCTATGGATTTCCGATGAACCTGCGCATCCTGTTGATCCTCGGCGCTCTCTCGGCCTTCGCGCCATTGGCGATCGATTTCTATCTCCCCGCGTTCCCTGCCATGGCCCAGGCCTTCGGCACCGATGAACAGCACGTCCAGACGACCCTGGCTGCCTATTTCCTTGGTTTGTCGCTTGGCCAACTGGCCTATGGTCCGATCGCCGACCGTTTCGGCCGACGCAAGCCACTGTTGTTCGGTATCAGCCTTTTCACCCTGGCGTCGCTCGCCTGCGCCTACGCCCCGGACCTCGACACTCTTGTGGTGGCGCGGTTCATCCAGGCATTGGGTGGGTGTGCGGGCATGGTGTTGTCGCGTGCCATCGTCGTCGACAAATGTGACGCGGTGGGGGCAGCCAAAGCGTTCTCGCAATTGATGCTGGTGATGGGGCTCGCGCCGATTCTCGCGCCAATGCTCGGTGGCGTGCTGATCAATGTGTCTGGCTGGCAGTCGATCTTCCTGGTGCTCAGCCTGTTCAGCGCCGCCTGCCTGCTGGCCGTGAGCCTGGGGCTGCCGGAAAGCCTGCCAGCCCATGTGCCCCGCCAGCCGCTGTCGGGTGCCTTGCGTCAGTACCTGCGGCTGCTGGGCGATCGGGTGTTCCTGGGGCATGCGCTGACGGGCGGCATCGCCATCGCCGGCATGTTCGCCTATATCGCCGGTTCCCCGTTCGTGTTCATCAAGCTCTATGGTGTACCGGCCGAGCATTACGGCTGGCTGTTTGGCACCAATGCTGCCGGTTTCATCCTCTGCGCCCAGGTCAACGCCCGACTGCTGGCCAAGCGCGGCCCTGCCTTCCTGCTGGCCCGAGCGGTATGGCTCTACCTGGCTGCCGGGTTGGTACTGCTGGGGGTGGCGCTGCTGCGTCCGACGCAGTTGTGGCCATTGCTGGTGCCGCTGTTCGTTTGCATCGCCAGCCTGGGCTGCATCATTCCCAACGCCTCGGCCTGTGCCATGAACGGGCAGGGGGCCAGGGCCGGCAGCGCATCGGCATTGATGGGCAGCCTGCAGTTCAGCGTCGCCGCAGGCGCGGCAGCGCTGGTGGGGGTTCTGCACGATGGCAGCGCAGTGCCGATGGCCTTGGTGATCAGCTTGTGCGGTGTGCTGGTGGTCAATGTCGCGATGCTGACTCGACGCCTCCAGTCCAGGCAGGCTGCATGAGGGGGTGAGGGGCCTTCAGGCGTGTCTCCAGAACGGCGACGAATGCCCGGGCCTCCGCCTCGCTGCGAAAACTCACCACATGTTGATCGAGCTGTACCTGCCAGGGGCAGTTGGGGTGGCGGTTCGATGTACTGACGACAATCTTCATCGCGGCATCCTCCAGTCGGGGTGAGAGCGAAATCAGTGTAGCGCCGTCCCTATTGCCCGCCACATGCCGGGGTGACGTCCTGACTGACGGTCACCCGAGGGACGAAAGGCTGATTCAACCAAGATGCGAACCTTCGCTTTTTCTTGCCCTACTTGTGGAACTCGACTGTCGGCATTGTTCCTCTGCTGTGGCCTTTATCTGGCAAGGAATCTGGCCAGGTCCGGGATGTTAGAGGGGATGCTGATAGCGCTCGTCATTTACCGGCTTTTTTCGATCTCGTGAAGGGTGCTACTACCCTCGGTCTTGTGTCGCGAAACGTTGGCCAAACCCAGCTAGTACAGGGCTTTCGGCGGCTTATACTTGCCCCCAGGAGCGGTTTCCCCACCAGGCGGTGTTTCCCACACTGCCTGACAGGCTGCAACCCACACTATCTGCTGCAACCTCTGGCCAGTCCCACTGCCATGATGGCCATTGGATAAAAAACGGACCTTGCAATGGAGTTGATAGAGTATGAAAGCAGTCAGCAGTATCAGTCAGATCGCCGGTCTGATGGCCGAGCCCAAGCGCAGTGCCATGCTCTGGGCCCTGATCGATGGATCTTCTCGGCACGCTGACGAGTTGGCACTCATGATTGGCGTTACGCCGTCATCGGCCTGCGCGCACTTGTCCTTGTTGTCGGCTGCCGGCCTGCTGCGCCTCGAGGCACGTGGGCGCAAGCGCTATTTTCGACTGGCCACCCCCGAGGTGATCGCCGCGGTCGAGGCACTGGCCAGCGTGCAGCTTGGTGGTCGTGGCGAATGCCAGGGATCGGTCAGGCCGTTGCAGGTGCCACTGTCGTTGCGCAGGGCGCGACGTTGTGGCGATCACCTGGGTGGCGAAATTGCGGTAGACCTGTATCGGCGCATGGTGTCCGCTGGTTGGTTGGAGGGCAATGACCTGCACCCTACCGTGAGCCTGGAAGGGCGTGTGCAACTGGCCGCGATTGGCGTCTACATCGATGCGCTGGCGCCGCGCCAGCGCGGTGCCTGTGTGGTCTGCCACAGCAGCGAGTGGAGTGACAACGGCCCCCACCTGGGCGGTGGTGTTGGGCAAGCGATGCTCAGGTTGTTCATGCAGTCTGGCTGGATACGCGAGCAGGAGGGGTCCCGCGTGATGCAGATTTCTTCCCTGGGTATTCAAGAGATCAACCGTATCGCGCGGGTGCCGGCATTGCAGGTGGGCTGAAGTGCCCCTGTAATGCCGGCTGTGCTCGTCCACTCAAACCAGACGTGCATCCAGGCTGTTCTGTGCCAGGTGCATTGCCTGCTCTTGGGACATGCCCAGATGCTGGTACAAGGCGTGGAAGTTTTCCGTGACATATCCGCCGAAGTAGGCCGGATCATCGGAGTTCACCGTGACTTTGACCCCACGCTCGAGCATGTCGAGGATGTTGTGCTGGCTCATATGATCGAACACGCAGAGCTTGGTGTTCGACAGCGGGCAGACGGTCAGCGGAATCTGCTCGTCGATGATGCGTTGCATCAGCCGCTCATCTTCGATAGCTCGCACGCCGTGGTCAATGCGCTTGATTTTCAGCAGGTCGAGGGCTTCCCAGATGTACTCGGGCGGCCCTTCCTCGCCGGCGTGGGCAACGGCGACCAGGCCTTCGTTGCGGGCTCGGTCGAAGACGCGCTGGAACTTGCTTGGTGGATGGCCTTTCTCCGAGCTGTCCAGGCCCACGGCAATGAAGGCATCGCGGAATGGCAGGGCCTGGTCGAGGGTCTTCTCGGCCTCCGCCTCGCTGAGGTGGCGCAGGAAGCTCAGGATCAGGCCGCTGCTGATACCCAACTGCTCGCGACCATCCTTGAGCGCCTGGTTGATGCCGCCGAGCACCACCTCGAAGGGGATACCCCTGTCGGTATGGGTCTGTGGGTCGAAGAAGGGTTCGGTGTGAATGACGTTCTGCGCCTTGCAGCGTTGCAGGTAGGCCCAGGTCAGGTCGTAGAAGTCCTGCTCGGTGCGCAATACATCAGCGCCCTGGTAGTAGAGGTCGAGAAACTCCTGCAGGTTGTTGAACGCGTAGGCGCTGCGCAGCGTCTCCACGTCGGCCCAGGGCAGGGCGACCTTGTTGCGTTCGGCCAGGGCGAACAGCAGTTCCGGCTCCAGCGAACCTTCCAGGTGCATATGCAGTTCGGCCTTGGGCAAGGCATTGAGCCAGTCATACATAGGGTGTGATCTCGAATCAGGTACGGTTGGCCGACATTCTACAGGGCTATGCGCTATTCGGTAGGGCGGGGCTGACCGACAGCCCCGCTGTGCTTCAACCGGCGACCAGTGCGGCTGCCGCCTGACGATGGTCGGCGATCAGGCCCTGGACATCGAGTCCCTCGATCTGGCCATCGATCACGCGCCAGTGTCCGCCGACCATGACTCGGTCAGCCCGGTCCGCCGCGCACAGCAGCAGCGCCGACAGCGGATCGTGGCTTCCGGAGAAACGCAGTTCGTCGAGCTTGAATAACGCCAGGTCCGCCTGCTTGCCCACCGCCAGCTCCCCAATGTCGCTGCGGCCCAGCAGTTGCGCCGAGCCACGGGTTGCCCAGCCCAGCGCGCGCTCGGGCGTGATTTGCTCGGCGCCGTAGCGCAGGCGTTGCAGGTAGAGGGCCTGGCGCGCTTCGAGGATCATGTTCGAGGCATCGTTGGACGCCGAGCCGTCTACACCCAGGCCGACTGCGGCCCCGGCCGCTTCGAGCTCGATGGTCGGGCAGATTCCCGAGGCCAGGCGCATGTTCGAGCTCGGGCAATGGCAGATACCGGTGCCGGCAGCGCCCAGGCGCGTGATTTCGTCCGGGTTGAAATGGATACCATGGGCCAGCCAGGTGCGTGGGCCGAGCCAGCCGACACTGTCCAGATAGTCCACGGTGCGTAGGCCGAAGCGCTGCAGGCAGAAGTCTTCCTCATCGAGTGTTTCGGCCAGGTGGGTGTGCAGGCGCACGTCCAGCTCTTCGGCCAGGCTGGCGCTGGCGCGCATGATCTCAGGCGTGACCGAGAAGGGTGAGCAGGGCGCCAAGGCTATCTGGATGCGCGCACCTTCGCCACGCTCATGATAACTGTGGATAAGTCGCTGACTGTCGGCCAGGATCACTTCGCCTTGTTGCACTGTCTGCTGCGGGGGCAAGCCACCGTCCGCTTCACCCAGGCTCATCGAGCCGCGGGTCAGCATGGCGCGCATGCCGAGCTTGTGTACGACCTCTACCTGTACGTCGATGGCGTGGTCCAGACCTTCCGGGAACAGGTAATGGTGATCGGCGGCGGTGGTGCAACCCGACAGCAGCAGTTCGGCCAGTGCAACCTCGCTGGCGAGCGCCAGTTTGGCCGGGGTTAGCCGTGCCCACACCGGGTAGAGGGTCTTGAGCCAGGGAAACAGTGGTTGGTTGACCACAGGAGCCCAGGCGCGGGTGAGTGTCTGGTAGAAGTGGTGGTGAGTGTTGATCAGACCTGGCAGCACAACGTGCTCACGGGCATCGAACACTTGGTCACAGGCGGTGTCGGGCTGTTCGCCGAGGGCGAGCAGTTGGGTGATGCGGCCGTTTTCAATGACCAGGCCACCGCGGGCATCGGTGCCGTTGGCAGTGAAGATGGCAAGGGGGGATTTCAACCAGATACGGGTCGCAGGCATGGTGCCGGCTCCTCTGAAAGTGGGTTCAGGGTTAGCCAGCTCAGTGTTGCCCTGTCTGCTGATCCAGGTCCGCCGCGAGGCGAGGCATCGAGTCTACTGCCTCGCCACGTGGCTTTCAATTCACCAGGTCAGGGCGTCACCCTTGTAGTTGATAAAGCGCAGGCCGCCCTGGCCGCTTTGCTCGTTGATCCGGTCGAGCATGCCGCGTGTGCTGGTGAACACGTCGATTTCCGCGTTTTCGCCGCCCATGTCGGTCTTCACCCAGCCTGGGTGCATGGCCAGCACGCTCAGGTCGGAACGCTGCAACTCAACCACGAAGCTGTTGATCATCGAGTTGAGCGCGGCCTTGCTGGCCTTGTACAGGCAGATCTCGTTGCCATCAGGGCTGGTCACGCTACCCAGGCCCGAGCTCATGAACGCCAGCACCCCGGTGTTTTCGCGGATCTGCCCGACCAGGCGACGCGCCACACGGATGGGCGCAACGGCATTGGTCATGAACAGGTCGCCGATCTGCGTGTCTTGCACGGTTTCCAGGTCTTGTGGCAACGGTCCCATGACTCCGGCATTGACGAAGACCAGGTCGAAAATCTCGTCTTGCACACGCTGCTTGAGGTCGTCGAGCAAGGCGGTATCGTTCATTTCCAGGGATTCGATGCGCACACCTGCGACATCTTTCAAGGCACCCGGCTTGCTTGCATCGCGCACGGTGGCTGTCACGTTCCAGCCGTCTTCACGCAGACGTTGTACCAAGCCCAGTCCCAATCCGCGGGAGGCGCCGATGATGAGGGCGTTTTTGCTTGTGGACATGTGGATGCTCCGAGGTCGCTTGAAGAAGGATATCGAGGATACTCCAGGCGGGGGCGACTCGCCTGCGTTGCGTTTGTACAAAAAATGATCAGACGCTCCGCGCCGTGTGCTGGTGGGCGCCCTGCCTGTTGGCGCACGGGTTATCCACAGGCTGTTCCACAGTTATTGTGTGCAAGCGCGTGGGCAGCGGGAAAGCTCGTGAAAACCGGGCGATGGGGATAACTCTCCGGGTTTCAGTCGTTTGCGGGTGTCATCAAACAGTGATCAAAATATGCTCAATCGGCTGAAAGCCATACGTGGCAAGGCTTGCCAAAGAATGCCCCAAGCTTATCCACAGGCAGGCCCACAGTAGTTGTGAGCACCTTTCAGCGAGGTTCGAGACGAATCCGGCCACGGCTGAGGTCGGACAATTGCTGCTGGAAGGTCTGTACGTGCTCTTTGCCCAGCGCCAGGAGTAGATCGACGCCGTTTGCCGTGAACTGTTCGTCCAGCACCAGCCCGTGGGCCTCGGCCAGGCGCAGCTTGAGCAAGGCCAGTTCGCTGAACGTGCAACTGCAGGTGAATTCGCTGCGCTGTACCAGCAGCCGTTTCGGCGCCTGTTGCAAGCACTTGTTGGCACCCCCGCCATAGGCACGGGCCAGGCCTCCGGTGCCGAGCTGGATACCGCCATACCAGCGGATGACCAGCACCACCACCTGATCGCAGTCCTGGGCTTCGATCGCCGCAAGAATTGGACGTCCGGCGGTGCCGCCCGGCTCGCCATCATCGCTGCTGCGGTATTGCGCGCCGATTTTCCAGGCCCAGCAATTGTGGGTGGCGGCCAGGTCGCTGTGACGTTCGATGAAGCTCATCGCCTCGGCGGCACTGCTGACAGGGCCGGCGAGGGTGATGAAGCGGCTCTTGCGGATGTCTTCGCGGAACTCGCAGAGCTCAAGCAGGGTAGAGGGCATAGGTCCGGGTCACGCGGGCGGGGTGATGCCGCAGCCTTTGAGAATGATGTGGATAAGGTTGTTGCTGGCGTCTTCCATGTCCTGCTTGGTCAGGCGGCTGCGGCCGGTGACCTGGCAGATCTGGGTGGCGAAGTCGGCGTAGTGCTGGGTACTGCCCCAGAGCAGGAAGATCAGGTGCACAGGGTCTACCCGGTCCATCTTGCCGGCCTCGATCCAGGCCTGGAACACTGCGGCGCGCCCGCGGAACCACTCGCGGTAGTCGGCGCTGAAGTATTCGCTCAGGCACTGGCCGCCGCTGATCACTTCCATGGCGAAGATCCGAGATGCCTGCGGGTTGCGCCGGGAGAACTCCATCTTGGTGCGAATGTACTGGCTCAACGCCACGGCTGGGTCGTCCTCGACGCTCAAGGCGTTGAAGGTGCTGTCCCACAATTCGATGATGTTACTGAGCACGGCAATATAAAGGCCGAGCTTGTTGGTGAAGTAGTAGTGCAGGTTGGCTTTGGGCAGGTTGGCCTTCAGCGCGATGGTGTTCATGCTGGTGCCCTTGAAGCCATGACGGGCGAATTCGTCCTCGGCGGCCTGGATGATGGCCTGTTCGTTCTTTTGGCGAATGCGGCCGGCGGGCTTGCCCGAGGCGGAGAGGCGATGCGCAGGGACTTCAAAGGTCATGGACGTTTCCGTACGGGGTCTGTGGGCAACGGATGTCGGACAGATTACCTGCCTGTGCCGAAGTGACAAGCATTAGCGCGTTGCCGCAAGGCTTTCGAGAAAACTTTCCAGCACCAGATTCGGACGCCGTCCCTTGCGCGTCACCCAGCTCAGGCTCAGGTCATAGAAGCGTTGCGTCGGTTTCAGTGCTCGCAGGCGGCCCTGCTGGACCCAGAACATGGCGTAGTGATCGGGCAGGTAGCCGATGTAGCGGCCGGTGAGGATGAGAAATGCCATGCCCTCGCGGTCCGAGGCGCTGGCGGTGCAGTTCAGTGCCTGGTAGTGCGCCTGGATGTCCGCTGGCAAGCGGAAGGTCGGAGCGATGGCTTCCTGGCTGTTGAGGCGCTGATCGTCGATTTTCTGATCCTCGGCATAGAACAGGGGGTGGCCGACTGCGCAGTAGAGCAATGAACGTTCGCTGTACAGGGGCTGGTATTCCAGGCCCGAGAGCGGGCTGGTCTGCGGCACCACGCCGACATGCAGGCTGCCGTCCAGCACCCCTTGTTCGACCTGGCTCGGGGCGATCATGCGAATCTGGATGCGCACATCCGGCCCACGATCCTTGAGCTCAGCGAGCGCGTGGGTGATGCGCATGTGAGGCAAGGTAACCAGGTTGTCGGTCAGGCCGATATTGAGTTCGCCACGCAGGTGCTGGTGCAGTCCGTTGACCTCGGTGCGAAAGCTCTCAAGGGCGCTGAGCAGTTGCAGCGCCGATTGGTAGACCTCGCGGCCTTCTTCGGTGAGCGAAAAGCCTGCCCGGCCACGCTGGCACAAGCGCAAGCCCAGGCGCTGTTCCAGATCGTTCATCTGCTGGCTGATGGCCGAGCGTCCGATACCCAGTACGTTTTCCGCCGCCGAAAAGCCGCCGCACTCGACGACACTGCGGTAAATCTTCAGCAGACGAATATCGAAATCGCTGACTTGCGCGAGAGGATCGGGGCGACGACTCATAAGTTTAGTCCGCTGCTAACTGAAGATTAGAAATGTTGGCTTTTTCAGACTTTATCCCCGTGACAATTTAGCTGCAACAACAGCCATCGTTGCCTAGTCGTCTTCCGAGGAACCGCCGATGAACATGCCCGAAACCGCCCCGTCCGGCCTGGCCAGCCAGCTCAAGCTGGATGCTCACTGGATGCCCTACACCGCCAACCGCAACTTCCAGCGTGATCCACGCCTGATCGTGGCCGCCGAAGGCAATCACCTGGTTGACGACAAGGGGCGCAAGATCTTCGACGCACTGTCGGGCCTGTGGACCTGCGGCGCCGGGCATACCCGCAAGGAAATCACCGACGCGGTGACGCGCCAGCTGAGCACACTGGATTATTCGCCGGCCTTCCAGTTCGGCCATCCGCTGTCGTTCCAGCTGGCCGAGAAGATCGCCGAGCTGACGCCGGGCGACCTCAACCATGTCTTCTATACCAACTCCGGCTCCGAGTGCGCCGACACCGCGCTGAAGATGGTGCGTGCCTACTGGCGCCTGAAAGGCCAGGCAACCAAGACCAAGATCATTGGTCGTGCCCGTGGTTACCACGGCGTGAACATCGCTGGCACCAGCCTGGGTGGGGTCAATGGCAACCGCAAGATGTTCGGCCAACTGCTGGATGTCGACCATCTGCCTCACACCGTGCTTCCGGTGAACGCTTTCTCCCGCGGCATGCCGGAGGAGGGCGGTATCGCCCTGGCCGAGGAGATGCTCAAGCTGATCGAATTGCATGACGCTTCGAACATCGCCGCTGTGATCGTCGAGCCGCTGGCCGGTTCCGCTGGCGTGCTGCCTCCGCCGAAGGGTTATCTGAAACGTCTGCGTGAAATCTGCACCCAGCACAACATCCTGCTGATCTTCGATGAAGTGATCACTGGCTTCGGTCGTATGGGTGCGATGACCGGCTCCGAAGCCTTCGGCGTCACTCCGGATCTGATGTGCATCGCCAAGCAGGTGACCAACGGCGCCATCCCGATGGGGGCGGTGATCGCCAGCAGCGAAATCTACCAGACCTTCATGAACCAACCGACGCCGGAGTACGCCGTGGAATTCCCCCATGGCTACACCTATTCGGCTCACCCTGTGGCCTGCGCTGCCGGTATCGCTGCGCTGGACCTGCTGCAGAAGGAAAACCTGGTGCAATCCGCCGCCGAACTGGCGCCGCACTTCGAGAACCTGCTGCACGGCGTCAAGGGCACCAAGAATGTCATCGACATCCGTAACTACGGCCTGGCTGGCGCGATCCAGATCGCAGCGCGCGATGGCGATGCGATCGTGCGTCCATACGAGGCGGCCATGAAACTGTGGAAGGCCGGCTTCTATGTCCGCTTCGGGGGTGACACCCTGCAGTTCGGCCCAACCTTCAACACCAAGCCGCAGGAACTGGATCGCCTGTTCGACGCGGTAGGCGAAGCCCTGAACCAGATCGACTGATCTTTCCGACGCTGACGACAGGCGCCTGAGCGCGCCTGTTTCTACCTTCTTTATCTGGAGTTCTGCATGAGCATCGTTCAGCACCTGATCAATGGTGAGCTGGTTTCCAAGGGCGGTCGCACCGCCGATGTCTTCAACCCGTCGACCGGCCAAGCTACGCGCAAGGTCGAACTCGCCAGCCGCGCCACCATCCAGGAAGCCATCGACTCGGCCAAGGCCGCATTCCCGGCCTGGCGCAACACGCCCCCGGCCAAGCGCGCCCAGGTGATGTTCCGCTTCAAGCAACTGCTGGAGCAGAACGAGGCGCGCATTTCGCAGATGATCAGCGAAGAGCACGGCAAGACGATCGAGGATGCCGCTGGCGAACTGAAGCGCGGTATCGAGAACGTCGAGTTCGCCTGTGCTGCGCCCGAAATTCTCAAGGGCGAGTACAGCCGCAACGTCGGCCCGAACATCGATGCCTGGTCCGACTTCCAGCCGCTGGGCGTGGTGGCTGGCATTACCCCGTTCAACTTCCCGGCGATGGTGCCGCTGTGGATGTACCCACTGGCGATCGTCTGTGGCAATGCGTTCATCCTCAAACCGTCGGAGCGTGACCCGAGCTCGACCCTGTTCATTGCCCAACTTCTGCTGGAGGCCGGCCTGCCCAAGGGCATCCTCAATGTGGTGCACGGCGACAAGGAAGCGGTGGATGCGCTGATCGAAGCACCGGAAGTCAAGGCTCTGAGCTTCGTGGGTTCGACACCGATCGCAGAATACATCTATGCCGAAGGCACCAAGCGCGGCAAGCGTGTGCAGGCGTTGGGTGGTGCGAAGAACCATGCGGTGCTGATGCCCGATGCCGAGCTGGACAATGCGGTGAGCGCCCTGATGGGTGCGGCCTATGGTTCGTGCGGCGAGCGCTGCATGGCGATCTCGGTGGCGGTGTGCGTGGGCGACCAGGTTGCCGATGCGCTGATCGCCAAGCTGGAGCCACAGATCAAGGCGCTGAAGATTGGTGCCGGCACTTCTTGCGGGCTGGACATGGGGCCGTTGGTCACTGCCGCTGCACGTGACAAGGTCGTAGGCTATATCGACGATGGCGTGGCTGCGGGTGCCAAGCTGGTGGTGGATGGCCGTGGTTTCCGCGTTGCGGGCAATGAAGACGGTTACTTCGTTGGGGGGACGCTGTTCGACAACGTCACTCCGGAGATGCGCATCTATAAAGAGGAGATCTTCGGGCCGGTGCTGTGTGTGGTACGAGTGCAGAGCCTGGAAGAGGCGATGCAGCTCATCAACGATCACGAATACGGCAACGGCACTTGCATCTTCACCCGTGACGGTGAAGCGGCGCGTTTGTTCTGTGATGAGATTGAAGTGGGCATGGTAGGGGTGAACGTGCCGCTGCCAGTGCCGGTGAGCTATCACAGCTTTGGCGGCTGGAAGCGTTCGCTGTTTGGTGACCTGCACGCCTATGGGCCGGATGGGGTGCGCTTCTATACCCGTCGTAAGGCGATTACCCAGCGTTGGCCGCAGCGCAAGAGCCATGAAGCGTCGCAGTTTGCGTTCCCGAGCTTGTAAGGTTGTGGTGATGTGAGAAGCGGGGAGGCCGACAGGCCTCCCCGTTTTGGTTTGTGGGGTGGGTGAGGCCTGGTTTGGATTAATGGGTGACTGCAAGGTGCCTGCCTTGGGGGTTCTGGCGCCCTTAAAATCGAGCGCCGCCCGCGCGGCGCTTCGCGGGCAAGTCGGAGCGCCGAACCGCCACCCCTACATTTGTTTCGGGCCAGTTATGCCTGTGCCACAGGCGCGCGACCGCCAGGTGTGTACGACTCGGTACCGCGCCGTGCGCCAAAGGGGGCGCGCGAAAATGCCACAGGACTCACTGGCCCGAAACATACTGTGGGAGCGGGCTTGCCCGCGAAGCGCCGCGCGGGCGGCGCTCGATCTTGTAGGCGCAGCAAAGTTTGAGGCAGGCACTTGGTGGCCTATATAAGGTCTGCGCCGAGGATCTTTCAAATAACTGAAATAAAAGGTTGACGCCCTCTCATATCCCCTTATAATGCGCCCCACTTCCGCAGCAAACGGAACGCAAAACTTCTTGCTAATCAACGATTTAAGCGAGTTCGGTGAGGTGTGAAGTGCTTCGATCACCTGATCGGCAGCGGTGAAAAAGGCAGTTGACAGCATCTTCGAGTGCTGTATGATTCGCCTCCCGCTACGAGAG
>NZ_JBLUPZ010000011.1:0-245715 GCF_048068255.1 Pseudomonas sp. NY15374
CTCCCACAAGCCCCCACTGAACTCAAGGGCAGTGGGGGCTTGTGGGAGCGGGCTTGCCCGCGAAAAGGCCACCCCGATCCTCACCCCTTGAGGCACTTCAGCTCACTGAAGTCACGACGTACCTTGGCCAGCCGGTCCAGCAGGAACTGCCGCTGCGCCGGGCTGCTCTGCTGCATCAGGTCGACCAGCAGGCTGCGGGCCTGCAGCTCGGTGTTCTCGAAGGCCATGCGGTAGGCCGGTGACCACAGGCTCTCCTTGCGCTGCAGCAACTGCGCCAGGCGGGGCTCGAACGCTGGCGAATGGCGTTGTTCCATGGCCAGCACCAACTGTTGCTGCCAGGCCTGGCGATTGGCGATCCATTCGCTGTTCTGATCGCCGAGGGCCTGGGACCAGGTCATCACCCGCAGGCGCTGGCGGGCATTGAGCTCGCCCAGCCACGGCGTCAGGCGTTTCTCCATGCGCGTGGCACGGGCCTGGATCTGTTTGGGTAGCGGGGTGTCGACGTATTCCTTCTGCCGCTCGGCAATGTCGTCGCTGAATGCCTTGCGCATTTCACCGACCTGCGCGTCGCCCATGCCGCGCAGCAGTTCGGCGGCGGAGGGGGTGATCTCTTCAGCGACCCGGCCGATGGCCTGGCGCGCCTCGGCAGTGCGCTGTTGCAGGGCCTGGTCGGTCACGCCCTGGTTGGCGACCATCAGGCGCACGTTGTCGAGCCATTCGAGGTAGCCGGGCAGTTGTGTCTTGCAGTGCCAGGCCAGGTGGCCCTTGAGCCGTTCGTCGAGCAGGGCCTTCTGCTGGCGATTCATGTCCAGGTAGTCGCCCAGCGACCAGGGCACCAGCCGGTCGAGGTTGCGATAGGCGAGGTCGATACGGCTGCAGGCCGCGAGCGTGAGGGCAAACGCGAGAATGAGCAGCAGGGCTCTGGGCAGACGGACAGGCATGAGCGAATCCTTGCAGGTTGCTTGCCAGGCAATAGATGCGCGCCGCGCTCGGCGGTTCCCACGGATCGGGCAGCCGGGCAGCTTCAGGTGTAGAATAGCCGCCTTGTCTTGAGGAACATCGGAAATGGCTCTGCTTGGGCGTTACAACAGTTTGCAAATCGTGAAACACGTGGAGTTCGGTCTTTACCTGGACGGCGGCGCCGACGGCGAGATCCTCCTGCCCAGGCGCTACTTCCCCAAGGACGCCGAGCTTGAGCTCGACGACTGGTTGAACGTGTTCATCTACCTCGACAGCGAAGACCAGCTGATCGCCACCACCGAGAAACCCAAGGTGCAGGTCGGTGAGTTCGCCAGTCTCAAGGTCAAGGACATCAACGGTGCCGGCATCTTCCTCGACTGGGGCCTGTCCAAGGACTTGCTGATGCCCTATTCGGAAGAGGCGCAGCAGTTGAAGATCGGCGATTACTGCGTGGTGCACGCCTACCTCGACAAGCGCACCCGGCGCATCACCGCCACCGCGCGCCTGGACCGCTACCTCGACCGTACGCCGGTCGACTACAAGGCGGGCCAGCCGGTCGAGCTGCTGGTGGCGGGCGAGACGCCGATGGGCTTCAAGGCGATCATCAACAACCGCCACTGGGGCCTGATCCACAAGAACGAGGTGTTCAAGTTCCTGCGCTCGGGCATGCACGAGAAGGGCTTCATCAAGGAAGTGCGCCACGACGGCAAGATCGCCCTGAGCCTGCAGCCGGTGGGCGCGGCCTTGGCCGACAGCCTGCAGGAGCAGATCCTCAAGCGCCTGGACGAAGCCGGAGGCGTGCTGCCGGTGTGCGACAAGAGCGCCCCGGAAGTGATCGCCAAGCTGTTCAACGTCAGCAAGGGCAATTTCAAGAAGGCCATCGGCGGGCTGTTCAAGCAAGGGCTGATCGTCATCCATGACGATCGTATCGAGCGGGCCTGATCAGGCCTGCACGAAGGTGCTGAAGTCCAGTTGTTCACCGCCTGGGCGGGTGTCGCGCAGCAGCGAGTCGCGGTCGGCGCTCAGCGCCAGGCTGATGGTCGAGCGACGCTTGCCGGGGTGGCGGACTTCCATCTGTTCCTGATGCGCGCGCAGGAAGTTGACCGGCACTTTCAAGTGCTGCAGTTCGTCGGTTTCCGGGGTGTGCAGCAGCAAGTTGACCCAGTCGGGCTGGCCTTTGCGCAGCAATGCCACCGGTACCTCGAACCACCACAGGTTGCGTTTCTTGTCGAGGATGGCGAACAGGGTGTTGTCGCGGTCGAGCACCGGCCGGTTCAGCGCTTGGTTGCGCCGGGCGATGGCGGTGGGTTTGTCGAGTTTCATGCAGGTTCCTGCGGGTTGACGCCAGAAAGGCCTGACATTGTGCGGGGTGGCGCGGGGCGCGGCAAGGGTTGCGGGGTGGGTTGCGCCGGCCTCCTCACGGGTTTGCCCGCAAAGAGGCCTTGAGCTTCAGCGCCGCAACGGCTGGCTCAACTCCGAGGTCGCGCCATCGGCGGTGGTCACCGTCGCGGTAAAGCTGTTCAGCCCCGCAATGGCATCCAGCGTCTTCTCGAACCGTGCCTTGCCCTGGGCATCGCTGCCCACCAACACCTCGCCCAGATACTGCTCCGCTTCCCGCCCATCCGCTGCCGCATTGCCGAACACCTCGATGCGCAGCAGGCTGGATACCGGCCCTTGCACTTCACCTTGCAGCACATGCCCGGCAAGCCCGGTCAGACGCGGCGCCTGTTGATTGTGATTGGGCAGCGGCTGGCACGGCTGGGGTTGGCCGCTGCCATCGCAGATGATCGCCTGGTCCTTCTTCGCCAGTTCCGCGCCGACACCGCGCGAGCCGACGTACAGCGCGTGGGCCTGGGCTGGCACACCGAAGATGATCGCGCCGGTGCGCTGGTCCGCTACGCACGAGCCACCCGCCTCGCAGCGCCGGATGTCCAGGCCATTGCCCCAGATGCGATTGGCAGTGACGCGTGTGGCGGTGACTTCCGGCTCCGGACGCAGGGCCACGCCGATGCGGTTGCCGTGGATCAGGTTGCCGTCGAGGATGTTGCCCTCGCCGGTCACGCTGATGCCGATGGAGTTGCCGGTGAAGGTATTGGCGCCCAGGTAGTTGCGCTTGCCCCAGTTGATCTGCAGGCCGTCGGAGTAGTTCTCGAAGCGGTTGCGCACCACGCTGTTGTCGTTGCCCAGCAGGATCTCGATGCCCTGGGAGGGCTCGGGGTTGGCGTCGGTGGAGCGGAACAGGTTGTCGGCCACCAGGTTGAAGGCGGCGCCGCGGGTCAGCTCCAGGCCGTCGCCGTTGTCGATCAACTGGTTGCGCAGCACCTTGTTGTTGACCGTGGTGGTGGCCGTCGGGTTGCCCGCGCCGTCATCGCCCGTGAGCATGATCCCGGCCCCGCCCTTGTTGGCGACGATACGGTTGTCTTCGATGACGTTGCCGCTGGCGCGGTTGACCAGGATGCCGATGCAGAAGTTGCGCACCTCCAGGCCGCTCAGGTGCACGCCCTGGGTGTCGCGCAGCACCAGGCCGGGGTTGGTGGTGGTGCGCACATTGGTGCCGAACTGACCGGGCAGGGCGCCTGGACAGGTGCGTACCCCCTGGTCCTTGATATAGCCGGCGCCGTCGATGGCGATGTACTGGCCGTCACGTGCCCAGGCCAGGCCGGTGATGCGTAGCGGGCCCTTGATTTCCGGCAGTGGCCGGCTCGGGCGGATCACGTAGGGCGGCTCGCCGATTGCAGCGATGTCGATGCGGTAATGGCCGGGGTTGCGGTTGCTGGTTTCCAGGGCCCAGCGCAGGGTGCCGGGTTGGTCGTCGTCGGTGTAGCGCTCGACCCGCAAGGTTTGCACGGCGGTCGGGGCGGCGGCGAGGGCGGGCAGGGGAAGTAACGGCAGCATGGCCGCGAGTAGGGGCATCAATCGCATGTGCAAGGTTTCCACGGACTGTTGTTTTTATGAATGGCCGGATTCTAGAGCTGCGCCTTCCGAGTGCGCAGCGGCGCTGGGACAATTCGGTGCGGTATTCGCCCGCTGTTTGCCGTTCGGCTTGGTGCCCGAAAAAATGTTGAAACTCTTGCACAAGCGAACCGGTCCACCTTTTGTCGACACGGTTCACGTGTCTCTTTTTGCAGGAGATTCGCCATGAGCGGCACCAAAGACAAAGCCAAGGGCCTGGCCAACGAAGCGGTTGGCAACATCAAGCAAGGCGTCGGTAAAGTGACCGGCAACGACAAGCTGCGTGCCGAGGGCAAGGCCCAGGAACTCAAGGGCGAAGGGCAGCAGGCGGTGGGCAAGGTCAAGGATGCGGTGAAGAAGCCTTGAACCGCGGTTGATGCACAGGGTCTTGTGGGCGCGCCGTTTTGCGCCCATGGGGCCTTACCGTTTTGCCCCAACGTCCGCCGTAGCCGTTTTCCTGATTTCGCCAGTGAGCAGTACGCGGTGCGCGTGGTCTATTAGACTTGTCTGCACAGTTGCAACCACGACGATCAAGCGGCGAAAGGAGACGCTATGATTTTTCCCGCCCTGCAGGGCCTGCCTCTGCACCGCGTGCTGGTGCGCACCGTCAAGGAATTCCTCGATGACGAGATGTCCACCTATGCCTCGGCACTGGCCTACCAGATGCTGTTCTCGCTGTTCCCTTTCATTCTGTTCCTGATCGCGCTGATCGGTTTCCTGCACCTGCCCGACTTCTTCTCCTGGTTGCGCCTGCAATCGGAACTGGTGCTGCCGCCCCAGGCACTCGAACAAGTCAATCCGGTGATCGACCAGTTGCAGCAATCGAAGGGCGGATTGCTCTCGGTGGGTATCGTCATCGCCCTGTGGACCGCCTCGGCCGGCGTGCGCCTGATGATGAGCGCCATGAACGCCGCCTACGATGTGCCCGAGGGCCGCCCGGTGTGGAAGCGCATTCCGCTGTCGATCTTCTACACCATCGGCATTGCCGGCATGCTGCTGGCCGCCGCCGCACTCATGGTGCTGGGGCCGCAGGTGATGGAGTGGATCGCGGCCCAGGTCGGCCTGCAGGAGGTGATCGTCACCATCTGGACCGTGCTGCGCTGGCCGGCGATCATCATCCTGATGATGGTGGCGGTGGCGCTGATCTACTACGTGATGCCCGACGTTAAGCAGAAATTCCGCTTCATCACCCCAGGCTCCGTACTGGCGGTGGTGGTGTGGATCGTCGCTTCGCTGGGCTTTGCCTACTACGTCAAGACCTTCGCCGACTACAACGCCATGTACGGCAGCATCGGGGCGATCATCGTGCTGTTGCTGTATTTCTATATCTCCGCCGCCGTGCTATTGCTGGGCGCCGAGATGAATGCGGTGATCGAGCACATGTCGGCTGAAGGCAAGAACCCCGGCGAGAAGGAATTCGACGGCGAGCAGCCGAAGGAGACCATCACTGTGCTCGGCCATGAGCATCCCGCGCATGCCGAACCCCAGACCCGTGAGCCGAATCCCTGATGATCCGTAACATCCTCAAGATGGGCGATGAGCGCCTGCTGCGCATCGCACCGCCCGTGCCCGAGCACATGATCGGCAGCCCTGAGCTGCAGCAACTGATCGACGACATGTTCGAGACCATGCGCCACGTCGGTGGTGTCGGCCTGGCCGCGCCGCAGATCGGCATCGACCTGCAGCTGGTGATCTTCGGATTCGAGCGCAGCGAGCGCTATCCGGACGCCGAGCCCGTGCCGCAGACCATCCTGCTCAACCCGCTGATCACGCCGATGTCCACCGAGCTCGAGGAGGGTTGGGAAGGGTGCCTGTCGGTGCCGGGCTTGCGCGGTGTCGTGCCCCGCTACAAGCACATCCGCTATGAGGGCCTCGACCCCCAGGGGGCCCCGATCAACCGCTTCGCCGATGGCTTCCATGCGCGGGTGGTGCAGCACGAATGCGACCACCTCATCGGGCGGCTTTACCCATCGCGGATCCAGGATTTTGCCCGCTTCGGCTACACCGATGTGCTGTTCCCCGGGCTCGACGTTGCCGACGACTGAGCGCACACCATCGCTACCAGCGTTTTGCTGCGCTGGTAGCGGGCCAGCCGCGAGGCCAGTTCGACGGGCAGGGCGCTCGCCGTTGTGAAAGCCTGCCGCGCATAGAAGCTTTGCAGTTCGGGGTGGCAGAACAGCCAGGTCGGGCCTGTGCTGTTGGCCAGCGCTGCGCTGACCAACCCTGCGGCAACACCCTGGCCACGCCATTGCGGCGCCACGAACAGGCCGGTCAGCCAGTGGCCGTCGGCGACGGGCGTCAGGTTCAATGCACCCACCATCGCCTGCGCGCGCGCAACCCACAGTTGGCCTTCTGCACTGGCGCGCATGCGCGAGCCGTGCTGGCGGTAGAAGTGGTCGAGCAGGCGGCGCTGCGAGCGGCAGAGCGGGAGGAATTCGGGCAGGGTCATGGGGGGCTTTGTCGCAGATTGTTGCAAATCTGGCAAGGGTGAATATCCGACTGCAGGGTTCAAGTATTCGGTGGCGGGCGTAGAATTTCACTCATCCCTTCTGCAGTACGACGATGCGGGATCGGTGCTTCGTGTCATCGCCGACGATGACAACTTCTCCGCGCCAGTGACGGCATAAGAAGTCAATCGATCAACGTGATTGCTTTCAAGGCCACAGACTCATGAAAACATTACTCATTCTTGCATTGGTCGGGATGTCTTCGCTCGCCCTGGCGGACGAGGCCAAGACCACCCAGACCCAGCCCCCGGTGCAGTACGACTACTCGATGAACCTGGATATCAAGCGGGTGATCAATCTGTCGACCATCCCCGATGTCTGCGAGGTGGTGCCGGCAACCATGACCTATGAAGATCATCAGGGTCAGGTGCACACCATTCAGTACCGAGCCATGGGCGAGGGTTGCCAGCAGGGGTGAGTGCTATCTGCCTGCCAGCTCGCCAAGTACCGCGCGCACGACGTCCAGCCCTTGCTTGAGCTGCGCGCGGCTGGTGGCGGCCGACAGGCTGATCCGCACTGCCCTCACTTCATCGCCCCCCACCGCGAAGACACTGGCCGGCACCACTTCGACCCCGCGTGCCCGGCACGCCCCTACCAGGGCTTCAGCAGGCCCTGGGGTGTTCACCCAGACATGCGGCGAGGGTTCATCCTGAGCACGCATCGCTTCACCGAATACCCGCCGCGCCAGGCGCCAGCGTTCCCCGATTTCCTCCCGTTGCCAAGCCAGTCGCCGCGCGGCTGTGCCATTGGCGATCCATTGGCAGGCGATGCGCAGGTTCAGCGGTGACACCGGCCAGTGCGTGGCCCGGGCATGCGGGTCGATGTGTTCCAGCACCGATGCCGGTGCGGCGATCCAGCCCAGGCGCAGCCCCGCTGCGACCGTCTTGGACAAGCTGCTGACGAGTATCCCCTGGCCGTCGAGCAAGGGGTACAAGGGCGCCCGCTCGCTCAGCGCGCCATAGACATCGTCCTCGATCACCCGCAGGCCGTGGCGCTTCACCACCTCGGCGACGGCCTGGCGACGGCTGTCGCCCATGCACGCCCCGGTGGGGTTGTGCAGGGTGGGTGTGGTCACCAGCACCCTGGCGCCGCTGGCCCGCGTCACCCGGTCGAGCTCATCCGGGCGCAGCCCTTGGTGATCCAGGGCCACGCCATGCACTGGCAGGCGCAACTGGCGACACGCTGCCTTGATCCCTGGTGCGGTCAGGGCTTCGACCATGACCGCCTCGCCAGGCTGGCACAGCGACTGCAGCACACAGGCCAGCCCTTGCTGGGCGCCGCCGCACAATAGCAGGTCGTCAGCGCCCAGCGTCAGCCCGCGCTGGGCCAGCCAGCGTGCGCCATGCAGGCGAGCGAGCAGCAACTGGTCGTGATCGAGGTAGTGATCGAGCAGGTTGAGGTCGTCCGCCTGCAGCAATGCCTGGAGGCTGTGCTGCAGGTCGTGCGAGTGCGGATCGGCCACGGGTACGTTGGTCGACAGGTCGATCAGCGACGAATGCCGGTCGTGCTGCTTGAGGCGAAACAGCGTTGCTTCCTTGCTACCCGCCAATACGTAGGTACCTCGCCCGACTTCGCCGGCCACCAGATGTCGCGCGGCAGCTTCGCGATAAGCCTGCTGGGTGGTGCTCGGGTTGAGCCCCAGCTTCCAGGCCAGGCGCCGTTGTGGCGGCAGGCGTTCCCCTACCTTGAGCTCACCGCGTTCGATGGCGGCGGCGATGGCATCGACCAGTGCCAGGTAGCGGGGTTGGGCGTCGTCGATCAGTTCCGGGGTCCACACGAAATTGCTACCCATGCAATATAAGGTTTGACCCATACAATGCCCGGCGCTCAGGATCGTCGCAACTGCCCTCGATGAAGGATGATCGCCATGTTCGACCTCACAGCCCTGCGCGAAGCCGCCGATTTCGTTCACCAGCATGTGCCTGCGACGCCACAGCGCGTCTGGCCGTTGCTCGCCGAGCGGGCCGGCTGCCAACTGTGGGTCAAGCATGAGAACCATGCGCCGACTGGCGCATTCAAGGTACGCGGCGGGCTGGTCTATGTGCGCTCGCTGCTGGCCAGCGGTGATGTGCCTCAGGGGCTGGTCACCGCCACCCGCGGCAATCACGGCCAGAGCATGGCCCTGGCGGCGCGCCAGGCAGGCTTGCCCCTGGTGATCGTGGTGCCTGAAGGCAACTCGCGGGAGAAGAATGCCGCCATGCGTGCGCTGGGTGCGGAACTGATCGAGCACGGTGTCGATTTCGACGTGGCCCGTGAGTACGCCGCCCAGCTGGCCGAACAGCGCGGCTACCGGATGGTGCCCTCGTTCCACCCGGAGCTGGTGCGCGGCGTAGCGACCTATGCGCTGGAGCTGTTCGAGGCCGTGTCGGACCTCGACACCGTGTATGTGCCGATCGGCATGGGTTCGGGCATCTGCGGGCTGATCCAGGCGCGCAACCTGCTGGGGCTGCGGACCGAGATCGTTGGCGTGGTGTCCAGCGCTGCGGATGCCTATGCACAGAGCTTCGAGCTGGGGCGTATCGTCACCACGGCCACCGCCGACACCTTTGCCGACGGCATGGCCTGCCGCGTGCCGCACCCGGACGCCTTCGCCCTGGTGCGTGAGCATGCCACGCGCATCGTCCGGGTGAGCGATGACGAAATCGCCCAGGCCATGCGCCTCTACCACGAAACCACCCACAACACCGCCGAAGGCGCGGGTGCAGCGGCGCTGGCCGCACTGTTGCAGGAGCGCGAACGCCAGCAGGGCAGGAGGGTTGCGGTGGTGTTGAGCGGGGCCAACGTGGACCGGGCGCGTTATGCGCAGGTGCTGGCTGGGTAAAGACAGCGAAGGCCCGTCGACACAGGCCGATAACGGAAAACCGCAAAAAGTTTTCCAGCGTTGTCGATTCCTCCCATCCCCAGTCGACCATCAGTGAAGGCGCCGCAAACACTCGGCGCCACCCACTGATGACCTGCTGGAGGCTTGCCCATGAATACCCCCGCCGAAACCGAAATCCGTCAACTCATCGACGGCTGGATCCAGGCTGTGCGCGAGCGCGACCTGCCGGCCATCGTCGCGCCCTATGCCGATGACATCGTTGCCTTCGACGCCATCCAGGCCCTGCAATTCAAGGGTAAGGCTGCCTACCAGGCGCATTGGGAAATGTGCATGGGCTTTTGCACCGGTCCGATGGTCTTCGAGGTGGCCGAGCTGGACGTTCAGGCCGATGGCGACCTGGCCCTGGCGCATTGGCTCAACCGCTGCGGCCCGGCTGACGATGAAAGGCAGTGCGGCTTCATGCGCGTCACGGTGGGCTATCGTCGTAGTGCAGGGCGCTGGCAGGTGATCCATGAACACTGGTCGGCACCGTTCGACATGGAAACCCAGAAGGCTCGCTTCGACCTCAAGCCCTGAACCGTACGTCAGCTGGAGACGATCATGAAATACCTGTGCCTGGTCTATTGTGACGAGGGGCTGCTGCACAGCCTGCCCGACAGCCCCGAAGACGCCGAGTGCATGGCTTACGCCGAGTCCCTGCACGGCTCAGGGCGGATGCTTGCGGCCGAGGCGCTCAAGCCGGTGCAGACGGCCACCACCGTGCGCATGCGCGCTGGCAAGATGAGCCTGACCGACGGGCCCTTTGCGGAAACCAAGGAGCAACTGGCCGGCTTCTACCTGGTCGATGCCCGCGACCTCAACGAGGCACTGAACATCGCCAAAGGTATTCCGGCGGCGCGGGTCGGCAGTGTCGAAGTGAGGCCGGTGCGCGAACTGCAACCCTGATGACGGGAGGTCAGCCAAGATGACGCCGCGGACCGCAACACGATGACGGGTGATGAGCTGCATGCCCAGGTCGAGGTTATCTACCGCCGCGACTCGCGGCGCATCCTGGCGACCCTGATCCGTCTGTTGGGTGATTTCGACCTCGCCGAGGAGGCCCTGCATGATGCCTTCTTCATTGCCGTCGAACGCTGGCAGCGCGACGGCATGCCGGCCAACCCGCGGGCCTGGCTGGTCTCGGCCGGGCGTTTCAAGGCCATCGATGCCTTGCGCCGCCGCGCCCGTTTCGACCGCTCGCAGGCACAGCTGATCATGCAACTCGAAGACCCGGCGCAGGATCCGAGCGAGGAGGAGCTGCTCGCTGACGACCGTTTGCGCTTGATCTTCACCTGTTGCCACCCGGCGTTGTCCGCCGATGCCCAGGTGCCTTTGACCCTGCGTGAGGTGTGTGACCTGACCACCGAGCAGATCGCCCGCGCGTTCCTGCAGTCGCCCTCGACCATCGCCCAGCGCATCGTGCGGGCCAAGGCCAAGATCCGCGATGCACGAATTCCCTACCAGGTGCCCGCCATGGGCGAACTGGCAGAGCGCCTGGAAAGTGTGTTGCGGGTGATTTACCTGGTGTTCAACGAAGGCTATTCGGCATCGGCAGGGGAAGACCTGGTGCAGCGCGACCTGTGCGACGAGGCGATTCGCCTGGGGCGGCTGCTGGCGCAACTGCTGCCAGACCCGGAGGTGTTCGGCCTGCTGGCGTTGATGCTGTTGCAGGCCTCGCGGCTGCGGGCGCGCACCGATGGCGAAGGCGAGCTGGTGCTGCTCGACCAGCAGGACCGCAGCCTGTGGGACAAGGCACAGATCGAGGAGGGGTGCGCCCTGGTGCGTCATGCGCTGGGCAGCCGTGATATCGGGCCCTACAGCGTGCAGGCGGCGATCGCTGCGGTGCATGCCGAGGCCGCCAGCGCCCAGGAGACCGACTGGGCAGAGATCGTCGGCCTGTATGACGTGTTGCTGCGGCACTGGCCGTCACCTGTGATCGAACTCAACCGCGCAGTGGCGCTGGCCAGCCGTGACGGCGCGGCGGCGGGCCTGGCAGAGGTGGAGGCGATTATGGGGCGGGGCGAGTTGCTCGACTACCATCTGGCCCACGCGGCACAGGCTCAGTTGCACGGGCAATTGGGGCATGTGCAGCAGGCCCGGGAGGCGTGGGTCAGGGCGCTGGCGCTGGCCCGCCAGGAACCTGAGCGACGGCATATCGAGCGCTGCCTGAGGGCGTTGGAGCCCTGTCGCAGGTAGATCCGCGACAGGATACTGCTCGGTCAGCCGGCGACAAAGTTCGGCGGCGATACCAGCTCCACCGTCTGCTGCTTGCGGGGTGCCAGGATCTCGGCCTCGCCCTCGACTACCAGTTCGTCGTTCTGGTTGTACACATTGGTGGCGATGCGCACCTTGAACTTGGGCAGCTTCTCGAGGATTTCCAGGCGTACGGTCAGGGTGTCGCCAATCTTCACCGGCTTCTGGAAGCTCATCTTCTGCCCCAGGTAGATGGTGCCGGGGCCTGGCAGGGTGCAGGCAACCGCAGCGCTGATCAGTGCGCCGCTGAACATGCCGTGGGCGATGCGCTCGCGGAACATGCTCTTGGCCGCGAACTCGGCGTCCAGGTGCACGGGGTTGTGGTCACCGGACATGGCGGCGAACAGCTGGATGTCGCGTTCTTCCACCGATTTTTCATAGCTGGCTTTCTGGCCGACTTCGAGGGCTTCGTAGGGCGTGTTGGTGACCTGGGTCATCAGGGCTTCCTTGGAGGGACGAGGTGGTGCACATCATTCGCTGCGGGCAGGGCGGCCAAGGGCCAGTGCCTGCTCCAGCCAGGCAATGATGTCGTGGGTGACCTCGTCGCGATTGGTTTCGTTGAGCACTTCGTGGCGTGCCTGCGGGTAGACGCGCAATTGTACATGGCGATTGCCGGTCGCGCGCAGGGCGTTGGCCAGGTGGGTGAGACGCTTGCCAGCGCTGACCGGATCACATTCGCCGCCGATCACCAGCATCGGCAGGTTCGGATCGATCTGCGCCAGATGGCGCGGTTGGCTGATCTGTGCCAGGCCTTGCAACAGGTCGAGCCACAGCTGGTTGCTACAACGAAAGCCGCACAGCGGGTCGTCGACGTAGGCGTCGACCTCGGCCGGGTCGCGGCTGAGCCAGTCGAACGCCGTGCGGTTGGGTTTGAAGGCCTTGTTGAACGAGCCGAACGACAGCCAGTCGATCAGCGCGCTCTTGCCCTCCACCCCCTGGCGCCAGGCCTCCAGGCGGGCGATCAGGCGTGCTGCGCGATAGAGCGCAGCCGGCTGGAAGTTCGAGCCGCTGAGCACCGCCCCGTGCAGGCTGCCACTGTGGTGCAGCAGGTACGCCTGGGCGATGTAGCTGCCCATGCTGTGGCCGAACAGGAACAGCGGCGTGCCGGGGAACTGCTGGCCGATGTGCTGGCTGAGCAGGCCCAGGTCGTTGACCACCGTGTTCCAGCCGTGGTGGTGGGCGAACAGGCCGAGGCTACCTAGCTCTGCGGTGCGGCCGTGGCCACGCAGATCAGGGGCGAACAGGGCAAAGCCGGCATCGTTCAGCGCATGGCCCAGGCGCCGGTAGCGCCCGGCGTGCTCGGCCATGCCATGGGCCAGCAGCACCACGGCCTTGACCGGGGTCTGCGGCAGCCACTGGTGGACGTACAGACTGCAGTGCTCGCTGGCGGGCAGCCAGAAGGCGTCGTGGGCCATGGAAAATCCTTTGTGCACGGGATTGAGCTCAGTGTATGCACAATGACCAGGATTGCAGCAGGGGCACAAATAAGATTCACAATGTTAATGGCAGCCCTTGGCGTATTTGCCACCTCCGGCTTACCTGCTAACGTCGGCTCAACGCCTTTTTGCCGTTGGGCAATCAGGTCATGGACGGTTCAGGCTGAGGAACAACAATAAATGCAAGCCGACTTCTGGAATGACAAGCGCCCGGCGGGCGTGCCTTCCACCATAGACATCACTGCTTACAAATCCGTCGTCGAAGTGTTCGAGCGTTCCTGCAAGCGCTTCGCCGACCGCCCGGCGTTCAGCAACCTCGGCGTCACCCTCAGTTACGCCGAACTGGAGCGCCATTCGGCGGCCTTTGCGGCCTGGTTGCAACAGCACACCGATCTCAAGCCCGGTGATCGCATCGCCGTGCAGATGCCCAATGTCCTGCAATACCCCATCGCCGTCTTCGGCGCGATGCGCGCCGGGCTGATCGTGGTCAACACCAACCCGCTGTACACCGAGCGCGAGATGCGCCACCAGTTCAAGGATTCCGGCGCCCGTGCGCTGGTGTACCTGAACATGTTCGGCCAGCGCGTGCAGACGGTGCTGCCCGACACCGGCATCGAATACCTGATCGAGGCGAAGATGGGCGACCTGCTGCCGGCCGCCAAGGGCTGGCTGGTCAACACGGTGGTCGACAAGCTGAAGAAGATGGTGCCGGCGTACCGCCTGCCCCAGGCCGTGTCGTTCAAGCAGGTACTGCGCGAGGGCCGTGAACTCACGTACAAGCCGGTGGTGCAGACGCTCGAGGATGTCGCCGTATTGCAATACACCGGCGGCACCACGGGGCTGGCCAAGGGCGCGATGCTCACCCACGGCAACCTGGTCGCCAATATGCTGCAGGTGCTGGCCTGCTTCGCCCAGCACGGGCCCGACGGCCAGCCGCTGATCAAGGAAGGGCAGGAGGTGATGATCGCGCCACTGCCGCTGTATCACATCTATGCCTTCACTGCGAACTGCATGTGCATGATGGTCACGGGCAATCACAACGTACTGATCACCAATCCGCGCGACATTCCGGGCTTCATCAAGGAGCTGGGCAAGTGGCGCTTTTCGGCATTGCTGGGCTTGAACACCCTGTTCGTCGCGCTGATGGACAACCCGGGCTTCAAGTCGCTGGATTTCTCGGCGCTGAAGGTCACCAACTCCGGCGGCACAGCGTTGGTCAAGGCCACCGCCGAGCGCTGGGAGAGCCTGACCGGCTGTCGCATCGTCGAGGGTTACGGCCTGACCGAAACCTCACCGGTGGCGAGCACCAATCCCTACGGGCAACTGGCGCGGCTGGGTACGGTGGGCATCCCGGTGGTCGGCACCGCGTTCAAGGTCATCGACGACGACGGCAACGAGATGCCGCTGGGCGAACGCGGCGAGCTGTGCATCAAGGGGCCGCAGGTCATGAAGGGCTATTGGCAACAGCCGGAGGCGACAGCCCAGGCGCTGGATGCCGACGGCTGGTTCAAGACCGGTGACATCGCGGTGATCGACCCGGACGGCTTCACCCGCATCGTCGACCGCAAGAAGGACATGATCATCGTCTCGGGCTTCAACGTGTATCCCAACGAGATCGAGGACGTGGTCATGGGCCACCCGCAGGTGGCCAGTTGCGCGGTGATCGGCGTGCCCGACGAACGCTCCGGCGAAGCGGTAAAACTGTTCGTGGTTCCTCGGGCGGGCGGTGTCAGCGTCGAGGAGCTCAAGACCTTCTGCAAGGCCAACTTCACCGGCTACAAGGTGCCCAAGCACATCGTGCTGCGCGATTCACTGCCCATGACGCCGGTAGGCAAGATCCTGCGTCGGGAGTTGCGCGACATCGCCTGAAATCCACCGTACCAGTGGGAGCAATTGTCTAGCTCAGAATTTAAAGTCCAGCCCAATCCCTGTGGGAGCGGGCTTGTCCCGCGATCGGGCGCGAAGCGGCCGTAGAACCTGGCAGCGAGATTTATCAAGACGATCTCGATTGCCTGGCTTGCGGCCGCTTCGCGCCCGATCGCGGGACAAGCCCGCTCCTACAGGGACCGAGTCGACTGCCGCACGCACCGCAATGCGACATTTTGATTAAATACTCTAGAAATGACTTATAGCGTTCATTGAGTCACTTTGGTGACTATTGAGGCTAGCGAAGCCCTCTAGGCGACCCCAGGCAAAGCTGTTACTCTCGGCGCGCTTTCAGATGATGCGGTTTGCAATGAATCCCTTCATCTCATATCAATAATAAACGCATCGACGCGTGAAGAATTCGCTGTTGCTAAAGGAGTGGGCTTCCATGATCGAACATTTTTGGAAGGATAAATACCCAGCCGGAATTACGGCGGAAATCAATCCTGACGAATTCCCCAACATCCAGGCCGTACTGAAGCAATCCTGCCAGCGCTTCGCCGACAAACCGGCGTTCAGCAACCTCGGCAAGACCCTCACCTACGGCGAGCTGTATACCCTGTCCGGCGCTTTCGCGGCCTGGCTGCAACAGCACACCGACCTCAAGCCCGGCGATCGCATCGCCGTTCAACTGCCCAATGTACTGCAATATCCCGTCGCTGTGTTTGGTGCCATGCGCGCCGGCCTGGTCGTGGTCAACACCAACCCGCTGTACACCGCGCGTGAACTCGAGCATCAGTTCACCGATTCTGGTGCCAAGGCCGTGGTGTGCCTGGCCAACATGGCGCATCTGGTCGAGAAGGTCCTGCCCAAGACCCAGGTCAAGCATGTCATCGTCACCGAGGTGGCCGACCTGCTGCCGCCGCTCAAGCGTGTGCTGATCAACAGCGTCATCAAGTATGTTAAGAAGATGGTGCCGGCCTACAGCCTGCCCCAGGCGGTGCGCTTCAACGACGCACTGGCCAAGGGCCGCGGCCAGCCGGTCATCGAGGCCAGCCCGCAAGCCAATGACGTGGCTGTGCTGCAATACACCGGCGGCACTACGGGTGTGGCCAAGGGCGCGATGCTGACCCACCGCAACCTGGTCTCCAACATGCTGCAGTGCCGCGCCTTGATGGGCTCGAACCTGCAGGAAGGCTCCGAGATCATCATCACGCCGCTGCCGCTGTACCACATCTACGCGTTCACCTTCCATTGCATGGCCATGATGCTGATCGGCAACCACAACGTGCTGATCAGCAACCCGCGCGACCTGCCGGCGATGGTCAAGGAACTGGGCAAGTGGAAGTTCAGCGGTTTCGTCGGGCTGAACACCCTGTTCGTCGCCCTGTGCAACAACGAAACCTTCCGCAGCCTGGACTTCTCGGCGCTGAAGGTGACCCTTTCCGGCGGCATGGCCCTGCAACTGAGCGTGGCCGAGCGCTGGAAGGCGGTCACCGGCTGCGCCATCTGCGAAGGCTACGGCATGACCGAGACCAGCCCGGTGGCGGCGGTCAACCCGTCCGAAGCCAACCAGATCGGCACCATCGGTATCCCGGTGCCGTCCACCCTGTGCAAGGTCATCGACGACAGCGGCCAGGAACTGCCGCTGGGCGAAGTCGGCGAGCTGTGCATCAAGGGCCCGCAGGTGATGAAGGGCTACTGGCAGCGCGAAGACGCCACCGCCGAGATCCTCGACAGCGAAGGCTGGCTGAAGACTGGCGACATCGCGGTGATTCAGCCCGACGGCTACATGCGCATCGTCGACCGCAAGAAGGACATGATCCTGGTCTCGGGCTTCAACGTGTATCCCAACGAGCTGGAAGACGTGCTGGTCGCCCTGCCGGGCGTGCTGCAATGTGCCGCGATCGGCGTGCCTGACGAGAAGTCGGGCGAGGTGATCAAGATGTTCATCGTCGCCAAGCCAGGTGTCACGCTGACCAAGGAACAGGTGATGGAGCACATGCGTGCCAACGTCACCGGCTACAAGGTGCCGCGTTTCATCGAATTCCGCGATGCCCTGCCGACCACCAACGTTGGCAAGATCCTGCGTCGTGAGCTGCGCGACGAAGAGATGAAGAAACTTGGGCTGAAGAAGATCGCCTGATTCACACCGGCCCGCTCCTGCAAGAGCGGGCCGGTTTTGGTTTCAGCGCAACTTTTCCAGCATCTGGTAGTACCACATCCCCACCGACAGCAGCGGATTGCCCAGCACATCCCCCATCGGCACCTTGATGTGCTTGCACGCGGCAAAGGTGTCGAACTTCTCCAGCGTCCCGGTCAACGCCTCGGCCATGATCTCGCCCATGATGTGGCTGGTTGCGATGCCATGCCCGGAGTAACCCTGGCAGTACCAGACGTTGTCCGACAGCTTGCCCAGTTGTGGGATGCGGTTGACCACGATGCCCATGGCGCAGCTCCACTTGAATTCGATCGGCACGCCCTTGAGCGCCGGGAAGGTGCGCTCGATGCAAGGGCGCAGCTCGGCTTCGATGTCCCGCGAATCACGCCCTGAATAGTTGGCGCCACCTCCGAACAGCAGGCGTTTGTCGGCGGTCAGGCGGTAGTAGTCGAGCACGAAGCGACAGTCGTACACCGCCAGGTCCTCGGGGTTGATCTGCTCGGCCAGCTCGCCCAGCGGCGCGGTGGTGACGATCCCGCCCATGGCCGGGAAGATCTTGCCCTTGAGCTGGCGCTGCTCGAGCTTGTGGTACACATCGCCCGCCAGCAGGATCTGGCGCGCCTCGATTCGACCATTGGCGGTAACCACTGCCGGACTCGGACCGTGGACGATATCCAGCACTTGCGAATTTTCGAAGATCAGCGCGCCGAGGCTGTGCGCAGCCCGCGCCTCGCCCAGGCACAGGTTGAGCGGATGCAGGTGCAGGTTGCGCGTATTCTTCAGTGCCCCGAGGTACAGCGGGCTCTGCAGGTGGCGCGAGATGCCCTGGCGGTCGAGCAGTTGCACCTGGTCGCCCATGCCACGGCGCTGGGCCTCGGCTTCGAAGGCGCGCAGTTCCTCCAGGTGCGACGGCTTCATTGCGGCATGCAGGTGGCCGCGCTTGAGGTCGCACTGGATGCCGTAGCGCGCCACGCGCTGTTCGATGATCTGGTGCCCGCGCCAGCGCAGGTGCCAGATGAAATCGTCTACCTCGCTGCCGAGCCGGTCACGCATCTGCGTGCGCATGGCCTCGTCGCCGGACAGGCTGCCAGTCACCTGGCCACCATTGCGCCCGCTGGCGCCCCAGCCGATGCGGTTGGTCTCGACGATGGCGACCTTCAGCCCGCGCTCGGCCAGCTCCACGGCGGTGGCGACGCCGGTGAAGCCGCCACCGATGATCGCCACGTCGACCTGCTCGGTGCCGTTGAGCGTCGGGTACTCGGTCCGATCGTTGAGGGTGGCGCTGTAGTAGGACGGTGCGCGCTGGGCCGGGCCGTTGTTCAGTGCTGCGTTCATGGGGTGTTCCTTGTTCTGAATAGGGTAGGGCTCAGGCCTGGTGCAGGTACCAGCGCCAGTCCTGTTCGCTGACTTCGGCCATGAACTGGCGGTATTCGGCGCGTTTGACCTTCAGGTATACCCCGAGGAACGCATCGCCCAGCGCTTCGCGAGCCCAAACCGAGTGCTCCAGTGCATCGAGGGCGGTGAGCCAGTCGGTGGGCAGGTGCTCGGTGGCCTGGGCATAGCCGTTGCCCTCGACCGGAGCGCCGGGGTCCAGTTGTTCGCGAATGCCTTGGTGCGTGGCGGCGAGAATGGCCGCGGCAGCCAGATAAGGGTTGGCATCGGCGCCGCAGATACGGTGCTCGATGTGTCGGCTGGGGGCCGGGCCGCCGGGTACGCGCAGGCTCACGGTGCGGTTGTCGACACCCCAGGTCGGCGCCAGCGGCGCATAACTGTTGGCCTGGAAGCGGCGGAACGAGTTGGCGTTGGGGCAGAACAGCAGCAGCGAATCGCGCAGGTGGCGCAGCATGCCCGCCACGGCCTGGCGCAGCAGCGGCGTACCGGCCGGGTCTTCGCTGGCGAACAGGTTGCGGCCTTCGCTGTCAGCCAGGCTCAGGTGCATGTGCATGCCGGTGCCGGCGATCTGGGCGAAGGGCTTGGCCATGAAGCAGGCCTGCATGCCGTGGGCATGGGCCACGCCCTTGACCAGGCGCTTGTAGCGCACGGCCTGGTCCATCGCTGCCAGCGCATCGCCGTGCTCCAGGGTGATTTCCACCTGGCCGGGGGCATACTCGGAAATCGCCGTGCGTGCCGGAATGCCCTGGGCCTTGCAGGCGGCATACAGGTCGGCGAGGAAGGGCTCGATCTGTTCCAGCTCACGCAGGCCATAAACCTGTGTGCTGCGTGGTCGGCCGCCGTCGCTGTCGAGCGCCGGTTGCGGGCGGCCCTGGGCATCGCGCTGCTGGTCGAGCAGGTAGAACTCCAGCTCGCAGGCCATCACCGGGTGATAACCGTCGGCCTTCAGGGCTTCGATGGTGCGCAGCAGGACATGGCGCGGGTCGGCAATGCTGGCGGGCAGGCCTTCGCTGGGGTGCATGCTGACCTGCACTGCGGCGGTCGGCACCCGGCGCCAGGGCAGGCGTACCAAGCTGGCGTCCAGGGGGTAGGCGCGGCAGTCGATGTCACCGACATCCCAGACCAGGCCCGAATTTTCCACATCGTCGCCATTGAGGGTCAGGCCAAGGATGGTGCTGGGCAGCGGCCGGCCGCTTTCATATACCGCCATCAGCTCGTCACGGTGCAGCAGCTTGCCGCGCGGCACGCCGTTGGCGTCGAGGATGAACAGTTCGATCAGGTCGATGTCGGGGTTTTCGGCCAGGAAACGGCGGGCTTGCTCGGGGTTGGCAAAGTGCATGGGGGCTCGCTCGCGCCCCTGTCGTTCAGGGACGCACAAGACCACCGCGGGTTGGCGCGGTGCGTCGGACGGATTCAGGCAGCCGCAGGGCTGCGGTAGGCGTCAATGGACAGCGAGCGAGGTATCCGGCGGGCGAGCATGGCGGCAGTGCCACAGGGCCCAGAAGGCGAGGATGACGTGGACCAGCGGATTTTCACCGGCGCGGGCCCTGACCTTCGGCAGCGAAGGGCGTGACAGCGGGGGCGCGGTGATCGGGTCGGGAATCATGCCCTGGATACTCACATGGTGGATAAGGTTGATTAAAGCAGTGAATGGCGACGTTCACTCCGCAGCTGGCTAAACATTTGCGACGCTTGGTGAGTGGATTTCGGAGTAGTCCTACGAGATGTTCAGACCGTAATGGATAGGGGGCCACAGTCCAGCAGCTTGATGCTGATCATTTAATCCGGGGTAGTGATGGCTGACGTCTTTGCAATTGGCTTCATCTGCATTCTCGCGGTAGGCGTCGACTGGCTGTTCCGGTCTAGCAGGCTCCGAGTGTTCATGTATCTGGTTTTCATGGCAGCAGCGATTACGAGTTGCACGAAACTGGGTGAGCACGAAAACCTGTTGTTCGACGGTTTGGTCTGGACCGTCTTTTTCACGATGGCTGGCACACGACTGCTGTTCAAGCGTTCGCGGTATTTCGAACGGGATCGGGGCTGATTGGAAATTGCCGGGGTGCACGCTCGCGTAGGGGGTAACTGTCTTGTTCAAAATCTGACAGCCAGCTCAGTCCTTGTAGGAGCGGGCTCGCCCGCGAAGAGGCCGGTACAGGCAGCAGAGAACCGGCAAATCTGCGACAATCGCGCATCCTCAAGAATGCCGATCATGCAAAAGCAGGCTCACCTGCATCATCAGAAAGCCCCATGACTGACCACGCCATCGACAAACTGCTGCAAAACCTCGACCACGCCATGATCGCCGACCGCCATCGCCTGCGGCGGCAACTGCACGAGCTGCGCAAGCGCCCCGACGAGGGCAAGCTGGCGCAGTGGGTGGAGAAGGTCCAGGCGTCCTGCGCCCAGGTCACCGCGCGCCAGCAGAGCGTGCCGAGCATCCGCTACGACGACAGCCTGCCCATCGCCGCCAAGCGCGACGAGATCAAGAAAGCCCTGGCCGAGCACCAGGTGCTGGTGATCGCCGGCGAAACCGGTTCGGGCAAGACCACCCAGTTGCCGAAGATCTGCCTGGAACTGGGCCGCGGCAGTCATGGCCTGATCGCCCATACCCAGCCACGCCGGATCGCCGCGCGCAGCGTGGCGGCGCGGGTTGCCGAAGAGCTCGGCACACCCCTTGGGGCGCTGGTCGGTTACCAGGTGCGCTTCGAGGACCAGAGCGACTCCAACACCCTGGTCAAGCTGATGACCGACGGTATCCTGCTGGCCGAAACCCAGCACGACCGCTTCCTCGAACGCTACGACACGATCATCGTCGACGAAGCCCACGAGCGCAGCCTGAACATCGATTTCCTGCTCGGCTACCTCAAGACCCTGCTGCACCGGCGCCCCGACCTCAAGCTGATCATCACCTCGGCGACCATCGACCTGGAGCGCTTCTCCAAGCACTTCGATGGCGCGCCGATCATCGAGGTGTCCGGCCGTACCTACCCGGTGGACACCTGGTACCGCCCGCTGACCAGCGAGCAGGACGAGGAGGGCAACCAGGTCGAGGACGACCTCACGGTCGACCAGGCAATCCTCGCCACGCTGGATGAAATCGCCCACCACGAGCGCAGCCAGGGCAAGGGCCCGGGCGATGTGCTGGTGTTCCTGCCCGGCGAACGCGAGATTCGCGATGCCGCCGAAATCCTGCGCAAGGCGCAGCTGCGTCACACCGAGATCCTGCCGCTGTACGCGCGCCTGACTCCGGCCGAGCAGCAGAAAATCTTCCAGTCCCACAGTGGCCGACGCGTGGTGCTGGCGACCAACGTTGCCGAAACCTCGCTGACCGTGCCGGGCATCCGCTACGTGATCGACAGCGGTACCGCGCGCATCAGCCGCTACAGCTACCGCGCCAAGGTCCAGCGCCTGCCCATCGAGGCGGTGTCGCAGGCCAGCGCCAACCAGCGTAAAGGCCGTTGCGGGCGGGTCGAGCCGGGTATCTGCATCCGCCTCTACAGCGAGGACGATTTCAACGGCCGCCCAGCGTTCACCGACCCCGAGATCCTGCGCACCAACCTGGCGGCGGTGATCCTGCAGATGCTGCACCTGCGCCTGGGCGAGATCGACGCGTTTCCGTTCATCGAGCCGCCGGATGGCAAGGCCATCAGTGACGGCTTCAACCTGTTGCAGGAGCTCTCGGCGGTCAACCGCGAGAACCAGCTCACGCCGCTGGGCCGCCAGTTGGCGCGCCTGCCGATCGACCCGCGGTTGGGCCGCATGCTGCTCGAAGGCGCCCGCCAGGGCAGCCTGCAAGAAGTGCTGATCGTCGCCAGTGCGCTGTCGGTACAAGACCCGCGCGAGCGTCCGCCGGAGCGCCAGCAGGCCGCTGACCAGGCGCACGCGCAGTGGAAAGATGTCGATTCGGACTTCGCCGCGCTGGTCAACCTGTGGCGCGGCTTCGAGGAGCAGCGCCAGGCGCTGACCGCCAATCCGCTGCGCAACTGGTGCCGCAAGAACTTCCTCAGCTACCTGCGCCTGCGCGAGTGGCGTGATGCGCATCGCCAGCTGTCGCTGATCTGCCGTGACCTGCAGTTGGCGGTGAACAAGGATGCCTCCGATTACCAGCGCATGCACAAGGCAATCCTCAGCGGCCTGCTCAGCCAGATCGGCCACAAGACCGAAGAGGGTGATTACCAGGGCGCGCGCCAGCGGCGCTTCTGGGTGCACCCTTCGTCCGGCATCGGCCGCAAGCGCCCGCAGTGGGTGATGGCGGCCGAGCTGGTGGAAACCACCAAGCTGTATGCGCGCATGGTCGCCAAGATCGAGCCGGACTGGATCGAGCCGCTGGCCGGGCACCTGATCAAGAAGAACCATTTCGAGCCGCACTGGGAGAAGAAGCGCGGGCAGGTGGTCGCCTATGAACAGATCACGCTGTATGGGTTGATCCTGGTCGGTCGACGCCCGGTGCACTTCGGCCCGATCGATCCGGTGACCTCGCGCGAGCTGTTCATCCGCGAGGGGCTGGTCGGTGGCGAGATCCAGTCCAGGGCCAAGTGCCTGTCGGCCAACAAGCGCCTGCTCGAGCAGCTCGATGAGCTGGAAGCCAAGGCCCGCCGTCGTGACATCCTGGCAGACGAAGAGACGCTGTACGCCTTCTACGAGGCGCGCCTGCCGGAAGAGATCCACCAGACCGCGACCTTCGACAGCTGGTATCGGATGAACAGCCAGAAGGACGCCAACCTGCTGATCATGCGCGAAGAGGACGTGCTCGCCCGTGAGGCCAGCGAAGTCACCGCCGCGCAGTACCCGGACCACCTGCAGGTGGGCGACCTGCGCCTGCCGCTGAGCTATCACTTCGAACCCAATCATCCACGCGACGGTGTCACCGTCCGGGTGCCGGCGCCCTTGTTGCCGAACCTGCCGGGCGAACGCCTGGAGTGGCTGGTGCCGGGGCTGCTGGAAGCCAAGTGCGTGGCCCTGGTGCGCAATCTGCCCAAGGCCTTGCGCAAGAACTTCGTGCCGGTGCCGGACTTCGTCAAGGCGGCGTTGTCGCGCATGAGCTTCGGCCAGGGCGCCTTGCCGCAGGCCCTGGGCCAGGAACTGCTGCGCATGACCGGGGCGCGCGTCTCGGACGAGGCGTGGGCCGAATCGGCGGGGCAGGTCGAAGGACACCTGCGCATGAACATCGAAGTGGTCGATGGCCAGGGCAAGTTCCTCGGCGAAGGCCGCGACCTGGCCGAGCTGACCGCGCGCTTCGCCGCTGCCAGCCAGGCCGCGCTGGCGTTGCCACGTAGCGAGAAAACCGAACAGCCGGTGCAGGCCAAGGCCTTCGCCCAGGTGGCGCAGACTGCCCAGCAGAAGATCGCCGGCCTTTCGCTGACGGTGTATCCGGCACTGGTGGAAGACAACGGCGCGGTGCGCGAGGGGCGTTTCTCGACCCAGGCCGAAGCCGAATTCCAGCACCGGCGCGCGCTGCAGCGGCTGTTGCTGCAACAGCTGGCCGAGCCTGCCAAGTTCCTGCGCGGCAAGCTGCCGGGGCTGACCGAGCTGGGGCTGCTGTACCGCGAGCTGGGCCGGGTCGAGTCGCTGGTCGAGGATATCCTGCTGACCAGCCTCGACAGCTGTGTGCTCGAAGGCGAGACGCCACTGCCGCGCGACGGCGCCGCGCTGGCGTCGCTCGCCGAACGCAAGCGTGGCGATTGGGCCGAGCATGCCGAGCGGCTGGCGCGCCAGACCCTGGAAGTGCTCAAGCTGTGGCATGGCCTGCAGAAGCGCTTCAAGGGCAAGATCGACCTGAGCCAGGCGGTGGCACTGAACGATATCAAGCAGCAACTGGGCAACCTGGTGTACCCAGGCTTCGTGCGCGAGACGCCGGCGCAGTGGTTCAAGGAACTGCCGCGCTATCTGAAGGCCATCGAGTTGCGCCTGGAGAAGCTGGGCTCGCAGGTGCAGAAGGACCGGGTCTGGAGCGGCGAGCTGGGCAACCTGTGGACGCAGTACAAGACCCGCGCCGACAAGCATGCCCAGGAGGGCAAGCGTGACGCCGAACTGACCCTGTATCGCTGGTTGCTGGAGGAATACCGGGTGTCGCTGTTCGCGCAGCAGCTGGGGACGAAAGTGGCGGTTTCCGATAAGCGATTGAGCAAGCAGTGGAGTTTGGTGGAAGCCTAAATTCCCTGAGTTGTGGCAATATTGGTGCAATTTGGGCCGCGTTGCGGCCCATCGCGGGACAAGCCCGCTCCTACAGGCGATCGAGGCGAATCCCGCTTCATCATTTCAAATTGGCACTAAAGTGCCATTAACCACAGAATCCCGGCCAACGCCCGCCAGGCGCAGGCCACAGACCAGAGGAACGACCGTGCACAACGTCGTGATCAGCGGCACCGGCCTGTATACCCCGGCCCAGAGCATCTCCAACGAAGAACTGGTGGAATCCTTCAACACCTGGTCGCAACAGTTCAACACAGACAACGCCGCCGCCATCGAGCGTGGCGAGGTCGAGCCGGCGCCGCTGTCCGACGCGGCGTTCATCGAGAAGGCATCAGGCATCAAGAGCCGCTTCGTCATGGACAAGGCCGGCATCCTCGACCCGCAGCGCATGAAGCCACGCCTGCCGGAGCGCTCCAATGACGAGTACTCCATTCTTTGCGAAATGGCCGTGGCTGCCGCCCGCCAGGCGCTGGAGCGCGCCGGTCGTACCGCTGCCGACGTCGATGGGGTGATCGTCGCCTGCTCCAACCTGCAGCGCGCCTATCCTGCGATCGCCATCGAGGTACAGCAGGCCTTGGGCATCCAGGGCTTCGGCTTCGACATGAACGTGGCCTGCTCCTCGGCCACCTTCGGCATCCAGAACGCCGCCAACAGCATCCAGCTCGGCCAGGCCCGGGCGATCCTGATGGTCAACCCGGAGATCTGCACCGGCCACCTGAACTTCCGTGACCGCGACAGCCACTTCATCTTTGGTGATGCCGCCACTGCCGTGTTGCTCGAGCGCGCCGACCAGGCCACATCGAAGCATCAGTTCGACATCGTCAGCACCAAGCTGCTGACCTCGTTCTCCAACAACATCCGCAACAACTTCGGCTTCCTCAACCGTGCGGCGGAGGAGGGTGAAGGCACCCGCGACAAGCTGTTCGTGCAGGAAGGGCGCAAGGTGTTCAAGGAAGTCTGCCCGATGGTCGCCGAGCTGATCGGCAAGCACCTGGCCGAGAACGACCTGCAGCCTTCCGACGTCAAGCGCTTCTGGCTGCACCAGGCCAACCTGAGCATGAACCACCTGATCGTCAAGAAGCTGCTGGGGCGTGAGGTGAGCGAGCAGGAGGCACCGGTGATTCTCGACCGTTATGCCAACACCAGTTCGGCCGGCTCGGTGATTGCCTTCCACCTGTACCAGGATGACCTGGAGCAAGGATCGGTGGCGGTGCTGAGCTCGTTCGGGGCGGGGTATTCGATTGGTAGTGTGATTCTGCGCAAGCGCTGATAACGGCGGCGGCCTTTTCGCGGGCTTGCCCGTGAAAAGGCCGCTGTATTTTCAGCAGCCGAAAAAAAGCGGGAAGCGCCGGATGGGGTCGGCACTTCCCGCTGAGCTACGCAGGGGAGCGTTCGTTTAGAACTTGGCTTCCAGGTCGACCTGCAGGGTGTCGACGTCCGCGTCGGTGTTCGGCAACTGCGAACGGTCGGTCTTGGCCATCAGGTAAGCCGCGCCGACAGCGAAGTTCTTGTCGATTTCGTAACCGACCTTGAACTTGTGACCACGGTTACCGGTGAAGCCGTTGCCGAAGTCGGAGTCGGTGAAGGCGCTGACCACAGCGTTGCGCTGCACGTCGCGGTAGTTGTAGTCCAGGCTCCAGGCGCCGAGCTTGGTCTTCACACCTGCCAGCCAGGCCTTGTCTTCGCCGTCGGTGCTGTCGGTGTTCTTCACGTACTGACCGTAGGCGGCCAGCGGGATGGCGAAGCCGGTGAAGTCGATCTGACCGAAGCCTTCCACCAGGTTGAACTCGGTGGTGGTGTTGCCGAACTGACGCAGTGCGGCAGATTCCTTGTCGTTGTCGTAGCCGTAGATGCTGCCGCCAACGGTGACCTTGAGGGTATCAGCCGGTGCGAAGCGAGCACCCAACTGGCCGTGGTACAGCTGGGCGTCGTGCTTGAACTGCACGCCGTCGCCATCGACGTTGTCCTTGAGGGTGTACTGACCGGCGCTACCGAACAGCTCGGTGCTGCCCAGGTTGGTCTTGTAGGTGACAGCCACACCTTCCGGGTTCAGGTCGCTATCCCAGATGATGTCACCCATGCTCACCCAAGGCTGCTGCATCTTGCCGCCGATCAGGTGCAGGTTCGGGATGGCGGTCGGGTGCCAGTCGAGGTAGGCCAGGTCGACCCACAGCGATTTCTTCTCGAAGTAGTTGTCCAGGCTCTGATTGGTCGAGCGGCCATCGGCGCTGCTGCCGGTGGCGATACGCACGCCAGCGTCGACCTGCGGGTTGATTTCGCTGTAGAAGCCAACGCGGGCACGCACGCGTTCGCGGTCCTGGTTGCCGCTGCCGCTGCGTGGGTTGTCGACGTTGACGTCTTCGTAACGCAGGCGCACGTCACCCTTGATCTGGGTCTTGGCGGCCCATGCCACTTTCTGTTCGAAGGAGCTCAGGCGCTCGGACTGTGCCTTCTGGTCGGCCTTTTCCTTGGTTTCTTTTGCCAGATCGGCCTGCAGTTCGCTGTACTGCGCCTGGTTGATCGAGCCGTTGGCGCGGAGCATTTCGAGCAGCTTGGCGTCGACTGCAGCACTGGCCGGGGCGCTCAGGGCCAGCATCATGCCGGTGAGGCTAACTCCGGTAAGTGTAGAAACAAGACGCATAAGGTTCTCCCTATTGGAAAAGTGTGGGGAGGCTTTTGTGCGCCCACCCCCAAGTTGGCATGTCTCCGGAAAAGGCCTGACTAGACAGGTTCTCGGCATCCGAAAAACAGGCGCAAGTATTGCGAGGGGGGATTACAGAATAATGTCTATTTAGTGGCACTGCTGTTAAGTAATTACTCACATGGTTATAAGAACAGTCATCGTCATTTGAGCGATCCGGCGCCTTTGGCGATACTGGCGACCTGTGTTCAGGGAGCCGACGTCGTGACCAGCCTCTACAGCCTTGCCCACCTGCGTGATCTGCCGGCACTGTCCTGGGACGCGCTGGTGCCTGCCGGCCAGCCGTTCCTCAGCCATGCTTTTCTCAGTGCGCTGGAAGACAGCGGTAGCGTCAGCCGCCAGACCGGCTGGGCCGCCGAGCACCTGGTGCTGGAGCGTGACGGCGAGGTGCGGGCGTTACTGCCGGCCTACCGTAAATGGCATTCGTTCGGTGAGTACGTGTTCGACCATGGCTGGGCCGATGCCTGTGAGCGTGCGGGTATCGCCTATTACCCCAAGCTGCTCGGGGCAGTGCCGTTCAGCCCGGTCAGCGGTCCGCGCCTGCTGAGCACGGACCCCGCTGACGCCCTGCTGCTGTTGCAGGCGTTGCCGGAGTACCTGGTCAAGGGTGAGCTGTCCGGTGCGCACATCAACTTCACCGACAGCAGCCTGGACGAGCAGATGCTCGCCCAGCCGGGCTGGATGGAGCGCCTGGGCTGCCAGTTCCACTGGCGCAACCGTGGTTACCGGGACTTTCAGGACTTTCTCGACACCCTCAGTTCGCGCAAGCGCAAGCAGATGCGCAAGGAGCGCGAACAGGTGGCCGGGCAGGGCATCGACTTCCAGTGGCTGCGTGGCGATGAGCTTGACCAGGCGCGCTGGGATTTCGTCTACCGCTGCTATGCCAACACCTATGCGGTGCGGCGACGTGCGCCCTACCTGACCCGCGAGTTCTTCAGCCTGTTGGCCGAGCGCATGCCCGAGGCGCTGCGGGTGGTGGTTGCACGGCAGAACGGCCGCGACGTGGCCATGGCCTTGAGCCTGGTCGGAGGCGACAGTTTCTACGGTCGCTACTGGGGCTGCCTGGACGAATTCGACCGCCTGCATTTCGAGACCTGCTTCTACCAGGGCATGGATTATGCGATTGCCGAAGGGTTGCAGCGGTTCGACGCCGGGGCCCAGGGGGAGCACAAGCTGATTCGCGGATTCGAGCCGGTGCTGACGCGCTCGTGGCATTACCTGCTGCACCCAGGGTTGCGGCGGGCAGTGGACGAGTTCCTGGCGCAGGAGCGGGACGGGGTAAGGGAGTATGCGCTGCAGGCGCGGGAGATGCTGCCGTATCGGCGGGGTTGAGCGGGCCCTATCGCGGGGCAAGCCCGCTCCCACAGGTACCGCGTTGCACTGACGGACAGCGCGGTACCTGTGGGAGCGGGCTTGCCCCGCGATAGGGCCGGTTAGAACCCCTCAATCTACCCCGACGAACCCGCCGGTCTGGTGATGCCACAACCGCGCATACAACCCGCGCTGGGCCAGCAGTTCATTGTGGCTGCCGCTCTCGACGATACGCCCCTTCTCCAGCACCACCAGCCGATCCATCCGGGCGATGGTCGACAGGCGGTGCGCGATGGCGATCACGGTCTTGCCCTGCATCAGGGTTTCAAGGCTCTCCTGGATCGCCGCCTCGACTTCCGAGTCCAGCGCCGAGGTCGCCTCGTCCATGATCAGGATCGGCGCGTTCTTCAGCAGCACGCGGGCAATGGCGATGCGCTGGCGCTGGCCGCCGGAGAGCTTGACCCCACGCTCGCCCACATGGGCGTCGAAGCCGGTGCGGCCCTGGGCGTCGGACAACTGCGGGATGAACTCGTCAGCCCTCGCGCGGCGCACCGCCTCCCAGACCTCCTCGTCGCTCGCGTCCGGCCTGCCATACAGCAGGTTGTCGCGGATCGAGCGGTGCAGCAGGGAGGTGTCCTGGGTGATCATGCCGATCTGCGCACGCAGGCTGGCCTGGTTGACCTGGGCGATATCCTGGCCATCAATGAGGATGCGTCCGCCCTGCACGTCGTACAGGCGCAGCAGCAGGTTGACGAGCGTGGACTTGCCCGCGCCGGACGGGCCGATCAGGCCGATCTTCTCGCCCGGGCGAATATCCAGGTTCAGCCCATCGATGACCTTGCCACCCTTGCCGTAGTGGAAATCCACATCGTCGAAGCGCACACCGCCCCGGCTGACTTTCAATGCCGGGGCATTGGGCGTGTCGGTGACGGAAACCGGCTGGGCAATGGTCTGCAGGCCATCTTGGACCATGCCGATGTTCTCGAAGATGCCGTTGACCACCCACATGATCCAACCGGACATGTTGACGATACGGATCACCAGGCCGGTGGCCAGGGCAATGGCGCCGACGCTGATCAGCGACTGGCTCCACAACCACAGTGCCAGGCCAGTGGTGGCGACCACCAGCAGGCCGTTGAGGGTGGTGATGACCACATCCATGCTGGTGATGACCCGTGAAGCCAGTTGCGTCTTCTCGGTCTGCTCGCTGATCGCTTCGCGGGCGTACTGCTGTTCGTAGTCGGTGTGGGCGAACAGCTTGAGGGTGGCGATGTTGGTGTAGCCATCGACGATCCGCCCCATGAGCTTGGAGCGTGCGTCAGACGACACCACCGAGCGTTCCTTGACCCGTGGCACGAAGTAGTAGAGCGCGGCGATATAGCCGACGATCCATACCAGCAGCGGAATCATCAGGCGCCAGTCGGCCTCGGCGAACAGCACCAACGAGCTGATCGCGTAGATCAGCACGTGCCACAGCGCATCCACCGCCTGCACCGCCGAGTCGCGCAGCGAGTTGCCGGTCTGCATGATGCGCTGGGCGATGCGCCCGGCGAAGTCGCTCTGGAAGAAGTTCAGGCTCTGCTTGAGCACATAGGTGTGGTTCTGCCAGCGGATCAGGCTGGTCATCCCCGGGTTGATGGTCTGGTGCACCAGCAGGTCGTGCAGGCCGAAGAACACCGGCCGCAGCACCAGCACGACCACCAGCATCCAGATCAGCTCGGTGCTGTGCTCGCTGAAGAAGTTGACGTTGGGCGTGCCCTGGGCCAGGTCGATGATCCGGCTCAGGTAGCTGAACAAGGCCACCTCGATCAGCGAGGCGACCAGGCCGACCACCAGCAAGGCGAGAAAGCTCGGCCAGACCTGACGCAGGTAGTACAGGTAGAACGGCCAGACCGTGCTCGGCGGCGCCTCGCTGGGCGCCTCACGGAAAATGTCGATCAGTTGCTCGAAGCGACGGTACAGCATGGAAACTCCTGTTGATCCCGCTCGCGGGCGGCTTCACATCCTGTGAGACCCGCGATCAGTCGATACGTTTGGCCGACTTGATGTAGACCGGATCGGCCGGTACATCGCGCATGCCTTTCTTGACCGTGGTGGGGGAGTTGACGATCTGGTCGACCACCTCCATGCCCTTGGTCACCTTGCCGAATACGGCGTAGCCGGCGTCACGGCCGGGGTTGAGGAAGTCGTTGTCGGCCACGTTGATGAAGAATTGGCTGGTCGCCGAGTTAGGATTCGAGGTGCGCGCCATCGACAGCGTGCCACGGGTATTCTGCAGGCCGTTGCTGGCTTCGTTGCGGATCGGATCCTTGGTGCTCTTCTGCACCATCTGATCGGTGAAGCCGCCGCCCTGGACCATGAAGCCCGGGATCACGCGGTGGAAGATGGTGTTGTTGTAGAAGCCGCTGTCGACGTACGCCAGGAAGTTCTTCGTGCTGATCGGCGCTTTTTCGGCGTTCAGTTCGATCTCCACCTGGCCGAAGCTGGTGTCCAGCAGCACGTGAGGGGTCTTGTCGGAGGCCATGACACTGGCGGCGAAGGCGAACGAGCAGGCGGTGAGCAGGAGTTTCTTCAGCATGGGCTCAATGATCCTTGAGAGGTGGATGCGGCTGCGAGAAAGCGCAGCAGGGTCTGGTTGAAGACCTCGGGTTGGTCGAGGGGCGTAGCGTGCCGCGAATCCTCGATGACCGCCAGTGTCGCGTGGGGCATCAGGGCAACGTAGCGTTCTTTCTGTTGTATCGGGGTGTAGTCGTGGTCGGCGGCAATCACCAGGGTCGGACACTGGATCTTCCCGATGCGTTCCTGCACGCCCCAGTCGACGATGGCGTCGAAGCTCTTGAGATAGGCGCGCTTGTCGTTGCGCGCCCAGCGCTCGGCCATCTTGCGCCGCAGTTCGCCTTGCTCGGGCTTGGGAAACAGGCGTGCGGCCAGGCCCTGGCCGACCGTCTCGACGCTGAGCAGGCGTGCCAGACTCCAGCGCTTGGCCCACCAGATCCAGTGTTCGAGGTTGTGGCGCTTGACCTCGGGGGCGCTGTTGACGATGCACAGGCTGCGCAGCCACTGCGGATGGTCGACGGCAAACTGAAAGCCGACCATGCCGCCCATGGACAAGCCCACGAAGTGCACAGGGCCGGTGTCCAGATGGTCGAGCAAGGCCAGCAAGTCTTCGCTGAAGGTCTTGATCTGGTAGCCGTGGCGAGGCTTGGCCGACTGGCCGTGGCCGCGGATGTCCATCAGGATCACCCGATAGTGACGACTCAGCTCGGGGACCTGCAGTTCCCAGTCCTGGCTGCTTGAACCGAGCCCGTGCAGCAGTACCAGGGGCTCGCCCTGGCCATGTTCCTCATAGTGCAGCAGGCATCCGTCACGTTCGAAACAGGCCATGGGCGCGGTCCTCTCAGGCTTGCGGGGGGGCTGCGAAGGGCACGTCCAGTGGCGCGGTGTCGAAATTGCGCAGCAGCTCGATGAGGATCTGCGTGGCCGGACCCAAGGTCTTTTCCTTGCTCGAGTAAAGGTAGAACAGCGGGTGGCGACTGCCACCCTGATCGAGCGGCAGAGGCTTTAGCAGGCCCTCGCGCAGCTCGCGTTCGATCATGTGCCGGGGCAGCCAGGCAAAGCCCAGGCCACTGCCGACGAAGGTCGCCGCGGTGCCCAGGCTGCCGACGGTCCAGCGCTGTTCGGCGCCCAGCCAGCCGACATCGCGTGGTTGGCTGCGGCCAGAGTCACGGATCACCACCTGCAACTGGCTTTCCAGGTCCTGGAACGTGATCTCTCGGCCCAGGCGATGCAGGCTGTGCTCGGGGTGGGCGACGGCGACGAACTCCACCGCGCTCAGCTCGGCGCCCAGATAGCCGGGAATGTTGAAGCTGCTGATGGCAAGGTCGGCGATGCCTTCGTGCAGTACTTCCTCGACCCCGGACAGCACTTCTTCACGCAGGCGCACCCGGCAGCCGCGGCTTTGCGGCATGAAGGCGCTGAGCGCACGCACCAAGCGGGCGCTGGGGTAGGCGGCATCGACCACCAGGCGCACTTCGGCCTCCCAGCCCTGTTCCATGTGGTGAGCCAGGTCTTCGAGCTGGCTGGCTTGCTTGACCAGTTGCCGCGAGCGACGCAGCAGCACGCTGCCGGCCTCGGTCAGTACCGCCTTGCGCCCGTCGATGCGCAGCAGCGGCACACCCAGTTGCTCCTGCATGCGTGCCACGGTGTAGCTCACCGAGGATTGCGAGCGGTGCAGGGCTTCGGCGGCCTGGGCGAAGCCGCCGTGATCGACGACCGCCTGCAGGGTTCGCCACTGATCCAGGGTCACGCGCGGCGCTTTCATCTTCGGCTCCTGTTGTCCTAAGCTGCGCTCACTACAAGGAGAGCGCGAAATGAAGAAATGGTTTGCGGTACTGCTGACGTCCCTGCCCCTGAGCGCCATGGCCTATCCGATCGATGTGCAAAAGGAGATCGAAGGGGTCAAGCTCGACTACACCGCGTACGACACCGCCTACGACATCGGCAGCATCAGCCTGAACAACTATGGGCAGGTGCCGGCTGCCTGCAAGGTCACGATGCGCAATGGCCCGGAAGCACCCAGGGTGCGTCGGGTCAATGTGCCGGCCGGCAAGAGCGTCGACGTCACTGCCAAGTTCAACCGGCAGATCATCAAGCTGCGCATCGACCTGAGCTGCAAACCCGAATAAAACAGATTAATCGATAGATTGAACCCACTTTTTACGCTTTTTTATCGATAGGTCAAGCCTTAATCTCACCTCCATCGAATCGCAACCCTTTTTGCCGATGGAGGCACCCCATGTCCCGCGTACTGATCATCGAAAGCAGCGCCCGCCAGCAGGATTCCGTTTCCCGTCAACTGACCCGCGACTTCATCCAGCAGTGGCAAGCGGCGCATCCTGCCGACGAGATCAAGGTCCGCGACCTGGCGGTCAACCCGGTGCCGCACCTGGACGCCAACCTGCTCGGTGGCTGGATGAAACCCGAGGAACAGCGCAGCGCGGCTGAAATCGAAGCGCTGGCCCGTTCCAACGAGCTGACCGATGAGTTGCTGGCCGCCGACGTACTGGTGATGGCCGCGCCCATGTACAACTTCGCCATCCCCAGCACCCTCAAGGCCTGGCTCGACCACGTGCTGCGTGCCGGCATCACCTTCAAGTACACCCCGACCGGGCCGCAGGGGCTGCTCAACGGCAAGCGTGCGATCGTCCTGACTGCCCGTGGCGGCATCCATGCCGGCGCCACCAGCGATCACCAGGAACCCTACCTGCGCCAGGTGATGGCCTTCATCGGGATCCACGAGGTGAACTTCATTCACGCCGAGGGCCTGAACATGAGTGGCGATTTCCACGAGAAAGGCCTGAACCAGGCCAAGGCCAAGCTGGCCGCCGTGGCTTGAAGCGCAAGGCATCCACGAATTCCCAACCCTGACACCTGTTGCTCCTTTGGGTGTATGTGCCCGGTCATGGCAAATGACCGGGCTTTTTTTTCGCGCAAGGCTCAGTGCAGATCCGCCACTTCCCTGCGCTGCTGCGCCATCTCCATGAAGGCGCTCATCGCCGAGGTTGGCAGTGAATCCTGGCGACGGATGAACACCGTGGACACGCGGGAGAATTCCGCGGGCAGTTCATGGCAGCGAAGCGCATGGCGCACGCTGCAGTTCTGCGTAACCGACCTGGGCAACAGGGTCACGCCCATTCCAGCCGACACGCAGGTAAGGATGCCATCCAGGGTGCCCATTTCCATGATCTGGTTGGGCATCAGGCCAACCCGGTAGAACCAGTTCTCCAAGGTAGAGCGGTAGAAGCAGCCGCTGCGAAACACCAGCACTGTCTGCGAGGGCATTCGCCCCATCAAGCTGTCGAGCGAATCGAACTGGTCGCTGCTGACCAGCACCAATTCCTCGCAGAACACCTCTTGCTGGGCAAGCATCGGATTCTGGTGAAATCCTCCGACGAAAGCGCCATCGATCCGGTGGGACTCGATGGCCTTGATCAGTTCGGCAGTGGTGCCGGTGAGCAACGATAGTTGCACATCGGGATGCTGCTGGCGGTAGCGGGTCAGGATCTTCGGCAGGCGAATGGCGGCGGTGGTCTCCATCGAGCCCAGGCGCAGCGGGCCGTTGGGGATACCGGTATCGAGCAGGGCGCTGCGGCTTTCTTCGGTCAGTTGCAGGATGCGTCGGGCATACCCGAGAAACGTCTCGCCCGCAGCCGTGAGCACGACGCCGGATTTTCTGCGGATGAACAGCTCGCGATTGAGCTCCGCCTCGAGCTCCTTGATGCGCATGGTCACGTTGGATTGCACGGTGTTGATCCTGGCTGCGGCCGCGGTAAAACTGCCCAGGTCGGCCACGGCGCAGAAGATCTTCAACTGGCGCATTTCCATGAGGTCTACCTATCACTGATGATGATTGATGGCCTGTTTATGCATCATTTCATGCACGGCTTTCCAGTGGCTTGGAGGCTACCGGTCCCGTCTGCTGGTTCACGATCAGTGATGGAACTCATCATTTATGATCATTTGTGAAAATTCATGGGTGTGTTTAAGGTCGACTCTGGGCTCGCTCCACGCCAACGGACACGCGCGCCCGCCATGAGCCACCCGCCGTCGTCTGTGTTGCGATGAGCGATCCATGATGAGCAACCTCCATGACCACTGACATCCACGCTTTGCTGAACATCCGTTTCCCCATCATCCAGGCGCCCATGGCGGGCGTTTCTACGCCAGCGCTGGCGGCGGCGGTATCGAATGCGGGTGGTTTGGGGTCGATCGCGATCGGCGCGTGCTCGGTCGACCAGGCTCGCCAGTCCATACGCGAAACCTTCGCGCTGACCCAAGAATCGTTCAACGTGAATCTGTTCTGCCACCGCCCTGCACTGCGAGATGACGTGCGCGAGGATGCCTGGCTGCAAGCGCTCGAAGCGCGCTTTGCCGAGTTTCAGGCCAAGCCGCCGACGGGCCTGCGGGAAATCTATCGCTCGTTCGTCGAAGACCCCGAGATGCTGCAGATGCTGCTGGAAGAAAAGCCGGCAGTGGTGAGCTTTCATTTCGGCCTGCCGCCGCAGTCGTTCATCGAGGCGCTCAAGGCGGCCGGTATCGTGCTGCTGGCCTGCGTGACCAATGTGGAGGAGGCGCTGCAGGTACAGCGAGCCGGGGTCGATGCACTGATCGCCCAGGGTTACGAAGCGGGCGGCCACCGCGGGATCTTCGACCAGGATCATGATGATCGATTGAGCACCCTGGCACTCGTACGCCTGCTGGCTGATCACGTTCAACTGCCGATCATCGCGGCCGGCGGGATCATGGACGGCGCAGACATCGCCAAGGCGTTCGCGCAGGGCGCCTGTGCGGCGCAGTTGGGTACAGCGTTCTTGCTATGCCCGGAGTCGGCGGCTAACGCGGCCTATCGTGAGGCGCTGACCGGGCCTCGGGCGCGGCAGACGCAGATCACCAGCGCAATTTCCGGGCGGCCTGCGCGGGGCATGGTCAACCGCGCGTTCGAGGTGGCGAGCGCTGCGGGCGTGCCGGATTATCCCCGCGCCTACGATGCCAACAAGGCGCTCAATAGCGTGGCGACTGCCCAGGGCTGCAGTGACTTTGCCGCACAATGGGCCGGTACCGGCGCCCACCGGGCGCGCGCGATGCCGGCAGCGCAGTTGGTCGAAGTGCTGATGGCCGATTTCGACGCGCAGCGCTGACAGGCAAGCTCTGGCTGGAGCAACTGTCTTTTCAAAATCCAAAGACCAGCCCAATCCCTGTAGGAGCGGGCTTGCCCGCGAAAAGGTCGCCGCGGTGGATGGCACCGGCTCCGCCGGTGTTCGCGGGCAAGCCCGCTCCTACAAAGGCGCTGTGGCACTCACGGATGTGAGTTGCGGGAGCGGGCTGGTCCCGCGAACACCAGCACAACCGGTGCCATCCACCGCCGCATCTTCATCTTCCTCCCGGTTGCCCAGAACACCCCGTACCCGCTAAGGTCGCCGCCTTGATCCACGAGAGGCAACCATGGGCTACCTGATTATCGTCGCGCTGATCCAGGCGTTTTCCTTCAGCCTGATCGGCGAATACCTGGCCGGCCATGTCGACAGCTACTTCGCCGTGCTGGCGCGGGTACTGCTGGCAGGGCTGGTGTTCCTGCCGCTCACCCGCTGGCACCAGGTCGAACCGCGCTTCATGCGCTCGATGCTGCTGATCGGCGCACTGCAGTACGGCATCACCTATGTCTGCCTGTACCTGAGCTTTCGCGTGCTCACCGTGCCTGAAGTGCTGCTGTTCACCATCCTCACCCCGCTGCACGTCACCCTCATCGAAGATGCACTGAACCGCCGCTTCAATCCCTGGGCGCTGCTCGCGGCCCTGGTCGCGGTGGCCGGCGCAGCGGTGATCCGCTTCGACAGCATCAGCGGCGAGTTCTTCATGGGCTTCCTGCTCCTGCAACTGGCCAACTTCACCTACGCCGCCGGGCAGGTCCTGTACCGTCACCTGATCGCCCGCCACCCCAGCGACCTGCCGCACTACAAGCGCTTTGGCTACTTCTACCTGGGCGCGCTGATCGTCGTGCTGCCGGCCTTCCTGCTGTTCGGCAACGCCCAGCACCTGCCGAGCACCGACGTGCAATGGCTGGTGCTGTTGTTCCTCGGCCTGTGCCCGACCGCACTGGGGTTGTACTGGTGGAACAAGGGCGCCTGCCTGGTTTCCGGCGGCACCCTGGCGGTGATGAACAACCTGCACGTGCCGGTGGGCTTGCTGCTCAACCTGCTGATCTGGAACCAGCACGAGCCGCTGGGGCGGTTGTTCATCGGCGGTGCGGTGATCCTCGCCTCGGTGTGGCTGAGCCGCCTGGGCGACCGCCCCAGCCCGGCGCTGGCCGGCAAAGCCTGAGGCGCCCATGCATACCATCCTGGTCATCGTCGCGCCGATCTTCGCCCTGATCCTGGTCGGCTACCTGTGCCGCAAGACCGGCAAGCTCGGCGAACAGGCCGCCGCCGAAATCAACCGCATGGTGGTCTGGCTGTGCCTGCCAGCGCTGCTGTTCAAGGTGACCGCCACCGCGACCTGGAGCGAAATCTGGCACCCCGGCTTCATCGTCGCCTTTGGTGCCGGCGCGCTGGCAATGTTCTTCATCACCCTTGCTTGGCGCTTGTTCAGCGGCCACAGCCTGGTAGCCTCGAGCATCGATGGCTTGAGTGCAGGCTATGCCAACACCGGCTACATCGGCATCCCGCTGTGCCTGTTGCTGTTTGGCCAACCAGGGTTGCAACCGGCATTGATCTCGTCGCTGATCGTGGTCTGCCTGGTGTTCGCGATTTCCCTGACCCTGATCGAGATCGGTCTGCAGGAAGAACGCCAGATCGGCCGCGCCGTATTGCTGGTGGCCAAGGCGCTGGCGAAGAACCCGCTGGTGATTTCGCCACTGGCAGGCGCCGCCTGGGCCATGTCCGGCCTGGGCCTGGCCGAGCCGGTGATGCACTTTCTCGACATGCTTTCCCTGGCCACCACGCCTTGCGCGCTGGTGTCGCTGGGGGCATTCCTGGCGCAGAAACGCAGCGGCGCGCAGGCCAGCCCCTGGCCGCTGGTGGGGCTCAAGCTGGTCGGGCAACCGGCACTGCTGGCCTTCAAGGTGTTCAGCCTGCCGACGATGTGGGCGACCTCGGCGGTGCTGCTGGCGGCGCTGCCGACCGGGACCGGGCCGTTCATGCTGGCGGAGTACTACAACCGCGAGGCGGGGCTCATTTCGCGCACCATCCTGCTGTCGACGGTGGCTTCGCTGCTGACCCTGACCGGGCTCATGTACCTGCTGGGTGTGGCGGGCTGACTGCTACGAAATGATCGCGGGACAAGCCCGCGTCTGTAGGAACGGCCGAGGATATGAGCCATTCAGCGAGTCTATGCGGCCAACTGAAACAGGGTTGAAGGCGAGCGGCGGCTTGCGGGTCGTGACGGAATGCTCTCGACCCAAAGCCGACACTCGCGCAGCGAAGGCCGAGGCAAGACCGTCGTATCTTGCGTAGCCGCGTTGTCAATGTCAGCTTGCTGCATGGGGTAGCGGCGTCAAGCCACTATCTTTGATCGCTGCGTCGGCTTCTGGTGAGGCCAGGTAATCGAGCAGCGCCTGGGCTGCGGCGTGATGCTGGCTCTTGTTGACGACAGCGCCCGAATACAGGGTCATTTTCTGTGCTTCTGCCGGGATCAGACCAACGATGTCGATACCTTTTACTGGCTTAAGCTCACTGAGCTGTTGAAAGCCGATCTGTGCTTGGCCGCGAGCGATCACTGCGCCTACGGGCTCGGCAGGTATCATGTGAGCCTTGGATTCGAACTGTTCACCAAGCTGCATGCGAGGGAACAGCGTCTTGGAAAGATATACCCCGCTGGCGCTGTCGGAGTAAGCGACAGAGCTGCTATCTTGCAGCACTTTGCGTAGGGTCTGCATGGTGCTTATGTCCGGCTTCGGTTCACCTTTGCGAACGGCCATGGCAATGAAAGATTTCCCGAGATCTATTCGACTCGTTTTGTCGGCTTGTCCACTGGCGACCAAGTTGTCGAGGGCCGAACCAACCATCAGCACAACATCCGCCTGCTCACCACGAGCGAGTCTGTTTGGGATGGCCTGTGGGGTATCCCCCATCGATGGGGCGGCTAGAATTTCCAGCTTCACGCCATATTTCTTCTCATACGCTGGCGCTACTTCCCGGATGGCGCCCATGATCCCGCCGGAACTCAGAACGGTCAGTGTTTCCTTACCGCCGTGTACAACGTCTGCAGCCGAGCAGGCGAATGAAGTGGTTAAGAGGGTGGCACAGAACAGCATTCGGAACATCGGAGCTTTCTCCACAGGTATACGCGCAAAATCCTACCTGGGCGAAGCTCAAAGTTGTGATTAATCAGCGATTAAGAATGTTTTACTTTCTCCCCACCAGTAGCATCTACAGGTAGAAAGTTGACCTTCGTGGATGTGCTGTATTCCCCCCAAAAAATCGTCTGGGACCGCTCGCCGCCATCAAGTTGCCCTTGCACGGGGCCCGACGTTATAGCGCCAGCAGTGCTGCTGCAAGTGCAGGCGGCATCACCAGCACCCCTAGGCGCAAAAAGTTCCAGGCGCTGACATGCGCCCCTTCGCGACGGATCGCCACCAACCACAAAAGCGTGGCCAGTGATCCGGTAATCGACAGGTTCGGCCCCAGGTCGACGCCGATCAGCAGCGCAGCGGTCACCGGCTGCGGCAGGGCCACCAGCGAACCCATGGACCCAGCCATCAGTCCAGTCGGCAAGTTGTTCATCAGGTTGCTGGCGATGGCCACGCCCACGCCTCCCACCCAACTCGCCCCGATCGTCGAGTCTGCGGCCAGAGCAGCCAGCCCCTGGGCAAGCTGCACTATCAGGCCGGTCTGGGCGACAGCTTCGACCAGTATGAACAAGCCCGCCACCAACGGCAGCACACCCCACGCTACATGGCGTAGCACCAGCATCGGGCTGCGCCGCTGGCGTAAGTGGATCAGTGCTGTGGTGGCCACGCCGGCACAGAAGGTCGGCAGGCCTAGTGCCCGGTCCAGCGCTGAGGCTCCCAGCAGCAGGATTGCGGTGAGCAGGATGCCCACTGCGCATAGACGGGCGCCCGGAGACAGCGGCTGGTTATCCACATTCAGGGTCAGCGGTTGGCGGATCTGCCGGCGTTGGGTCAGGCGCAGCACCAGATAGGTCACAGCGATTGCCGCAAGCGATGGCAAGCTGAACTGTCTCAGCCACTCCAGTAGCGGGGGCATCTGGCTGCCGAAGACTACCAGGTTGGCCGGATTGGAAATCGGCAGCACGAAACTGGCGGCGTTGGCGATGAAGGCGCAGATCAACAGGTAGGGCAAAGGCTCGGCCTTGGCAGCCTTGCACGCCGCATACACCGCAGGAGTCAACACCACCGCCGTTGCATCGTTGGACAGGAACACGGTGACCAGCGTACCCACCAGAAATACCAGGTCGAACAGCCTTTGCCCCGAACCTCGGGCGTGGCGGACCGCGTAGCGGGCCAGCCAGTCGAACAGCCCCTCCTGGCGTGCAAGCTCGGCCAGTACCATCATGCCGATCAGGAATAGGTACACGTCGCCGCCTTCGGCCACTGCCGCCAGAGCGCTGCGCGGTGTGATCAGGCCCAGGCCTGTCAGTAGCAGCGCACCGCCCATGGCCCAGACGTATTCCGGGATCCGCCATGGGCGCAGGATGACACCGCAGGTTGCCAGAGCGGCTACCGTCCAGATGATCGAGGCGTTTTCGCTGTAAGACATGAGGCGTCTAGTTTCCGGCAGGGGTAGGCAGGGGCGATGGCGCGACGCCCGGATGAGTCTCCGGCAGCGCCATCAGCACTATTGCGAAGGCGACCGCGGCAATGCCGGCCAAGGTCAGGAATGCCGCATCGTAGCCGGCTGCTTGAACAACCAGCCCGGCAATCCCAGGGCTGAGCGCAGCGCCCAGTCCGAACACCGCCGTCAGCGCGCCAAGGCTGAAATTGAAGCGCCCGGTGCCTTCGGTCAAGTCCTTGATCACGATCGGGAACAATGCACCGAAGATGCCTGCGCCGATTCCATCGAGCAATTGCACGCCAACCAGCCAGAATGGGTTGTCGTACGCCACGTACAGTGCGCCGCGCAGCGGTAGGATGAAAAAGCCGGCCAGAAGGAACGGCCTGCGCCCCCAGGTCTCGGCCTTTGCCCCCACCAGCAGCGCCATCGGCACCATCACCAACTGCGCTGCGACGATGCAGGCGGATGTGAGTGGCGTGGCCAAGCGCAGGTCGACTTGCGATAGCTTCTGGCTCACCAGCGGCAGCATCGCCGCGTTGGCCAAGTGGAACAACGCGCAGCACACAGCGAATACCAGGAGCGTGCGGTTGTGCAGGAGGACCCTGAACCTGGCAAGGTTTTCAGCACAACCCGGACCATGGACAAGGCCGCGAGCCACCTGGTGGTCGATGGCGGCTGCTGGCACACGCCACATCGCCCCGATGCTGGCTACGGTCATGACCGCCATGAGATAGAACACCACCACCGGGCCGAACAGATACGCCAAGCCACCGGCCAGCAATGCTGAGCAGGCATTGCCCGCATGGTTGAACGTCTCGTTGCGACCCACCCTTCGCGTAAAGGCCTTGGGGCCTGTGATGCCCAGCGAGATGGCAGCAATCGCCGGAGCGAACAGCGAGCCTGCTATGGCACCGATCGTCTGGGTCAAGGCCACCCCGGCGAACGACGAAATCCACGGCAGCAGCAGGCAGCTGCCGGTCACCAGCACGGCGGCGGTCACGACCACCGCGTGTTTGGCTGTCGTGCGGTCAATCAAGGCTCCAGCCGGAGTTTGCGCCACCAGTGCAGCGATGCCTGCCAGGCTCATCACCAGGCCAATGCTCGCCGGCTGCCACTGGTGCACGGCAAGCAGGTAGATGGCGAGGTAGGGCCCGAGTCCGTCACGCACGTCAGCCAGGAAGAAGTTCAGCCAGTCAAGGGCACGGTCGTGCGAAGCGGCGCAGCTTGAGTGTTCCATGGACGCAGTCTCTAAAAACAAGGGGGAAGCGCGATGGGTAGTTACTGGACGCGCGCAGGGCTGATAAAGCTGCCGTCTGATGCCCATCAGTCCAACGCACTTCCTGCACTTTAGGCCAGCGCGCCCCTATCTGTACGCGGCTCTGTCGTTGACATAGGACTTGCTCAAATGGTTCGGCACACGAGCGGTCAGCATGCAGATCATTTGCGGTTTAAATGGGGCAGCCGATAAGTGCGGCTACGCGTTGCGCAAGCGAGGTACTGGCAGGGAGGCGCGAGTTGCTATGCGGCTTTTAGGTAGAAACCCAAGAGTTTGAGCTTCCATTGGTTATCGGATGCGGCTTTCATTGCAGAGGGCCGCTTTGCGGCCCTTTCGCGGGGCAAGTCGGGGCGCGAACCGCCGCATCCATTGGGGGAGCGCTTTTTAGGCCTCGCTCATGCGCTCGACCCGCGCCGCCAGCCCCGAGCGCATATCACTACCGCTAGGCTGCTGATACAGACTCAAGCCAAACTCCGGCAACACCGCCAGCAAATAATCGAAGATATCCCCCTGGATCCGTTCGTACTCGGCCCACACCGTGGTGCGGGTGAAGCAGTAGATCTCCAGCGGCACACCTTCGGCGCTGGTCTGCATCTGGCGGACCATGCAGGTCATGTTCGGGTGGACGTCGGGGTGGTTTTTCAGGTAGGCCAGGGCGAATGCGCGGAAGGTGCCGATGTTGGTCAGCTTGCGGCGGTTGGCCGAGAGTTCGGCGACCAGGCCCTGGGCTTCGTTCCAGTCGTGCAGCTCCTTGCGCTTGGTGGCCAGGTAGTCGCCGAGCAGGCGCACGCCGCCCAGGCGTTGTTCTTCTTCGAGGGTGAGAAAGCGCACGCCGGTGGCGTCGATGAACAGGCTGCGCTTGATGCGGCGGCCGCCGGACTGCTGCATGCCGCGGTAGTTGCGGAACGACTCGCTCATCAAGCGCCAGGTGGGGATGGAGACGATGGTCTTGTCGAAGTTCTGCACCTTGACCGTGTGCAGGGTGATGTCGATCACATCACCGTCGGCGCCGACCTGGGGCATTTCGATCCAGTCGCCGACGTGGAGCATGTCGTTGCTGGTCAACTGCACGCTGGCAACGAACGACAGCAGGGTGTCCTTGTACACCAACAACAGCACCGCCGACATCGCACCCAGGCCCGACAGCAGCAACAGCGGCGAGCGGTCGATCAGGGTGGCGACGATGACGATGGCGCTGAACACCCACAGCACCATCTTCGCCAGTTGCACATAGCCCTTGATCGAGCGGGTACGGGCGTGTTCGGTGCGGGCGTAGATGTCCAGCAGGCCGTCGAGCAGGCACGACAGGGCGCGGGTGAGGAACAGCAGGGTGACGGCCAGGGCCAGGTTGCCGAGAAAATGCTGGGCGGTGGCCGAGAGCTCCGGCACCAGTTTCAGGCCGAACTGCAGGATCAGTGACGGCGTGGTCTGCGCCAGGCGGTGGAAGACCTTGTTATGGCGCAGGTCGTCAAGCCAGCGCAGCGGCGGCTGGCGGGCCAGCAGGCGGGTGCTGTGCAGCAGCAGGAAGCGCGCCAGGCGGCCGACCAGCAGCGAGACCAGCAGCAGGACCAGCACGCCGAGGGAGGCGTGCAGCATTGGGTGTTGGTCGAGGGTGCCCCAGAGGTCCAGGGTGTCGTGCCAGATTCGTTGGATATCCATGTAATCAATGCATTCAGTGGGTCGAACGGAGCGCCATTAGAGCGCGGAAACCGCGAATGTTGCCAAAAGATATTCGGCTACAGCCGCGGAAAACGTTACCCTATGCAACCGAATTGTCCGCATCTGTCTGAGGTACACCCGTGTTTTCCCAATTCGCCCTGCACGAACGCCTGCTCAAAGCCGTGGCCGAGCTGAAATTTGTCGAGCCGACCCCGGTGCAGGCGGCGGCCATTCCCCTGGCCCTGCAAGGGCGTGACCTGCGGGTCACGGCGCAGACCGGCAGCGGCAAGACCGCCGCCTTCGTGCTGCCGCTGCTCAACCGCCTGGTCGACCTGAGCGGGCCACGGGTCGAGATCCGTGCGCTGATCCTGCTGCCGACCCGCGAGCTGGCGCAGCAGACCCTCAAGCAGGTGCAACTGTTCTCGCAGTTCACCTACATCAAGTCCGGCCTGGTCACCGGCGGTGAAGACTTCAAGGAACAGGCCGCGATGCTGCGCAAGGTGCCGGACGTGCTGATCGGCACTCCAGGTCGCCTGCTCGAGCAGCTCAATGCCGGCAACCTCGACCTCTCCCACGTGCAGGTGATGATTCTCGACGAAGCCGACCGCATGCTCGACATGGGCTTTGCCGAAGACATGGAGCGCCTGTGCAAGGAGTGCGAGAACCGCGAGCAGACCCTGCTGTTCTCCGCCACCACTGGCGGTGCGGCGCTGCGCGACATCATCGGCAAGGTATTGAAGGATCCTGAGCACCTGATGCTCAACAGCGTCTCGCAACTCGCCGAAGGCACTCGCCAGCAGATCATCACCGCCGACCACGACCAGCACAAGGAAGCGATCGTGCAGTGGCTGCTGGCCAACGAGACCTTCGACAAGGCGATCATCTTCACCAACACCCGCGCCCTGGCCGACCGCATTTATGGTCACCTGGTGGCCAAGGATGTGAAGGCTTTTGTCCTGCACGGCGAGAAGGACCAGAAGGACCGCAAGCTGGCCATCGAGCGCTTCAAGCAGGGCAGCTCCAAGGTGCTGGTGGCCACCGACGTGGCGGCCCGTGGCCTGGACATCGACGGCCTGGACTTGGTGATCAACTTCGACATGCCGCGCAGTGGTGACGAGTACGTGCACCGCGTGGGCCGTACCGGCCGTGCCGGTGGTGAAGGCCTGGCGATCTCGCTGATCACCCACAACGACTGGAACCTGATGTCGAGCATCGAGCGCTACCTCAAGCAGCAGTTCGAGCGCCGCGTCATCAAAGAGGTCAAGGGCACCTACAGCGGGCCGAAGAAGGTCAAGGCTTCGGGCAAGGCAGTGGGCGCGAAGAAGAAAAAGGTCGACAAGAAGACCGGCGAGAAGAAGACCGCCGCCAAGCGCAAACCAACCGCCAAGCCGCGCCCGAACGCCCCGCTGGCCAGCTCCGATGGCCTGGCACCGCTGAAGAAGCGTACGCCGAAGGCAGAATAACCGCCCACCCCTGTGGGAGCGGCCTTGTGCCGCGATCGGACGCGAAGCGGCCGCAACCCAGTCACCGTGGTGTTCCAGAAACATCCCGGCGGCCTGGTTTGCGGCCGTGTCGCGTCCGACCGCGGGACAAGTCGGGGCGCCGAACCGCCGCTTCCACAAAGGCTGTCAGGCTGCTTGATTCAACCCGCCTTTTGCTCCGCCTCTTTCAACTCCTTCACCCGCTTGTCGATCAGCTGGCATTTGTCCGGCAAGTCCTTGCTTGCCGTCCCCAGCTCCATGCCCTGGAGTTCGTCGTTGATCTCCTTGGCCTTCTGCGGGTTCTGCTCGGTCAGTTGAGTCACCAGCTTGGCCAGTTCCTCGCGCTTTTGCGTGGCTTCTTCCGGTGTGCAGGCCCAGGCGGGCAGGGTGCAGGACAGGGTGGCGAGCAGGGTGATGCGGCATATAACGTTCATGGCGCTTGCTCCTTGTGCAGTCTATCGGTGGAGTCTGGTCGGCCAGCAAAGGTTCAGCATGTAGGCGTTTGCCACTGATGTGATGGCAAATTGACGTCAAAAGGCCATCTCTGTATCCTCCGTCCCCACTTTTTCACCGCCCAGGGACTGGAACATGGCGACAGGGTTTCGCACACGCCTTTGCAGCGCGATCCTCATGCTGACTGCCAGCATGCCTGCCCTGGCGGCCTCGCCGCTGGAGCAGGAACTTATACGTGACCGCCAGGATCGCCTGCTGCAAGAGCAGCAGCGGCGCATCGAAGAGCTGCGCAACCTGCCCGGCAGCACGGCGCCGCCGAGTGCCGTACCGGCGCCTGATGACAGCCGCTGCTTCACCATTCGCACCATCACCCTCAAGGGTGCCGACAGCCTCACCGAGACCGAGCGCGAGCGCCTGCTCAAGCCGTTCATTGGTCAGTGCCTGGGTGTCAGCCAGCTCAACGAACTCCTCAAGGTCATCACCAACCATTATCTGGATCGTGGCCAAGTGACCAGCCGCGCCTACTTGCCGCAGCAGGACCTGTCCGCAGGGCACCTGCAAGTGTTGGTGGTAGAGGGGCGCCTGGAGAGTTTGCGTGCAGCTCCCGACAGCAGGCTGAGCGAGCGGGAGCTGGCCATGGCTTTTCCCGGCGCGCCCGGCGAGCGTCTGAACCTGCGTGAGATCGAGCAGATGGTCGATCAGCTCAACCGTCTGCCTTCGAACAAGGCGCAGATGGAGCTGGTCCCTGGCGAGGCGGTGGGTGGCAGCCAGGTGCTCGTACGCAATCAGGCGCAGAAGCCCTGGCGGGCTTCCCTGTCGCGCAACAACGAAGGCCAACGCAGCACTGGCGAGCAGCAGGTCAACCTAGGCTTCGAGTGGGATAGCCCGCTGGGCCTGGCCGACCAGTTGGTGCTACGCGGTGCCCACGATGTGGTCAGCGATCACACCAAGGGGGCGAAGAACGGGGTGCTGGCCTACAGCCTGCCCTGGGGCTGGTGGAACTTCTCGTACAGCTACAGCGCGTCCGACTACCGCTCCGTAGGCCAGGCCAACGGCTTCGACTTCAAACAGACCGGCGACAGCCAGAATCATCAATTGCGCGTCGATCGTGTACTGCATCGCGACGCCACGAGCAAGACCTCGATCAACCTGGGCGTTGCCCATCTGCGCACCCGCAACTACATCGAAGACAGCCTGCTGCGAGCCAGCAGCAATCGTCTGAGCGAAGCGCAGTTCGGCATCAACCACGGTCGGCGCCAGGGCACGGCCTTCTTCAACCTTGACTTGGGCACGCAGGAGGGCATCGGTGCCTTCGATGCCCAGGGCAACGGCAATCCGCGACCTGGCGAGCCGGTCGCGCGCTATCGCAAGTACACCGCGACGGTCAGTTACGTGCAGGGCTTTGAGGTATTCGGCGAGCAGTTGAGCGTTACCAGCCTGGCTACCGCCCAGCGCAGCGAGGACGTGTTGTTCAGCCCGCAGCGCATAAGCCTGGGCGGGTTGTCGTCTGTGCGTGGTTTCAAGGACCAGTCGCTGTCCGGCGACAGCGGCGCCTATTGGCGCAGCGATCTGCGCTGGACGCGCCCGGTGACCTGGTCCGTCGCACAGCCGGTGATTGCCGAATACGGGATGGGCCTGGGCTACGACCTGGGTGTGATCCGCAACGACCGCTACAACGGCGACCGCCATGGCCGTGCCAGCAGCCATTCGCTGGAGCTGTTCGCCCGGGGCCGTCACCTGGCGGCCAGTGTGACTTTTGCCCGCAGCCTCGAACGCCCGGATGCCCTGCCCGACAAGGAGCATCCGGTATACCTGCGCCTCGATTTCTTCATCTGATTCGTGCTTTGAGCCCCGAGAGAACACATGGACGTTCGCCTTTTCACCTTCCTGGTTCGCCAGCCTTCGGCGCGCCTGCAACCCCGCCTGCAATTCTGCGGTGTGTCCAAGCGCGCGCTGGCCTTCCTGTTGGCCAACGTCATGTTCTGGCAGCCACTGTGGGCGCAGGCTGCCGAAGGGGTGATGGTCAGCGGCGGCAATACCAGTGTCGGTCAGGCGGGCAACGGCGTGCCGATCGTCAATATTGCCGCGCCCAACGGCAGTGGCCTCTCGCATAACCAGTTCAGCGATTACAACGTTGGCGAGCGGGGGCTGATCCTCAACAACGCCACCAGCCGCACGCAGCAGACGCAACTGGGCGGCATCATCGTCGGCAACCCCAACCTGCAGGGCACGGCGGCGAGCATCATCCTCAACGAAGTCAACGGCGCCAACTCCAGCCAGCTACGCGGCTATACGGAGGTGGCGGGGCAGTCGGCCCATGTCATCGTCGCCAACCCGCATGGCATCACCTGTAATGGCTGCGGCTTTATCAACACGCCCCAGGTGACCTTGACTACGGGTACGCCGGTGATCGACAACGGTCAATTGACCCACTACCAGGTGGAGCAGGGCAGCGTGGCGATCGAAGGTGCCGGGCTCAATGCCAGCAACGTCGACCGCTTCGAGATCATCACCCGCAGTGCGCAGATCAATGCCGGGCTGCAGGCCAAGCGCCTGGATATCGTCGCCGGACGCAACGATGTCGATGCCCGAACGCTTGCGGCGACGGCTCGAGCCGGAGAGGGTAGCGCCAAGCCGACATTGGCCATCGACAGCTCTGCCCTGGGCGGCATGTATGCCGGGGCCATCAAGCTGGTGGGCACCGAAGCCGGTGTAGGGGTCAAGCTCGATGGCCAGATGGCCGCCAGCGGCGGCGACATCCAGCTCGATGTCAACGGGCAGCTCACCCTGAACCAGGCCAGCGCCAGCGGCGCGGTGGTGGTGCGGGCGGCAGGTGTCGATCTCCAGGGGCCGGTTCATGGCGCGTCGCGCGTCGAAGTGCTCAGCAGTACCGAAGTGGTCAATCGTCAGGCGCTGACCGCAGGCGGCAAGCTGCAGGTCCAGGCTGCCGGCACCCTGAGCAACCTGGGCGTGATCGAGAGCGGGGTCAACACCGACGGTAGCCGCAATACCCAAGGCGATATCGACCTGGCCGCTGGTGCGCTGGTCAATACCGGCAAAAGCATCGTTGCCAGCCGTGACCTGAACGCCGACATTCGTGGCTCGCTGGACAACCGCGGCGGCACGCTGAGCGCTGCCCAAGACCTGCGCAGCCACGTCGGTGTGCTGGACAACAGCGCCCAGGGCCGCGTTCTGGCAGGCCGCGACCAGACTGTGCAGGCTGCCAGCCTGATCAACGATCAGGGCGGGCAGGTCGTTGCCACGCGTGCCCAGCAGATCACCGCCACCCGGGTCAGCAACCGCGCCGGGCAGCTCGCCGCTGGCGAGCGCCAGGCCATTGCCGCGCAGCAGGTGGACAATGACAGCGGGCGTATCAGTGCCGGCCGCGAACTGGCCGTGACCGCCAGCAGCACACTGGATAACCGCGCAGGTACCCTGGCCGCCGACCGTGAGCTGCGCCTGCAGGCGGGCAGCCTCGGCAACCGTGACGGTGGACGCATCGCCAGCACCGGCCAGCTCGATGTCCAGGCCGGCAGCCTCGACCAGCGCGGCGGCGGCCAATTGCACGCCGGCCAGGCGTTGAGCCTGGACCTGCGCGGCGGGCACCTGGAGAACAGTGACGGCGGCTTGATCAGCAGCCCTGGTACGTTGCGGCTGCTGGGCCTGGGCAGCGTCGGCAACCGCGCCGGCGAGATCTCCTCGGCGCAGGGTTACCAGCTTGCCACGCGCCAGCTGGATAACCGCGGTGGCAAGGTGCTGAGCGGCGCCGACCTGCAACTGGCGATTGTCGAGCAGTTGAACAACGGCGCAGGCCTGATCGCGGCACAAGGGCTGGCGCTCAGTGCCGCCGAACTGCTCAATGGCCAGGGTACCTTGCAGGCGCGTGGCACTCTGGCTGCACAGGTCAAGGGCCGGTTCGACAACCGTGGCGGGCTGACCAGCGCGGTCCTGGCCGCCGACGTTCAGGCGCTCGCGCTGGACAACCGTGGCGCACGCATGACCAGCCAGCAGAGCCTGAGCCTGAGCAGCGCCAGCCTGGACAACAGTGAAGGCGGGCGCCTGGACGCCGATCAGGCACTCACCCTCGATCTGCTGCATGGTCATTGGAACAACGCTGGCGGGCGCCTGCACAGTGCAGGTGCGTTGGTGTTGCGCAATCTGGCGAGCGTGGACAACCGTCACGGCGAGATGCATGCCAGCAGCGGTTTCACCTTCGCCGCCGACAGCCTCGACAACCAGGATGGCAGCCTGTCGTCCAATGGTGCGCTGATCCTGCGTATCGCCGCCGTACTCGATAACAGTCGCGCCTTGATCAGCGCCGAGCAGCTGGACCTGAGCGCCGGTGACGTGCTCAACCTCGATGGCCGTGTGCAGGCCCGTCAAGGGCTCACCCTGAGCGTTCAGGGGGCGCTCGACAACCAGCGCGGCAACCTCGGCGGGCAGACCCTCGATGCCCACCTCGGCCGCCTCGACAACCGCGCCGGTCGCGTGCAGACCGATGCGGGACTGACCCTGACCAGCGCCGCTGTGCTGGACAACCGCAGTGGCGCCGTGATCGCCGGTCAGTCGGCAAAAATCGACAGCGGTGACCTCGACAACACCGGTGGGCAACTGTACGCCGCCGATCATCTGAGCTTGAATGCCGCACGCCTGGACAACGGCACCGCCGCGCGCCTGCATGCTGGTCAGAGGTTGCAGGTCAGCGCCACGCAAATGCACAACGCCGGGCAAGTGTTCAGTGGCGCCGATCTGCTGCTGAACCTGCGCGGCGGTCTGCTCGACAACCAGGGCGGCCTGATCAATGCTGGCCAGTTGCTGCTTCGACAACTGGCTCAGGTCGACAACCGCGGCGGCGAGATCTCCTCTGCGCGGGCCTTCGAACTGCTGGCTGACAACCTCGACAACCGGGGCGGCAAACTGCTCTCCGAGCAAGCACTCACCTTGCGCATCGCTCGCGCCCTGGACAACAGCGTCGGCGGGCGCCTGGCTGCACCGCTCATCGATCTGCACAGCACGGCACTGATCAACAACGCCGGAGTGCTCGCCGCCACTCAGCGCCTGGACCTGCAGGCTGAAAGCCTCGACAACCGACAGGGCGAAGTGCGTGCTGCGCACCTGAATGCGCGACTTGGCCAACTGGACAACCGCCAGGGCCTGTTGCAGGTCGAGCAGGATGCCGAGTTGCAATTGACGACGCACCTGGACAACCAGAACGGCACGTTGCAGGCCGGCGGGCCGCTGACGCTCGACGCCGGCAGCCTCGACAACAGCGCCGGGCAACTGACCAGTGATGCGGGCCTGCGCGCCCGTATCGCTGCCGGCTTGCTCAACCGTGGCGGCCTGCTCGCCGCTGGCGCTCAGTTGCAATTGAGCGCCAGCAGCCTCGACAACCAGGCCCAGGGACGATTGCTGGGCAAGGCCGGGCTGAGCCTGAGCGGCGAGTACCTGGACAACCGCGCTGGCCGTCTGCTCAGTGGCAATGCCCTGACCCTGGTGCTCGGTCAGGTGGACAACCGGGGCGGCATGGTGAGCGCCGAGGCCGGCATCGAGCTGCTTGGCCAGCGCCTGGACAACAGTGCCAGTGGCCTGTTCGAAGGCAAGGGCCCGTTGCGCCTGGAACTGGCTGAACTGAGCAACGCCCAGGCCGGTCGCGTTACCAGTGGCGCGACCCTCAGCCTCATCGGCGTCAACCTGGATAACCGCAACGGCGGTCGTGTCACAAGTCAGGGTGCACTGCTGGCCGAACTCATCGGGCTCGACCAGCGAGGCGGCGGACAGTTGCTCAGCGACACCGCCCTGACCATCGACATGCGCGGCGCGCGGCTCGACAACCGTCAGGGCCTCATCCACACCGCCGGCCAACTGCTGTTGCGACAGCTCGGCGAGGTCGACAACCGCGCAGGCGAGATCTCCAGCGCGCGCAGTTTCGAGCTGGTCGCCCAGCGTCTGGACAACGGTGGCGGCCAACTGATCAGTGATGACGCACTGCTCATCCGTGTGGCGCAACAGTTGCGCAATACCCAGGGCCTGGTACAGGCCGACCAGCTTCAGGTGGTGGCCGGCACGCTGGATAACCAGCACGGCACTCTCGGCGCCGGGCAACGCCTGGACCTGCAGGTGGCTGCCAAGGTAGACAATCGCGGCGGCGAGCTGTCCAGCAGCGGCCAGACCCATGTTCGCGCTGCCAGCCTGGACAACCAGGACGGCGCCGTACTGGGCGACGACAGCACGACCCTGACCCTGAACGACGCACTGGACAACCGCGGCGGTACCCTGGCTGCCGGCAACGCCTTGCAGGTCGAGAGCGCGGGCCTGGACAACAGCGCCCAGGGCAGTCTGCGCGTACGCAGCACCGGCCTGTTCGACAACCAAGCTGGCGAACTGCGTGCCCGTGGCCTGATCGACCTGGCCCTGGGCCGTCTGGACAACCGTGGCGGCGTCGTCTCCGGCAAGCAACTGCTCAGCCTGCAGGCGAACAGCGTCGATAATCAGGCTGGCCTGCTGCATGCCGACAGCCTGTTGCAACTGCTGGTCGACCGCTTCGATAACCGCCAGGGGGTGACGCGCAGCAAGGACCGCCTGGATTACCAAGGTTCCGCGCTGGACAACCGCGAAGGCCTGCTCAGCGCCAGCGGGCCACTTGATCTGCGCCTGGCCCAGGTCGACAACAGCAAGGGTCGTATTGCCACTCGCGGTAATCTCGACGCCAGTGTTGCCACCTTGCAGCAGCAGGGTGGCGAGTTGATCGCCGAAGGTCGGCTCACCCTGCACGGCGATAATGCCGATAACCGAAGCGGTGGCCTGATCGCCGGCAACACGGGTCTCGACCTGCAGGTCGGTATGCTCGACAACCGTGGTGGCCAGCTCAGCAGCCTGGCGCAGGCTACTCTGGGCGGCACACAGCTGGACAACAGCGACGGTGGCAAGCTGATCGCCGGCACGCGTCTGGCCCTGACCGTCGAACGCCTGCTCAACCGCAATACGGCGCTGGTATTCGCCCAGCAGGTCGAATTGCGTGCTGCGCGGGTGGACAACCAGGGCGGCTCGATCGCTGCCGGACAGGCTCTGCACCTGGTGCTCGACAACAGCGGCGTGCCACTGACCGAAGCGCTGCTGGACAACCGCGGCGGACGCCTGGACAGCGCTGGCCGCCTGATCCTGGAAGGCGGGCAACTGCTCAACCAGGCAGGCCAGCTTTCCAGCCACGGTGAATTGTCTCTCACGGGCATCCAGGCGCTGGACAACCGCGGCGGCACCATCGAGACCGACGCGGCGCTGACACTGGCCAGCGCCAGCCTCGACAACCGTGACCACGGCCGCATCACCGCCGAGGGTGACAATCACCTGAGCAGCGGTGCTTTGAGCAACGGCCAGGGCGGTCTGATCAGCAGTGGGCAACTGCTGCAAGTGCGCGCCGGTCAGGTCGGCAACCAGGCCGGCACCTTGGCCGGACGTCAGGTCCAGGCCAGCGTCAGCGGTCTCGATCAGCACGGCGGTGAACTGTTCAGCCTCGATGGCCTGAACCTGGACCTCAACGGCGGTGTGCTGGACAACAGTGCCGGGCTTATCCGCGGCCCGGGCAGCCTGTTGCTGCACAACCTTGGTCAGGTCGACAACCGCGATGGCGAGATCTCCAGTCTGGTCGGCTTCGAGCTGGCCGCGGACGGTCTGGACAACACCGGTGGCAAGCTGCTCTCCGGCGCCAGCCTGACCTTGCGCATCGCCCGGCAAATGGACAACCTGCGCGGCCTGGTCAGTGCGCGCAGCCTGCAGTTGCAGGCTGCCGGCCTGGACAACGGCGCCGGTCTGATCAGCAGCCGCAGCGACCTCCAGGTGCAGGTCGACGGCCTGCTCGGCAACGCAGCGGGCACATTACAGGCTGACGGCAAGCTGTTACTGGTGGCCGGCAGCGTGTTCAACGGCAAAGGCCAGTTGTCTGCCAGATCGGGTCTGCAAGCGCGCCTGGGCAGCCTGGACAATCAGGCTGGCCAGATTGCCAGCGACACTACGCTGAACTTGCAGGCCGACACCCTCGATAACCGTGACAAAGGCCTGCTCGCCGCCAAGAGCCTGTTGACCGTGCACAGCGCGGCCTTCGACAACCGCGCTGGCGAAGTCTCCGGGCAGGGCGAAGTGCGCCTGAGCGGTCAGCGCTTGGATAACGGCGCTGGCTTGATCCTGGCCAAGGGCGCGCTGGTCATCGAGCAGCACACTCTGCTCAACGCCATGGGGCTGGTGTCCAGTGTGGGGCCGCTGACTCTCACCGGCACGCGCCTGGAAAACGCCGGCGGCACACTGCGCAGCGGCGCTGACCTGAGTGTCGAGCTGGACGACGGCCTGCTCAACCAGAATGGGCGTCTGGACAGCGACGGCACGCTGAGCGTCAGCGCCGCAAGCATCGACAACGATCACGGCGTGCTGTCCAGTGCCGGCGACCTGCTGTTGCGCAGCCAGGGCACGCTGGGCAACGCCGGGGGACAGATCCTGGGCGACGCGGGCCTGGAACTGAGTGCGGCGCACCTGGACAACCGCGACGCTGGTACGGTCAGCGCCAAGGGCCTGCTGAGTATCAGCGCCGCCAGCGTCGACAACCTTTCCGGCGCCCGCCTGAGCAGTGCCGATCGCCTGCGCATCGAGGCTACCCAGCTCGATAACAGTGGCGGACGCATCACCAGTCAGCAGGCCTTGCAGGCCAACCTCGGCAGCCTGCGCCAGCATGGCGGCACGCTGTATAGCGCCAGCGGCGTGGCAATCGATCTGGCCGGCGGTACCCTCGACAACCAGGCCGGGCTGATCAACACCCCAGGTCACTTGCTGCTTACGCGCCTTGGCCGGGTCGACAATCGTGGCGGTGAAATTTCCAGTGCCAACGCCTTCACCCTGGCGGCCGCCGAACTGGACAACGGCAACGGTCGCCTGCTCGGCAACCAAGGCCTGAACCTGATCGTCGCGCGCAGCCTGGCCAACCTCAAGGGCCAGATCGCTGCCGCCAGCCTCTCGGTCAGCGCCGCCAGCCTGGACAACGGCGCGGGCCTGCTGACCAGCCGCGGCGATCTGCAACTGGACGTTGCCGGTCAGTTGGCCAACCAGGGTGGCGGGCTGCTCAATGCCGGTCGCGCACTCGTGCTGAACAGCGCGAGCCTGGCCAACCAAGGCGGTCAGTTGCTTGCCAGCGAACGACTGACCCTCGTGACTGGCCAACTCGACAACGGCAACAAAGGATTGATCAACAGCCAGGCAGGTCTGGACCTGATAGCCACCGACGTCAACAACGACGGGGGCGAACTTTCCGCTGGCGCGGCGCTGCAGATCAAGGCACGCCAGTTCAGCCAGCAGGGCGGACGCCTGCTCGGCGACAGCACCTTGGCCCTGCTGCTGGGCCTGGATGGCGGCGGCCTGAACAACCGCGATGGACTGATTCGCGCCAAGGGTGCCCTGACCCTGGCCAACCTGCGCGACCTGGATAATCAGCGTGGCGAGATCGCCAGCGACCTGGGCTTCGACCTGGCAGCACGGACCCTGAACAACGACGGCGGCCGGCTGATTTCGGCCCAGCGCCTGGGTGTCGGCAGCGGCGTGTTGAGCAACCAGGGCGGCCTGGTTTCCGGCTGGCAGGGCCTGTCGGTCAGTGCCGACAGCCTGGACAACCGCAACCAGGGCACGCTCTCCAGTCGCGCCGGCGATCTGGACCTGAGCGTCACTTCCAACCTCGACAACAGCAGCGGCGGCGCCCTGGTCAGCCAGGGCGCGCTGCGCCTGAACGCGGCTGCGCTGGACAACCGTAGCGGCTACCTGGCCAGCGGCGGACTCCAGCGCCTGCACCTGCTCGGCGCCCTGGACAACCGTCAGGGCCGCATCGATGCCGGTGGCGACCTGTTCATCCAGGCCGCCAGCCTCGACAACCGCAGCGCCAACGTCATCAGCCAGGGCTTGCTCAGCCTGGACCTGGCCAGTCTGCTGAACAACGCCCAGGGCCAGTTGCTCGCGACCAGCGCCTTGCAGGTGCTGGGCAACGCGACGCTGCTCAACCAGGGTGGTCAACTGGCCAGCCAGGGCACCCTGCAGTTGGCAGGCAGCCGTCTGGACAACTCTGCCCAGGGCACCCTGGCCGCCAACGGCGCGGTAGCCGTGACGCTCGCCGACACCCTGGCAAACGACCAGGACGGCCTGATCTCCAGCCGTGACGCCAGCGTCAGCCTGCAAGCCGCCAGCCTGACCAACCAAGGCGGTGCGGTACAGGCCGGCCAGGCGCTCGATGTGCGCCTGCAGCAAGTGCTGGACAACCAGCGCGGCAAACTGATCGCCCAGCAGGGCCCGCTGGCGCTGTCGGCCAGCAGCACGGACAACCGCGGCGGTGTGCTGGCCAGCCTTCACGGGCTGCTGCAGGCGCAGGTCGCCGGCCTGTTGCGCAACGACCAAGGCGGCACGCTGCAGGCCAGCCAGCTCAACCTCGTTGCCCTCGGCGGTCTGAACAACCAGGGCGGTCGTCTGGCGGCGCAGGCAGGGCCTCTGGTTATCCGTACGCAACAGTTGGACAACCGTAATGGCGGCCTCTACGGCCAGGGCCAGGTCACCCTCGAGGCGACTGCGCTGGACAACAGCGCCGGTGGCAAGCTCGCCGGTCAAGCGCTGGACTTGATCCTTGGCGGTGCTTTGTACAACCGCGCAGGAATCATCGAAAGTGACAGCCGCCTGGGCCTGGTCGCTGCCACCCTCGACAACCAGGGCGGCCAATTGCGCAGCCTTGGCGGCGCCCAGAGCCGCCTGCAGGTTACCGGGCTGCTCGACAACCGCACTGGCGCCCTTGAAATCGGCAGCCAGGACTTCAACCTGCAGGCCGGCACCTTCCTCAACCAGCAGGGCCGCCTGCTGCACGGTGGCAGTGGCGACCTGCAGATCGGCATGGCCAACCTCAGCAATGCCGGCGGTGACATTGCCACCCTTGGCGGCCTGACCCTGGAGGCGGCCAGCTGGACCAACAGCAGTGTGCTGCAGGCCGCGCGGCTGACGCTCAACGTCGGCGAGCTGACCCAGACAGCCTCCGGGCAGTTGCTGGCGACCCAGCGGCTGTCGGGAAGTGGCGGCAATTGGCTCAACGACGGCCGGATCATCAGTGATGGCAGCCTCGACCTGCACCTTGGCGGACGCTATGCCGGCAATGGTCGCATCGCCAGCCTTGGCCAACTGGGCATCAATGCCGGGCAGCTAGAGCTTGGCGTCACCGGCAGTATCGCCGGGGGCGACAACACGCGTATCGCAGTAGCCGGTCAAGTGTCCAACCAGGGCCGCCTGACCTCGGCACGCAACTTCGAAATGCTGGCCGGGAGCATGACCAACGTCGGTACCCTGGCCGCCTCGCAGGGCTTGACGGTCGTCAGCCAGGACCTGCGCAACGTCCAGGCTGCCGATGGCAGCCGTGGTTTCATGTTCAGTGGCCAGAACATGAGGCTCCAGGTGGGCGCCTTCAGCAACGAATACGCCGATGTCTACAGCCTCGGCAATCTGCTGGTCAGCGGTGTGACGGGCGGAACGCGGGCAAACAGCGTGCTCAACAGTTCTGCCAGTATCGAAGCGGCGGGTGATATCGATCTGCAGGCCGCGAGCGTGATCAACAAGCGTGAAAAATTCCGTTCGGACACGCAGGTGACCAGCGGTTCGATCAGCATCTACTGCGTCCAGCACTGCGGTCGCCCTGGCGGCAAGTGGGTGCGCGGGCCGGCGTTCATCTCGCAGACGGTTTCCACCGTTGTGCATGAAGATTCGCCCATGGCAATGCTGATGGCTGGCCGTAACCTGACGATTGCCAGCACTGCACTGAACAACGAATTCAGCCTGATCTCCGCCGTCAACGACCTGGCCATCGACAGTGCCGATATCTCCAATGTGGCCGGCGGTTCGGCTTCGGGGACTGACCGCCATCAGATCGGCAAGGACGTGAAGATCGCCGGTCGTTACTTCTACGAAATGATCGATGCGGTGGCCGCCTACGACCAGGCCCATCCGCAATCTGGGCCGTTCGATCCGGTGGCGTTCAAGGCCTTGGTCGACAAGTTCGACCCGGGTGTGTTCATCGGGATCGATGACAAGATCAAGGTCGAGGGTGGCGCCCCCGTGGCCCCTGCGATCATCCAGGCCGGTGGCAAGGCAAGGCTGACCGCCAGCAACGACATCAGCAACATCGTGGTGCAGAACACCGCGTCATCCATCAGCCAGCGGTCTTCGGACACTACGGTCTCCGGCGGGGCCCAGCCGACCATCGTCACGATTCATCAGCAACTGCCGCCTGACCTCGCCCAGCAGCAGGTCAACCCGCTGAGCCTGCCCGGCTTCAGCCTGCCTACCGGTCAGAACGGCTTGTTCCGCCTCAGCGCCCAGGCTGCCAACCAGGCCAAGGCCAGCGCTACGTCCAGCGTCCCGACCCAGTGGCAACTGGGCAGCGCGAGCATCGACCTGCAACAGCGCCAGCAGCCCACGCCGCTGGTGCAGGGCCGCAGCGTCGACCTCGCCGAGCTGGCCGCCGTCGCTGGCAGCGACCGCGCCCTGCAGGCGCATCAGCGTCAGGCCGCTGGTCTGGACCCGGGCGCCACCGACGTGCGCGTGGCGGCCATCGATCAGGCCCAGGGGCCGGGTGCACTGCCCAGCCGCAGCGGCGAAGTGGCCGCCAGCCAAGGCACGTCGAGCCAGGTAGGAGGGGCCGCCGACGGGTTGCACTGGTCCACTGCACAGCCTGGGCCGAGCACGCCAATCACGCTTGCCCAGCCCTCCACCGAGACCATCGTTGCCCGCGACACCAGCCTCCCGGCAATGACGTCGGTGGCCGCGCCGACGCTCCAGCAGGCCCTCCCGACCGTCGCCAGCACCGTCTCCACCGCCATGACACTGCCCGCGGCGCAGAGCATCCCGCGGGTGCAGGGGGTTCCGGCCAATACTGGCACCCCGCAGCCGCACAAGTACCTGATCGAGACCAATCCGGTACTCACCGACCTCAAGCAGTTCATGAGTTCGGACTATCTGCTTGGCAACCTCGGCTACGACCCTGACCAGAGCTGGAAGCGCCTGGGCGACGGCTTCTACGAGCAGCGTCTGATCCAGCAGGCGGTGGTCGCCCGCACCGGTCAGCAATTCATCGATGGCCAGGCCGACGGCGAGGCCCTGTACCGCCACCTGATGGACAACGCTCTGACGAGCAAGAACCAGCTCGACCTCCAGGTCGGCGTCAGCCTCAGCGCCGAGCAGGTCGCCGCTCTGACCCACGACATCGTCTGGCTTGAACAGCACGAGGTGATGGGCGAGCAGGTGCTGGTGCCGGTGCTGTACCTGGCCCACGCCAACAACCGTCTGGCGCCCAACGGCGCCCTGATCGCCGGCAACGACCTGACCTTGGTCGCCGGCCAGAACCTGGACAACAGCGGCACCTTGCGGGCCAGCAACAACCTCTCCGCCAGCGCCGGCCACGACCTCGACAACAGCGGCCTGATCGAGGCCGGTAGCCGTCTGGACCTGCTGGCTGGCAACCGCATCGTCAATGGCGCCGGCGGCCTGATCAGCGGCCGCGACGTCAGCCTCACCAGCCTCAGCGGCGATGTGGTCAACGAGCGCAGCGTCAGCAGCCATGCCAGCGGTGCCGGTGCGTACAGCAAGCGTGCTGACTTCGTCGACAGTGCCGCGCGTATCGAGGCAGCCAATGACCTTTCGATTCATGCTGGTCGCGACCTGATCAACAGTGGCGGTGTATTGAGTGCTGGAGCCGACCTGGATATCCGCACCGGGCGCGATCTGCTGATCACCTCGGCGCAGCAGGTCGACAGCACGCAGATAGGCTCCAACTACCGCACGCAGACCACGCAGCAATACGGCTCGCAGGTGACCGCAGGCGGCGACCTGGCCTTGAGTGCCGGTCGCGATTTCACCGCCATCGCCAGCACCCTGGAGGCCGGGCGCAATGTTGCGGTCGATGCACTGGAGAACCTGACCCTGGCCTCGGCGGCCAACGAGTCGAACTTCTACAGCAAGACCAAGAAAGTCACCCGCCAGGAAGACCACGTCAGCCAGGTCGGTACTTCGGTCAAGGCAGGAGGTGATGTTGCGCTGACCGCTGGCCAGGACCTGGCGCTGATTTCCAGCCGCGTGAGTGCCGGGGACGAGGCGTACCTGTATGCCAGGGAGCAACTGTCGTTGCTCGCCGAGGCGGACAGCGACTACTCCCTGTACGACAAGAAGAGCAAAGGCAGCTTCGGCAGCAAGAAGACCAAGCGCGACGAAGTCACCGATGTGCGGCATGTTGGCAGCGAAGTCTCGGCGGCAGGCGCTGTCACGCTGGCGAGCGGCGGCGACCAGCGCTATCAGGCGGCGAAGCTTGATAGCGGTGAAGACCTGACCTTGGCCAGTGGTGGGGCGATCACGTTCGAGGGCGTCAAGGACCTGCATCAGGAGAGTCACGAGAAGAGCAAGTCGAACCTGGCGTGGAACAGCGCCCAAGGTAAGGGAAGTACGGATGAGACGCTGCGCCAGACCTTGATGGTAACCCAGGGGGAATTGGCGATTCGGGCCGCTGGCAAAATAAATATTGATATTAAGCAAATTGACCAAAACACCGTCAGCCAAACGATTGATGCAATGGTCCGAGCAGAACCCCAGCTGGCGTGGATCAAGCAGGCCGAGGCCAGCGGACAAGTGGATTGGCGCGTAGTAAAAGAAATTCACGACAGCTGGGATTACAAAAATTCAGGACTGGGAGCAGCGCCCGCCCTGATTATTTCGATTGTCGCGAGCGTCTACCTTGGTCCTCTTGCAGGTGCCATGGCCAGTAACTTTGCAGTAGGAACCATAAACGGTGGTGGAGACATCGGTGCTGGCCTAAAAGCGGCAACCAGCAGCAAGGCCATAAAGGGATACGCTACGCAGATGGTGACAAGCGGAATTTTGAGTGGAATAGACACAGCAGTTGCGGGGTGGAATCCCGACGGCCCGTTGGTTCTGAGTGCCAATGGCATCAATAATCCAGGGTATAGCTCTGGTATGTTGGATTGGAATTCGGTCAGCCAGAACATCCTTCGTAGCAGCACGCACGCTTTGGTCGCTGGCAGTGTGAACACAGCGATAAATGGAGGCAGCTTCAAAGATAATCTTGGGGCTGCTGCTGTGTCTGAAGGATTGGATTTGGCGGCGGCCTTCGGTAATAAACAGGTCGGTGATTTGGCTGATTATCTCAACGTCAGTCCTGGCTCTGCACAAAAAATCCTAATGCACGCAGTCTTGGGTGGTGCGCTGTCATCCGCCAAGGGAGGAGACTTCAAAACAGGGGCACTGGCAGGTGCTGCAGCGCAGGGTCTCACGGCGGCTACAAGTGCAGGTCTAGGTAAGTATCTCGATTCACGGTTTGCTACGGACGACCAGTTCAAGGTGGCGACCGCCCAGATTATTGGGGTTTTGGCAGGAGCCCTGGGTAATGGGAACCCTGAAACCGCCAGTTGGGTGGCTGGAAACGCTCAGCGCTATAATGACTTTTTACATCCCGGGGGAAGTTGGGGGGCGGAAGCTGCTAGCTTAGGAGCATATATGGCTGAGCAAGGCAAGACACCCGAGCAGATTTCTGATGCGCTCCAGTCCTTGGCTAGAAGCGATGGGTACAAAGGCCCGGGCCATGATTATGTAGCTGGTTGGGTGTATTCTCCAGCTGTGTTGGGCACGGCTTTATCGCCTCCGGCAGGACTAGCTGGCGCAGCGATGGGCGGTGTCATTGGCGGTGGTGCTAACATTAGCTATCAATTGTCTACGGATAAGCCGTTTAGTTATGTGGATGCCGCCATTGCTACCACTGTGGGTGGTGCAACTCAAGGTCGCGGGGCAGGTTTTACCCTAAGTGCAGGAGTGGTTGGAGCTTATTTGGGTAGTTTAATCAAAGGCGAGTCGCCGACATACTCTCTCCTCGGAGCGGCTTTAGGCGGTGTAGCAGGTCTAAAAACTGGTCAGACGGTAACAGGAAAGCTTAGGCCATACCTCAAGAACTCCGCAGAGGTGACTGGAAGCGCCATCGGTGCCTTCGCGTCTGAAAAAGTAAGTGGTGAGATAGGTTCGTTAGGAGATGGGAAGTGATTAAGCCTCGATCAAGGTTGCAAGCGTTCATTTTGCTATTTATATATCTAATAGGTGCGTTTTTTTTAGTTGGTGTTGCTTCAAGGTTTTTAGGTTCGTCAATTAATTACTACAATTTTGGAGTGTGGAGTTTTGGTTGGTCTGATGTTCCTGGAGAGCTTCCCGGTGCGATTGCATATGCAGTGCCGGTTGGGGTTGGAATTTGTGTTTTGTCATATATGAAGGATGGTCGTGGGCGTTGATCTTTATAATCGCTGCTCATGAATTTTCTTGACCTATATGGCTCAATGAAAACTGGCGCGTGCGGGTAGTACGGCAGCGAGATCAGCGCAGGCGGCAACCTCACCGCCACAGCACGCGAGGACCTGAGCATGGTTGTCAGCGAAGTCGAGGCACGCCGCGACCTGGCCCTGCAGGCCGGCCGCGACCTGACCCTGGCTGCTGCGGCCAACGACAGCCAGTGCTCGCTGTACGACATGAGCAAGAAAGACGGCTGGGGCAGCAAGCAGACCCAGCGCGACTAAGTCACCGACGTCAAGGCGCTGGGCAGCGAAGTTAGCAGCGGTGGCAACCTGACGCTCAAGAGCGGCGGCGATCAGTTGTACCAGGGGGCGAAGCTTGCCTCGGGTAATGACCTAACCATTGACGGTGGCGGCGCGATGACGTTCGAGGCGGTCAAGGACCTGCATCAGGAGAGTGGCGCCAGCGACCGGTGTTGCAGGTGTCGTATCAGGTGCGGCAATTTCCGGCGGAGCAAATATCGGTTATCAGCCATCCACCGATAAGCCGTTTAGTTACGTGGATGCATCAATTGCCGCTACTGTTGGAGGGGCCACTCAAGGCAGAGGGTTAGGGTTCACTCTCGGTGCTGGGGCGGGTGGGTCTTATTTAGGAAGTTTGATCAAGGGTGAAGATCCGACGTACTCACTTCTGGGCGCAGCTCTGGGTGGCTTGATGGGTTTTAAAGGAGGTCAAGTAGTGTCTGGTCAGTTAAAGCCAGTTGTCGGAGAAGAAGCTGATATATACGGCAACGTAGTTGGTTCTGTGTTTTCCGAAGTCATCGGGGGAAAAATCAGTTCTGTAGGGGATAAAAAGTGAAGCTGGAAAGAGTTGGGTTTTTATTGATGGCTATGTTGTTGGTGTATTCTGTATTGCTTTTTCTTGTAATTGGCATATTGGCGCATCTTGTGGGGGCGATTATTGGTTATTATAAGTTTGATTATTGGGTATTTGGTTGGGAGGATATTCATAAGTCTATTCTTGTTGGGTTGTCTTGCGGGGTTCCAGTCGCTTTAGGGATATGGGTGAGGTCAAAGGTGGCAGAGGTTAAAAAAAAGCGCAGCGACTGATTTTTAATTTGTGGTTGTGTTGGGGTTGTCTGGGCTTTAGAGGGGCGGAATTTGTGGGGGTCTAAATTTATCTAGGATGCCAATTGTGTATTTGGTCGGATCAGTTCGCTTATAGGCGCAAGAATAGAGCGTGATGTAATTCAAGGGCTTGGAAAGCTAAAGACTTCGAATGTGTCGTATCGAAAAGGTGAGATGAAATTTATTGCCCTTGATTCAATTGGGCTTAATAAATTCAAAGATTGGTTTCGCCCTCGGAGCTCCGTCGGTTGCTTCAAGTGTCGCGCGTGCGCGTGGCCGCCATCGATCAGGCCCAAGGGCCGGGTAAACTGCCCAGCCGCAGCGGCGAAGTGGCCGCCGGCCAAGGCACGTCGAGCCAGGTAGGAGGGGCCGCAGACGGGTTGCACTGGTCCACTGCACAGCCTTGGGCGAGCACGCCGATCACGCTTGCCAGCCCGTTACCGCGACCACCGCTGGTGGTGCCTGGGCAGCAGGTACCGGCGCTGCCCTGAGCGGGATTGGTTGGGCCAATGCGGCGGTGACGGCCGGGCTGACCGGCTTGACCAGCAATGCGGCGATCAGCGCCATCAACAACCGCGGCAACCTGGGGTTGGTGGTCAAGGATACCTTCAGCAGCGACAGCCTGAAGGGCGCGGTGATCTCCGGCCTGGTGACCGGCGTCACCGCTGGCTACATCGATCCCAAGTTCAGCGGCGACAATGCAGGCTTCAGCCGTACTTATGGCTTTGACCTGAGCAAGCTCGAAGGCATAGGTGGCTTCGGCCTGCGGGCCGGTGCGATCGGTGTGACCTCGGGTGCGATCAAGACCGTGGTGAACGGTGGGAGCCTGAGCGACAACCTGCTCGACGCATTGGTGTCACAGGCGTCCAACGTCGTCGCAGCCTCGGCCTTCAATGCCATCGGCAACCTCGCAACGAAGAACCTGGCCGACGCAGAAAGCCGCAGCGATGCCGCCGCTATCGCGTTGTGGCAGGAAGGTGGCGCAGGCCGTGTAGCCTTGCACGCGTTGGCAGGGGGCGCCGTTTCTGTGGCCTCCGGCGGCGACTTCGCCAGCGGAGCGACGGCTGCCGGGGCCAACGCCGCCATGGCGGGGGCGCTGGAGGAGCTCTACAAGAAGCAGCCTGCGCTGCGCGATACCTTCTCGCAACTCACCGGCCTCGCTGCGGCGGGGCTGGTCAACGGCGACGTCGAGAAAGGTGCTTGGATCGCCCAGATGGCCGACCGCTACAACCGGCAGGCGCATCCGAAAGAGGTGGTCCAGATCAAGAAGCAGGCACCTGCACTCGCCCAGGAGCTAGGTATCAGCCCCGCCGAGGCGGAGCGGCGCATGGCCGAAGCCTTGGCCTACTACACCGACAACGAGTGGCGGCAGGCGATTACCGCCAATGGCAGGAGCATCGACGCCAGTACCCTGGCGCACCTCGGCCAGGCGCTGGCGCCAATGGCGGACAGCCTCGACGTGAGCCGCGCCAATGGTGACGTGCCTATGGTGGGGGAGGCGGGCAAGCAGTACACCGCGCAGCAGACCGTGGCATTGCTCAAGGACTATGCGAGCACGCATAGCGCCGAGTTTAATGATTCCACCAAGAATCGCGAGTTCCTGCGCCCTGGGGGGGACCCCGAGTACGCCGCGTATTACGCCAATAACCTGAACTTCGGGAAGTACGACCCCACGGCAGAAACGCTGGGTTCGGTGGCGGGTGTAGGCACGGCGCTGGGCGACATGCTCAAAGGCATGTACGGCCTGGGCAAGGGGTTGCTGACCGACACCCAGAACACCGCCTCGCAGGTGTCTCACCAGTTGATCAACTCCTTGAGTCATCCTGAAGCGGTGGTGCAGGAATGGCAGGACATGCGCGCCGAGGCGACCCTGTATCGGCTGCAGGGCGATCCTACGGCTGCGGCGCGGGTGGAAGCGGAGTGGCAGACCAAGTTCGTGATGAACCTGGTACCGGTCGGCAAAGCCGGGAAGCTGGGGCAGGTGAGCAAGACGGTGGCCGAGCGCGAGGCCATTGCCGAAGCGGTGGGCGGCGCGACGGGCAGGCAGGTGCCGGGGTTGCCGTCGTATTACCGCGATGGTTCAGGGGTTGGTGCGAACGTGGTGGCGCCGGAGGGGTATACGGCGGTAGTGAACCTGCGCACGGGCAATTTTGAGTTTGTCGCGCCGGATGGAAAGCTGTATTTCTATAGCGAGTCGGCGTTGGTGCCCAAGGAAGGTGGGAACCTTGCGGGATTGGCGGCGGCGGAGCGGGAGATTGCGGCTGGGAAGGCGGGGGGTGGGGCAAAAGGCGCAGCCTCCGGCGCTGAAAATGCGGCCTTGTATCCAAAGCTGAAGGATCAACTGATACAAGAAAACCTGAGGAGTATTGCTGCTCAGGATGCAAGATTGGCTGCGGCTGTGAACGGCAGTGGAACGAAAAATCCGAACTTCTCTATAGGCCAAGGCACATCTTCCGAAGCTAATCAGTTGGGTAAGATCTGGGTTGGAGATGGGGCAACAAAAACAAGTGATGGGCTTGGTTTTATTAGCGCAGACGGTACTCGTGTATATAGGCCGCCAACATCTAAAAATTCATCTTTTGCAACGACAGGTGTGCAAGCCAATTTTGAAAATTATAACATCAACCCGATAACAGGTCAGCGCATAAAAGTAAGTAACGGGCATCTGAATGTGGCTGACTAGGAGGAATGATGCGTGCTGTTATAAAAGGTGTTTCTAATGATGTTTTTGATGTCGCGACCTACGCTCCCGAAAAGTTAGACAACTTTTCTTTGAGTCTTCGTATTCAAATTGGGCTTGACTGCACGCAAGGGGCAGATGATTTTGAGCTTTTAATTTGCACTCCAAAGTGGCTAGAGGAGACAATGTGGGAGCCTCGTTGGGGGAGAGGTCTATTAATTGTTCGAGAATATGATCTTTCGACTATTAATGGATTGATTCATGAATATGTGAGTCGCTGCGAGGGGGACAGTTGGGAAACTATTGTGATAAAGCTAGGGAAGGCATTTTCCTGGGAATTTGATGATTATCAATCCTAATCAATAGGATTATTTATCTAACACCGGCGCTGCGCCGGTGTTGTTTTATCTGCTTACTGCAAAACCTCCCCCTTCGCTGCTCGCCTTGGTCGTGGCCTGAGCGATCAGGGCAACCAGCATCTGCGTAACTAATTTCTGTTAGCTTTTAGGTGGCTGGTCGATAGCTTCCAGTTGCTGTTGCCATTTCGGAGCGGGGCCACGTTTACGCACAGTGGTTTCCTGCTGCTGACCAGAGCGCGGTTTGACCCGGCCACAAGAGATTACCCGACCAATCCTAGATTGCTACCAGCGGCATCTTTTTATATCGAAAAGCCGAGGCGAAGCGCTGTCAGCACGTAGCGCAAACAGTGCGCATCACGCCGATTCGGGTATGGTTCAAGTGGCTGACCAAAACCAACCGTATTCTTTACAACCCGGCGTCCGACCTCAATCTATCGAGGATGGAGCAGCGTTTGCCGAAGCATATTCCCAGCGGCGACGAAGCCGAGCGCATCCTAAACGTGCCAGACTCTGGTGGAGTCGTTGGTATTTAAGTGGATGGTTGTCTAGCATATTCTGCTCCGCAGTACACCGCGCAGCATACCGTAGCGTTGCTCAAGGACTATGCGAGCACGCATAGCGCCGAGTTCAATGATTCCACCAAGAATCGCGAGTTCCTGCGCCCTGGGGGGGACCCCGAGTACGCCGCGTATTACGCCAATAACCTGAACTTCGGCAAGTACGACCCCACGGCAGAAACGCTGGGTTCGGTGGCGGGTGTAGGCACGGCGCTGGGGGACATGCTCAAAGGCTTGTATGGCCTGGGCAAGGGGTTGCTGACCGACACCCAGAACACCGCCTCGCAGGTGTCTCACCAGTTGATCAACTCCTTGAGTCATCCTGAAGCGGTGGTGCAGGAATGGCAGGACATGCGCGCCGAGGCGACCCTGTATCGGCTGCAGGGCGATCCTACGGCTGCGGCGCGGGTGGAAGCGGAGTGGCAGACCAAGTTCGTGATGAACCTGGTACCGGTCGGCAAAGCCGGGAAGCTGGGGCAGGTGAGCAAGACGGTGGCCGAGCGCGAGGCCATTGCCGAAGCGGTGGGCGGCGCGACGGGCAGGCAGGTGCCGGGGTTGCCGTCGTATTACCGCGATGGTTCAGGGGTTGGTGCGAACGTGGTGGCGCCGGAGGGGTATACGGCGGTAGTGAACCTGCGCACGGGCAATTTTGAGTTTGTCGCGCCGGATGGAAAGCTGTATTTCTATAGCGAGTCGGCGTTGGTGCCCAAGGAAGGTGGGAACCTTGCAGGGTTGGCGGCGGCGGAGCGGGAGATTGCGGCTGGGAAGGCGGGGGGGGGGGCAAAAGGTATCGAAATTGCGCCTGGTAAGTTTGATTACCTTTTTGGCAGAGTAGCCAGTAACTCCCATAACGCTCCACGTTCGAATCAGCTTGCGCTGGAAATGAAGAGGCTTGGTGTTCCTGACAATGCTGCTGGTCGCCAGATGTTAACGGATCACTTGGCGCTTTCGGCTAAAACCGAAGGTAATGTGATAAACACGTTCTCAAACCAGTACGGAAAATTCGAGGTTAAAGAGTCGTTATTCGTGGGGCCGTCGGGCAAGGCTGCTAACTTCCAGAGCACGTTCCAGTTTCTCGATGATGGAACTCGTAAACTGAGCACGCTCATACCACTTCACTGAGGATGCAGTAATGGAATTTCCTAGCGAGGATGATTTTTTGGAGGAGTTTGGTATCGAACCTATTGAGGTCGACCAAAGTTTGGCTTTATGCCGTTATAAAGTGGAATCCAAAAATAGCGATCTTGAAATAGATTTTTCTTTTAGCGCGGTTATGGAGTCCTTTCAGGTTGTGTTGAAACTCGCCAAGCAGGAGCTAGCTATCATTTCTTCAGAAAACGTGAAGTCTATCGAAGTCGTGCGTGATGGTTCAGAGGCGGGAGTCCGTGTTGTCTTTGATATCTGTGATTCAATTTCAGAAGCTGTGGTTACATTTGAACCTGATTTGAACTGTCGGTGGTGGACATTGCGTAAAACGTAACTGTGATCCTTTAATTTGCTGCCAGATTGGTGCAAAAGCAACTGCAAGCCTTGCAAAAGAGGCCGGCACTTACTTTGGGCAGCAGAGAAAATATTGGTCTCAAGAGCCAATCCAGTACAACAGGAATAAGGTTTATCAGCGGAATGACTTGATTGACCCAGGTAGGGTTGATTCGCAAACTGGATTAATCAATAAACAGCTTATGGAGAATGGGTTGGCACCATATGGAACAGATGGGGGGAAATAAACTTCCATCATATGTTGCAGACTCAGGGTGGTTCTATTGCGGAAGTGATTCAGAGTTTCCATCAGAAGAATGTAGCGGTTATTAATATGAACTCTGGTCCAGATATTCCATCTGGAATTAACAGGTCGCAGTTGAGCCATTTGTGGACGAGATTTCGGACTAACTCGGTGCAAAAGCAACTGCTAACGGGTTATGGCCGTGCTTTGTCGCGGCTGGCGCAGCTTTCGGCTATTCAGCACAGCTCAGATGAGCCGCGTTGATTTGTTTTGAGGTTTCTGGAGACAAGACTTGTCTCGAGTTCGGGGGAGCTGTAACCCGTGAGCAGGTTTGAAGTGCCGTAGATACCTGTTCGCAGGCCCCGAGCCGGTTCCAACCGTGTACTGTCAATGATTTGAACGGACCTCCAACGCCTCCGGTCCCATGCCGTGTACCCACCGTCCACAGCAAGAGGCCACTGCCATGAGCACCTACGACTGGGACCTGATCGAACGCTTGCTGCACGAGGTGCAGAACGGCGCAGGTCAAAGCTTCACGCCACGCCCCTACGCCGAGCAGCATGCTGCGGCGATGGCCGCCAAAGGCCAGCCGGTGGGCGATCTGGATCAGCTGAAAACCCGCGCCTGTGAATACGAAAAGCTGCTGTTCCAGCGCGGATTCATCGAAAGCCGGCCTGAAGAGGATGGCGGCAATGGTGAGAACTTCGTGCTCACCGAGCGCGGCTCGCGCCTGCTCAGCCTCATCGACAGCGCGATTCCAGGAGCGGACAGCCCACGCTTGAAGCTGGATCAGCAGGCAGATGCGCTGGATGAGTCCACCTTCGATCAGGTCTCGAGCAAGCCGCAGATCACACCAGGTGCGATTTAGGCTGGTATCAGCGGGGCGGGCGCACCGATAATCGGCAATGGATCCATTTTCCGACTGCCGAGCGTTGCCCATGCCCCTGACCCGCTACGAGGCCCGCCCATGAGCGCGGCCCGCAAGAACACCGACGCCTTTGCCCTGCAGGTGATGCTGGGGTTGTGCCTGATCTGGGGCTCCCAGCAGGTGATGATCAAATGGGCTGCCGTGGATATCGCGCCGGTGATGCAGGCGGCGTTTCGCTCCGGCATCGCTGCGGTGCTGGTCGGGCTGCTGATGTGCTGGCGGGGCGGCTGGGCGCAGTTGGGCAGCACCTGGCGCGCGGGTTTGCTGGCCGGGGCGTTGTTCGGGCTGGAGTTTCTGTTCATCGCCGAGGGGCTGAAGCTGACCTCGGCGGCGCATATGTCGGTATTTCTCTACACGGCCCCAGTGTTCACCGCGCTGGGGCTGCACTTCATGTTGCCCAGCGAGCGTCTGCGTTTGTTGCAGTGGCTGGGGATTGCGCTGGCGTTTGCCGGGATCGCCCTGGCCTTTGCGGGCGGGCTGTCGCTGGGTCAACTCGATGGGCGGGTGCTGCTCGGCGATGCCATGGCGGTGCTGGCGGGGCTGATGTGGGGTGCGACCACGGTGGTGGTGCGGGCTTCGCGGCTGTCGGAGGCGCCGGCGACCTTGACGCTGTTCTACCAACTGATGGTGGGCTTCGTCGGCTTGCTGCTGATGGCGTTGTTCAGCGGGCAGATCGGTGCGGTGTCGTTCACGCCGTTGGCACTGGGCAGCGTGCTGTTCCAGGGGTTGGTGGTGTCGTTCTTCAGTTACCTGACCTGGTTCTGGTTGCTGCGCCAATACCTGGCGTCGAACCTGGCGGTGTTTTCATTCATCACGCCGTTGTTCGGGGTGACGTTCGGGGTGCTGTTGCTGGATGAGCCGCTGAGCGTGAACTTCGTGGTGGGGGCGCTGATGGTGCTCGGTGGTGTGGTGCTGGTGAGTGCCGAGCCTTGGGTGCGGCGGCAGTTGCGCCGGGTGGTGGGGTAAGGCGGGCTGTAGCGTGTCTGATTTTTCCTAATTCTCGGGCGCCGGTGTCAGGTTTTGAGTCGTTAGGATCTATCCTACGCGGCTTGCGGAAGCGTCTTAATTGTCGTGGAAATGCGTCAGGGATAACTTCGCCGGGTCGTCATTTGGCGACCGGGCGTGAGAAACCCGACGACGTGGCAGCGGCACTTCTTTATGGCAGCCGTGTGCGGACGGGCTTCGGTCCGGCCGGGCTCTCACGTCCTCGGTTTCTCACTCCGTGCACGGTTGCCACCCTAATTCCGTGAGAAAGAGTGGGGTGGTGATATCTCTGACCAGACGTGAGATTTGACCCCATGAAAAAGCTCGTCCCCGATCCACCCCGCCTTACGCACGTTCCCCACACCACAGTGAGGAAACGTGACCATGACTGATCTATCCGATGGCTACACCACCGCTGGTGTGGCGACTTTCCTGGACATGTACCGCGTACAGCCTGGCATTCCTTTCGAGCGGGTGCTGGAAGAAGTGTCGGTGATCCTTGGCTGTGTCCGCGAATTGAGCGAGCAGGAACAGGTGACCCGGTGAGCATCACCGCACTGCACTACCTGAGCGCGATGGCGAAGGCGTTGCTGAACGACCTGGAGGTTGGGCGTAACTCGGTGCATTGAGGCCATAGCCCGGCTATGAAACCGCCTCGACCCTGTAGGAGCGGGCTTGCCCGCGAAAAAGATATCGCGCTGCCTGGCACGGGCTACGCCCGTGTTCGCGGGCAAGTCGGGGCGCCGAACCGCCCCTCCCACAGGGATTGGGCTGGTCTTTAGGTTTTGAGCAAGACAGCTGCTCCTATACAGGGGTCGCCAGTTGCTCTGCGGCGCGTTGATCCGACCTGCTTGTCGCCACCAGCAACCCGGCGACCCCCAGCCCTGCAGCCGCCAGCAACAGTGCGGGTTGCAGCCCGCCGCTGAAGTGGTTGCTCAGCGCGGCCAGCAAGGGTCCGCTGAGTTGGCCGAGGGCGAAGCAGGCGGTCAGCAGGCCGGCGTTGCGCTGGGTGGCGTGGGGCGCGAGCTCTCGCGAACGCTGCATCACCAACTGCATGCAGGCCAGGAACGGCGCACCGCACAGCAGTACCCCGAGCCCCAGTCCGATACCGCCGCCCAGCAGGCAGGCCAGCACGCCCAAGGCTTGCAGCCAGAGTGTGGCGGTCAGCCAGACGCTGGTGCGACCCGGGCCGCGCAGGCTGACGATCACCACGCCAAGCGCTGCGGCAAGGCCGAAGCCGGGCCAGAACAGGTCGGCAAGCCACTGCCCCTGGAATTGCTGGCTGGCCATCTGCGAGAGGAAGGTGGCGGGGAGGATGTAGCCGATGCCGTACAACGCATAGACCACCGCCAGACGGGCGATGCCGCCCTGGCGTGGATGAGCCTGCGCTGCTGCTGTGCTGGGCGCGGGCGTCAGCAGATGGGCGCGCGGCAGCCACGGCAGCACAGCCAGCAGCATCACCAGCGCGGCCACCGAGTACACCAACCACAGCGCCGCCGAATCGAGGCTGAGCAGGTGCGCACCGAGCGCGAGGAAACCGGTGACGGCGATCCCCACGCCTGGGCCTGCGAACACCAAGGCGCCGAGTCGCGCGCGACCATGGCTGCTGGCCACGTGCTGGCTGAGGCTGGTCAGCATCACCAATGCCCAGGCGCTTGCCACACCGGTGCCGAAGCGCAGCAGCAGGTGGCTCCAGAATCCGTTGGCAGCCCAGGAGGCCAGGGTCAGCAGCACGCACAACCACAGCCCGGCATGCAGGCGCAGGCGCACCTGGTGCGGGTGGCGGGCGAACATGCCGTCCACGGCACCCATGAAATAGCCGAGATAGTTGGCAGCGGCCACCAGGCCGCCTGCGGTCAGGTCGAACTGGCCCTCGGCAATCAGGCGGGGCATCTGCGGGGTCAGGGCGAAGCGGCCGATGCCCATGGCCATCATCAGTGCGACGGCACTGGCCATGAGTTGCAGTAGGGGCGACATGGTAAGACTCCTGCGCAGTGGTAAACGATGGATGGCAGGTTAGGAGTTCTTGACTTTCAATAAAATTGAATAATGATGATAAAGTTGTTCTGTTTTGGAGAATGTCGTGGACTTCAGCCAATTGCGAATCTTCCAGGCCGTCGCCGAGGAGGGTTCAGTGACTCGCGCCGCCGAGCGCCTGCACCGGGTGCCGTCGAACCTGTCGACGCGCCTGCGTCAGCTCGAGGAGCAGCTGGGCGTCGAGTTGTTCCTGCGCGAGCGTCAGCGCTTGCAACTGTCGCCGGCCGGCAAAGTGTTGCTGGACTATGCGCACAGGCTTTCGGTACTGCGCGATGAAGCCATGGCGGCGGTGCAGGGCGGTCAGCCAGCCGGGGACTTCATCATCGGGACCATGTACAGCACGGCGGCCATCCAGCTTCCGGCGTTGCTTGCGCGGTACCATCAGGCCTATCCGGCAGTGAACCTGCAGGTGCAGGCCGCGCCCAGTGGCGAGTTGTTGCAGGGCCTGCTCGAGCGCCGCCTGGACGCCGCGTTGGTGGATGGCCCGCCGGGGCTGGCCGGGCTCGATGGCGTGCCGTTGTGCGAGGAACGGCTGGTGCTGATCACCAGCCCTGAGCATCCACCGGTGCACAGTGCGCGTGATGTGGCCGGGCGTTCGGTGTTCACGTTCCGCCAGGGGTGTGCCTACCGCATGCGTCTGGAGGCCTGGTATGCGCACGACCACACGCCAATGGGGCGAGTGATGGAGATCGAGTCGTACCAGGGCATGCTGGCGTGCGTGATCGCGGGGGCGGGGGTGGCGATGATGTCGCAGTCGATGCTCGACAGCCTGCCGGGCCGCGAGCGGGTCAGCGCGCATCCGCTGCAGGCGCCGTTCGATCATGCCGAGACCTGGCTGATGTGGCGCCAGGGTATGTGCGGGGCGAATTTGCAGGCGTGGATCGACCTGCAACAAGGTGAAACAGTAAACCGGCTGTCGGAGTACGGCGTTTCCGCTTGATCTGCGGCAAAATCGCCCATATCTGTAAGGTTAGACGCAGGCGATGTACAGAACATGGGACTATGATCTGTATGAAGCATCGCAGGACTGATTTGCCGCAAGGCTGACCCGTGAAGGGGGCACTATGAACAAGCGCATGTACAACTGGCTCCACGACCTTGCCGTCGCCCTTGGCTTGGTACCGCCGCCATTGCAACCGGTACCGATCCCCACCGACGAAGAACAGCGCAAGCGCCAGCCGCGTCGGCGCTGATTAGCGCAGGAAAAAGGCCGCTGCATCCTTGGGGGATGCGGCGGCCTTTTGCGTTTTTGCAGAGGGATTTGTGGGGGGGCTTTCGCGGGCAAGCCCGCTCCTACAGAAGGAGGCGGGTTTGCTCATCCAAGCCCACTCTGGAGATCAGGCCAGGTTCACCGCCGCCGTCGGTTTACGCGACATCAGGCTGACCACGACAAAGCTCACCAGGCCCACCGCCAGGCTGTAGTAGATCGGCGAGTTGGCATCCAGGCCGTCCTTGAACATGAAGAACAGCGCGGTGGCAAAGCCCAGCGACATGCTGGCGATTGCGCCCGGGGTGGTCGCGCGTTTCCAGAAGATCGCCCCGATCAGCGGGATCAGCATGCCACCGACCAGCAGGTTGTAGGCCAGGGTCAGGGCACTGATCACATCGTTCACCGCCAGGGCGATCACCAGCACGGCCACGCCAGTGAGCAGCGTGAACAGGCGGTTCACGCCCAGGCTCGAGCGCTTGCCACCACGCAGCTTGGGCAGCAGGTCTTCGGTCAGGGTGGTGGACGCCGCCAGCAGGCCGGCGCTTGCGGTCGACATCATCGCCGCCAGTGCCGCCGCCATCAGCAGGCCACGGATGCCGTCGGGCAGGGTGGTCTTGATCATCTCGGCGAAGGCGTTGTTCGGGTTGGCCAGGTCTGGCATCAGCACGTGGGCGGCCATGCCGATCAGCGCGCAGGCCAGGCCGTAGATCACGCAGTACACGCCTGCGGCGGTGCCAGCGCGCTGGCAGACTTTCTCGTCACGTGCGGTGAACACACGCTGCCAGATGTCCTGGCCGATCAGGATGCCGAAGAAGTAGATCAGGAAGTAGGTGATGATGGTGTCCCAGCCGATGGTGGTGAGCTGGAAGCTCGCCGCCGGCAGCTTGGCCACCAGTGCATCCCAGCCACCGGCCTTGTACAGGCACACCGGCAGGAGGATGAACATCAGGCCCACGGTCTTGATGACGAACTGCACGATGTCGGTGAGGGTCAGCGACCACATGCCGCCGATGGTCGAGTAGACCACCACCACGCCACCGCCGAACAGCAAGGCCATCCAGAACGGCACATCGAGCAGCACTTGCAGCACGGTGCCCATGGCCAGCGTGGAGACCACGCCGATCATCAACGCGTAGGCCAGCATGATCACTGCACTGGCCTGGCGCGCCATCGGGTTGTAGCGGCGCTCCAGGACCTGGGTCACGGTGAAGATGCGCAGGCGCAGCAGCGGTTTGGCGAGGAACAGGTTCAGGGCGATGATGCCCAGGCCCAGGGCCGCGCACAGCCAGAAACCGGAAATGCCGTGGACATAGCCCAGGCGCACGGTGCCGACGGTGGATGCACCGCCGAGCACGGTGGTGGCCATGGTGCCCATGTAGAGGGTCGGGCCGAGATTGCGTCCGGCGACCAGGTAGTCTTCGTGGGTCTTCGCGCGCCGCATGCCGTACCAGCCAAGCCCGAGCATGCCAGCGGCGTAGATCAGTACAACAATGATGTCCAAGGCCATGGGTGTCTCCGATTATCTTTATTATGCGAGATCGATCGCTCGGACGCTCTCACCGCGTCCGGCGCTCCTCATCGAGTGTTGGCGGGCCTCTATGGCCCTGTCCCACGGCTCCTGCCTGGGTATTGCAGGTGTTTCAGGTGATCAGCGACGCACTACGCCGGGAAGCACGCAGAGCATTTCGAACAACAGGTTGGCGCCCAGCAGCGAGGTGTTGCCGGTGGTGTCGTACGGTGGCGAGACCTCGACCAGGTCGCAGCCGATCAGGTCCAGGCCGTGGCAACCGCGGATGATTTCCATCGCCTGGATGGTGGTCAGGCCGCCGATTTCCGGGGTGCCGGTGCCTGGCGCCCAGGCCGGGTCGATGCCGTCGATGTCGAACGACAGGTACACCGGGCCACCGCCGACCTTCTCGCGCACTTCGGCCATCAGCGGCTCCAGCGATTTGTGCCAGCACTCTTCGGCCTGCACCACACGGAAGCCCTGGCGGCGGCTCCAGTTGAAGTCATCGGCGGTATAGCCCTGGGCGCGCAGGCCGATCTGCACCACGCGGTCGCAGTCCAGCAGGCCTTCCTCGACGGCGCGGCGGAAGGTGGTGCCGTGGGCGATCTTCTCGCCGAACATATGATCGTTGACGTCGGCGTGGGCGTCGATGTGCACCAGGCCGATCTTGCCGTGCTTCTTATGCAGGGCGCGCAGGATCGGCAGGGTGATGGTGTGGTCGCCACCCAGGGTCATGGGGATGACGTTGTGTTCGAGGATCTCGTCGTAGGCTTCTTCGATGATGCGTACGGCGTCGAGCAGGTTGAAGGTGTTGATCGCCACGTCACCGATGTCGGCGACCGACAGCGAGTCGAACGGGGCGGCGCCGGTGGCCATGTTGTACGGGCGGATCATCACCGATTCGGCGCGGATCTGCCGCGGGCCGAAGCGGGTACCGGAGCGCAGCGAGGTGCCGATGTCCAGCGGCACGCCGATGAAGGCGGCGTCCAGGCCTTCGGCGCTTTGCAGGTGGGGGAGGCGGAGCATGGTGGCGATGCCGCCGAAACGCGGCATTTCGTTGCCGCCCAGTGGTTGGTGGAGAATCTTGTCCACGGTGGGCCTCATCAGTCGGTCGATTGTTCTGTTTGTTCGAACCTGTGTCGCGGCACGCTCGGCAAGCGCGAAGGCGCCGGCGACCAGGGACATTTCGGCCAAGTCTGCGCAAGGTAGTGCGCCGGAAGAATCGCTACCGACAAATACTTACTTCAGGAATTTCTGAACTATCGCGACGAAGGCGCGGTAGACTCTGACGGATTTCCACTCTGCGGAACCTGTGCGCCATGGCCTCATCGCTGCCCGACCTGAAACTGCTGCGCATCTTCGTCAGCGTGGTGCGTCACCAAGGTTTCGCCAACGCCCAGCGTGACCTCAACCTTTCCACGTCGGCCATCAGCACCTACATGAGCCAGCTGGAAAGTGCCCTGGGCCTGGTGCTGTGCCACCGCGGCCGTGGTGGTTTCAGCCTGACCAGCAAGGGTGAGCTGTTCCACCAGGAGACCTTGCGCCTGCTGGGCGAGCTCGATGGTTTCGAGCAATACGCTGCGGCGCTCAAGGGTGAGCTGCGCGGCACCCTCAACCTGGGGGTGATCGACTCCACCGTCGGCGATCGCGCGCTGCCCCTGGCCGAGGCGATCGGCGCCTACAGCCAGGAGCACCCGGCCGTGCACTTGCACCTGTCGGTTTCCAGCCCTTACGAGCTGCAGCTGGGTGTGCAGGACAACCGCCTGGACCTGGCCATCGGCGCCTTTTCTTCGCGCATGAGCGGCCTGGTGTACCAGCCGTTGTACCGCGAGCAGCACTGGCTGTACTGCAGCAGCCGCCACCCGCTGTTCAACGAGCGGCGCATTCCGGCGCAAGTCATCACCCAGCAGCGCATGGTCGGGCGCGGTTACTGGAGCCAGGCGGAGCTGGCTCGTCACGGCTTCAAGCACAGCGCCGCGACCGTGGAAAGCATGGAGGCGCAGTTGATCCTGATCCTGTCCGGTGCCTACATCGGTTACCTGCCCGAGCACTATGCCCAGGCCTGGGCCGACAAAGGTGATCTGCGGGTGTTATCGCCGTCTACCTTCGGCTACCAGGCGCCATTCTCTTTGATCATCCGGCGTGGGCGCAGCCGCGAACCGTTGATCCAGACCTTCCGCGACCTGCTCAAGTCGCAATTGAATGTGGGCTGATCGGCATTGCCGAAAACACATTCCGTCAGGTCGGGAACTTTTCTTACAAATGCTGATCTCGCACGTGAAAAAGCTCTGCTAAACCTTTACTTGCTTTGATGAAATTTCCCTCTCATCTACACAAGCAAGGACCGCCCGAGATGCGCACGAATCTGCCCGTAACCGAGCATGAAAGAACGTTCTCCAGCGAGCAGCGGTTGATTTCCACCACCGACCTGAACAGCCGGATCACCTACTGCAACGATGCGTTCGTGGCAATCAGCGGATTCACCTACGACGAGTTGGTGGGGCAGCCGCACAACCTGGTGCGCCATCCCGACATGCCGCCGTCGGTGTTCGGCCATATGTGGGAAACCATCAAGCAGGGCAAGCCGTGGATGGGGGTGGTGAAGAACCGCGCCAAGAACGGCGATTTCTACTGGGTCAGCGCCTATGTCACGGCGGTCTACGAGAACGGCCGCATCAGTGGCTACGAATCGGTGCGTTCGGTGCCGACCCGCGAACAGATTCGTCGTGCCGAAGCGTTATACGCACGCCTGCGGGCCGAACGCTCGCCAGTGCCCTGGGCGGCGCGGCTGGCGCATGGCCTGGGGACTGGCTGGCCACTGGTGGGTGCCGGGCTGATTGCGGCGGCAGGCTACCTGTGGCTACCGCCCTATGCGGCGCTGGGCCTGCTGATGGTCAGCCTGTTCAGTGCCTGGTACCTGATCGAGCACCGGCAGAACCAGGCCATCCGCCGTACCCTGGCCGAGCATCCCAAGGCCTTCACCAGCCCGCTGGTTGCCCTGACCTACAGTGACAACCCCGGTCTGCGCGGCCAGCTCGACCTGGCGATCATCAGCGAAGAGGCACGTCTGCAGACTGCGCTCACGCGGCTGGTGGACGCTGGCGTTGGGGTCAAGTCTCGGGCCGCACAGTCAGCGGAACTGTCTGATGCCCAGGCGCAGATGCTCGACCGGCAGCGCAGCGAAACCGACCAGTCGGCCACCGCCATCGCGCAGATGGCGGCGACCATCCAGCAGGTCACCCATAACGTGCAGAGCACCGCCCATGCGGCCGGCGATGCCGACCAGCTTGCGCAGCAGGGCAGTGACCTGGCCCAGCAGAGCCTGCGGGCCATGGGCAGCATGAGTGAGGCGGTGAACGACATCGGCCAGGCGGTCAATGCCCTGGCCGAGCAGACCCAGTCGATCGGCAGTGTGGTGGATGTGATCACCTCGATCGCCGAGCAGACCAACCTGCTGGCGCTCAATGCCGCAATCGAAGCGGCGCGTGCCGGGGAGCAGGGCAGGGGCTTTGCGGTGGTGGCCGACGAGGTGCGTTCGCTGGCCCAGCGCACCCGCACCTCCACCGAGGAAATCCACCAGATCATCGCCTCGCTGCGGGCCGGTGCCGAGCGTGCGGTGAGCAGCGCCAGCCGCGGTGAGCAGATTTCCCGCGACAGCGTGCACAGCGTCGAGGCGGTGCAGTCGGCACTGACAGGCATCGTCCAGGCGGTGAGCCGCATTACCGGTATGAGCCAGCAGATGGCGACTGCGTCCGAGCAGCAGAGCCATGTGGCGGAGGATATCAACCAGCAGATCGTGCGCATTGCCCACCTGTGCGACGAAAGCGCTGGGCAGGCGAAGCAGGGCGCCGAGATCAGCCAGGACCTGGAGCGGATGGCGGAGTACCTGCATAGCCTGGCGGAGCGGTTCAATCGTTAGAGGGGATGGCGACGCCGACAAACCTGCTCCTGCCAGGTACTGCGATCTGCTGTAGCAGCCCCTGCATCCTGTGTAGCTGCACAGATCCTGGGGCCGCTGCTCGGCCCATCGCGGGACGAGCCCGCTCCCACAGGACAGCGCCGCATTCGAGGCGCGTGGTGCTGTCCTGTGGGAGCGGCGGTTCGGCGTCCTGACTTGTCCCGCGAATGGCCCGCAAGGCGGGCCCCGATTTCCGGCATATAGCCCCGGCATATGGCAAAATCCCTCCGCCAACGGAGACCCCCATGCCCAGACCCCGCTGCGAGCGCTGCCAGCGCCCGCTCGCCCATTGCCTCTGCCCACTGATCCCATCACTCGACAGCCGCACCCGCGTGGTCCTGCTGCAGCACCCCAGTGAAACCAGCCACGCCCTGAACACCGCCCGCCTGGCGGCTTTGGGGCTGCGCAATGCCGAACTGTTGATTGCTGAGGTCTTCGAGGATCTGCCCGCACTGCTGGCCACTCCCGGCTATCGTCCGGTGCTGTTGTTCCCGGGCGAGCAGGCCGAGGTGGTGTCGGCCTATGGCGAAGGCGATGCGTTGCCGTTGCTGCTGATCGTCCCAGACGGGACCTGGCGCAAGGCACGCAAGTTGCTGTACCTCAACCCGCTGCTCGAGGAACTTCCGCGGGTGACGCTCGGCCAGCTCCAGCCCTCGCGCTACCGACTGCGCAAGGCGCCGGAGGCAGGTGCGGTGTCGACCATCGAAGCGGTGGTGCAGGCGTTGAATGTGTTGGAACAGCCAGCGAATTTCGATGAATTGCTCAGGCCGTTCGAGGCGTTGATCGAGGGGCAGATCAGCGCCATGGGGGCTGAGACCTTTGCTCGGAATCATGGGGGAGAATGATGGTCACCACCAATCCCAAGACCCTCACCGCTCGCGCATCGCCTCGGTCCGGGCCTTCATCACCGGCTTGAGCAGGTAATCCAGCACGCTCTTCTGCCCGGTGATGATGTCCACTGTCGCGGTCATCCCCGGGATGATCAGCAGCGGCTTGTTGTCCCCGCCCAAATGGTTTTTCTCGGTGCGCACCTGGATCAGGTAGAACGCATTGCCCTTGTCGTCGGTGACGGTGTCGGCGCTGATCAGCTCGAGCGTGGCCTTGAGCCCGCCATAGATGGTGTAGTCGTAGGCACTGAACTTGACCATCGCCACCTGCCCCGGATGCAGAAACGCCACGTCCTGCGGGCGCACCTTGGCTTCGATCAGCAGGTTGTCCTCGATTGGGACGATCTCCACCAGGTCGCTGCCGGGCTGGACCACGCCGCCGATGGTGTTGACCTTGAGCAGCTTGACGATGCCCCGTACCGGCGACACCACGGTGGTGCGGTTGACCCGGTCGTCGATGGCGATGCTGGTGGCGGTGATCTTCGACAGTTCCGTGCGCTTGTCGTTGAGCTCCTTGGCGGCGTCCGAGCGAAAACTTGCATCGGACTCCTGGATCTTGCTGCGAATCTCGGCGATGGCCGCTTCGGCGCGAGGGATGGCCAGGTTGGTCGCGTTCAGTTGGCCGCGGGCTTCGACGCTGCGCTGCTTGAGGCGCAGGATCTCCACCGGCGAAATGGCGCCCTTGCTCACCAAGGGTGACGACATGTCCAGCTCCTGCTGCAGCAGGCCAACGGCCGAACGGTACTGCTCGACCTTTGAGCGGAATTCGGCGAGTTCCTGGGTCTTCTGCCGCAGTTGTTCGTTGAGCGTCTGCTTCTCGCTGGCGAGCCGGCGCTGGCGTGATTGATAGAGGGCGATTTCGTCTTCGGCCACCTGCGGTGCCTTGGCGCGGACTTCGTCCGACAGCGCGAAGGGGCGCCCTTCTGCCTCGGCCGACAGGCGCTCGACCTGTGCGGTCAGGGCATAACGGTCGGCTTCGCTCTCGCCCTTGTTCGACTTGAAACGGGTGTCATCCAGGCGCAGCAGGGTGGCGCCCTTGTCGACCATCTGCCCTTCGCGCACGAAGATCTCGGTGACGATGCCGCCTTCGAGGTTCTGGATCACCTGCACCTTGCTCGAGGGGATGGCCTTGCCTTCGCCGACCGTGACCTCGTCGAGCACGGCGAACTTTGCCCAGACCAGGGCCACCAGCAACAGCGCTGCTGCCAGCCACACCGTGATGCGCGACAGGCGCGGCGAGTCCTGCAGGGTGGCACCTGCCAGCTCCGGCATGTAGTCGCGCTCGGCATGCTTGTCGGCGCCGGAGAGCTGGCTGCGCACACTATGGCTGAGGGGCATGTCTACCTCCGATGAAAACCACGGTGCCTGTGGCAGCGCCGTCCTTCACGTCGTTTACAGGGCTGCGCCGATACGGCCTTTGCGCAGGGCGTCGATCACCGCGTCCTTCGGCCCGTCGGCCACCACCTTGCCGTTGTCCAGTACCACCAGCCGATCCACCAGGCTGAGCATCGAGCTGCGGTGGGTGACCAGCAGTAGGGTCTTGCCGGGCACCCAGGCCAGCAGGCGTTGGCGCAGTTGGTCTTCGCTGCTGTTGTCCATGTGGCTGGTGGGTTCGTCGAGGATCAGGATCGGCGGCTCCAGCAACAGTGCACGGGCCAGCAGGACGGCCTGGCGCTGGCCGCCGGAGAGCAGTTGGCCGCGCTCGCCCAGCGGGCGGTCGAAGCCCTGCGGGTGTTGGCGGGCCAGTTCGCTGACTCCGGTCAGCTCGGCGACTTCGAGCATGCGCGCATCGCTGACGTGGCGTGCGCCCAGGGTCAGGTTGTCGCGCAGACTGCCTGCCAGCAGGGGCATGTCGTGGGCGACATAGCCAAGCTGATTGCGCAGGTCGGCGATATCCAGCTGGCGCAGGTCAAGGTTGTCCAGCAGCACCTGGCCTTCGTCAGGGTGATGAAACCCCATCAACAATCGCCCGAGCGTGCTCTTGCCCGAACCGCTGCGGCCGATGATGCCGATGCGCTCGCCGGGCTTGATCGACAGGTTGATATCGTTCAGTGCCGCGGCGACCTGACCGGGATAGCGGAACGTCACGTGGCTGATGCCCAGGCCGCCTTGCAGCACCGTATGCTCCAGCGCCTGCTGACCGGGTTGGCGCTCCTGCGGCAAGCTCATCAGTGCGTCGGTGCTGCGCATGGTCAGTTGTGCTTGTTGGTAGCGGGTGATCAGCCCGGCGATCTGGCCCAGCGGCGCCAGCACCCGGCTGCCGAGCATGTAGCAGGCGACCAGCGCGCCCACGCTGAGGCTGCCGGCGATGATCGAATAGACCCCCGCGACGATGGTGGCCATGCCGCAGAACTGCTGGATGAACAGCGTGCCGTTGCTGGCCAGGGCCGACAGGTTGCGGGCATGGGCGTCGAGACGGGCGATGGCGCCGTTGGTGTGTTCCCACTGGTATTGGCGCTCGCTTTCGGCGCCACAGGCCTTGAGGGTTTCCAGGCCGCCAAGGGTTTCGATCAGCAAGGCCTGGCGCACGGCGCCGAGGCTCAGGCTTTTCTGCACCGTGTCTCGCAGGCGTATCTGGATGAACAACGCCACGCCCACCGCCAGGGGGAAGGCGACCAGCGGGATAACCACCAGCCAGCCGCCGAGCAGGCCGATGACCAGCAACATCAGCACCACGAAGGGCAGGTCGATGATGCTGGTCAGGGTCACGGCGGTGAGGAATTCGCGCAGGCCCTGGAAGTCGTGGATGCTCTGGGCGAAGCCGCCGATGCTGGCCGGACGTGCTTTCATGGCCATGCCGGTGATGCGTTCGAAGAGCGTGGCCGACAGGATCAGGTCGGTCTTCTTTCCGGCCTGGTCCAGCAGGTGTGCCCGGACCATGCGCAGCACCAATTCGAAGGCGGTACCGATGAACAGGCCGATGACCAGCACCCACAGGGTCGAGAGGGCCTGGTTGGGCACCACGCGGTCGTAGGTCTGCATCACGAACAGCGGCACCATCAGCCCGAGCAGGTTGATCAGAAGGCTGGCCAGCAGGGCATCGCTGTACAGCGACCGCGAATGCTTGAGGGTGTCGCGAAACCAGGCTTCGACCCGTGGCAGCAGTGGCGTACGCAGGTCTTCAAGGGTATGTCGCGGGCGGGCGAACAGGGCTTGACCGCTGTAGGCCTGCTCCAGCGCCTGGCGCTCGACCCATTGCTCGCCACCGTCGGCCTCGCACGGCAGGATCAGCGCCCGTCCATCTTCGTTCCAGCGTTGCAGCACGGCGCTGCGTCCATCGCCGAGCAGCAACAGTACCGGCAGGTTCAGTGTATTGATGGCGCTCAGTTCGCGGCGCAGTACGCGTGCCTGCAGGCCGGCGCGGGCGGCGGCGCGGGGCAATAGTTCGAGGCTCAGGCGCTGGTCGGCCAGCGGCAGGCCGGCGCACAGGCTGGCACGGCTGGCCGGGCACCCATGAACCTTGCACAGGATCAGTAGGCCATCGAGCAACGGATCATCCGCAGCCAGGGTGGGCTGCGTGCTTTGCATACTGGTCACGATGGCCTACTCCTGCCGCGGTGGACGGGAGGCGGCTGCAGAGGTCTACAGCCGCCTGATGCAGGGCCTAGCGCATGTCGGGCAACTGCGCCTCATTGCGTACGTCGGTCTTGGCGATGGCTTCCGGTGGCAGTGAGATGCGCTGCTTGCTCAGCAACTCGCCCATGGTCGCCAGCACCCGGTACATGGAGAATTCTTCGGTGTAGCGCACCTCGGTGTAGCGGCGGTTGGCGTTGTACAGCTCGTTCTCGCTGTCGAGCACGTCGAGCAGGGTGCGCTGGCCCAGGCCGAACTGGTCCTGGTAGGCACCGCGTACGCGTTGAGTGGTCTCGGCGTATTCGCGGGCGCTAGGGGTCTGCTTGCGCGCGTTGTTCATGGCGTTCCAGGCCAGGCTCAGGTTCTCGGTGAGCTCGCGCAGGGCGTTGTTGCGGATGTCCATGGCCTGGTTGATCTTGTGCGCATCGGACTGCAGGCGCGCCTTGTCGCTGCCGCCACGGAACAGGTTGTAGCTGAGCTCGACGCCGGCTTGCCAGTCGTTGTTGCTGTGGCCGCGCTCGCCGCCCAGGTTGTTGTTGGCGCCGGTGGCCAGTACTGCGTCCAGGCGTGGGTAGAACGGCGACTTGGCCACTTCGTACTGTTTCTCCGCCGCGTTGACATCGGCCTGGGCGGACTTGAGGTACGGGTTGTTCTCGCGCATGCCCTGGCGGGCTTCGTCGAGGGTGCTGGGCATCTGGATCTTGATCGAGGTCGGCGTTTCCAGTTCGTCGGGCTGACGTCCGATGACGCTGTAGAAGTTGGCCTCGGCGTCGGCCAGGTCGACCTCGGCGGTGTCCAGGTTGTTTTCCGCCAGGGCGCGACGGGCGCGGGACTGGTCGAGGTCGGCGGTGCTGCCGACACCGCGTTCGCTGCGCAGGCCGATCTGGTCGTTGACGCGCAGGTGCGCCTGCAGGTTGTTCTTGGCCAGGGTCACCAGCTCACGGCGCTTGAGTACTTCCAGGTACACCTCGATGGCGCGCAGGGCGACATCCTGGGCGATGGCCTGGGTGTAGTACGCGCGCGAGGTGGCCACCGATTCGGTACGCCCGACTTCGTTGGCGGTGTTGAAGCCGTCGAAGATCATTTGCCGCAGGCGCAGTTCGGACTGTGTGTAGTTGAGGGTTTCCTTGTTGTGATTGCGCGTGCCGTCGGGGTTGATGCCCCGCGTATTGAGGTTGTCCGAGCGCTGACGGCCATAGCCGGCCACCAGATCGACCGTGGGGAAGTAGCCTCCGCGCGCGAACTTCACATCCTCATCGGCCGACAGCTTGCTGTTGCGATTGGAGCTGATCTGAGGGTGGTAGTCCACGGCGCTCTGGACAGCCTCGGTGATCGACATCGCCTGAGCGTTGGCACAGGCCATGGCCAACAGAATCGCACTGGTGATGGGGGTTAACACGCGCATGGGGTACTTCTCCCTGGTCTTTAAAAAGATCCTGCTATTCGCCAAAAAAATGACGAAAAATTGAGTTGAAACCGTTTCAGGTTTGTAACAACAGAGCTAAGAACATTTAACGGGCGAGCTAAGAAGATTTTTTCATAAGGTCTATGCGAAAAAAAACTTATGCGGTCTAAGCAAACCGAGACATTGTTCTATTCAAGCGCTCGGGTAAATCGGCTGCAGTACCTGATTTCCGGGCTTCTGAGAAAGTTCCAGATTTTTTGCAGCTAAGGACCCTGGAGAGGACAACAACGGCGGATTTTGGCGACAAAAAATTGGCATTAGAATAATGGCCAATTACCACTACCGCACGTGTTGAGCTGTCTTGGTGAAGGCGATTTCTCACCCTTGTGACAGACGCGAGACCCGCAAAGGATCGCTTCCCGCATTACCTGGCCTGTCCGCCACTGCAGAAAGCCAATCGGCAGGGGAGGCGTGCGTTCATGGCTAAATCAATTGGCGTGGTCAGCAAGGTCATAGGCCAGGTATTCGCGGTGGGCAGCGATGGTGCCAAGCGCCTGCTGGTGGAGGGCGACCGCCTGTTCGCTGGCGAGCAACTGGAAACCGGGGCCGCCGGTGCTGTGGCCGTACGTTTGCACAACGGCGCCGAGCTGACGTTGGGACGAGGCAGCAGCCTGGAGATGACCCCGGACCTGTTGGCCAACCGAGCTCCCCACGTACATGCCCCTGATACGCTGCCCAGCCAGGCGCAGCTCAGCGATGTCGAGCGCCTGCAACAAGCCATTGCCGCAGGTGCCGACCCGACGCAGGAGGGCGAGGCACCCGCCGCCGGGCCTGGCGCCAATGGCGCGCCCGGGGCCTTGGGCGGCGGGCACAGCTTCGTGTTGCTGACCGAAGTGGCCGGGCGGGTCGATCCGACCATCGGCTTCCCCACCGCAGGCTTCAACGGTATTCCGGAACTGGCCAACCGCTACATCGGTACCCTGGATGTCGACAACAACGCAGGGCCGTTCGGTCCTCCGGCCATTCCCCCGATCAATCCCCCTGTAAATCCGCCTGTAAATCCGCCTGTCACACCGCCGGACAATCCTGTGACCCTGCGCGGGCTCGACCTGAGCCCCGCCGAACTGACTCTCAACGAAGCGAACCTGCCGTTGGGGTCGGCCAGCAACCCGGCGGCCCTGACCCAGTCCGGCAGCTTCACCGTGGTCGCGCCGGATGGTGTGTTCAACCTCAGCGTCGGTGGTATCAACGTGGTGACTGCCGGGGTGGTGACCGGCGTGGGCCAGTCGATCACCACGGGCCTTGGCAACATCCTCACGATCACCGGTTACAACCCGTCCACGGGCGTGGTCAGCTACAGCTACACCCTCACCGGCGCCGAGCAGCATCCGGACGGAGCGGGCAGCAATGAACTCGGCGAGCATTTCCCGGTGCTGGTCAGCGACACGGATGGCGATGTGGCCAGTGGTTCGCTGGACGTGATCATTCGCGACGATGTGCCCACGGCGGTCAACGACACCAATGCGGTCACTGCCACCGAGCAGCACACCCAACTTACCGGCAACGTGCTGGACAACGACGTCCAGGGCGCTGATCGGGTGGTCGGCGGCCCCGTGGTAGCCGGTACCTACGTCGGAACCTACGGCACCCTGGTGCTCGCTGCGGACGGCTCCTACACCTACACGCTCAACCCCGAGGATGCGGACTTCAAGAACCTCAACGGTGGCGGACATGGCGTCGAGACCTTCACCTACACCCTGAAGGATGCGGACGGTGACACCAGCAGTGCGACCCTGACCCTGAACATCACCAACCTCGACGATCCGGTAACGCTCGGTGGTCTGGATGTGAAGGGCGGTGAACTGACGGTCTACGAGAAGCACTTGAGCAACGGCAGTGCGCCGGACAACACCGCCCTGACCCAGAGCGGCAGCTTTACCGTCAGTGCACCGGACGGCCTGCAGACCCTGACGGTCGGCGGTATCAGCGTGGTCAGCGGCGGCCTGGTGGCGGGCTTCCCGCAGTCGATCACGACCGCGCTGGGCAACACCCTGACCATCACCGGCTACAACCCGACCACCGGCGTGGTCAGCTACAGCTACACCTTGCTCGGTAACGAAGGCCATCCCGTGGGCGAGGGCACCAACAGCCTGAGCGAGCATTTCAGCGTGATCGCCCAGGACACCGATGGCAGCAGCGCCACGGCCACCCTGGATGTGAACATCGTCGACGACGTGCCCCAGGCGCAGCCCGATTCGGCCAGCGTGGTGGAAGGTGGCACGGTCAGCGGCAATGTGCTGCTCAACGATCAGTTGGGCGCCGACCAGGCTGGCACCAGCAATGTGGTGGTGGGCGCGCGGGCGGGGTCCGATACCTCGACCTCGGCCATCGGCAATCTCAACACCGCGATCGGTGGCCTGTACGGCACCCTGACCATCGATGCCGCCGGCAACGCCACCTACCATGCCAACCCGAATGCCGTGGCGCCGGCCGGCGCCACCGATGTGTTCGTCTATACCATTCGCGACACCGACGGTGACGAAAGCACCACCACCATCACCATCAACGTCAAGGACTGCTCGCTGATCGCCGGGCCTAACGATGGCGTGACGGTGTACGAGAAGGCGCTGGATCTGGTGAAGGATGGTAATGACCTGGCGCCGGGTACTGTCACCGGCAGTGCGCCGAGCTCCACCGGCGAAACCGCCTCCGGTAGCCTGGCGGGTTCGGTGAGCGGTGGCATTGGCGCCCTGACCTATACGCTGGTGGGCAACGCGGTGGGCCAGTATGGCCAGATCCAGCTCAATGCCGATGGTTCCTACACCTACACGCTGACCTCGGCGCCGAAATCGCCGGATAACGTCAATGATGGGCCGAACAGTCTGACCGAGAGCTTCACCTACGAGGTGAAGGATTCGCTGGGCAACTCGACCACCAGCACCATCGTCATCACCATCGTCGACGACGTGCCCAAGGCACACAGCGATTTTGCCAATGTCTTCGAGGGCGGCACGGTCAGTGGCAACGTACTGGTCAACGATGTGTTCGGTGCCGATGTGGTGGCCGATGGCAAATACGTGGTCGGGGTTCGCGCAGGCGGGGACACTTCCACGTCGGCCATCGGCCAACTGGGCGTCCAGGTGGTCGGTCAGTATGGCTACCTGACCCTCGATGCCCAGGGCAACGCGACCTATCACGCCAACCCCGACAGCGTCACGCCGCCCGGTGCCACGGATGTGTTCGTCTACACCCTCCGCGATGCCGACGGTGACGAGAGCACCACCACCATCACCATTGATATCCACGACTGCTCGTTGGTCGCGACGCCTGATGGCGGCGTGACGGTGTACGAGAAGGCGCTGGACCTGGTGAAGGATGGCAATGATCTGGCGCCGGGTACCGTCACCGGCAGCGATCCGCATTCCCCAGGCGAGACGGCCTCGGGCTCGCTGGCCGGGTCGGTGAGTGGCGGTATCGGGGCGATGACCTTCACCCTGGTGGGCAACGCCACCGGACAGTACGGGCAGATTCAGCTCAATGCCGATGGTTCCTACACCTACACCTTGACCTCGGCGCCGAAATCGCCGGGCAACGTCAACGACGGCGCGAACACGCTGACGGAGTCCTTCACCTACCAGGTGAAGGATTCGCTGGGTAATTCGACTACTGGCACCATTGTCATCAGCATCGTCGACGATGTGCCCAAGGCGCACTGCGATGTGGCCAGCGTGACTGAAGGCGGTGTGGTCAGCGGCAACGTACTGGACAACGACATTGTCGGCGCCGATGTGCGGGGGGACGGCCAGTACGTGGTCGGCGTGCGTGCCGGCTCCGACACCTCGACTTCGGCGATTGGCCAGGTCGGCAGCCAGGTCATGGGCCAGTACGGCTACCTGACCGTCGATGCACAGGGCAATGCGACCTATCACGCCAACCCCAACAGCGTGTCCCAGGCCGGCGCTACCGACGTGTTCGTCTACACCCTCCGCGATGCCGACGGCGACGATAGCACGACGACCATCACCATCAACGTGCACGACAGCAAGCTGGTGGCCTGCGAAGACAGCGAAGTGAAGGTGTATGAAAAAGCACTGGACCTGAACAAGGATGGCAACGACCTGGCGGCAGGCAATGTCACCGGCAGCGACCCGCACTCGACAGCGGAAACTGCATCCGGCAGCCTCGCGGGCTCGGTGGGTGGGGGTGTGGGCGCACTGACCTTCAGCCTGGTGGGCAACGCCACGGGGCAATATGGGCAGATCCAGCTCAATGCCGATGGCTCCTACACCTACACCCTGACCTCTGCACCGAAAACGCCGGGCAACGCCAATGATGGCGCGAACAGCCTGACCGAGTCCTTCACTTATCAAGTGACGGACGCCGTAGGTAACTCGACCACCAGCACCATCGTCATCACCATCGTCGACGACGTACCCAAGGCCCATTGCGATGTGGCCACCGTGACTGAAGGTGGTGTGGTCAGCGGCAATGTGCTGGACAACGACATTGTCGGTGCCGATGTACGGGCAGATGGTCAGTATGTGGTCGGCGTGCGCGCAGGCTCCGATACTTCGACTTCGGCAATTGGCCAGCTTGGCAGCCAGGTCATGGGCCAGTACGGCTACCTGACCCTCGATGCCCAGGGCAATGCGACTTATCACGCCAACCCTGACAGTGTGTCCAAGGCCGGCGCTAGCGACGTGTTCGTCTACACCATTCGCGATGCCGATGGTGACGAGAGCACCACGACCATCACCATCAATGTGCAGGACAGCAAGCTGGTGGCCTGTGAGGACCGTGACGTAACCGTGTACGAGAAAGCGCTCGACCTGGTCAAGGACGGTAACGACCTGGCGGCGGGCACGGTCACGGGCAGCGACCCGCACTCAACGGCGGAAACCGCCTCCGGCAGCCTGGTGGGATCGGTCGGCGGGGGTGTTGGTGCATTGACCTATAGCCTGGTGGGCAATGCTGTCGGCCAGTTCGGGCAAATCCAGATCAACGCCGACGGCTCCTACACCTACACCCTGACCTCGGCACCGAAAACGCCGGGTGGGGCGGACGATGGCGCCAATCGAGTCGTCGAGTACTTCACCTACAAGGCCACCGATTCACTGGGCAACAGTGTCACCAGCAGCATCGCCATTTCCATCGTCGATGATGTGCCCAAGGCCGTGTGCGCCGAGCGCAGCATCACGCCCGGCCAGGTGGACTCCAATATCCTGCTGGTGATCGATGTCTCCGGCAGCATGAACTTTGACTCTGGTGTGCAGGGGCTGAGCCGTCTGGCCTTGGCCAAGCAGGCGATCAACGCCTTGCTCGACAAGTACGACGACATGGGCGATATCAAGGTGCAGATCGTCACCTTCGCCACCGGGGCCTGGGTCAAGACGCCGGTCTGGGTGTCGATCGCCGAGGCCAAGAGTATCGTCGCCGGTCTGAGCGCAGACGGTTCGACCTACTACGACTCCGCCGCGTCCAAGGCGCAGGAAGCCTTTGTCACCAGCGGCAAGATCGCGGGGGCGCAGAACATCAGCTACTTCTTCTCCGACGGCGTGCCCACAAACGGCCATTCGATGACCGCCGTGCGCGAAACAGCCTGGGAAAGCTTCCTCGACAACAACGGGATCAAGTCCTACGCCATTGGCCTCGGCACCGGGGTGAACCAGGCCAACCTCGACCCGCTGGCCTACGATGGCAGCAGCCATGTCGACACCGACTCGGTGGTGGTCACCGATCTGAGCCAGCTCAGCGCGGTGCTGTCCGGCACGGTACAAGGTGCGCCGATTACCGGCAGCCTTATGAGCGGTGGCCACTACGGTGCCGATGGCGGCTTCATCAAGGCGCTGCTGGTCGATGGCACCACCTACACCTTCGACCCGAAAGCCAACGCCGGCCAGGGCGGCTATACGGTCGCCGGTGGCCCGGACAAGGCCAGTTTCGACACCACCGGCAATACCCTGTCGATCAAGACAGCGCTCGGTGGCACGCTGCTGGTGGACATGGACACCGGCGAATTTACCTACACGCCGCCAAAGGACAGCGGCAGCAGCCAGGTCGAGAAATTCGGCTTCACTGTCAGCGACAACGATGGCGACACCAGCAGTGCCAGCCTGGTGGTGAAGATCAACAGCAACAGCGCCCCGGTGGCGGGGGCCGACCACATCATCACCAACATCGCCGGTGCCAGCGTCACCGTACCGGCCGAGGCGCTGCTGGCCAATGACAGCGATGCGGATCACGACCACCTGAGCGCTGCGCCCATCACCTTCAACACGGGCTTTGCCGACAAAGGCGCGGGCTTCACGGTGGGCAGCCAGGTGCAGACGCTCAAGTTCGACGGCACCGTCAACAAGCCCGAGAACCAGCTCAAGGACCTGGCGCGCAGTGACTTCACTGCGATTTCGGGTTCCATGACGGCGGCCTTGGTGATTGCTGGCTACCTGGGTTCGATCAGCACCGGCAATGCCAATGATGAGGACACATTGACCGTAACCCTGCGCAAGGGTGAAAGCCTCAGCCTCGACCATGACCGCCCGGCAGGCAACCTGATGCTGGAATGGAAGGATGCCAATGGCAACTACCAGCCCATCGCCGACGGTGGCAGCTTCACGGCCAGCCACGACGGTGTGTACAGCATTCATGTGATCAACAGCGAGAACGCCCTGGGCAACAGCAAGGCGGCGGAGAACTACAAGCTGAGCCTGGTGATCGACTACAGCCATGCCGAAAACGAGGTCTACCAGGGCAGCTACACGCTCAGCGACAACCATGGTGGCAGCGCCTCCGGGGCGGTGGACATCACCTATCAGGCAGGTCACACCTTGCAGGGCACGGCGGGCGACGATGTACTGCTGGCGGGCAATGGCGATGACACTTTGAACGGTGGTGCCGGTCACGATGTGCTGGTGGGAGGGGTGGGGAACGACGCCCTGTACGGCGGGGAGGGAGATGATCTGCTGATCGGTGGCCCCGGCAACGACCTGCTGGACGGTGGGCCAGGCAATGACACCGCCAGCTACGCGTCGGCCACTGCCGGGGTGACGGTCGATCTCGGCCATGTCGGTGCGCAGAACACCGGCGGTGCGGGGCTCGACACCTTGGTCAGCATCGAGAATCTGATCGGCTCGGACTACAACGACACGCTGATCGGCAACGATGGGGACAATGTGCTCAGCGGTGGCCTGGGGGACGACATCCTCATCGGCGGTGGCGGTAACGACATCCTCATTGGCGGGCCAGGCAACGACACACTCACCGGCGGCAGCGGCAACGATACCTTCGTCTGGCAGAAAGGCGACACCGGGCACGACCGGGTGACCGACTTCACGCCGGGCAGCGACCGGCTCGACCTGTCGCAATTGCTGCAGGGCGAGAACGCCACGGCGGCGTCACTGGATGACTACCTGCACTTCAAGATCAGTGGCAGTGGGGTCAATGTGGTCTCGACCATCGAGGTCAGCAGCGTGGCGGGCGCTGCGGCGACCCAGACCATCGATCTTGCCGGTGTCGACCTGGCCCAGCATTACGGGGTGACGGCGGGAGCGGGAGGCATGATCGCGGCGGGGTTCGATACCGCGACCGTCATCAACGGCATGCTCAACGATCATTCGTTGAAGGTGGATACCGTGTGACGACCGGGCTTGCCTTCTGTAGGCGCGTGTTCAGGGCAGGCGCAGGGTCTTCTGCTTGAGGATGTAGAGGGTGACCAGTACGGCACTGGTGAGCATGAAGGCCCTGGCCCAGAACAGCGGCACCAGATAGCACGACAGCCCGATGCTCGCCCACATCAGGCCGATGGCGTAGACCTTGCCCTTGAGCGGGATACCGTCGCCGTTGAGGTAGTCGCGAATCCACGGTCCGAGCCTGGGGTGGTTCACCAACCAGTCGTGGAATCGTGGTGAGCTGCGGGCGAAACAGGCCGCCGCCAGCAGCAGGAAAGGGGTGGTGGGCAACACCGGCAGGAAGATCCCCAGCACCCCCAGCTCGACACTGAGCCAGCCGACGGCCAGCAGCAGGTAGCGCACCACTGTGAATCAGTGGTGGCGCGGCTTGAGCAGGGCTGGTTTTTCGTCCGGCGCGTGCAGCAGCAGGAACAGCGCGCTGAGTGCCTCGGGAATCTGCACGACCATGTCGTCCTGCAGGTTGGCGTTGCTGGCGATGTCGGCGAACTCAGGTTGCTCGTCGAACAGACCCGAGCCAACCATGATCGGCAGCAGCATTTCGCTGACTTCCTCTTCGGCGTTCTCGAACCAGGCCTCTTCACGCAGGAACACGCCTTCCATGAAGCCGATGCACCAGCCGCGCAGGTCGGAATCGTCCGGCTCGTCGGTCAGGTCCAGCTCGCAGGGCAGGTCGAACTCTTCGTCGCTGGCCAGCTGGCGAGCGATGTGGCCCTTGAGGGCCACCAGCGTCGCTTCGATCTCGGTGCGCTGGGCTTCGCTGGCGTAGTGAGGTTCTTCGGCGAAAAGCGCGTCGATCCATTCGCGCTCGGGGACGTCCTCGGCACAGATCGACAACGCGGTCAGGTAGCCGTGTGCGGCGACGTAGTCCAGTGCTTCCTCGTGCAGCTCGTCGGCGTCGAGGAAGGCTTGCAGGCGGGTCAGTTGCTCGGCGAAGGACATTACAGGGCTACCTTGGGGAATAAACGATAGTGAATTCTAGCACCTTGCAGCCTTGGCGGGGCAAAGGGAACGTCTGTCACCGTAGCCTGCCGCAGAGCAGGGCAGTCGGGTATACTCCGCGGTTTTTCAAGCCAGCTGGCGTTTCTGCGCAGCCCGGCAAAAACCGCTTACGCATTCGGTGTGCGCGCGGCGGATTTATCGTCCAGCCTGTGTCCAGGATGGTACGGCGATTTGGAGTGGCAAATGCTCGAACAGGCTCAGCGCGTCCTCAAGGATATCTTCGGCTACGACAGCTTCCGAGGTCGCCAGGCGGCGATCATCGAATGCGTGGCCAACGGGGGCGATGCACTGGTCCTGATGCCCACCGGTGGTGGCAAGTCGCTGTGTTTCCAGGTGCCAGGCCTGCTGCGTCCGGGCCTGACCGTGGTGGTGTCGCCGCTGATCGCGTTGATGGACGACCAGGTCGCCACGCTCGACGAGCTGGGGGTGGCCGCGGCCGCGCTGAACTCGACGCTCAGCCCCGAGCAGCAGCGCGACCTCGCTGGGCGCCTGCGCCGCGGTGAGGTGAAGATGCTGTACCTGGCGCCTGAACGCCTGGTGCAGCCACGCATGCTGGAGTTCCTGCGCGACCTGGATATCGCGCTGTTCGCCATCGACGAAGCGCATTGCGTGTCGCAATGGGGGCATGATTTCCGCCCCGAGTACCTGCAACTGGGCCAGCTTGCCGAACTGTTCCCGCATGTGCCGCGCATTGCCCTGACCGCCACCGCCGACATGCGCACCCGTGAGGAAATCGTCCAGCGCCTGCATCTGCAGGGCGCGGAGCGTTTCTTGTCGAGCTTCGACCGGCCCAACATCTTCTATCGCATCGTGCCCAAGGAGTCGCCGCGCAAGCAACTGATGGCGTTTCTCGGCGAGCGGCGCGGCAACGCCGGCATCGTCTACTGCCTGTCGCGCAAGAAAGTCGATGAAACCGCCGCCTTCCTCTGCGAGCAGGGATTCCCGGCACTGCCCTATCACGCTGGCCTGGCTGCAGAGACCCGCTCGGCCAACCAGCACCGCTTCCTCAACGAGGAAGGGCTGATCATGGTCGCCACCATCGCGTTCGGCATGGGCATCGACAAGCCCAACGTGCGTTTCGTCGCTCACCTGGACCTGCCCAAGTCGCTTGAGGCCTATTACCAGGAAACCGGTCGGGCCGGGCGTGATGGCCTGCCTTCCGATGCCTGGATGGCCTATGGCCTGCAGGACATGGTGATGCTCAAGCAGATGCTGCAGAACTCCGAAGGCGATGAGCGTCACAAGCGTATCGAACAACACAAGCTCGACGCGATGCTGGCGCTGTGCGAAGAGACGCGCTGCCGGCGCCAGTCGCTGCTGGCCTACTTCGATGAGGTGCTCGAGCAGCCCTGCGGCCATTGCGACAACTGCGTCGACAATGTGCAGACCTGGGATGCCACCGAGCCCGCGCGTCAGGCGCTGTCGGCCGTGTTTCGCACTGGCCAGCGCTATGGGGTCGGCCATCTGGTCGATGTCCTGCTGGGCAAGGATACCGAGAAGGTACGTAATTTCGGTCACGAGAAACTGTCGGTGTTCGGGGTCGGCAAGGCGTTGGGCGAGCACGAATGGCGATCGCTGTTCCGTCAGCTGGTTGCCCGCGGCCTGGTGGACATCGACCTCGAGGGTTATGGCGGCCTGCGTCTGTCCGACACCTGCCGGCCACTGCTGCGCGGCGAAGTGAACCTGCAATTGCGTCGCGATCTCAAGCCGCAGACCGTGGCCAAGTCCTCGGGCAGTGGCGGCGGCAGCCCAGCCAGCCAGTTGGTGCGTGCCGAAGAGCGCGAGCTGTGGGAAGCGCTGCGCACACTGCGCCGCAAGCTGGCGGAGGAGCACAGCGTGCCGCCCTATGTCATCTTCCCCGATTCGACGTTGCTCGAGATGCTGCGCAGCCAGCCCACCAGTCTCAGCGACATGGCCCAGGTCAGCGGCGTGGGGGCGCGCAAGCTGGAGCGCTATGGCCAGGCGTTCCTGGAAGTACTCAACGGCGCCGGCGGCACCGAGGAGGCGCCGAAGGTGGTGCTCGACCTGCGGCACGAACTGGTCAGCCTGGCCCGCGCTGGGATGACTCCGGCGCAGATCGCCGGGCAATTGAACTGCAGCGAGAAGAACGTCTACAGCCTGTTGGCCGAGGCCATCGGGCGCCAGGAGCTGAGCCTGGAGCAGGCGCTGGACTTGCCAGAAGAATTGATGATGGAGGTGCAGGACGCATTCCTCGACGGGGAGGGTGAACTGCCGCCGGTTTCGGCCATCGCTCCGCAGTTTGGCCAACGCGTGCCGGAAGGGGTGCTGTATTGCGTGCGGGCGGCGCTGGCGGCGGAGTTCGAGCTTTGAGGCAGCAGTGCCTGTTGCCGCAAGCGTAGGGTGCCGCTGACAACGCCGGGTATCCCGGCCATTCCTGACCTTTGTCATTCTTTTTGTCGATTATCGGACCTTTCCCACTCGTCGAGCCTTGCCTGATACCCCGGGGCATGATTAGCTGACTAATAATTAGTTCTATCGATCGAGTTGCTTATGCCCCTGACCGACAACCAACACCGCTTCGGCATGCAGCTGGCCCAGATGTCCCGGGGCTGGCGCGCCGAACTGGACCGCCGCCTGGCTGGGCTGAACCTGTCCCAGGCCCGCTGGCTGGTGCTGCTGCACCTGGCCCGTTTCGACGAATCGCCGACCCAGCGCGAGCTGGCGCAGAGTGTCGGCGTCGAAGGCCCGACCCTGGCGCGTCTGCTCGACAGCCTGGAAAGTCAGGGGCTGGTACGGCGCCAAGCGGTCATGGAAGATCGGCGGGCGAAGAAGATCCTGTTGTGCCCGCCTGCAAAACCGCTCATCGATCAGATCGAAACCATTGCCAATGCCCTTCGCGCCGAACTCTTCACGGGCGTTGATGAGGCGGATCTGGAGGTGTGCATGCGTGTGCACGCGAAGATTCTGGGCAATCTCGAGAAGTCCTGACCCCCGCACCACGCTTGGCGGTACAAGAAAACGGATAGTGGCTCACGCCCTATCCGTTTTTTTGTCGCGCCTTCGTACGCTCTAGAAGGTGTGTCCCAGATTCAGGTACACCGCCTTCTGGTGCTCGGTGTTGGCGCCATAACTGATGTTCAGCGGCCCAAGCGGCGTGTCCAGCCCGAGGAAGATGCTCGCGGCGTTGATATAGCCACTGTCGAACTCGTTGTCGTTGTTCCAGGCGCGGCCACGCTCCAGCGACCCGCCCAGGTACAGCGGGAAGTCCAGCGGCAGGTAGGCGCGCGGTGTCAGGCGACGGTAGTAGACCACGCGCATCAGGCTGATGTTCTGCCCCGACACCGAGTCCTGGCGAAAGCCCGATAGCTGCCGAGCGCCGCCAAGCACGAAGCTGGAGGTCACCACCTCGGTATCGTCCAGGGTGCGGCCATAGCGGCCGCCGAATACCCAGGTGTTCGGCCCATAGCTCAACGCCTTGTCGATGTTGAACTGCCACTGTCGGTAGTCGCTGTCCGAGTCCAGCGAGCGGTCGTACTTGCGCAAGGTCAGGCCGATGTCTTCGCCGCTGTGGGGGAAGTACACGTTGTCGAGGGTGTCGAAGGAGTATTTCAGTTCGTAGAAGCCTTCATTGAAGCTGACCTTTGGCAGGTCCTGGTCGCCGATGCGCACTTCCGCCTCACCCCAGGCCTTGCCTACGCCCAGGCGTACTTCCCCGTAGGTGCCGATCTGTCGACCCAGGTTCAGACCAAAGCCGTAGCGTTCCAGGCGGTACTCGGCCACCGGGTCGTTGTCCAGGGTCGCTTCGATGTTCTGCGAGCCGAGCGACAGGTACGGGGCGACGAAGTAGCGCGAGCCGACGTCCAGCGGCTGGTAGAACTCGCTGTAGAGCTCCTGCTGATCGCCGATCTGTGCCCGGGTCAGCCATTCGGCGCCCAGGCGATTGATGCCGTTCATCCGATAGCTGGCACCCAGATTGAAGGCACTGTCGCCGCGCATGTCATCGGACAGGTTCAGGCCCAGGCGCAGGTAGTCGGTACCGCCGCGTTTACCCCGGGCGTTGATCACCAGCGTGTTTTCCTCGCCCTTGTGCACCACGCGGTACTGCACCCGGTCGAAGTAGTCCAGGCCGTAGAGGGTACCCATATCGGTTTGCAGGCGCTCCAGCTCCAGCGGCTCGCCCAGGGGCTGGCGGATGTAGTAGCGGATCACGTCATCGCTGACCTTTGAATCGTTCTCCACCTTGATCGCCGTGATGATGGGCGTGCGCTGTTGCGCAGAGCGTGCCACGGCCAACTGGCTGTCGCCGCCAGCCTGGCGCAGCACCGCCAGGCGTGCGTCGAGGGCGCGGGTGGCGCGGTAGCCGGCGTCGATCATGTCCTGGGCACGGCCGAAGTCGGTCACGCCAAAGGCTGCCAGTGCTGGCTGTACCAGGATGTCGTCGCGGTGCAGGCTGGCCAGTTGTTCCTCGGAGTTGCGCCGGGTCATCAGGGTGATCGACTGGTTGAGCACGTCCACGACCGTGGCCAGTTGCTTGCGGCTGCGCAGCGGGGTGCCGATATCGACGACGATAGCCATGTCCACGCCCATTTCGCGCACCACATCCAGCGGGATGTTGTCGACCATGCCACCGTCCACCAGCAGGCGCCCATCGAGCTCGACCGGGGCGAACACTGCCGGAATCGACATGCTGGCGCGCACCACCTGAGGCAGGTGACCACGGCGGAACACCACCTTCTCACCGCTGGCGATGTCGGTGGCAACGGCGCGGAACGGGATCGGCAGTTTGTCGAAGTCACGAATGTCAGCGGTGTGGGCCAGCTTGCTTTCCAGCAGCAATGACAGGTTCTGGCCCTGTATCACCCCCAGCGGCAAGCCAAGGCTGCCGTCATCGCGAAAGCTCAGCTTCTGCTTGACCAGGAAATCGCGGTCGTCCTGCTTGCGGCGAAACGGCACATCCTTGCGCGGCGGAGCGTCGGAAAGTGCCTGCTGCCAGTCGAGGGTACGGGCCAGGTGTTCGAGCTCCTCGATGCTGTAGCCGGAGGCATACAGGCCGCCAACCACCGCGCCCATGCTGGTCCCGGCGATGGCGTCGATGTGCACGCCTTGTTCCTCCAGGGCCTTGAGCACGCCGATATGCGCAAGGCCGCGGGCAGCACCCCCCGACAGCACCAGGCCGACCTTGGGCCGAGGCGGCTCCACGGCCAGGGCGGTGAACGAGGTGAGCGCCAGCAACAGGCATAACAGCAGATGATGCATCGTGAGTCTCAACGCGATGGGCAAAGACCGCTAGTATAAGCGGCTCACTCACCAGGAACTGTCTCCACATGGCCGATACCAAGCCAGAAGTTGTCATCACGTATTGCACGCAGTGCCAATGGCTGCTGCGTGCTGCCTGGCTGGCTCAGGAGCTGCTCAGCACCTTTGGCGACGATCTTGCGCGAGTGGCCCTGGAACCGGGCACCGGTGGGGTGTTTCGAATCACCTGCGACGGCGCGCAGATCTGGGAGCGCAAGCTCGATGGTGGCTTCCCCGAGGCCAAGGTGCTCAAGCAGCGGGTGCGTGACCAGATCGACCCGCAGCGAGACCTGGGCCACAACGACCGTTGATCATGCGCCTTCGGCCAGGCGTTCCCTCCTTGACGGTGGTTCGGCAGACAGGCGGCTGGACAGCACGATGGCGAAGATGATCAGCGCTCCGCCAGCGAGCATGCGCAGGGTGGGCGTCTCGGCGAACACCATCCAGGCCACGGCGATACCGTAGACCGGTTCCATGCCGAACACCACCGAGGCGGTGCGGGCCTTGATCACTGCCAGGCTGGCGACGAACAGGCTGTGCGCCACCCCGGTGCAGAAGATGCCGAGCAGGGCGATCCAGAGCCAGTCCATGGGCTTCACCGCGCCGAGCCCCGGCAAGGCGAAGGGCAGGAGGCACACACCGACCACCAGGTTCTGGCACAGCGCAGCCTGTACCGCAGGCACGCGGCCGGAGCCGGCTCGATTGGTCAGCGACAGCAGCGAGAACAGCAGGCCCGAAAGCAAGGCCCAAAGCAGGCCGCCCGTAGCCTCGCTGGCCAGGTTGAACGCCGGGGTGACCAGCACCAGGCCGATGCTTACCAGCAGTACCAGCAGGGCTTCGTTGCGACGGATGCGCTCGCGGAACAGCACGCCTTCGAGGATCACGGTGAACGCTGGAAAGCTGGCAAAGCCGAGGGTAGCGATGGCAACGCCGCCGACCCGCACGGCGATGAAGAAGCTCACCCAGTGCCCGGCCAGCAATATGCCGCCAAGCAGCAGGCGCCCCAGGTCCTGAGCCCTGAGTCGCTGCCAGCCCTTGCGGGCGAGGCCGGCGAACAGGGCCAGGGCGAGCACCGCGAAGAGTGCGCGGCCAAAGACGATGATCGAGGGCGTGGCACTGGCGGCCAGTTTGCCGAAGACGCCGGTGAGGCCGAAGAACAGCGCGCCGATGTGCAGGGCGCCGAGGGCAGTACGGTGGTTCATGGTGAGTCCTTGCTCGAGATCTTTGCTGGCACTTGCGCGGGTAGACCTTACCCACAGGCTGGCACAGGCACAGTGTAGAGCCGGGGGAGAACAGATTCTGTCGTCATCCTGGCGTCAGTTGTCGCCAGACTCTCGTCGCAGCGCCAGCGGCGTAAGGCCGAACGCCCGCAATATCGCCGCCGAAAACGCACTCTGCGAGCTGTAACCCACCTGTGCGGCGATTTCGCCCATCGGCAGCGAGGTAAGGACGATCAGTTGCCGCGCCTTGAGCAAACGCCGCTGGCGGATGTAGTCCATCGGTGTCATGCCGCATTCCTCGACGAAGCGTGCGTGCAGACGAGCACCTGACAAACCGGCCAGCCTGGCCAGGTCGGCGACTTGCAGAGGGTGTGCGGCATGACGCTCGATATGTGCATCGAAGGCTGCGTAGGGCAGGCGTTTGCTGGGCGTGGTGGGGGCGGCGGCGGTGTTCAGGCTGGCCAGCAGCAGGAGTGCGCCTTGGCGGCTGATCAGCGGATCGTCCACCGCGCTCGCTGCGAGCCAGTCCACCAGTTGCTGCTGGCGGCCGTCGAGCAGCAGCGCCGCTGGGCGTTCGAGCAGGCGGTGGCTGGCCTCGGCGTGGCCGCCCATCTGTTCGCGCAGCCAGTGTTCGCCTGGAATATCCAGCACCAGGCAGTGGCTGCCCGCGTCGCTGGCGCAGGTGTGGTGAAAACCAGCGGGGACCACGATGAGCCCCTGGCGGTCGATACGCGTGCCTCGGCCCTGTACCTCGAAATCGAGGTGCCCACGCAGGCCGAACACCAGTTGCGGGTGTTCGTGGCTGTGGGCGAGCAACTCGTCGCGGTAATGGCGCAGGGACAGGATCGGACCGACCATGGGAGCATCCTTGGGGCAGGGGAGCAGTGTATCGCAGTGCCGCGCAGGGGGAGCGGTTTTAGCCGCGAAAGGTAAACAGTGCGCAATCCGCGCCCGACCACTCGTCACACGACTGCCACCGATCTGTCATGCGCACCTGCCAGTCTCCTGCAAACAGCGCCGGAGGCCGCCCCATGACACATGCCGAACTTGTCCGTCCGTCACGCAAGCAGCGGGTGCGCACCCTGTGGATCTCCGATGTGCACCTGGGCACCCGGGATTGCCAGGCCGAGCACTTGTCGCAGTTTCTCAAGGGCTATCAGGCCGACCGCGTCTACCTGGTCGGCGACATCATCGACGGCTGGAAGCTGCGTAGCGGTATCTATTGGCCGCAAGCCCATACCAATGTGATTCGTCGCCTGTTGACCATGAGCAAGCGCGGTACCGAGGTGATCTACGTCACCGGCAACCACGACGAGTTCCTGCGCCGTTATTCGAAGCTGATCCTGGGCAACATCCAACTGGTCGACGAGGCCGAGCACCTTACCGCCGATGGTCGGCGCCTGCTGGTGGTGCACGGTGACCAGTTCGATGTGATCACCCGCTATCACCGCTGGTTGGCGTTTCTGGGCGACCGCGCCTATGAATTCACCCTGGTGCTCAATCGCTGGCTCAACCATTGGCGTGCCCGCTACGGGTATGGCTACTGGTCGTTGTCGGCGTACCTCAAGCACAAGGTCAAGGGTGCGGTGAATTTCATCAGCGACTTCGAGGATGCGATTGCCCATGAGTGCACACGCCGGGGGTTGCAGGGCGTGGTGTGTGGGCATATTCACCACGCCGAGATCCGCAAGGTGGGCGAGGTCGAGTACCTCAACTGCGGAGACTGGGTGGAATCGTGCACGGCGTTGATCGAGCACTGGGATGGCCACATCGAGCTGTACCGTCTGGCCGATGCTCAGGCGCGGGAGACCGAGCGCGTCGCGGCATTGCGCGAGCCAGCGTAATGCGGCGCGGCCGCAGGCCTCTCAAAGACTGATCTTGCCTCGCAAGATATCGCGGAACATCGCGAAATCACCAATCAGGCTATACAGCGGATACGTGAAGGTTGCCGGTCGGTTCTTCTCGAAAAAGAAGTGTCCGACCCAGGCGAAGCCGTACCCGGCGAACGGTATGGCCAGCAATAGCAGCCAGTTGCCGCTGCCAATGGTGTAGGCCAGCAGGGCGATGACCAGGCTGGTGCCGACGAAGTGCAGGCGTCGGCAGGTAGGGTTGGCGTGTTCGCCGAGGTAGTAGGGGTAGAATTCGGCAAAACTGCGAAACTGCGCTGTGCTGTTCATGGGCTGTGTTCCCGCAGGTGCGTTTTTGTTCAGGATACACGGCGTGGAGCCTGTTTCGAGTCTAGAGTCACTGGGAGTGGCTACCAGTGACAATTGGCGCCAATTGAATATCCTTTCGATTCACCGCTGGAGCGGTCAGCACAAGAAGCCTGTCATGAGTGAAAGAACCACGTCAGCCAGCTGGGCATCAGGGATCGTCAAGGCGCTCGAGCTGGAAGGGCTCGACTGTCGTGCCATGTTCAAGCAGCTCGGGCTGGACTTCGCCGCCCTCGATGATCCGGATGCGCGCTTCCCCCAGGACGCCATGACCCGCCTCTGGCAGTTGGCGGTGGAGCTGTCGGGAAACGAGGCCATTGGCCTGAACATGGCGCGAGTGGTGCGGCCGGCGTCCTTCCACGTGGTCGGCTATGCGCTGATGTCCAGTCGTACGCTGGCCGAAGGTTTCGAGCGACTGGTGCGTTATCAGCGCATCATCGCCGAAAGCTCCGACCTGAGCTTTCGTCTCGGGCCTGAGGGCTATTCGCTGATTCTTACCGTCCACGGTGATCACCTGCCGCCGACCCGGCACAGCTCGGAAGCCTCGCTGGCCTGCGCGCTGTCGCTGTGCAGCTGGCTCAGTGGTCGTCCGGTACAGCCGCGCCGGGTGCTGATCCAGGGGCCGCAACCCAGGAATGTCGAGCCTTATCGGGTCGCGTTCCGCGCGCCACTGGTATTTGGGGCTCCCCACGATGCGCTGGTGCTCGAGCGAGCCGACATGGAAGCGCCGCTGCCCACCGCCAACGAAGCGATGGCAATTCTCCATGATCGATTTGCGGGCGAATACCTGGCGCGCTTCTCGGAAAGTCGCGTCACCCATCGGGTGCGCCAGACCCTGTGCCGTATCCTGCCCCAGGGCGAACCCAAGCGCGAAACCGTGGCCCAGGCCTTGCACCTGTCCCAGCGCACGCTACAGCGGCGCTTGCAGGAGGAAGGCACCAGCTTCCAGACCCTGCTGGACGACACCCGGCGCGAGCTGGCCGAGCAATACCTGGCGCAGCCAGGCATGACCCTGCTGGAAACCGCTTATCTGCTGGGTTTTGCCGATCCGAGCAATTTCTACCGGGCCTTCCGCCGCTGGTTCGACGTCACGCCCAGCGAGTACCGCGCGCGCCTGGAGGCGTCAGTGGTCAGTGACGCCAGAACGCAGGCATGCACAACACCAGCACCGTGATGATCTCCAGGCGGCCGAGCAGCATGCCGCCGGCGAGAATCCACTTGGCGGCATCCGGCAGGCTGGCGAAGTTGCCGGCCGGGCCGATCACCTCGCCCAGGCCCGGCCCCACGCCGGAAACGGTACTGGCCGCGCCGGTCAGGGCGGTCATCCAGTCCACGCCCAGCAGCGACAGCAACAGGGCGATGACGCAGATGGTCACGGCGAAGAAGAACGAGAAGGTCAGGATCGAGCGTACGATTTCTTCGTCGAGGCGGTGACCATTGTATTTCTGCTTGATCACTGCGCGCGGGTGGATCAGCTGGTTGAGGCTGGCCTTGAGCAGGATGTACGCGACCTGGAAGCGGAAAATCTTGATGCCACCGGCGGTCGAGCCGGAGCAGCCGCCGATGAAGCCGAGATAGAAGAACAGCATCAGCGAGAAGTTGCCCCACAGGCTGTAGTCGCCCAGGGCGAATCCGGTGGTGGTGACCACCGAGGTGACGTTCAGTGCCACGTGGCGGAAGGCGTCGAGCCAGTGCAGGTCGGTGGTGGCCCAATACCAGGTGCCGAGCACGACCCAGGTGGCGACCAGCAACCCGAGCAGCCCCTGTACCTGCTGGTCGCGGATCAGCGCCCGGCGATTGCCGCGCAGGGTGGCCACGTAAAGGGTGAAGGGCACGCTGCCAAGGATCATCACCACCACCGCGACCCAGTGCACCGCAGGAATGTCCCACTTGGCCAGCGACAGGTCGGAGGTGGAGAAACCGCCGGTGGAAATCGCCGACATGGCGTGGTTGATCGCGTCGAAGGGGCTCATCCCCGCCCACCAGAACGCCAGGCTGCCGAGTACGGTGATGCCGACGTACACCGCGACGATGAACTTGGCGACCATATGCGAGCGCGGCATGACCTTTTCCGAACGGTCCGAGGACTCGGTCTGGAACAGGCGCATGCCACCGATGCGCAGCAACGGCAGGATCGCGACCGCCATGCCGATGAAGCCGATACCGCCGAGCCAGTGCAGCATCGAGCGCCACATGAGGATGCCCGGCGACATGTTGTCCAGGCCGCTGAGCACCGTGGAGCCGGTGGCGGTGATGCCGGACATGCTTTCGAAGAAGGCGTCGGTGTAGCTGATGTGCTGGGTCAGCAGGAAGGGCAGGGCGGCGAACACGCAGACCACCAGCCAACTGCTGACGGTCAGCAGGTACATGTCGCGGGGGCGCAGGTGCACGTGTTCCGGGCGGCCCGGCAGGACCATCGCCAGGCCTGCGATGAAGGTGATCAGGCTCGACCAGAGGAACGACGGCAGGTCGCCGGTGCGCTCGAAGATCAGCAGGGTCGCCATGGGCACGACCATGCTCACCGCCAGGGTGATCAGGAAGATGCCGATGATGAAACCAATGATCCTTAAGGTCGGCAACGCCATGTGATCTGCTCTGACTCGAAACGGAAAGGGCGCCATTCTACCTGTGGGTCGCGGGATGTAAACGTGTGCCCGGCGGTGGGGGGCGGACTTTTGATCGCGATCGCGGGCAAGTCGACTCCACATGTGCGCGAGGTCCTTTAGAATGGCGGCACATTTCTTCTGCCAGGAGGGTAGCCGATGGAGGCTCTCGACGCATTGCTCAACCGTGTTTCCGTGCCACGCCTGACTGAACCCGCGCCCAATGCCGCCCAACGCGAGGGGTTGTTCCAGGCGGCGCTGCGTGCGCCGGACCACGGCCAGCTGCGGCCGTGGCGTTTTCTGACCATCGAAGGGCAGGGGCGCGAGAAGCTCGGCGAGCTGTTCGCCGAAGCCGTGCAGGCCAAAGGCGATGCCAGCCAGGCGGCACTGGACAAGGCCCGGGCCATGCCGCTGCGCGCGCCCTTGCTGATCGTGGTCATTGCCCGTCTACAGGATCACTTCAAGGTGCCGAAGTCGGAGCAGCGCCTGGCGGCAGGCTGCGCTGCCCACGGCATTCTGATTGCGGCACATGCCCAGGGGATCGGCGCGGTGTGGCGCACCGGCGACATGGCGTTCGATGCCCATGTGAACAAAGGCCTGGGCCTGGCCGAGAACGAAGAACTGATCGGTTACCTGTACCTGGGCACGCCGATCAATGAACCGCGTACCCCGCCAGTGCTGGAGACGGCCGAGTTCGTCAGCGCCTGGGGCGAGTGATCGGAGGGGGTGTTGGGCTGCTGCGCAGCCCAGTCGCGTGGCACATCGGCTCTTGCACGCTCAAGCCGTTGCCTGGGCCACCGGCAGCTCCAGCCGCGCGACAAAGCCCCCCTGCGGATGATTCTCCAGCACCAGCGTCCCGCCATGTCGCTCGGCCGCGCGCCGGGCGATCGCCAGGCCAAGCCCGTGGCCCGGCGCGTCCTGCCCCGGCGCGCGGAAGAACGGCTCACCCAGCTGCGCAAGGTGTTCTGGCGCCACACCGGGGCCGTGGTCGCGCACGCTCAGCAGCAGGTGTTCCTGCTCGCGGCTGGCGCGAATCTCGATGGGCTGCCCTGCCGGGCTGAAGCGCAGCGCATTGCGCACCAGGTTGTCTACCGCCCGCTCCAGTAAGGTTGGCCAGCCCTGCAGGGTCAGCCCTGGCTCGGCCTCCAGGCGTACTTCCTGTTCCGGCACGCTGAGCTGGGCATCCTTGCGCACGCTGCCGAGCAGTGCGTTGAGATCGACGGGCTCGGCATGCGCCTGCTCGGCATCGACCCTGGCGAGCACCAGGATTTCGCTGATCAGGTCTTCCAGTCGGTCGCACTCGCGGGTCAGGCGCGGCCAGAGGGCCTGGCGCTGTTCGGGCTCGGCGCGTTCGGCCAGGGCCAGGGCGATGCGCAGGCGCGCCAGCGGCGAGCGCAGTTCGTGGGATACGTCACGGAGCAATTGGCGCTGGCTGCCGATCAGACTTTGCAGGCGGGCGCCCATCTTGTTGAAGTCGTTGGCCAGGACGCCGAACTCGTCGCGGCGTACCGCCAGTCGCGCCAGGCTGTTCTGCTGGTAGCTGGTCTGGCCCAGGTCATGCACCGCACCGCGCAGGCGGCTGAGAGGGCGGGTGATCGAGAGGGTCACCAGCAAGCTGAACAGGGTCAGCACCACCAGGGCGATTCCCAGGGCGCTGAGCGGCCAGATCAGGCTTTCACGGTGCCAGGCCATCAGCTCCGGGTGGGGAATGCGGTAGATCAGCAGGTAGGTTTCGCCCGTGGCAGGGCTGGTGTACTCCTCGGTGAGGCGGCGCCAGGGCAGGCGCCGCTCGTCGTTGTGCTGGCGTCGCTCGAAGTCTTCGGCGCGACGCGGGAAGGTTCCGGGCACCACGGCATCGCCGCTGTCGTCGAGCACCTGGACGTCGATCTTGTAGCGCTGCTTGCGTCGTTCCAGAAAGCGCTGCGATGCCTCCAGGCCTTCCTGTTCATAGTGCTGTACCCAGCGGCTGGCCAGGGTGTTCAGGCCGGGGTGGCGGCTGAGAATCCAGGCGTCCTGGTTGAGCATGTGGCCAAGCAGGATCGACAGGCCCGCAACCAGGGCGATGGCCAGCCAGAAACTGGCCAGGATGCGCCAGAACAATGAACGCAAGACGAGTACCTCCCACACACGAGAAAGGCCCGGCCCGCATTACCGCGAGCCGGGCACCGGTCGGACAGCTTACTGGGCCTTGGCGGCTTTTTCAGCTTTCCAGGCCTGGAACTGCTGCCATTCAGCCTTGTCTGCCGCGCGTTTGCTCTGCAGTTCGTCGAACTGCTTCTGTTGCTCTGGCTTGAGCAGGGCACGGATCTGGCTCTGGGTCTTGTCGTGACCGGCCTTGATCTCGTCCTGCATGGCTTTCTGGTCCGCCGCCGGCAGCTTGGCCAGGTAGCGTTCGGTGACGTCGCGGCGCTGCTTCATCTGCTCGCCCATCAACTTGCCGATCTGCTGGCGCTGGTCGCGGGTCAGGTCAAGCGGCGCGAAAGGCGCGTCACCGCGGTGATGCGGGCCGTCACCGCGTGGGCCGCCGTCTGGCATGGCCATGGCTACGGTCGGCAGGGCTGCGGCGAACATCAGGGCGATAAGGGTCTTGCGCATGGTGTTTCTCCTTTCTGAGGCCGGTGGTTACCGGATGAGCCCAGTCTAGGGAGATCAAGGTCAAGGGCGGTCAGGGCAGGGTAAAGGCTGGGTAAAGACGGTCATGGCGCTACACTGTGACCCGACTTGCCGTGGAGCTCTTGCCGTGACCTTCAGCCTTTCCCTCAAGCAGGCCCGACGCCTGGCCCTGTCTGCGCAGGGCTTCGGTAAGCCCCAGGCCGCGACGCCGGCTGCGCTCAAGCGCATGCTGCAGCGTCTGGGCGTGGTGCAGATCGATTCGGTCAATGCGCTGGTGCGCTCGCACTACCTCCCACTGTTCTCACGCCTGGGCGACTACCCGACCGAATTGCTCGACCAGTTGGCCTGGGGCCGTGGGCGTCAGCGCCAGTTGTTCGAGTATTGGGGGCATGAGGCGTCCTTGCTGCCGCTGTCGCTCTATCCGCTGATGCGTTGGCGCATGGCGCGGGCGCAACAGGGCGAGGGTATCTACCGGCAGTTGGCGCAGTTCGGCCGCGAGCGTCAGGATGTCATTTCCCGCGTGCTGGCTGCGGTGCGTGACCAGGGCGCCTTGGGCGCCGGAAGCCTGTCGACCCGGCAAGAGCGCGCCGGCCCATGGTGGGACTGGAGCGAGGAGAAGCATGCCCTGGAGTGGCTGTTCGCTGCCGGGCGGGTCACCGTCGCCGGGCGCCGCGGGTTCGAGCGCCTGTACGACCTGCCGGAGCGCGTGCTGCCGGCGGCGATCCTCGATCAGCCCGAGCTATCCGACAGCGAAGCCCAGCAAGGACTGTTGCTGCAAGCCGCCACGGCCTTGGGCGTGGCGACCGAGCAAGACCTGCGCGACTATTTCAGGCTCACGCCTGCGCAGGCGCGGGCTGCCCTGGCGCAACTGCTCGCCGAGGGTCGCTTGCAACACTGCACGGTGCAGGGCTGGAAGCAGCCGGCGTACTGCGCCGGCACGCCGCGCATTCCCCGGCGAGTGGAGGCCAGTGCCTTGCTTTCGCCGTTCGATTCGTTGGTCTGGGAGCGGGCCCGTACCGAGCGGCTGTTCGACTTTCGCTACCGTTTGGAGATCTACACCCCGGCGCACAAGCGGGTTTATGGCTACTACGTGTTGCCGTTCCTGCACGACGGCCGTATCGCCGCGCGCCTGGACCTGCGTGCAGAGCGAGCACGCGGTGAGCTGGCGGTGCATGCCGTGCATGAGGAGGTCCAGGGACTGGATGAAGAGGGCTTCCAGGCCCTGGCCCGCAGTCTGGAACGGCTGGCGGGGTGGCTGGGCCTGGAGCGGGTGCGCCTGGATTGCGCGCGCGAGTCGGCAGGGCCGTTGCGTCAGGCCCTCAGCGACGCACCTGCTTGAGGGTTTCGGCGATCAGGAAGGCCAGTTCCAGTGATTGATCGGCGTTCATCCGGGGGTCGCAATGGGTGTGGTAGCGGTCCGACAGGCCATCTTCGGTGATCGGTCGGGCGCCGCCGATGCATTCGGTGACATTCTGCCCGGTCATCTCGATGTGGATACCCCCGGCGTGGCTGCCTTCGGCCTGGTGCACCTGGAAGAACTGCCGCACTTCGTCGAGGATCTGCGCGAAATCGCGGGTCTTGTAGCCACTGCTGGCCTTGATGGTGTTGCCGTGCATCGGGTCGGAGCTCCACAGCACCTGGCGCCCCTCGCGCTCGACGGCGCGGATCAGCCCGGGCAGGTGATCGCCGACCTTGTTCGCCCCCATGCGCACGATCAGGTTAAGGCGGCCGGGGTCGTTGTCCGGGTTGAGCACGTCGATCAGGCGGATCAGATCCTCGGTGTTCATGCTTGGGCCGACCTTGACCCCGATCGGGTTGTGCACGCCCCGCAGGAACTCCACGTGGGCACCGTCGAGCTGGCGGGTGCGGTCGCCGATCCACAGCATGTGCGCCGAGCAGTCGTAGTAGTCCCCCGTCAGGCTGTCGCGGCGTACGAAGGCTTCCTCGTAGTTGAGCAGCAGCGCCTCGTGGGCGGTGAAGAAGCTGGTCTCGCGCAGTTGCGGTGCGCTGTCCAGGCCGCAGGCACGCATGAAGGCCAGGGTCTCGTCGATGCGATCGGCAAGCTGATGGTATTTGTCGGCCAGCGCCGAGTTGGCGATGAAATCCAGGTTCCACTTGTGCACCTGGTGCAGGTCGGCGAAGCCGCCCTGGGCGAAGGCGCGCAGCAGGTTGAGGCTGGCGGTGGCCTGGTGGTACGCCTGCAGCAGGCGCTCAGGGTCGGGGACGCGGCTGGCGGCGTCGAAGCCGATACCATTGACGATGTCGCCGCGGTAGGCGGGCAGGGTGACCTGGCCGATGGTTTCGTCGTTGGCCGAGCGCGGTTTGGCGAACTGCCCGGCCATGCGCCCGACCTTCACCACCGGGCAGCCAGCGGCGAAGGTCATGATGATGGCCATCTGCAGCAGCACCTTGAAGGTGTCGCGGATCTTCGCGGCGGAGAACTCGGCGAAACTCTCGGCGCAGTCGCCACCTTGCAGCAGGAAGGCGCGGCCCTGGGTGACCTCGGCGAACTGGCGGCGCAACTCGCGGGCTTCGCCGGCGAACACCAGCGGCGGGTAGCTGGCCAGGGTCTGCTCGACCTTGAGCAGGTGAGCGGCGTCGGGGTAGGTCGGTTGTTGCTGGATTGGCAGGGCGCGCCAGCTGTCGGGGGTCCAGGGTCGGTTCATCACGGGCTCGATGTGGTCGGTTCAGGCGTAGCTGCCATGGTAACAGTTGGCAGCGCGCTTGTTGCACCGCAGGCATTGGCGGACAATGCCGGTTTTTGTGTGTGCAGGTGGCAGGCGATGGCGACGGAGCGGGAAGAACGGCTGCTGGCCCGGGTGGAAGATGCCTACGGGGTCATCAGTGTGTACGAGGTCGAGGATTATCGCTTCCTCGAATTCGGTGACGCCATCGAGCAGAGCTGTACCTTCACCGCCGACCCCAGTTGGCTGGAGTACGACTACACGCGTGCAATGCTGGTCGGTGCACTCTGCCATCCGCAGCCGGAGAGCGCGCTGTTCCTGGGGCTGGGGGCCGGTACCCTGACCCAGGCCTGCTTGAAGTTCCTGCCGCTGGAGGATGTCGAGGCCATCGAGCTGCGCCCGGACGTGCCGCGTCTGGCCATGGAATACATGGGGCTCGACGATGATCCGCGCTTGTACGTGCGCGTTGGCGATGCCCTGGAGCTGCTGCCCACGGCTGAGAAGGCCGACCTGATCTTCGTCGATCTCTATACCGATCATGGCCCGGGCGTAGGCCATCTGGCCTGGGGCTTTCTGGAACAGTGCCAGCAGCAGCTCAATCCGGGAGGCTGGCTGGTGATCAACCAGTGGGCCGGCGACGATGGTCGGCCTTTGGGTGCGGCATTGTTGCGTGGGTTGTATCACCGGCATTACTGGGAGCTGCCGGTGAAGGAGGGCAACGTGATCCTGCTGGTGCCGGCGGATCTGGAGCAGGCACTGGATCTGGAGGGGTTGCGGGCGCGGGCCGAGGCGTTGGCAGCGCGGCTGGGCTATTCGCTGGACTTCCTGATTCGCGAAGTTCGGCCGGCGAGCTGATCGTAAAGCTGCGGCGTACCCTTCGCGGGTAAACCCGCTCCCACAGGGGCAGCGCTGCCCTTGAGCGTGGCGCCGACCCTGTGGGAGCGGGTTTACCCGCGAAGCAGTCGCCGCCGCTCGTGAAAAAACGTTTCAGTTTTCGATTAAATGATGGCCTTATAATGGCCGCTGCCTGTGAAAAAGTTCTCACAGATCAACGCGAATTCGTATATAGTACGCGCCGGTCTTTTAGCGGACCTCAAAATCAGGTGGTGCAAACCCTCCGAGTCCAGCTTCGGCTGCACGTCCGCTAGGCGGACCTTTCCCACGTAATTCTTTTTCAATCGTTTTCGCAAATCCCCGCCGCCAAAGCTGCCTGGGTGACCTCCGGGTCTTTCAAGGCATGTGCAGCTTTGGAGCATGGGTCTTTGCGGATGCACATAGAGGCAGACCCATGACCCAGGAAACCGGCGGATTCGCCGCTCTCGATCTTCATCCGAACATCGTTGCCGCCGTTCTGGCCACCGGCTATGAAGAGCCGTCGGCCATCCAGCAACAGTCGATCCCGATCATCCTCGCCGGTCATGACATGATCGGCCAGGCGCAGACTGGCACCGGCAAGACCGCTGCCTTCGCCCTGCCGATCCTCAACAAGATCGACGTGAGCAAGCGCGAACCGCAAGCCCTGATCCTGGCGCCAACCCGTGAGTTGGCGCTGCAAGTAGCCACCGCTTTCGAAACCTACGCCAAGCAGATGCCGGGCGTTAACGTGGTGGCTGTGTACGGTGGTGCCCCAATGGGCCCACAACTGCGTGCCATCCGTAACGGTGCGCAGATCGTCGTCGCCACGCCTGGCCGTCTGTGCGACCACCTGCGTCGTGACGAGAAGGTGCTGTCCACCGTTCAGTACCTGGTACTCGACGAAGCCGACGAAATGCTCAAGCTGGGCTTCATGGACGACCTCGAAGTGATCTTCGACGCCATCCCTGCCACCCGCCAGACCGTGCTGTTCTCCGCGACCTTGCCGTCGTCGATCCGTTCGATCGCCGAGCGTCACCTGCGCGAGCCCAAGCACGTCAAGATCCAGAGCAAGACCCAGACCGTCACCGCGATCGAGCAGGCCCACCTGATGGTCCACGCCGACCAGAAGATCCCGGCTGTGCTGCGTCTGCTGGAAGTCGAGGAATTCGACGCGCTGATCGCCTTCGTGCGTACCAAGCAAGCCACCCTGGACCTGGCCGCCGCGCTGGAAGCCAAGGGCTACAAGGCTGCTGCGCTGAACGGCGATATCGCCCAGAACCAGCGTGAGCGCGTCATCGACTCGCTCAAGGACGGTCGCCTGGACATCGTCGTCGCTACCGACGTCGCTGCCCGTGGCTTGGACGTACCGCGCATCACCCACGTGTTCAACGTGGACATGCCATACGATCCGGAATCCTACGTACACCGTATCGGCCGTACCGGTCGTGCTGGTCGCGATGGGCGCGCACTGCTGCTGGTGACGCCGCGTGAGCGTCGCATGCTGCAGGTGATCGAGCGTGTTACCGGGCAGAAGGTTGCCGAGGCTCGTCTGCCTGGCCCGCAGGCCGTGCTGGATGCGCGTATCAAGAAGCTGACCGCAAGCCTCGCACCGCTGGTGGCTGAAGCTGAGGCCACCCATGGTGAGCTGTTCGACCGCCTGACCGCCGACCTGGGCTGCTCGGCTCGCGCGCTGTCTGCCGCGTTGCTGCGCAAGGCCACCAATGGCCAGCCGCTGGACCTGGCTGCCGTCGAGCGCGAGCAACCGCTGGTGCCGACCTACACGCCGCGTGAGCGCACCGGCGAGCGCAGTGATCGTGGTGAGCGCAGCGAGCGCGGTGACCGCGAGCGTCGCGCGCCGATGCCGCTGGCCGAAGGCCGCGTGCGTTGCCGTACCGCCCTGGGTGCCCGTGATGGTATCGCCGCCAAGAACCTGTTGGGTGCGATTCTCAATGAAGGCGGCCTGGCCCGTGACGCTATCGGTCGCATCCAGGTGCGCGACAGCTTCAGCCTGGTCGAGCTGCCGGAAGAGGGCCTGGAGCGTCTGCTGTCCAAGCTCAAGGACACCCGCGTGGCCGGCAAGCAACTGAAGCTGCGCCGCTATCGCGAGGACTGAGTCCTGCAGCAATGAAAAATCCCCGGCTTTGCCGGGGATTTTTTTTGCCTGCCGATTGGGGTGTATGAAATCAGTCGAACCTGTAGATATCCATTCCCAGTGCTCCCATCGTGAAGCCCTGGTGCACGATCCCGAACCTGTCGCCTGCGCCCATGGCAAAGAACAAGGGCAGCAGGTGCTCATCGCTCGGGTGGTTGCGCACCGCGAAAGGTGCCTGCTGCCGATAGTCTTCCAGCGCGGCCCTATCCTCTGCCTTCAATTTCTCGACCACCCAGTCGCGGAACGCGCGTGCCCAGGGCTCGATGGCGTCTGGCCCGGCATGCCAGTCCAGTTCGCCCAGGTTGTGGGTAATGCTGCCGGAGCCGACCAGCAGTATGCCCTGGGCGCGCAAGCCGGCAAGGGCCTCGCCAACCTGCAACTGCAGGGCCGGGCCCTGGCGGCTGGGCAGCGAAACCTGGATTACCGGGATGCCAGCATCCGGGTACATGAGCGACAGTGGCACCCAGGTGCCGTGGTCGAAGGGGCGTTGTGCATCGAGCTGGGCGGGCAGCCCGGCGTCACCGAGCAAGCCTGCTACCTGGCGTGCCAGCTCGGGAGCGCCAGGGGCCGGATACTGCACGGCGTACAGCGCAGCAGGGAAGCCGCCAAAGTCGTGCCAGGTCTGGGGCTGGGCGCCACTCATCACCGACAGTCCCTGGCTCTCCCAGTGCGCGGAAACCACCACGATCGCCTTCGGCCGCGGCAGGCCTGCCGCCAGGCGGGCCAGTGCCGGTCCACTGGCGCCGGGTTGCAGGGCAAGCATGGGCGAACCATGGGAAATGAACAGGCTAGGCAGCATGGCGGGGTCCTGAGCGGTTAAGATGCCGCCATCTTCGATCAGTTACCGATCGACATCCAATATAAGTTTTGCAAGTTATCTATCGAAAAAATCGGAGGAGTCATGGAGCCAGCGTTCTGGCACAAGCGGTGGGCGGACAACCAGATCGGCTTTCACCAGTCGCAGGTGAACCCGTACCTGCAGGCACACTGGCCCATGCTGGCCCCCGGCAGCCAGGTGCTGGTGCCCTTGTGCGGCAAGAGCCTGGACGTCGCCTGGTTGGCGGGGCAGGGGTATGGGGTGCTAGGGGTGGAAGTGTCGCAACGTGCGGTGGCGGATTTCTTCCGGGAGCACAGCCTTGAGGCCGAGGTGTCCCGCCATGGCGCCTTCGAGATTTGGCGCAGCGGCCTGGTGGAGTTGTGGTGTGGTGACTTCTTCGCGTTGCAGGCGGAAGATCTGGCACAGTGCGCGGGGCTCTATGACCGTGCTGCGGTGATTGCACTACCGCAGGCGCTGCGTACCCGTTACTTTGAGTTGCTTTCTGCCTGCCTGCCGGCTGCTTGCCAGGGGCTGATGGTCACCTTGGACTACGATCAGTCGCGTCTGGATGGGCCGCCGTTCTCGGTGCCGGATGACGAAGTCCGGCGCGGATTTGCTGGATGGCAAGAAGTGGCCGAGTTGGAGGCGCCGGACATTATCGAGGACAGTCCCAAATTCCAGAAGGCGGGAGTCGGTAGTCTGGTGGAGCGGGTCTATCGGTTGCAGCGATGATCGGCCTTCTTCTGGCCAGAATACGAGCAAAGAAAAGGGCGACCTGAGTCGCCCTTTCCAATTGCCGCGTTGAATCAACCGCGACGACGCAGTGCATCGATACGGTCTTCCAGCGGCGGGTGGCTCATCAGCAGGCCGGCGAGGCCCTGCTTGAGGCCGCCGTTGATGCCGAAGGCCTTCATCGTATCGGGCATGTGCACCGGCATACCTTGTTCCGAGCGCAGGCGCTGCAGGGCAGCGATCATCGCGCCAGTGCCTGCCAGGCGTGCCCCGGCTTCGTCGGCGCGGTACTCGCGGCGGCGCGAGAACCACATGACGATGATGCTGGCCAAAATGCCCAGGATCAGCTCGGCGACGATGGTTGCGACGTAATAGGCGATGCCCTGGCCTTCTTCGTTCTTGAAGATCACCTTGTCGACGAAGTTGCCGATGATACGTGCGAAGAACATCACGAAGGTGTTCACCACGCCCTGGACCAGTGCCAGGGTGACCATGTCGCCGTTGGCGACGTGGCCGATCTCATGGGCCAGTACCGCACGTACTTCGTCCCGCGAGAAGCGCTCGAGCAGGCCCTGCGAAACGGCGACCAGTGCGTCGTTGCGGTTCCAGCCTGTGGCGAAGGCGTTCGCCTCGTAGGCGGGGAACACGCCCACTTCCGGCATCTTGATGCCCGCCTCGCGGGACAGCTCCTCGACCGTCTGCAGCAGCCACTGTTCGTGGTGGGTGCGCGGCTGGGTGATGATCTGGGTACCGGTGGTCATCTTCGCCATCCACTTGGAGATGAACAGCGAAACCAGCGAGCCAGCAAACCCGAACACGGCGCAGAAGACCAGCAGGCGGCCCAGGTCCAGGTCGACGCCGTTGGCGGCCATGAACCCGTTGAAACCGAACAGGCTGAGGGTAATGCTTGCAACCAGCACCACCGCAAGGTTGGTGGCTACAAACAACAGAATGCGCATCATGGTTGTTACGTTCTCCTGACGGATGAAAATGTCGCTCTACTGCGGGGTATATAAGGTGGCGGCCGAGGCGATTCAACTGGCCGACTATTTCAAACTGTGTACCGCGAAGTATGACAGAGCCGCGGCGAGTCGCCGGGAGATAGACCGTTGCAGGATGTAAGAATTCATCCGTGGGGCGGAGGGCGTCGTGCCAACACGGCCGGTTGGCACGACGAGGCCTTGATCGCTTACTGCGAGTAGGTGCGCAGGAAGTTGCCGATGCGGCCGATGGCTTGCTCCAGGTCATCCACTCGCGGCAGGGTGACGACGCGGAAGTGGTCCGGCCACGGCCAGTTGAAGGCGGTGCCCTGGACGATCAGCAGTTTCTCTGACAGCAGCAGGTCGAGGACGAACTTCTCGTCGTTGTGGATCGGGCAGACCTTCGGGTCGATTTTCGGGAAGGCGTACAAGGCGCCCATAGGCTTGACACAGCTGACGCCGGGGATGGCGTTGAGCAACTCGTAGGTGCGGTTGCGCTGTTCGAGCAGGCGGCCCGGCGGCAATACCAGGTCGTTGATGCTCTGGTAGCCACCCAGGGCGGTCTGGATGGCGTGCTGCGCCGGCACGTTGGCACACAGGCGCATGTTGGCCAGCATGTCGATGCCTTCGATATAGCTCTGCGCGTGGTGCTTGGGCCCGGAGATGATCAGCCAGCCGGAGCGGAAGCCTGCGACCCGATAGGACTTCGACAGGCCGTTGAAGGTCAGGCACAGCACGTCCGGGGCGAGCGAGGCGGTGCTGATGTGCACGGCTTCGTCGTAGAGGATCTTGTCGTAGATCTCGTCGGAGAACACCACCAGGTTGTGCTGGCGGGCCAGTTCCAGCATGCCGAGCAGCAGCTCCCTGGAGTACACCGCGCCGGTCGGGTTGTTCGGGTTGATGATCACCAGGGCCTTGGTGTTCGGGGTGATCTTGGCCTTGATATCGTCAAGGTCGGGGAACCAGTCGGCCTGCTCGTCGCACAGGTAGTGCACGGGTTTGCCGCCGGCCAGGCTCACCGCTGCGGTCCACAGTGGGTAGTCGGGGGCCGGGATCAGCACCTCGTCATTGTTGTTGAGCAGCGCCTGCATCGACATCACGATCAGCTCGGACACACCGTTGCCCAGGTAGATGTCCTCGATGCCGACGCCTTCGATCTGCTTCTGCTGGCAGTATTGCATCACCGCCTTGCGCGCGCTGAACAGGCCTTTGGAGTCGCTGTAGCCCTGGGCGGTCGGCAGGTTGCGGATCACGTCCTGGAGGATTTCGTCCGGCGCCTCGAAACCAAAGGGCGCCGGGTTGCCGATGTTCAGCTTGAGGATGCGCTGGCCTTCCTCTTCCAGACGCTTGGCGTGCTTGAGCACCGGACCGCGAATGTCGTAGCAGACATTGGCGAGCTTGTTCGATTTGCTGAACTGCATGATGTGATCCCGAATGGATAAGTCGCGGGGCGCGGTCGTCAAAAGGTTTGAAAAGGACGGGGCGCGGGTGCCAGACTGATCGTCTGCACACAAGCCAACTAATATACGTGCCACCCGCGCCAGGGAAAAGACGGCGCAGGGTGAAATTCAGCCTGCCGAGGTCCATCCATGCAAAAGATCGACAAAACACTTGAAGAATGGCGCGAGATGCTCGACCCCGCTCAATACCAGGTATGCCGCCTGAAGGGGACCGAACGACCGTTCACAGGCAAATACAACAGCGAAAAGCGCGCCGGCATCTATAACTGCATCTGCTGTGGCCTGCCGTTGTTCGATGCGCAGACCAAGTTCGACTCCGGTTGCGGCTGGCCGAGCTTCTACGCGCCGATCGAGGACAGTGCGATGATCGAGATCCGCGACACCTCCCACGGCATGATCCGCACCGAAGTCACCTGCGCCCAGTGCGACGCGCACCTGGGCCACGTGTTCCCGGACGGCCCGCCACCGACAGGGCTGCGCTACTGCATCAACTCGGTATGCCTGGATTTCAAACCGCAAGCGTGAAGGGAGATCGACATGGCCGATGCGTTGCTGGACATTCCCTGCGTCACCCTCAAGGGGGAGCAGAAAAAACTCGGCGACTTCGCCGGCAAGGCGCTGCTGGTGGTCAATACCGCCAGTCAGTGCGGTTTCACGCCGCAGTACAAGGGGCTTGAGAAACTGTGGCAGGACCATGCCGCGCAGGGCCTGGTGGTACTGGGCTTTCCGTGTAATCAGTTCGGCAAGCAGGAACCGGGCGATGCGTTGGAAATCTCGCAGTTCTGTGAACTCAACTTTGGCGTGAGCTTCCCGCTGTTTCGCAAGATCGAGGTGAACGGCCCGGGCGCCCACCCGCTGTTCGCCGAGCTGAAGAAGCGTGCGCCCGGCCTGCTGGGGACGCAGAAAATCAAGTGGAACTTCACCAAGTTCCTGGTCGACCCGTCCAGTGGCAAGGTCACGCGCTACGCACCGACCACCAAGCCGCAGGCGCTGGAAGCCGATATCGAGCGTCTGCTCAGCCGCTGACCGGCACCCAATGGTCGATCAGGGCGAGTAATTCTTCGCGCCGGAACGGCTTGGCCAAGTAGTCGTTCATGCCCGCGGCGCGACAGCGTTCGCGCTCTTCGGGCATGGCGTTGGCGGTCAGGGCGACGATCGGCAGGTCGGGCCAGCGCCCGCTCTGGCGGATGCGCCGGCTGGCCTCGTAGCCATCCATCACCGGCATGTTGCAGTCCATCAGCACCATGTCGAAGCCTTCGCGCTCGAGGATCTCCAGCGCTTCGGCACCATGGGCGGCAACCTGCACCTGGCAGCCGAGCTTGGCGAGCATGCCCTTGGCTACCAACTGGTTCACGGGGTTGTCTTCCACCAGCAGGATCTGAGCGCGTCGTTCCAGCAGGCGGCCGACCTCCGAGGGTGCAGGTGTAGCGTTTTCGCCTTGCAGGGTGCGGCGCAGCATCTGGTACAGGGCATTGCGCGCCAGCGGGCGTGCCTGCTGGTGCAAAGGGGCCAATTGCGCGGTCTGCTCTGCGGGCAGGAAGTTGCCATAGGCCGTGACCAGCAGGATCGGTGCGTTGATACCGGGGCGCAGTTCGAACAGGTGCTCGGTGTCGTCGGTGATGAGCAGGTCGATGGCCATGCCGTCGAGCCCACTGGCATCGTCGCGTCGCTGATAATCCAGCCCCCAGCTTGGCAGCAGGCCATGCAACAGTTCAGCCAGACCGCTGGAGGCGTTGCTCAGTGCCACCACCTGACCCTTCAGCGGCGTAAACGGGACCGCTTCGGTGTGTGTGGGCAGCGGAAGATCGGCGCTGAAGCGGCTGCCGAAGCCGGTTTGCGAGTTGATATGCAGATGCCCCTGCATGGCCTTGCACAGGTTACGGGTCAGGGCCAAGCCCAGGCCGGTGCCGCCATACTGGCGGGTGATGCCTGCGCCAGCCTGGGTGAAGGGCTGGAAGATGCGCACCTGGGCTTCCTCCGGGATTCCGATACCGGTGTCGCACACTTCCAGGCGTACGCCGCCGACGATGCTCGAAAGACGAAGGTCGACACGCCCGAAGCGAGTGAACTTGAGCGCATTGGACAGCAGGTTGCTGACGATCTGGCGCACCCGGGTGGGGTCGCCGAGCACGGTGCTGGGAAAGTCCGGAGCGATCAGGCAGGTCAGTTCCACACTGGGCGCGGCGTTCTGCGACAGCAGGTTGGCGGTGTCCTCGACCATCGCCCCCATGTCGAAAGGGATGCGTTCGAGCTCCAGTTGCCCGGCATCGAACTTGGACAGGTCGAGGATATCGTTGAGCAGCTCGACCAGCACCTTGCCTGAGTCGTGGGCGATCGACAGCTGCTGGCGTTGCTCGGCGTTCAGCCCGCTGTCCAGGGCCAGGGCGATCATGCCGAGCATGCCGTTGAGCGGCGTGCGGATCTCGTGGCTCATGTTGGCCAGGAAGGCGGCGCGCGCCTGGGCCATGTCCAGGGCGCGGCGGCGGGCTTCCTCCAGTTCCTCGTTGGACTGGCTCAGCCGGCTGTTGCTGGCCTTGAGTTCTTCGGTGCGGGCCGAAACGATGTCTTCCAGTTCGTTGAGGTACTGGGTGAGGCGGTTTTCGGCGTTGCGCCGCTGCTGGATCTCGGTGGCCATGCTGACGAATTGCTGGTTGGCGACCTTCACCAGTACCCCGATCTCGTCGTGCTCATGACCGTTGGGGTAGTCCAGACGGGTCTGGCCGGGCTGGCGTGGGTCGCTGCCGCTCAGGGCGCCGATGACGGTGACCAGGGGTTTGGTCAGCATGATGTAGAACAACCCCAGGAGAATACCGGTCAGCACCAGGCTGCGGGCGAAGCCGTTGAGCAGGGTGATGCCGGCTCGGTCGAGAAAGCGGCTGCCGAAGGCATAGGTGTCGACATCCAGGTACAGGGTGCCGAGGTAATCGTCGGGCATGTGGGCGAGGAACAGGCGATCCTTGAACTGGCGCTGCTCGCCGAACAGGAAGTCGCTGAGCGGCCGGTAGCTGTCTTCCTGGCGCGGGCGATGGACGTCGGCCAGCACCGTATCGTTGTTGTCGATCAGGCGTGCGCGGATGATCGCTGGCGATTGCAGCAGCCCGCCGGTGAGCTCCTGGGCCAGCTCCGCGTCGATGTTGTAGGCGATGCGCGAGGCCGGGTCATGGCTTATTTGCAGCAATGCCTGCACTTCGCGGTTGATGGACGCGTCTTCGCTGGCATAATCGATGCCGATCTGGATGAGACTGAGCAATGTTCCCAGGATGAAGCCGACCAGGACTGTCAACCGGGCTTGCTTGTATGACAGGCGATTGGTGAACTTGATATCCATGGTTCCCGAGCCGGTTCAACGCCCCTTGCGCTGCGCAAGCATAGCCGATCAGCCCCGGCTGCTGGCGGGTCTGTCTGTTGTTTCGAGCGATCCAATCAATGGGCCGGTGCGCGGCCATCGCGAGACGAGCTCGCTCCCACAACCCCTGTTGGCTCTGTAGGGGCAGTGTCGTCGCGCAATGGCTGCGCCTCGGCTCCTGAATCGGTCTTGATTAAGGAAACCTTCATGGACACCCGCCTCATTGCATTCCTGGAACACGCTGAATCCATACTGACGCGCCTCGAACCACTGCTGCCGGCGCCCCGCCCGCAGATCGACTGGTCGTCGACCCTCGCTGCGCGCTGGCAGCGTGATGGCCGCAGCGGCTACCTCATGCCGTTGGAAGTCAGCCTCGACATCCGGCTCTCGGACCTGATCGGGGTCGATCAGCAGCGTGAGCAACTGGGCCGCAACACCCATCAGTTCATCAATGGCATGCCCGCCAACCACGCCCTGCTGTGGGGCTCGCGGGGCACCGGCAAGTCGTCGCTGGTACGTGCGCTGCTGGCCGAACATGCCGGGCAGGGCCTGCGCCTGATCGAGATCGAGCGCGATCATCTGGCCGACTTGCCGCGGGTGGTCGAGCAACTGCAAAAGCTCGAGCAACGCTTCATCCTGTTCTGCGACGACCTTTCGTTCGAGGCGGGAGAGGGCGATTACCGAGTGCTCAAGAGTGTGCTCGATGGTTCGCTCGAACAGGCGCCGGACAACGTCCTGCTCTATGCCACCTCGAACCGCCGTCACCTGGTGCCCGAGAAGCAGAGCGACAATGAAAACTGGAAGATGATCGACGGCGAACTGCACCCCAACGAAGCGGTGGAAGACAAGATCGCCCTGTCCGACCGTTTTGGCTTGTGGTTGTCGTTCTACCCGTTCACCCAGGAGCATTTCCTCAACGTGGTCGAGCACTGGATCGGCCAACTGGCGCGCCCGGCCGGGCTGGTCTGGCAGCGTACTGAAGAACTCGACATCCTCGCTGCGCGCTGGGCCACCGGCCGCGGCAACCGTAATGGCCGTTGTGCCTACCAGTTCGCCCGCTACTGGGTTGGACTGCAATTGCTGGAGCAGAACCAATGATCGACCTCAACGCCAGTGGCAAAGGCCTCGATGGCTACGACCTGCTGGCTGCGCAAGTGCAGGCGCTGTTCGCCGACGAGCGTGATTTCATCGCCAACGCCGCGCAGTTCTCGGCATTTCTCTACCACCAGGTGGAAGACCTGAATTGGGCGGGTTTCTACCTCAACCGCAACGAGGAACTGGTGCTCGGGCCGTTCCAGGGGCAGGTGGCGTGCGTGCGCATCGCATTCGGCAAGGGTGTGTGTGGTGCGGCAGCAGCCACCCTGCAGACCCAGCGAGTGGAGGATGTGCATGCCTTCCCTGGACACATCGCCTGTGACAGCGCATCCAACAGCGAGCTGGTGATTCCGCTGGTAAAGGAGGGCAGGCTGATTGGCGTGCTCGATCTGGACAGCCCGAGCCTTGCGCGTTTCAGTGAGGCCGATCAGCAAGGGCTGGAACGCCTGGCGTCGATCTTCCTGGCGTTGAGCGACTGCTGAAAAACGAGAAGGGCCGCTTTTGCGGCCCTTCTTGTTTTCAACGGTTGTGGATCAGTCGTAGATCACCCGCTTTTTCCACGTCTCGTCTTCATCGGTTTTCAGACCCTGGGTCAGCGCGTTCTGGTCATTTTCGGCCGGTTCCATCTGGTCCAGTACTTGCGCGTTGGCGCGAGCGAGCAGTTTTTCCAGGTAGGTCAGCTGCTCTTCATATTGTTTCGGTTCCGGTTGTTTGCGCAGGTACTGCACGCCGCGTTCGAACGCCAGGCGCGCATGGCCTGGTTGATTCTGCTGCAACGCCTGCTGGCCCAGGTTATTGAAGAATTCGATGTGCAGTAGCACCAGGATGTGGCGAATTTCCCTGACCCAGTACTTGCCTTCGTTGGACTGCAGGAAGTTTTCCTGGGTAGCGCGCACGATCTGGTTGTGCAGCGACTCGAGCAGGAAGCGCACGTCCTTGGCCTTGACCTCGGTCTGAATCGGGCTCGGCGGGTTGTTGACCGGCAACTTGTCGCCCTTGGCAATCAACCCTTCGAGTTCCACAATCCGCGCCTTGAAATCGCCGTTGTGCTTGTCCAGCGCCAGCAGGCGCTGATTGAGATTCAGCTCCAGGCGGGTCAGCAGCAGCTTGAGCGCCGGAGTCATCAGTTGGCCGGGGAAGGTTTCGGTGATCTCGCCGCAGCGGCGCAGGCGTTCGGTCAGCTCGACTTTAAGGCGCGCGCGCTCGAGCTTGGCGTTTTCCACGACATTGTTGAGGTAGCCGATCACGATCAGCAACGCGATACCCGCCACGATGAGCAGGGTGATCAGAAGTGGTGTCACCGTTAACGCCTCATGAAGAAGTTTTGCATCATTGAGTGTAGTGAGTTCGCCAGAGGGCGAACAGTGCAGCCTGGCGGACAGGCTCTACCCATGGGTGTCGGCTCAAGGGCAAAAATCTACAGTGCTGGCACTTTGATGCGAGCTTGCCGGGCTGGCGTCAGAAAAGCAACGCCAATCCCCGGGCGCATCATGCGCAGCCTCTGTACAGGGGCGGAAGTCGTTGATTTAAATAAATTTCCACAAAGGGGTTGACGGCTTGTCGAGGCATCCATAGAATGCGCGCCACTTGCAGCGTAAAGCACACAGCCAAACGCAGCAGGCAGTGAAGTTGTAGTGTGTCCCCTTCGTCTAGTGGCCTAGGACACCGCCCTTTCACGGCGGTAACAGGGGTTCGAGTCCCCTAGGGGACGCCAATGCGGGAATAGCTCAGTTGGTAGAGCACGACCTTGCCAAGGTCGGGGTCGCGAGTTCGAGTCTCGTTTCCCGCTCCAGTTTTAGAACTGTGGCGTCCATTGACGGTGCAGCGGCAGTGAAAGGTTCAGGCCATTCACGCCAAATGCGGTTTTGCTTCACATTGCGGGAATAGCTCAGTTGGTAGAGCACGACCTTGCCAAGGTCGGGGTCGCGAGTTCGAGTCTCGTTTCCCGCTCCATTTGAAAACGCCACTTCATCGAAGTGGCGTTTTTTTTTACCTTCAAAAACATCGCAGCCATGGGGCCACGGACATTTTTAATGCCCGTGGCCATTTTTGCTCAGTGGCGCTCGCCCTGGTCGGGTGCGCTCAGCAACTGCTTCTCCAGGTTCCAGTCGAAGGGCTCTTCATTCTGCTCGGCCTCGTAGCGACGCTCTTCCAGCGTCTGGTACAGCTCGAGTTCTTCATCGGGCATGTAGTGCAGGCAGTCGCCGCCGAAGAACCACAGCAGGTCACGCGGAACCAGATGAGCGATCTGCGGGTAGCGCGTGATCGCCTGGCAGATCAGGTCCTGACCCAGGTACTGACTTTCCAGTGGGTCCTGCGGCAGCAGGGTCAGCAGTTCGTCGAAGCGTTCGAGGAACAGGGCGTGGCTTTCTTCCGGCACTTGCTCGGCGTCGCCCAGGGCCACCAGGATGGTGCGCAGGTGTTGGAGCAGTTGCAGGTGGTACTCCAGGTGGGGGTTGGCCATTGGGGCGATCCTCTGGTGTTGAAACGGGGGCCGGAGTATACGCAGGTTTTGCCCCTCAGGGGCAGGCGCAGCCGCTCGTACTGCCTTGACCGCCGGCCCGCCAGGGGCCGGGGATCTGTCTGTCTGACTGAAGGTGCTCAGCGCATCTTGCCTTCCGCGGGCAGCAGTTGCGCCTTGTCGAAAGCATCCACATCGATAACTTTCCGGCGCGCGGCTTCGGCTGCCTGGAGTCTCTCGCCTTCATCAGCCTGGAGCACGCCGGCCTGCACGGCGGCTTCGATGTCCGACTGGCCCGGCGCGGGATGCACCTTACCCTCCTTGAGCCCCTGGTGCAGCGCCTTGTGCAGTGGCGCCACCTCGTCCAGCAGGTCGCAAGCTGTCTGCAGGGCGGCTACCGGATCACCTTCGCCGTCAGGGCGGAAGCAGCCCGCCAGCAGTTCCTCCAGTGCCGGATCACCCTTGCGTCGGCCGATCAGTTCAGCAACTTCTTTATCCAGTTCATCGCTTGGCCCGGTGTGGCGGCGACCGAACGGGAAGACCAGAACCCGCAACGCACAGCCGATGAAACGATTGGGGAAGTTGTCGAGCAGCCGGTCGAGGGCTTTTTCGGCCTGCCCCAGACTTTCTTCCAGCGCCCAGCGCAGCAGAGGTTGCATGTGCTCGGGTGAGCCGAGGTCATGATAGCGCTTGAGCGCTGCGGATGACAGGTACAGGTAGCTGAGGACATCCCCCAGGCGCGCGCTCAGGCGTTCGCGCCGCTTCAGCGCGCCGCCGAGCAGCATCATCGACAGGTCGGCAAGCAAGGCGAATGCGGCCGCCTGACGGTTCAGCGCACGGAAGTAGCCCTGGCTGAGGGCGTCGCCCGGCATCTTCTCGAAGTGCCCCAGTCCGATGCCGAGCACGAAAGTGCTGGCCGCATTGCTGGCGGCGAACATGATGTGCTTCATCAGCAGATCGTCGAACTCGTTGAGTGCCTGCTCGCGATCCTCGCGCCCAGCGAGGGCCATTTCCTTGAGGACGAAGGGGTGGCAGCGGATCGCGCCCTGTCCGAAGATCATCAGGTTGCGTGACAGGATGTTGGCGCCCTCGACGGTGATGAAGATCGGCGCGCCTTGCCAATTGCGACCCAGGTAGTTGTTCGGGCCCATGATGATGCCCTTGCCGCCGTGTACGTCCATGGCGTGCTGGATGCATTCACGGCCGCGTTCGGTCAGGTGGTACTTGAGGATTGCCGAAAGTACCGAGGGCTTCTCGCCCAGGTCCACTGCCTTGGCGGTGAGCAGGCGGGCGCTGTCCATCAGCCAGGCGTTGCCACCGATTCGTGCCAGCGATTCCTGGATGCCCTCGAAGGCGGACAGCGGCACGTTGAACTGCTCGCGGACGCGGGCGTACTGGCCGGTGACCAGGCTGGTGTACTTGGCAGCGCCTGTGCCAACCGCAGGCAGCGAGATGGAGCGCCCGACCGACAGGCAGTTCATCAGCATCATCCAGCCCTTGCCGAGCATGTCCTTGCCGCCGATGAGGAAGTCCAGGGGCACGAACACGTCCTTGCCGCTGTTCGGGCCATTCATGAAGGCTGCACCCAGCGGCAGGTGGCGCTTGCCGATCTCCACGCCCGGGGTGTCGGTGGGGATGAGTGCCAGGCTGATGCCCAGGGATTCCTGTTCGCCCAGCAGGTGATCGGGGTCGTAGGCCTTGAAGGCCAGGCCCAGCAGGGTGGCCACCGGGCCGAGGGTGATGTAGCGCTTCTCCCAGTTCAGGCGAAGGCCGATGACTTCCTCGCCGTTCCATTCCCCCTTGCAGACGATGCCGGTGTCAGGCATGGCGCCAGCGTCGGAGCCGGCCAGTGGGCCTGTGAGGGCGAAGCAGGGGATTTCGTCGCCACGGGCCAGGCGCGGCAGGTAGTGGTTACGCTGTTCATCGGTGCCATAGTGCAGCAGCAGTTCGGCCGGGCCGAGCGAGTTGGGCACCATCACGGTCGAAGCCAGGTCGCCGCTGCGAGTGGCGAGTTTCATCGCCACCTGGGAGTGAGCGTAGGCGGAGAAGCCCTTGCCGCCGTATTCCTTGGGGATGATCAGGGCGAAGAAGCCGTGCTGCTTGATGTGTTCCCAGGCTGCGGGTGGCAGGTCGAGGTCCTGGCCGATCTGCCAGTCGCTGACCAGGGCGCAGAGTTCCTCGGTGGGGCCATCGATGAACGCCTGTTCTTCTGCGGTGAGCGTGGGGGCAGGGTAGTCGAGCAGGGTATTCCAGTCGGGCTGGCCGCTGAACAGCTGGCCGTCCCACCATACAGTGCCCGCGTCGATCGCTTCGCGCTCGGTCTGCGACATGGGTGGCAGGGTGCGCTGGAACCATTTGAACACGGGGCCGGTGAACACGTGGCTCCGCCACTGCGGCAATATCAGCAGGGCGGCCTTGGCGGCCAGCACCAGCCAGATCACGGTCAGCAGCCAGCCAGGTGCGTCGGCGAAGATGCCCATCAACAGCACATAGGCGGCGATCACCCCGAGGATCTGCAGCGGTGCCAGACGTCGATGGGTGAGATATGCGGCGCCGATCACCAGCACCACCAACCACAACAGCAGCATAGTTCTTCCTCCTTGGAAGCTTGGGCTCGAGCCATCCCGGATAGCTTAGACGCGATGCGCCGGATGGCTCGCTAAGAACAGTGACAGGGTGTGGCCACAGGAGTTTCAGAGCATTGTCCCCTGGTACAGGTGGCGTCACTGTGGAGTAGACTGTCCACCCTCTGCACTCACTAAGGACGTTGTCATGCTGAAGATCTGGGGTCGCAAGAACTCGAGCAATGTGCGCAAGGCGTTGTGGATTGCCCACGAGTTGGGGCTGGAGTTCGAGTCGATCGACGCCGGTGGGGCGTTCGGTGTGGTCAACGAGCCTGAGTACCGTGAGCGCAACCCCAATGGCCTGGTGCCGATGCTCGAGGATGGCGACTTCGTCCTCTGGGAGTCCAACACCATCGTGCGCTACCTGAGCGCTGAATATGGTGCCGAGCAGGGCTGGTACCTGGACGATCCGCGCCAGCGTGCCCTGGCGGACAAGTGGATGGACTGGACCACCTCTTCCTTTGCCGCGCCGTTCCGCCCGCTGTTCTGGGGCATGCTGCGTACCCCAGAGAATGAGCGTGACTGGACGGCGATCAACGCTGCGCGGGAAAAGTGCGGCGAGTTGCTGGCGATCGTCGACAAGACGCTGGCCACCCAACCCTACCTTTCCGGTGAGCAGATCGGCATGGGCGACATTCCGCTGGGCTGCTTTGCCTACGCCTGGTTCGAGATGCCCATCGAGCGTCCCGATCTCCCCAACCTGCAGGCCTGGTACGAGCGCCTGAAGGCGCGTCCGGCCTATCAGGCCGCAGTAATGACGGCGCTGACCTGAGCGGATACCCCGCCCGTTTCGATAGTCACTATCGATATACATGACTGTACTTGTGCGGTCAGGCCTTGCACCATGGCCGCACTACTCACTGCGCCAGTGACTTGACCTGGCGTGTCCTGAACCTTTTTCTTCGGTACGTGACCCGCTATGAGTTCTGCCCTGTCCATAAGACAGCTGACCAAGACCTACGGCAACGGCTTTCAGGCCCTCAAGGGCATCGACCTGGAGGTCGCGGAAGGTGACTTCTTTGCCTTGCTCGGCCCCAATGGCGCCGGTAAATCCACCACCATCGGCATTCTCTCGACCCTGGTGAACAAGACCAGCGGCACGGTGAATGTCTTCGGCCACGACCTGGACCGCCAGCCAGCCGCGCTCAAGCGCAGCATCGGCGTGGTGCCCCAGGAGTTCAACTTCAACCAGTTCGAGAAGACCTTCGACATCGTCGTCACCCAGGCCGGCTACTACGGCATCCCGCCGAAGCTGGCCAAGGAGCGTGCCGAGCAGTACCTCACCCAACTGGGGCTGTGGGACAAGCGCGACGTGCAGTCGCGGTCGCTGTCCGGCGGCATGAAGCGTCGCCTGATGATCGCCCGTGCGCTGATCCATGAGCCGCGCTTGCTGATCCTCGACGAGCCGACGGCTGGCGTGGATATCGAACTGCGTCGCTCGATGTGGAGTTTCCTCACCGAGCTGAACCAGAAAGGCATCACCATCATCCTCACCACCCACTATCTCGAGGAAGCCGAGCAGCTGTGCCGCAACATCGGCATCATCGACCACGGCACCATTGTCGAGAACACCAGCATGCGCCAGTTGCTGGGCAAGCTGCACGTCGAGACCTTCGTCCTCGACCTCAAGCAGGACCTGCCCGTGGCGCCGAAGCTGCAAGGTTACCCGTGCCGGCTGATCACGCCGCACACGCTGGAAGTGCAGGTGGAAAAGGATATCGGCATCACTGCGTTGTTCGGCCAATTGGCGTTGCAGAACATCGAGGTGCAGAGCCTGCGTAACAAGACCAATCGACTCGAGGAGTTGTTCGTGGCCCTGGTGGAAAAGAATCTGTCGAAGGTGGCGGTATGAGTGTGGAACTGCGCACCAACTGGGTCGCCCTGAATACGATCGTCTATCGCGAGGTTCGACGCTTTCTGCGTATCTGGCCGCAGACCCTGCTGCCGCCGGCGATCACCATGGTGCTGTACTTCGTCATCTTCGGTAACCTGATCGGCCGTCAGATCGGCGACATGGGTGGCTTCACCTACATGGAGTACATCGTGCCGGGGCTGATCATGATGTCGGTGATCACCAACTCCTACGGCAACGTGGTGTCGAGCTTCTTCGGCAGCAAGTTCCAGCGTTCGATCGAAGAGTTGATGGTCTCGCCGGTCTCGCCGCACACCATTCTCGTCGGCTACGCCCTCGGTGGTGTGTTACGCGGCCTGGCGGTCGGCGTGATCGTGACCATCCTGTCGATGTTCTTCACCCACCTGCAGGTGCATCACTTGGGTGTGACCATCGTTGTGGTGCTGCTGACGGCGACGATCTTCTCGCTGCTGGGGTTCGTCAATGCCGTTTTCGCACGTAATTTCGACGATATCTCGATCATTCCGACCTTTGTTCTGACACCGCTGACCTACCTGGGTGGCGTGTTCTACTCCATCAACCTGCTGCCGCCGTTCTGGCAGACCGTGTCGCTGGCGAACCCGGTGCTGCACATGGTCAACTCGTTCCGCTACGGCATTCTAGGGGTGTCGGATATCAGCATTGGTACGGCGATCACCTTCATGCTGGTGGCTACCGCGGTGCTCTATACCCTGTGCGTCCGCCTGCTGGTCAGTGGTCGCGGCATGCGTGCATGACACCCTGCACTTGCGCCGGCGCCACTGCCGGCCGACCCACCAGCGCCAGTAGAGCAAGGTAGTGAAGTAGGCGGCAACGCCCAGTATCACGCCGCACACCACCGAGCCGAGCAGGAACGGCTGCCAGACGGTGGACAGTTGGTCGGTGATCCATTCGAAGGTCAGTTCTTCCGGGAGCGTTCGCGGAGGAATCTGCATCAACCACGCGCCGGTCATGTAGGTGACGAAGAACACCGGTGGCATGGTCAGCGGGTTGGTCAGCCAGACCAGGCTGACCGCAATAGGGAGGTTGCCGCGTACCGGTATCGCCAGGCTGGCGGCCAGCAGCATCTGCATGGGGATGGGGATGAGCGCTGCGAACAACCCTACGCCCATGGCCCGAGCGACCGAATGGCGATTCAGGTGCCAGAGGTTGGGGTCGTGCAGCAATCGGCCGAAAAAGCGTAAGGACTTGTGTTCCCGAATGCTGGTCGGATCCGGCATGTAGCGTTTGAAGAGGCGGCGCGGCATGTAGGCTCCCGGTGCTCGAATAGGGCGAGTATGCCTTGATTCCACGTCGGCCTCGTTCAGAGTTTGTGACAATTGTTGAGTGAGCTCGGCGGCCAAACAGGCCTAGCCTGACGGGGCGATTACGCTTGCGGAGCTTTACTTCATGCGCACAGGGATGTCTGCGCTGGCGCTCGGGTTGTTGAGCCTGGGTCTCTTGCCTGTCTTGCCGTCGGTCGGATGGCTGTTCCTTCTGTTCTTGTCGGCACTGATGTGCCTGTTCACTCGCGTCTGGCCGATAGGGTGGTTCCTGCTGGGGCTGAGCTGGGCCTGCTGGTCGTCGCAGCAGGCCCTTGATGATCGCCTCATCGCCGAGCTCGATGGGCGCACGCTGTGGCTGGAGGGCAGGGTGACGGGGCTGGCGACGCAGTCCGGGCGCAGCGTGCGTTTCGAGCTGGACGAGGCACAGTCCCGGCGTGCGAAGTTACCCCGCCGGATGCAACTGAGCTGGTTCGACGGTCCCATGGTCCGGACTGGCGAGCGCTGGCGGCTCGCGGTCAACCTCAGACGCCCTCATGGGCTGCTCAATCCCCATGGTCCCGACCGCGAAGCGATGCTGCTGGCACGGCGCATTGGTGCCACAGGAACGGTCAAGGCCGGGGAGATGCTGGCCCCGGCGAGCGGGGGCTGGCGAGACAGGCTGCGCCAGCGCTTGCTGGCGGTGGACGCCCAAGGGCGGGAGGTGGTGCTGGCGGCGTTGGTGCTCGGTGACGGTTCTGGGCTGGCGCGGGAGAACTGGCAGGCCTTGCAGGCGACCGGCACCGTGCACCTGATGGTGATTTCGGGGCAGCACATTGGCTTGCTGGCGGGGCTGATCTATGGGCTGGTTGCCGGACTGGCCCGTCTGGGTGCCTGGCCAGGGAGGCTACCGTGGTTGCCCTGGGCGTGCGGCCTGGCAATGGCAGCAGCCTTGGCCTATGGCGCCCTGGCTGGCTTTCAGGTGCCGGTGCAGCGTGCATGCCAGATGCTGGCCACTGTCTTGGTCTGGCGTCTGCGCTTTCGTCATCTGGGGGCGTTCTTCCCCTTGTTGCTGGCTTTGATAGGTGTATTGCTGTTCGAGCCCCTGGCCAGCCTGATGCCGGGCTTCTGGCTGTCTTTCGCGGCGGTGGCAGTGCTGATCTACTGCTTCAGCGCGCGTCTGGGTGGCTGGCGGCCCTGGCAGGCCTGGAGTCGTGCTCAATGGGTGATCGCCATTGGTTTGCTGCCCGCGATGCTGGCGCTGGGTCTGCCTGTCAGCCTCAGCGCGCCGTTGGTCAATCTCCTGGCAGTACCCTGGATCAGCCTGGCGGTGTTGCCATTGGCCCTGCTCGGAACGGCGACGCTGCCGTTGGCAGGGGTGGGGGAATCGTTGCTGTGGCTGGCGGGTGGGTTGATCGACCTGATGTTTCGCGCGCTCGGCCTGCTGGCCGAATGGCGTCCACCCTGGACGCCCCCGCCGCTTTCGCTGTGGGCGTGGACGCTGGTGTGTGCGGGCGCGTTGCTGCTCTTGCTGCCACGCGGCGTGCCGCTGCGAGGACTGGGGGCGGTGATGCTGCTGGCGCTGTGGGCGCCTCGCGAGCAGGTGCCGCACGCAGAGGTGGAAGTCTGGCAACTGGACGTTGGCCAAGGCTTGGCGGTGCTGTTGCGCACGCGGCATCACAGCCTGCTTTACGATGCCGGGCCGGCGATGGGCACCAGTGACCTTGGGCAGACCGTGGTGCTGCCGACCTTGCGCAGGATGGGTGTCAACCAGCTCGATCTGATGCTGATCAGCCATGCACATGCCGACCACGCCGGCGGCGCTCTCGCCGTGCAGCGCGGCCTGCCGGTGGCGCGGGTGCTGGCTGGCGAGGCTCGGGAGTTGCCCGCTGTCTTGGGCGCACAGGTGTGCAGCAGTGGTGAGCGCTGGGAGTGGGATGGCGTGATGTTCTCGCTGTGGCACTGGCCCAGTGGCAAGAACAGCAACGACCGCTCCTGTGTGCTGCTGGTCGAGGCCCAAGGGGAGCGCTTGCTGCTGGCTGGTGACATGGAGGCCGGTGCCGAGCGTGCCTGGCTGGAGTCCGCCGATGCGGCGCGTATCGACTGGCTGCAGTCCCCGCATCATGGTAGCCGTAGTTCCTCCACCGAGCCTTTCATCCGCGCCATCGCGCCGCGTGGCGTGATGATTTCCCGTGGGCGACACAATGGTTTCGGTCACCCGCACCCGCAGGTGATCGAGCGCTATCGGCGGCATGGGCTGGCAGTGCATGACACGGCACTGCAAGGGGCGCTGCGCCTGCGACTGGGCAGGCACGGAGAGGTCGAGGGATTGCGTGCGCAGCGGCGCTTCTGGCGTGAGCCGCCTTCCTAGGCCGTGCACACCTGAAATATGCTGGTCACCCGCCAGCCCCTGACCTTCGGCAGATGAGCCCCATGTCTGCCTATGGTAGAGTGGCGGCCTTTTTCAGGGGGATGCTTACTGTGTGGGAATTGGTCAAGTCCGGCGGCTGGATGATGCTGCCGATCATTCTGAGCTCCGTCGCAGCCATGGCAATTGTCGTCGAGCGCCTGTGGACCCTGCGTGCCAGTCGCGTCACCCCGCCGCACCTGCTGGGCCAGGTATGGATGTGGATCAAGGACAAGCAACTGACCAGTGACAAGCTCAAGGCCTTGCGCGCCGACTCCCCCTTGGGCGAGATCCTCGCCGCGGGCCTGGCAAACTCCCGCCATGGCCGCGAGATCATGAAGGAATGCATCGAGGAGGCCGCCTCCCGGGTCATCCACGAGCTCGAGCGCTACATCAGCACGCTGGGCACCATCGCTGCAATGGCGCCGTTGCTCGGTCTGCTTGGCACCGTACTTGGCATGATCGACATCTTCAGTGCGTTCATGGGCTCGCAGATGACTGCCAACGCTGCGGTGCTCGCCGGGGGTATTTCCAAGGCGCTGGTGACCACCGCAGCGGGCCTGATGGTTGGTATCCCCGCCGTATTCTTCCACCGTTTCCTGCTGCGCCGCATCGATGAGCTGGTGGTTGGCATGGAGCAGGAGGCGATCAAGCTGGTCGAGGTGCTGCAGGGCGATCGCGAGGTCGAGGTGGCCGGAGGCAAGGCGTGAAGTTCCGGCGCAATCGACAACGTGAGAACGTCGACATCAACCTTGCATCGCTGATCGATGTGGTGTTCGTGCTCTTGCTGTTCTTCGTGGTCACCACCACGTTCACCCGCGAGACCCAACTGCGTGTCGAGTTGCCCGAGGCCGCCAGCGGCGCACCGGCCGCGCCGCAGGATGGCAAGCTGGTGGAGGTGACGATCAGCGCGGATGGCGTGTATTCGGTGAACAACCACCTGCTGCCCAAGAGCGACCTGGCCACCCTGACCGAGGCCCTTGAGCGAGAGTCCGGGGGGGACAACACATTGCCTCTGGCGATCAGTGCCGATGGCAAGACCCCGCACCAGGCGGTGATCACGGCGATGGATGCTGCCGGCAAGCTCGGCTTCAGCCACCTGCGCATGACCACCGTCGAGGCGGCTCCGGGGACGCCCTGATGGCTTTCACCGATCGCCTGCTCGCCGCCTGGTACCAAGGCCATCCCGCTCTGGGGCTGTTGCGCCCGCTCGAGGCCCTTTACCGGCGGGTGGTGACGCGCAAGCGTGCGCGCTTCCTCAGTGGCGAAAGCGCCAGCTATCGGGCTCCGGTGCCGGTCATCGTGGTGGGTAATATCACCGTCGGAGGGACCGGCAAGACGCCGATGATCCTCTGGTTGATCGAGCATTGCCGAAGCCTGGGGCTGAAGGTCGGCGTGGTCAGTCGTGGATATGGCGCCAAGCCGCCTCATTTCCCCTGGCGGGTCCGCGCCAGTCAGAGCGCTGCGCAGGCCGGAGACGAACCGTTGCTGATCGTGCAGCGTACCGACGTGCCGCTGATGATCGACCCTGACCGATCCCGTGCCGTGCGAGCGCTGTTGGCCAGCGAGCCCTTGGACCTGATTCTCTGTGATGACGGCATGCAGCATTACCGGCTGGCGCGCGACCTGGAGCTGGTGCTGATCGACGCGGCCCGTGGTCTCGGCAACGGCCGGTGCCTGCCGGCCGGCCCGTTGCGTGAGCCGGTCGAGCGCCTGGATGACGTCGGTGCAGTGCTGCACAACGGTGCGACCGTCGATCCGCCGCGTGGATTCGCGTTCGGTCTGCGCCCGAGTGCATTGGTCAACCTACGTACCGGCGAGCGTCGTCCGCTCGAGCATTTTCCTGCCGGTCAGGCCCTTCATGCCGTGGCTGGCATTGGCAACCCGCAACGTTTCTTCAACACCCTGCAAGGGCTAAACTGGCAGCCCGTGCCGCACCCTTTCGCCGACCATGCGCAGTTCGATGCCCAGAGCCTGGCATTCGAGCCACCGCTGCCATTGGTCATGACTGAAAAGGACGCGGTGAAATGCCGTGACTTTGCAGGTGACGACTGGTGGTACCTGGCCGTTGATGCCGAACCGTCTCCATCCTTCGTCGCCTGGTTCGATGCGCAGCTCGCTCGTCTGCTGCCTTGAATCACTTCCACTTTCCGGCCTCCGGCCTCAAGGACACCTCCATGGACACCAAACTGCTCGATATCCTGGCCTGCCCGATCACCAAAAGCCCACTCAAGCTCAGCGCCGACAAGACCGAGCTGATCAGCAAGGGCGCCGGCCTGGCCTATCCGATCCGCGACGGCATCCCGGTCATGCTGGAGAGCGAGGCGCGCACCCTGAGCGACGACGAGCGCCTGGACAAATGAGCCTGAATTTCACTGTGGTGATTCCTGCCAGGCTGCGCTCCACGCGCCTGCCGGGCAAGCCGTTGCTACCGATCGCCGGCAAGCCAATGATCCAGCATGTCTGGGAACAGGCCCTCAAGAGCGGTGCTGCACGGGTAGTCATTGCTACCGACGATGCCAGTATTCTCGAAGCATGCCAGGCCTTTGGCGCCGAAGTGCTGATGACGCGTGCCGACCATGAGTCGGGTACCGACCGTTTGGCCGAGGTGGTCGCGCATCTGGGTCTGCCGCCAGACGCCATCGTAGTCAACGTGCAGGGCGACGAGCCGTTGATTCCGCCGGTGATCATCGACCAAGTGGCCGCCAATCTGGCGGCTCACCCCGAGGCGGGTATCGCAACCCTGGCCGAACCGATCCACGAGCCGCAAAGCGTGTTCAACCCCAACGCGGTCAAGGTGGTCAGCGACAAGAATGGCCTTGCCCTGACCTTCAGTCGTGCGCCGCTGCCATGGGCGCGCGATGCCTTCGCCAAAGGCCGCGACCTGTTGCCGGAAGGGGTGCCGTATCGTCGTCATATCGGCATGTATGCCTACCGTGTCGGCTTCCTGCAGGATTTCGTCGGTTGGGGCCCGTGCTGGCTCGAGCAGACCGAGGCGCTGGAGCAGTTGCGGGCGCTTTGGCATGGGGTGCGTATCCATGTCGAGGATGCCATCGAAGCGCCGGCAGTGGGTGTCGATACCCCTGAAGACCTGGAGCGCGTACGGCGCTTGCTGGAGGCCTGATGCGCGTATTGTTCGTCTGCCTGGGCAATATCTGCCGTTCACCCACCGCCGAGGGTGTTCTGCGCCACCAATTGCAGGCTGCAGGGCTTGCAGAGCGCGTGCACGTGGCCTCAGCAGGCACCGGAGACTGGCACGTGGGCAAGGCGCCCGACAGCCGTACCTGCAAGGCTGCACTGGTACGGGGTTATGACTTGTCGCGCCAGCGCGCACAGCAGGTCAAGGCCGCTCACTTCGGTGAGTACGACCTGATCCTGGCCATGGACAAGAGCAATCTGGGTAACCTGCAGGCGCTACGCCCGCACGATGCGCGCGGCGAGCTCGACCTGTTCCTGCGCAGGTATGGCGCGATGCTGGATGAGGTGCCGGACCCTTACTATGGCGGTGCCGAAGGTTTCGAGCAGGTTCTGGACCTGATCGAAGCGGCCTGTCGCGAGCTGGTCGTGGAAATCAAGGGGCGGTTATGACAGCGCAGTGGCAGGAGCGTGTATCGCTCAAGCCGTTCAACACCTTCGGTATCGACGTCAAGGCGCGCTACCTCGCTTTGGCCCATGACGACGATGAGGTCCGCCAGGCTCTGGCACTGGCTGCGCAACGGCAGTTGCCGGTGCTGGTGGTCGGCGGCGGCAGCAACCTGCTGCTGACCCGCGACGTCGATGCCTTGGTACTGCACGTGGCCAGTCGTGGCCGACGCATCCTCAGTGACGATGGCGAGCGTGTCGTGATCGAGGCCGAGGCAGGCGAGCCCTGGCATCCGTTCGTGCAATGGAGCCTGGCGCAGGGCTTGTGCGGGCTGGAGAACCTCAGCCTGATTCCCGGCACGGTCGGGGCGGCACCGATGCAGAACGTCGGTGCGTACGGGGTCGAGATCAAGGATGTGTTCGCAGGCTTGACCGCTCTGGACCGTGAGACCGGCCAGCTGCGCGACTTCACGTTGAACGAGTGTGCGTTCGCCTATCGCGACAGTGTGTTCAAGCGCAACCCGGGCCGTTGGTTGATCCTGCGTGTGCGTTTTGTGCTGAGCCGTACATTGCGTGCGCACCTGGACTACGGGCCGGTTCGACAGCGCTTGCAAGAGCAGGGCGTGCAGGAAGTGACTGCACAGGCCATCAGCGATGCCATCTGCAGTATTCGTCGCGAAAAGCTTCCGGATCCGGCAGAGCTGGGCAATGCTGGCAGCTTCTTCAAGAACCCGGTGGTCTCGGTGCAGTTGGCTGAGAGTATTCGCGCACGTTATCCGAGTCTGGTCGCCTATCCCCAGTCTGAGGGGCAGGTCAAGCTGGCGGCAGGCTGGCTGATCGAGCAGGCGGGCTGGAAGGGCTACCGTGAGGGTGATGCTGGTGTGCATCGCTTGCAGTCGCTGGTGCTGGTCAATTACGGCCAGGCGAGTGGCGCACAGTTGCACGCCCTGGCGCAGCGAATCCAGGCGGATATCCTTGAACGGTTTGGCGTCGAGTTGGAGATGGAGCCAAATCTGTACTGATCGCCACCACCAGGCTGGCCCGGCTTTCCTGGGTTTTGAGCGATAAAGAAAAACCCCCGCCAGTTCGCACTGGCGGGGGTTTTTCATTCAGCTGCTGGAATCAACCGTGGTGAGGTTTGTGCTCATCCTCGGTGGTTTCCAGTGCCGGGGCAGCTTCGGCGGCAGCCTGGGCTGCGGCAGCAGCAGCGGCAGCGGCTTCAGCCTCACGCTTGCGGCGACGCACTTCACGCGGGTCGTTCGGCGCACGGCCGTTCGGCAGCATGATGGTGGCCGCTTCTTCTACAGCCGGCTCTTGGGCCGGAGCAGTTTCAGCTACGGCAGGGGCAGGCTCTTCGGCAGGGGCTGCTTCAGCGACGACCGGTGCTGCCTCGACAGCCACTGGCTCGACCACGACAGGCTCGATCACTTCGGCTTCGACAGCGGGTGCTTGCTCTACGGCAGTTTCAGCAACCGGTGCCTTCTCCGCTTCGCTCGCTTCCACGGCCGGTGCTTCGGTGGCTGGCGCTTCGACTGCAGGCGCAGGCTCGCTGGTGGCCACTTCGGCCTGTGGTTGTGCAGGCGCTTCGACGACAGGCTCGATGCCTGGTTCGACCACGGTCACAGGCGCATTGACCGGCTGCTCGACGACAGGCGCGATCGCGACTTCCTCAGCTTTGGCGACAACCTCGGCCGGCTCGGCGGGCTGAACCACTTCACGGTCGTCAGCCTCCACGACAGTGGCGGTGGCGCGCTCGGCCTGCTCGTTGGCCTGGGCCTCGGCGTCGGCACTGATATTGCTGCTGGCAACGGCAGCGGTGACTGCCAGGCCTGCGGCCAGTTCGGCACCCAGCTCAGTGGCCTTGTGCTGCTGTGGCTGCTGCTCTTCGCCGGTTTCATCATCGCCGTCGATCAGTTCACCATTGGCATTGCGCTGGCGCTCACGACGGTTGCTGCGGCGACGCTGGCCACGGGAGCGGCGGCGAGGGCGTTCGCCATCGGCACCCTCCTGCTCATCCTGCAGCAGTTCTTCGTTAGGCAGTTGCTCCTCGCTCGCCTCGGCAGCCTGTTCGGCGGCACGTGGCTGGCGCTCTTCGCGCGGCTGGCGTGGTTGCCGTTCTTCGCGTGGTGCGCGCTCTTCACGCTCCTCGCGTGGTGCGCGTTCCTCACGGGCCGGGCGCTCTTCACGAGGTGCGCGCTCTTCGCGTGGGGCACGTTCTTCGCGTGGTGCGCGTTCCTCACGTGGCGCGCGCTCTTCGCGGGCTACGCGTTCCTCGCGAGGTGCGCGCTCTTCGCGTGGAGCACGCTCCTCACGGGCCGCCGGGGCGGTATCCAGTGGCTCGCGCAATTCGCGGACGCGTTCTTCACGATTACCACGGCGGTCTTCGCGTGGTTGACGAGGTGCACGTTCTTCGCGTGGTGCACGTTCTTCACGAGGTGCGCGCTCTTCGCGTGGCTGGCGCTCTTCGCGTGGGGTGCGCTCACTGCGCTCTTCACGCGGTTTGCGGTCTTCATCGCGACGGCCATTGCGGTTGCGGCTCTGCTGACGGCCGTTGCGGCGTTCCTCGTTGCGCTGGCTGCGCTCGGTGGTTGGCTTCTCGGGGGTGGCGGCGGGAGCGACGACGGGTTCTTCCTTGCCGGCGAACAGGCTGACCAGCGACTTGACCAGGCCCTTGAACAGGCTTGGCTCTGGCGCGGCGACAGGCGCTGGAGTGGTTGCAGCAGGTTTTTCTTCGCTCGGGCTAGGCTCGGGAGCGTTGGTGCGAGCCGGAGCGGTCTTCACTGCAGCTTCCTGGCGAACCAGGGTGCGGGTAGCGGTTGGTTGCGGCGCTTCCTCGGCTTCGCTGGTGGCGATCTCGTAGCTCGACTGGTTGTTCAGCACGTCCGGATTGTCGTCGCGCAGGCGCTGGACTTCGAAGTGCGGGGTTTCCAGGTGGTCGTTCGGCAGGATGATGATGCGTGCACGGGTGCGCAGTTCGATCTTGGTGATCGAGTTGCGCTTCTCGTTGAGCAGGAAGGCGGCTACCGGGATCGGCACCTGTGCGCGTACCTCGGCGGTACGGTCCTTCAGTGCTTCTTCCTCGATCAGGCGCAGGATCGCCAGCGACAGGGACTCGACGTCACGGATGATGCCGGTGCCCGAGCAGCGCGGGCAGACGATGCCGCTGCTTTCGCCCAGCGACGGACGCAGGCGCTGGCGAGACATCTCCAGCAGGCCGAAGCGCGAGATGCGGCCGACCTGGACGCGGGCGCGGTCGGCTTCGAGGCATTCGCGAACGCGTTCCTCGACGGCGCGCTGGTTCTTGGCCGGGGTCATGTCGATGAAGTCGATGACGATCAGGCCACCGATGTCACGCAGGCGCAGCTGGCGGGCGATTTCCTCAGCCGCTTCCAGGTTGGTCTGCAGGGCGGTTTCCTCGATGTCGCTGCCTTTGGTGGCGCGCGCCGAGTTGATGTCGATGGAGACCAGGGCTTCGGTCGGATCGATGACGATCGAACCGCCGGACGGCAGGTCGACCACGCGCTGGAAGGCGGTCTCGATCTGGCTTTCGATCTGGAAGCGGTTGAACAGCGGGACGCTGTCTTCGTACAGCTTGACCTTGCTGGCGTACTGCGGCATCACCTGGCGGATGAAGGTCAGGGCTTCTTCCTGGGCATCGATGCTGTCGATCAGCACTTCACCGATGTCCTGGCGCAGGTAGTCGCGAATGGCGCGGATGATGACGTTGCTTTCCTGGTAGATCAGGAAGGGCGCGACGCGATCCTGGGAGGCTTCCTTGATGGCGGTCCAGAGTTGCAGCAGGTAGTCGAGGTCCCACTGCATCTCTTCGCTGCTGCGGCCCAGGCCGGCAGTGCGCACGATCAGGCCCATGTCGCCAGGAACGGTCAGGCCGTTGAGGGCTTCGCGCAGCTCGTTGCGCTCTTCGCCTTCGATGCGGCGGGAAATGCCGCCAGCGCGTGGGTTGTTCGGCATCAGGACCAAGTAGCGGCCGGCGAGGCTGATGAAGGTGGTCAGGGCAGCGCCCTTGTTGCCACGTTCTTCTTTCTCGACCTGGACGATGACTTCCTGGCCTTCGCTCAGCACTTCCTTGATGTTCACCCGACCTTCAGGCGACTTCTTGAAATACTCGCGGGAGATTTCCTTCAGCGGCAGGAAGCCGTGACGTTCGGAACCGAAGTCGACGAAGGCGGCTTCGAGGCTGGGTTCGATGCGGGTGATCTTGCCTTTGTAGATGTTGGCCTTTTTCTGCTCACGCGCGCCGGACTCGATATCCAGGTCGTAGAGGCGTTGGCCATCCACCAGGGCTACACGCAACTCTTCGGGTTGAGTTGCGTTAATCAGCATTCTTTTCATGTTGTACCGTCGGTTTCCGGGCTGCCGGAAACGGCGTTCGGCACACACGACTTCTCATGGTCGGTGCCAAGGTGCGCAAAGGGTGGCGTGCCACCCCCGTGTCCAACGACGTTCGGCACCAGCCGGTTGCCCAGCCTGCCGTTGTCGCGACGACGCGTCCTGTTTGCTGCGGTGCCTATCGCACTCAGTCAGGAGGAGGAATCAGCCGAGGGCCGTGGACGCCTCTGGGGCATCTGCAAACACCGGTTCCGCTCGCCGGGCCATTACAGTGGGCCGGTGGCCGGCCGTGCTGTACGGTCCGGGCTGTACATCTCCACCCTGCACGTATCCCTGATAATTCGGGTGCTGCCGCGCGCTGAATCCGCAACGGGTTGCATTTTTCGCCAGCGCAGATTCTGGGCTGGCGCCATTCATGTCCAAGGCAGGTATTTCCGAAGCATTCGCCAGGCGCTGCACGGAAGCGACGAGGCGGGGCAGGGGCATGCGAAAAAGAACAGGAGGGAGGTGAAACACCGCACTTGTCGTTTTTTTTCGTTCTTCTCTGCTCGGCGCTGGTGGCGATTCCAGGCATTTCGGTAAACTGGCGAAAACCCCGTCGGACGGCCTCGCGTCCTCGAGAATTGCGTTGGTCAGGGCCGGTTCGAAACCGTGCGGTACTGACCTACCGCTTTTGGCGGCGTTCGCGACTATAGCAGTAATCATTAAGTGCTTCAATTCCATAAAAAATTGTTATGATCCAGCAATGACGACCAATAATCCCCCGACTTCCGGCGTTCAGCTGATCGAAGTCGCGCCGGAACTTGCCGGCCAACGCATCGACAACTTCCTCATCACGGCCCTCAAGGGCGTGCCCAAGACCCTGGTCTATCGCATCCTGCGCAAGGGTGAGGTGCGGGTGAACAAGGGGCGCATCAAACCCGAATACAAGCTGCAGGCGGGTGACATCGTGCGCGTGCCGCCTGTCCGATTGCCCGAGCGCGACGAGCCGGCTCCCGTGGCGCAGGGGTTGCTACAGCGGCTGGAGGCGGCGATCGTCTACGAAGACAAGGCGCTGATCGTGATGAACAAGCCCGCCGGTATTGCCGTGCATGGTGGCAGTGGCCTGAGCTTCGGGGTGATCGAGGCGCTGCGCCAGTTGCGTCCGGATGCCAAGGAGCTCGAATTGGTGCACCGGCTGGACCGCGACACCTCGGGCCTGCTGATGATCGCCAAGAAACGCAGCATGCTTCGTCACCTCCACGCAGCGCTGCGTGGCGATGGCGTCGACAAGCGTTACATGGCGTTGGTGCGTGGGCACTGGCCAACGTCGAAGAAACAGGTCAATGCGCCCTTGCAGAAAAGCAACCTGCGCTCTGGCGAGCGCATGGTCGAAGTAGACGAAGAGGGCAAGGAAGCGTTGACGCTGTTCCGCGTGCTGCGTCGCTTCGGTGAGTTCGCCACGATGGTCGAGGCGCGTCCGATTACCGGTCGCACCCACCAGATCCGTGTGCACACGCTCCATGCCGGGCACATGATCGCCGGTGACAGCAAGTACGGCGATGAAGACTTCACTCGCGAAATTCGTGATCTGGGGGGCAAGCGCCTGTTCCTCCACGCTTATGCGTTGACCGTGCCCCTGCCGGACGGTGGCGAATTGAAGCTCGAGGCGCCGGTGGACGAGATGTGGGCCAAGACCGTGGAGCGCCTGAGTGCGACCTGATCTGTCATGAGCAAACCCTACGAGCTGCTGATCTTCGATTGGGATGGCACCCTTGCCGACTCCATCGGACGCATCGTCGAAGCGATGAATGCCGCTGCCGAGCGTGCCGGCGAGGCTCCCAGTGCTGACGCTGCGGTCAAGGGCATCATTGGCCTGGCCTTGAGCGAGGCGATCTCGGTGCTCTATCCGCATCTGGATGCCCGGCAGCTCGAGATTTTTCGCCAGCACTATGCAGATATCTACACGGCGCTGGATCAGCAGCCCTCACCGCTGTTCGAAGGGGTGGTGGAGTCGCTGGAAGCCTTTCGTAGTGAGGGCTATCGTCTGGCAGTGGCCACCGGCAAGGCGCGTCGTGGGCTCGACCGGGTGCTCAAGGCCAATGGCTGGGAAGGGTATTTCGATATCACTCGGGCCGCTGACGAAACCCGCGGTAAACCCCATCCGTTGATGCTTGAGGAAATTCTCGCCCATTGCCGGGTCGAACCTGGCAGGGCGCTGATGGTCGGAGATTCGGCATTCGATCTGCAGATGGCCAGTAATGCAGGCATGCATTCGGTTGCCGTGGGGTATGGCGCGATGTCGCTGCAGGCGCTGAGCGAATTCGGGCCGCAGGTGTGCGTCGAGCATTTTTCACAGTTGCGTGAGTGGCTGGCTGGTCCCGCGCAGCTTCAATTCCAAGGTGGGTGAGCATGGCTGACGAGTGGAAAGCCCCTGAGTCCGAGGGTGCAGCGCAGGACAAGGAAGAGCGCAAGAGTTGGAAGCTGCTCGAGAAGACGCTCCTGGCGGGTGTTCAGGAGCAGCGTCGTGCGCGGCGCTGGGGGATCTTCTTCAAGCTGCTGACCTTTCTCTACCTGTTCGGTCTCCTGTTCCTGTTCTCTCCGCTGATGGATATGGAGAGCACGGCTTCGCGCAGTGCCAATCATACCGCCTTGGTGGAAGTGCGCGGGGTGATCGCCGATCAGGAAGCTGCCAGCGCCGACAACATCATCAAGAGCCTGCGCGAGGCGTTCAAGGACGCCAAGACCAAGGCTGTGGTGATGCGCATCAACAGTCCGGGCGGCAGCCCGGTGCAGGCGGGTTACGTATATGACGAGATTCGTCGGCTGCGTGCTGAATATCCGGCAATCAAGCTGTATGCGGTGATCACTGACCTTGGTGCTTCGGGCGCCTACTACATCGCCAGTGCGGCGGACGAGATCTACGCCGACAAGGCCAGCCTGGTCGGATCCATTGGTGTAACTGCCGCGGGCTACGGCTTCGTCGGCGCCATGGAGAAGCTTGGTGTCGAGCGTCGTGCCTATACCTCTGGTGAGCACAAGGCCTTCCTCGACCCGTTCTCGCCGCAAAAGCCTGAAGAGACAGCGTTCTGGCAGGGTGTGCTGGATACCACGCACAATCAGTTCATCGCCATGGTGAAGCAGGGGCGAGGTGAGCGTCTGAAGGACAAGGAGCATCCCGAGCTGTTCAGTGGTTTGATCTGGTCGGGCGAGCAGGCCAAGACGCTAGGCTTGATCGATGGCCTGGGCAGTGCCAGCTATGTGGCGCGTGACATTGTCGGCGAGAAGGAGTTGGTGGACTTCACGGTGCAGGAATCGCCGTTCGATCGCTTCTCCAAGCGTATCGGTGCCAGCGTCGCCGAGCGTCTGGCCATGTACATGGGCTTCCAGGGGTCATCCCTGCGTTGAATCATGAGTGGGGCTGCTTGGCAGCCCCGTCTTTCAGGGTAGCTGCACACCTTCTGCGTGCAGCATGTCCACCAGGCGAATCAGCGGGAGCCCGATCAGGCTCGTCGCATCGCAGCCGTGGGTGCTCTGGAACAGTGTCACCCCCAATCCCTCCGCCTTGAAGCTCCCTGCGCAGTCCAGTGGTTGCTCTGCGTGCACGTAGCGCTCGACTCGTTCGCGGTCCAGTTCGCGCAGGGTTACGGTGAATGGTATGCAGTCGACCTGGCATTGCCCTGTGCTGCTGTTGAGCAGGGCGAGGCCGGTCAGGAAAGTGACTTGCTGGCCGCTGGCAGCCAGCAATTGCTCGCACGCGCGTTCGAAGGTGTGTGGCTTGCCAAGGATCTGCTCGCCCAGCACGGCGACCTGGTCCGAGCCGATGATCAGGTGTTGCGAATGGCTGTTCGCCAGGGCTTCGGCTTTTTGTCGGGCCAGGCGGCGAACCAGTTCGGTGGCCGGCTCCTCGGCATTGCGCCCTTCGTCTATATCGGGGCTTGCCCAGGTGAAAGGCAGGCGCAGGCGCTGGAGCAATTCGCGCCGGTAGGGGGAGCTTGAAGCAAGCAGCAGGGGAAGCATGGTAGACTCCTTCGCAATTGAACCGATTCTAACATGCGTGATGCCGCCTAATTTCCTTTGACAGGGGCGGGGGGCATCCCTAGAATGCTGCGCCTATGTTGAATGACCCGATTCCACCTCACGTTGACCCGCGCAAATTAGCCGATCGTGGCGTAACCCTCCAAGGTTCGCTGCAACTCGCTGATTTGGAAAGACTCTGCGACCCGCTTTCCGATAATGTCGGTACGGTGCAGGCGAAGTTCGATTTTGAGCGAGACGAGCAGCACGTTGTGGTTATCCACAGCGATCTGAATGTCGAAGTCAAAATGGTTTGCCAGCGTTGTCTTGAGCTGGTCACCCTGCCGATCCACAGCGAATGTACTTATGCCGTGGTGAAGGAGGGTGCGAATACCCAGTCGTTGCCGAAAGGCTATGACGTGCTGGAACTGGGCGAAGATCCTTTGGATCTGCAGGCGCTGATCGAGGAGGAGCTTTTGCTCGCCCTCCCCATCGTGCCTGCTCATCATCCGGAAGAATGCCAGCAGCCGGCGGGCGCAGACGAGCCCGAATCGAGCAAGGACGAGGTATCGCGGTCCAACCCGTTCAGTGTCTTGGCGCAGTTAAAGCGTGACCCAAACGTTTAGGAGTTAATCAATTATGGCTGTTCAGCAGAACAAAAAATCCCGCTCTGCCCGTGACATGCGCCGTTCGCACGACGCCCTGTCGGAAAACGCGCTGTCCGTAGAGAAGAGCACCGGTGAAGTACACCTGCGCCACCACGTTTCGCCAGAAGGCGTATACCGTGGTCGCAAAGTGATCGACAAGGGCGCTGACGAGTAATCCTTGTCCGCTCAGATCATCGCGATCGACGCAATGGGCGGGGACTTCGGTCCCCGCAGCATTGTCCAGGCTAGCATTGCCTGCCTTTCGGCTACCCCCTCGCTGCACCTGACCCTCGTCGGTCAACCCTCTCTCCTTGAAGAACTTGTCAGTGGCCTTGCAGCTGCCGATCGTGCGCGCCTGCAAATTGTCGCGGCGAGCGAGGTGGTGGGCATGGACGAGCGGCCTTCGCAGGCGTTGCGCGGCAAGCCTGATTCGTCGATGCGCGTCGCCCTTGAGCTGGTGCGTGACGGCAAGGCTCAGGCCTGTGTGAGCGCCGGGAATACCGGGGCGCTGATGGCGCTGTCGCGCTTTGTCCTCAAGACGCTGCCGGGCATCGATCGCCCCGCCATGGTGGCGGCGATTCCGACCCAGGCTGGCTATTGTCAGTTGCTTGACCTGGGGGCCAATGTCGATTGCAGTGCCGAGAACCTCTACCAGTTCGCCGTGATGGGGTCGGTGGCGGCTCAGGCCCTGGGGATCCAGCGACCGCGCGTGGCGTTGCTCAATGTCGGTACCGAGGATATCAAGGGCAACCAGCAGGTCAAACTGGCCGCCAGTCTGTTGCACAATGCCCGTGGGCTGAACTACATCGGTTTTGTCGAAGGCGATGGCCTGTATCGCGGCGAGGCGGATGTGGTGGTGTGCGACGGCTTCGTCGGCAATATCCTGCTCAAGTCCAGCGAAGGGCTGGCGAGCATGATCGGTGCGCGTATAGAGGCGCTGTTCAAGGGTGGGCTGTTTTCTCGTGCGGCCGGGGTGGTGGCGATGCCGTTGCTCAGGCGCCTGCAGGCTGACCTGGCGCCGGCGCGACACAATGGCGCAAGTTTTCTCGGTTTGCAGGGGATCGTCATCAAGAGTCATGGTTCGGCGGGCGTACAGGGCCTGCAGAGCGCCATCCAGCGCGCGCTGATCGAGATCCAGGAAAACCTGCCGCAGCGGCTGCACGGTCGTCTCGAAGACCTGTTGCTTTAGGCATATTGGCGATGAAGTGGTTAAATGTGACCGCTTGGTCTGCGTTTCCATCCAAGTTTTCAGATTCCGCGCCTCGCCATTGGTGGGGCGCACCCTATCCGACGACAAGATCATAAGGGCTTGTTCAATGTCTGCATCCCTCGCATTCGTCTTTCCTGGTCAAGGCTCCCAGTCGCTGGGCATGCTCGCCGAGCTCGGCGCTGAAAAGCCGGTAATCGTCGAGACCTTCAAGGAAGCTTCCGAGGCTCTGGGCTACGACCTGTGGAAGCTGGTCCAGGAAGGTCCGGAAGAACAACTCAATCAAACCGACAAGACCCAGCCGGCGATCCTGACGGCCTCGATTGCCCTTTGGCGTCTGTGGCTGGAGGAGGGTGGTGCGCAACCGGCTCTGGTCTCTGGTCACAGCCTGGGTGAGTACAGTGCCCTGGTCGCTGCCGGTAGCCTGTCGCTCAAAGACGCCGTTCGCCTGGTCGAGCGCCGTGGCCAGCTGATGCAGGAGGCCGTGCCTGCAGGTCACGGTGCCATGGCTGCGATTCTCGGCCTGGATGATGCTGATGTGGTAGCCATCTGCGCCGAGGCTGCCGAGGATGAAGTGGTCAGTGCGGTCAACTTCAACTCCCCGGGCCAGGTCGTCATCGCCGGTAACAAGGCGGCGGTCGATCGTGCGATCGAGCTGTGCAAGGCCAAGGGCGCCAAGCGTGCGCTGCCACTGGCGGTCAGCGTGCCGTCGCATTGTGCGCTGATGAAGCCGGCTGCCGAGCGTTTCGCTGAAGCGGTCAACGCCATCGAGTGGAAGGCGCCGCAGATTCCGGTAGTGCAGAACGTCACCGCCGCCATCGCCGCCGATCTCGACGCACTCAAGCGCGACCTGTTGGCGCAGTTGTACCAGCCGGTACGTTGGGTGGAGTGTGTGCAGACCCTGGCGGCCAGCGGTGCGGTCAATCTGGTCGAGTGCGGCCCGGGCAAGGTCCTGGCTGGCCTGAACAAGCGTTGCGCCGATGGCGTTACCACCTACAACCTCAATACCCCTGACGCCGTCGCCGCCACCCGTGCGGCGCTGGCCTGATATCTGGAGAAACTTGCATGAGCCTGCAAGGTAAAGTTGCACTGGTCACCGGCGCCAGCCGTGGTATTGGCCAGGCCATCGCCCTGGAACTGGGCCGCCAGGGCGCTACCGTAATCGGTACCGCCACTTCCGCTTCGGGTGCCCAGCGTATCGCCGAGACCCTCAAGGAGCACGGTATCACCGGTACCGGTCTTGAGCTCAATGTCACCAGCGAAGAGTCCGTGAGTGCCGTGCTGGCAGCGATCACCGAGCAGTTCGGTGCTCCGGCGATCCTGGTCAACAATGCCGGCATCACCCGCGACAACCTGATGCTGCGCATGAAAGATGAAGAATGGTTCGATGTCATCGACACCAACCTCAACAGCCTCTACCGTCTGTCCAAGGGCGTGCTGCGCGGCATGACCAAGGCGCGCTGGGGTCGTATCATCAGCATCGGTTCGGTCGTCGGTGCCATGGGTAACGCCGGCCAGGCCAACTACGCCGCTGCCAAGGCGGGCCTCGAAGGTTTCAGCCGTGCCCTGGCGCGTGAAGTCGGCTCGCGCGGTATCACTGTAAACTCGGTCACCCCGGGCTTCATCGATACCGACATGACCCGCGAGCTGCCCGAAGCGCAGCGTGAAGCGCTGCAGACCCAGATTCCGCTGGGCCGCCTGGGTCAGGCCGAGGAGATCGCGAAAGTGGTTTCCTTCCTGGCATCCGACGGCGCAGCCTATGTCACAGGCGCTACCGTGCCGGTGAACGGCGGGATGTACATGTAACATCAGCAACTCAATGTGACGGATTGCTTAAAAAAACAGTCATACTGCAAGCCTAAAATCCGTTATAAAGCTGCAACCAGATTCCAGGTGGCAGGCCGGGTGTCTCTCGTGAAGGCGCGTTACGCTTGAAAAGCAGGCGTCTTCCTATAAACTTGGTCACCGGCCAGCTGCATGACATATGTCCATTAGGAGTGAAAACTAGGTATGAGCACCATCGAAGAACGCGTCAAGAAAATCGTCGCCGAGCAACTGGGCGTCAAGGAAGAGGAAGTCAAGAACGAATCTTCCTTCGTTGATGACCTGGGTGCCGATTCGCTTGACACCGTTGAGCTGGTGATGGCTCTGGAAGAGGAATTCGAGACCGAAATCCCTGACGAAGAAGCCGAGAAGATCACTACCGTTCAAGCTGCAATCGACTACGTCAACAGCCACAAGGCCTAAGACGTTCCAGTCGACGCTTCTTGTCGGGAAAAACCGCACTGCCTTTGCCGGCGTGCGGTTTTTTCTTTGCGAGCCATTGGCGTCATTCACCGGGCAATCGAGAGCCTGTTGCCATTTCATTCGGCCATGCTGAATGCAATCGCAAGAGACTCTGTTATTAGAAAAGGAGAGTGCTGTGTCGCGTAGACGCGTCGTGGTCACCGGTATGGGTATGCTGTCGCCACTGGGTACTGATGTACCAAGCACCTGGCAGGGCATTCTGGCTGGCCGCAGTGGCATCGGTCCGATCGAACACACGGACCTGAGTGCCTACTCCACCCGTTTTGGCGGCTCGGTGAAGGGCTTTGAGGTCGAGCAGTACCTGTCGGCCAAGGAAGCTCGCAAGCTTGACCTGTTCATCCAGTACGGCCTGGCGGCCGGTTTCCAGGCGGTGCGCAATGCCGGCCTGGAAGTGACCGACGCCAACCGCGAGCGTATCGGCGTGGCCATGGGGTCGGGCATCGGTGGCTTGACCAATATAGAAGACACCAGCCGAACCCTGCACGAGCAAGGGCCGCGCCGGATTTCGCCATTCTTCGTCCCCGGCTCGATCATCAACATGATCTCCGGCTTCCTGTCGATCCACCTTGGGCTGCAGGGCCCCAACTACGCTATCTCCACTGCGTGCACCACCGGTACCCACTGTATCGGCATGGCTGCGCGCAATATCGCCTATGGCGAGGCCGACGTGATGATCGCCGGCGGTGCGGAAATGGCGGCGTGCGGTTTGGGCATGGGCGGTTTCGGCGCATCGCGGGCGCTTTCGACTCGCAATGACGAGCCGTCCCGTGCCAGCCGTCCGTGGGACAAGGGGCGCGATGGCTTTGTGTTGTCCGATGGCGCCGGTGCCCTGGTGCTGGAGGAACTCGAACACGCCAAGGCTCGTGGCGCGACCATCTATGCCGAGCTGGTCGGTTTCGGCATGAGTGGCGACGCGTTCCACATGACGTCGCCACCGGATACCGGCGACGGCGCTGCACGCTGCATGGTCAACGCCCTGCGTGATGCGGGTGTGAAGCCTGAAGAGGTCAGCTACATCAACGCCCACGGCACCTCGACTCCTGCTGGCGATATCGCCGAAGTGGCGGCCATCAAGCGTGTCTTCGGCGAGCACGCCTACAAGCTGGCCGTCAGCTCGACCAAGTCGATGACCGGCCATCTGCTGGGGGCTGCCGGTGCGGTAGAAGCGATCTTCAGCGTGTTGGCGATCAACAGCCAGATGGCGCCGCCGACGATCAACCTGGACGAGCCCGACGAAGGTTGCGATCTGGACTTCGTGCCGCACCAGGCGCGCAGCATGCCGATCGATGTCGTGCTCTCCAACTCCTTCGGCTTTGGCGGTACCAACGGTTCGCTGGTATTCCGCCGGTTCGCCGATTGATGCACAGCTGGATCGACGGCCAGCCGGCGACTGCAGTCAACCTGCAGAACCGCGGCCTGGCCTATGGCGATGGTCTGTTCGAGACTATCGCCGTGCGCGGCGGCAGGCCCAGCCTGCTGTCGCGACATCTCGAACGTCTCGCGCTGGGTTGCCAGCGGCTGGCGATCGATATCGATCTTGCGCTTGTTCGCGACGAGTTGCTGCGCTACGCCAGCCAGCTCGGTGAAGGCGTAGCCAAACTGATCGTCACTCGTGGTGATAGCCAGCGCGGCTATGCGCCCGCCTCCGAAGCCTTGACCCGACGCATTCTCCAGGGCGGTCCAATGCCAGCTTATCCTGCGGGCAACGCGGAGCAAGGCATCGGGCTGTTCGACTGCCAGACCCGTCTTGCGCAGCAGCCTCTGCTGGCCGGGCTCAAGCACCTCAATCGCCTGGAGCAGGTAATGGCTCGCGCCGAATGGCAGGACTCTGCCTATGCCGAGGGTCTGATGCGTGACGTGCAGGGGCACCTGATCGAAGGGGTCTACAGTAATCTGTTCCTGGTCCGCGACGGCGTGCTGCTGACTGCCGACCTGAGCCGCTGCGGCGTGGCAGGCGTCATGCGCGCTGCGCTGCTGGACGAAGCCCCGGCGCTGGGTATCGAAGTCCGGACCGGCGACCTTGTGCAAGCCGATCTGGAGGCGGCCGACGAGGTGTTCGTCTGCAACAGCGTGTATGGAATTTGGCCCGTGCGTACTGTCGCTGCGCTCAACCTCGACTGGCCGGCCGGGCCGCTCACCCGTAAACTGCAGGCCGTTGCCCGTACGTTACTGGATACCTGATTCGTGAGACGCAAAATCCTGCTGCTGCTGGAAATGGGCCTGATCCTTGCCGGCCTGGCCGTAGGCTGGTCGGCCTGGAAGGTTAACTCGGTCCTGGAGCAGCCGCTGCATGTCACCGAAGAGCGCCTGCTCGATGTGCCCAATGGCACCAACCCCAACCGCATGTTCTACCGCATGCAGAGCGAGGGGCTGCTCGACGATGCCTTCTGGTTGCGTCTTTACTGGCGTTTCAATATGGCTGGCACCGCACTGCATACGGGTGAGTACCGCCTGACGCCCGGAATGACCGTCGAAGCCCTGTTCGACGCCTGGCGCCGTGGCGATGTGGTGCAGTACAACCTCACCCTGGTCGAGGGGTGGACCTTCCGCCAGGTGCGCACGGCCGTGGCCAGGCATGAAAAGATCAAGCACACCCTCGACGGGCTCTCCGACACTGAAGTGATGGACAAGCTTGGGCATACCGGTGTTTTCCCTGAGGGGCGTTTCTTCCCGGACACCTATCGCTTCGTGCGCGGCATGACCGATGTCGAACTGTTGCAGCAAGCCTACATGCGCCTTGAGGAGGTGCTGGCCAAGGAGTGGGCGGATCGGATGACCGATTTGCCATACCGTGATCCCTACCAGGCGCTGATCATGGCCTCGCTGGTGGAGAAGGAAACCGGTATTCCTCAGGAGCGAGGGCAGATCGCAGGCGTATTTGTGCGCCGCCTTCGCTTGGGCATGATGCTGCAGACCGATCCTACGGTTATCTACGGCATGGGGGAGCGCTATAACGGCAAGATCACGCGTGCCGACCTGCGTGCACCGACACCCTACAACACATACACCATGACCGGCCTGCCGCCGACACCGATCGCCATGGTCGGGCGCGAAGCGATTCACGCCGCGCTGAATCCGTCAGGCGGTACCAGCCTGTATTTCGTCGCGCGTGGCGATGGCAGCCACGTCTTCTCCGATGACCTGGACGACCACAACACGGCTGTGCGCGAATACCAGCTCAAGCGCCGCGCCGACTACCGTTCCAGTCCGGCGCCACAAGCCCCGCAGGGTACGGCCGATCAGGCACCGAACGCCGAGCCGCCGACTGACGCCGCGCCTCGGTCCGGCGAACCCCTTGAAGGCGCACCAGCCCAGTCCGCCGAAGAGCCCGCGCCCGCACAAGCGCCGGCGCCCACCGAAAAACAGTAAGGAATGCCCGTGAGCGGTTTGTTCATCACTCTGGAAGGCCCCGAAGGTGCAGGCAAGAGCACCAATCGCGAGTACCTGGCCGCGCGCCTGCGTGAGCAGGGCGTGGATGTGGTCATGACCCGTGAGCCTGGTGGTACGCCGTTGGCCGAGCGTATCCGCGAGTTGCTCCTCGCTCCCAGCGACGAAACCATGGCGGTCGACACCGAGCTCCTGTTGATGTTCGCTGCGCGCGCCCAGCACTTGGCCGAGGTCATTCGCCCAGCACTGGCGCGGGGCGCCGTGGTGCTTTGCGACCGTTTCACCGACGCCACCTACGCCTATCAGGGCGGGGGACGTGGCTTGCCCGTGGAGCGCATCGCGGTGCTGGAAGACTTCGTACAGGGTACGCTGCGCCCAGACCTGACCCTGGTCTTCGATTTGCCAGTAGAAGTCGGTCTTGCCCGTGCTGCCGCCCGCGGTCGCCTGGACCGCTTCGAGCAGGAGGGCCAGGCATTCTTCGAGGCGGTGCGTCAGGCTTATCTGCAGCGCGCAGGCCAAGCGCCGCAGCGCTACAGCCTGCTGGATGCCGGGCAGCCGCTTGAGGCGGTGCAGCGCGCCATCGACGCATTGCTGCCAGGTATCCTGGAGCGTTGCCGTGGCTGAGGCCTACCCCTGGCAGCAAGCGCTCTGGCAGCAGTTGGCCGGGCGCAGCCAGCATGCCCATGCCTACCTGTTGCACGGGCCGCAGGGTATCGGTAAGCGCGCCATGGCCGAGCGCCTGATGGCTCGCCTGCTGTGCCAGCAGCCGCAAGGGGTGGATGCCTGCGGGCAATGCAAGTCGTGCCTGTTGCTCAAGGCTGGCAGCCATCCCGATAACTTCGTGCTGGAACCCGAAGAGGCCGACAAGCCCATCAAGGTCGACCAGGTGCGGGATCTGGTTTCGTTCGTGGTGCAGACTGCGCAGCTGGGCGGGCGCAAGGTGGTACTGATCGAGCCGGTCGAAGCGATGAACGTCAACGCCTCCAACGCTTTGCTCAAGAGTCTCGAAGAGCCTTCGGGCGATACTGTGCTGCTGCTGGTGAGCCATCAGCCCAGCCGTTTGTTGCCAACGATCAAGAGCCGTTGCCAGCAAGTCGCCTGTGCGCAGCCGACGCTTGCGCAGAGTCAGGCCTGGCTGGCGACGGCGCTCCCGGAGCTCGATCAGGTCGAGCGTGACGAACTGCTGACCCTGGCGGCAGAGTCGCCTCTGATGGCTGTAAAGTTGCAGTCCCAGGGTGTGCGCGAGCAACGGGCACTGGTCACCGAGGGGGTGAAGAAGCTGATCAAGCAGCAGCAATCGCCCAGCCAGTTGGCCGAGGCCTGGAACAACGTGCCGCTGCTGTTGCTGTTCGACTGGTTCTGCGACTGGTCGCACCTGATCCTGCGCTACCAATTGACCCAGGACGAAGACGGGCTAGGCTTGGCCGACATGCGCAAGGTCATACAATACCTTGCGCAGAAGAGCAGGCAGGGCAGGGTGCTCGAGGTCCAGGCCTGGATTCTCGAGCAGCGCCAGAAAGTGCAGGGCAAGGCCAACCTCAATCGCGTGCTGCTGCTCGAAGCCCTGTTGGCCCATTGGCTGCAGATGCTGGCCACGCGCTGATTCCCCATCGTTCATTTTCATGTGTGCTTTCATTCCATGCTCGTAGATTCCCATTGCCACCTCGACCGACTTGACCTGAGCGCCCATGCGGGCTCGCTCGACGCCGCCCTGCAGGCGGCCCGCGAGCGTGGGGTCGGGCATTTTCTGTGCATCGGCGTAAGCGCCGAGAACGCCGGGGCGGTCAAGGCCCTGAGCGAGCAGTACGCCGACGTCGACTGTTCGGTGGGCGTGCACCCGCTCGACCTGGCCCCGGGGGAGACGCCGGCGCTGGAATGGTTGTTGCGCGAACTGGCTCACCCGCACGTGGTGGCCATTGGCGAAACCGGATTGGACTATCACTACGAGCCTGAGGCCGCCGAGTTGCAGCAGGCGTCTTTCCGCTTGCACCTGGAGGCGTCCCGGCAGACAGGCAAGCCGGTGATCGTTCACACGCGCGCGGCGCGGGCCGACACCCTGGCGCTGCTGCGCGAGGCCAGTCTGCCGCAGGCGGGCGTGTTGCACTGCTTTACAGAAGACTGGGACATGGCCAAGGCTGCACTCGATCTGGGGTATTACATCTCGCTCTCCGGAATCGTTACTTTCCGCAATGCCGACGCCCTGCGCGAGGTCGCACGCCAGGTGCCTGTCGACCGGCTGCTGGTAGAGACCGACTCGCCATACCTGGCGCCCATCCCGTATCGCGGCAAACCCAATCTGCCGCAGTACGTGCGTGAGGTCGCCGAGTACGTCGCCTCATTGCGAGGGGTGAGCTACGCGCAGTTGGCCGAGCAGACGACCGCCAACTTCAAGCGCCTGTTCCCCTTGGCACGCGTCGCCTGAAGCTAAAGCAAGGCGGGCAAAAAAAACCCGGATTCTGGGGGAGGAATCCGGGTTAAGACCATTAGGAGTAAAACAAAGGTACGCGGTCCCTGGGCACCTTTATCGGCGCGCCACTTGGGGGGATGCGCCGCGCCAACACTTCAAGTATTGGCGAGTATCCTCGCACTGCCAGCGTCAGTTGGTCGTTTTTTAAACAGATTTGGAATACACCTGACAACCAATGGGCCATCAGGGTATGGCAGCCGGCAGAAATCGGATGAGTTTGCCGCTATTACGTAGCTATCTGTATTGATGTACGGTGAAAAGTTTAAAGGGTGCGTAGAGTGTGCGCGGCGTCCCGGCCGCGTACAGCGTTCGATGAGCCTGGCGTGTCTGGCGAGCCCTGCCGCGTCGGTTGTAGACGAGTGTCAGTCGGGCGCGGAGTATCTCACGCATCCCTGGGATTCAGACCAAGCAGACCCGGTCTGCACTCGAACTCATCATGAAACACAGATATGGTTGGATGATCCGTGCAATTTGCTGCAAGTTAGGCATAATAATCCGCTTCGATTGTCATCCAGTCCTTCTTATGCAGAAAGAACCTCGTAAGGTCCGTGAGTTTCGTCGCCGCGAGCAAGAAATCCTCGACACGGCGCTCAAGCTGTTTCTCGAACAGGGTGAAGACAGTGTCACCGTCGAGATGATCGCCGACGCGGTCGGTATCGGCAAAGGCACGATCTACAAGCACTTCAAGTCCAAGGCGGAGATCTACCTGCGCCTGATGCTCGACTACGAGCGTGATTTGAACGCGCTGTTGCATTCGGACGACGTCGATCGCGACAAAGAAGCCCTGTCGCGAGCCTACTTCGAGTTCCGCATGCGCGATCCCCAGCGCTACCGCTTGTTCGACCGTCTCGAGGAGAAGGTGGTCAAGGGTAACCAGGTGCCGGAGATGGTCGAGGAACTGCACCGTATTCGCGCCTCCAATTTCGAGCGACTGACCCAGCTGATCAAGGGCCGTATCAGTGAAGGCAAGCTCGAGGATGTGCCGCCATACTTCCACTACTGCGCTGCCTGGGCGTTGGTGCATGGCGCCGTAGCGCTGTATCACTCGCCGTTCTGGAGCAACGTTCTCGAGGATCAGGAAGGTTTCTTCCAGTTCCTGATGGACATCGGCGTGCGCATGGGCAACAAGCGCAAGCGCGACCCGGAACCGGCCACCTGAAGACCCCTGCGGAGCGTTGTCCATGACGGACAGGCTCCGCCAGTCACTTCTGCTTCGGCGACAGGGCTTGCAAAAACCTGATCTTTGAGTCAAGTTTTGCCGGCCCGCTTTTCTCATGCCGGAGTCACCCATGATCGTCGATCGTCAAGGCAGGCGTTTTCGCAACCTGCGCGTCAGCCTGACAGCTGCCTGCAACTATGCGTGCAGTTACTGTGTGCCCGATGGCAAGCGCCTGGTGGCGGCGCAGGATGAGCTGTCTGCCGATGCACTGGCGCGCGGGGTGGCTCTTCTGGTCGATACCGCAGGTATCGAGCGTCTGCGCATCACCGGTGGCGAACCATTGATCAGCCCCCGCCTGGAGCCGTTCCTGAAGGTTATCGGTGGCTTGGGGCTCAAGGATATCGCCTTGACCACCAACGGTCAGTTGCTCAGTCGCAAGCTTGCGATGTTGCGTGCAGCGGGTATCGACCGGCTCAATGTCTCGCTCGATACCCTCGACCCCACCGCGTTTCGCAGCATCGCTCGGGGCGGCGACCTGGCCAGCGTGCTGAGGGGTATGGAGGAGGCGAGTGCGGCGGGTATGCGCATCAAGGTCAACATGGTGCCGATGCGCGGGCACAATCTCGATCAGGTGGTGCCGCTGCTCGACTACTGCCTGGCAAGAGGCTATGAACTGCGTTTCATCGAGTTGATGCGCATGGGTCACCTGGCGCTTGATTCGAATGCATTCCTGCGTCAGTTCGTCAGTCTCGAGCAATTGCTGGCATTGATCGGCGATCATCATCACTTCCAGCAGGCGCCAGCGGCTTTGGATGCAACGGCCCTGCGCTACCAGATTCCGGGCCAAGGTTACTTTGGTGTGATTGCCAACGAGAGCGTGCCGTTTTGCCGGACCTGCTCGCGCTTGCGTCTGTCCTCTACTGGCTGGCTGCATGGCTGCCTGTCTTCGGGCAATCGCCACTTTATCGGCGATCTGCTCGACAAGCCGCGTCACCAGGCACTTCCAGTGATTCAGCGGCTGCTGGTCAAGGCTCTGGCGGACAAGCAGGAGCTGGCGTTCTCGGGGGGTGTGACAGTGATGAAGGTGATCGGCGGCTGAGCTGGCGCAAAAGCTGCATCTGGCGGCTATTCGCCGGTTTTTCGTCACCGGTCACTGGAGGAAAGATGCGTAGCCTGGTCTTGCTGCTGGCGCTGATGGCGTTGAGCGGCTGCATGAAAGTCAGCGACATGGGCGAAGGTGTTCGCTATCAGATGAGCGACGCCGGTCTGCTCGATCACAGCGATACCGCTCGAACCCTGTCGGTTCGGCTGCAGCCTGATTCGTTCATCTTCATTGGCCAGGGCGCTTTCGTACCGCCTGGAAAAGGGCCGGTGCCGCAGCAGAATGCCGTTGCAGAAGAAGCATTCAAGAGCTTCGTCGAGTACTTCCCGCTGGTGCGTCGCGCCAGGGCGCCGTTGGGGTTGGAGGACGCGATAGCCGAGGCGCGTTCGGTCGGAGCCCATTACGTGCTCTATACCCGTTTCGCTCGCACCGATGACCGCATTGGTAATGGCGACGAATGGTACGACGAGCAGGCAGTGGATCGCCTTGGTTGGGACACGGGTGTGGTGCAGATGATGCTGATCGAAACCAGCACGCGCTATTTGATCGATACCGCACGCATCAAGAGCCGTGGCGGTTTGTTGACGTTCCACGACAATACGCCGCAGGATTTGCTCGCGGCACCCATGCGCGAGTACGCTCGTAGCCTCCTGGGAATGAGTCGGTAAGGAACGGGCGATGACAGGTACGGGCAAGGCCAACGATCTTCTGGCGCAGATACCCAAGGAGAAGGGGCTGCCTCCCGTACATCTGTGGAATCCCGATTTCTGCGGCGACATCGATATGCGCATCGCCCGCGACGGCACCTGGTACTACCTGGGGACGCCGATCGGGCGCAAGCCGATGGTGCGCTTGTTCTCTACTATCATTCGTCGCGACGGTGATGACTATTTCCTGGTAACGCCTGTGGAGAAGGTCGGCATTCGTGTCGATGATGCGCCGTTCGTGGCGGTCAGGCTGGAAGTGGAGGGCAGTGGTGAGCAGCAGGTCCTGCGATTCACCAGCAATGTCGAGGATCAGGTCGAGGCCGGTCCTGATCACCCCATTCGGGTAGAGACCGATCCGACAACGCATGAGCCATCGCCTTACCTGCTGATGCGCAGCAACCTCGAAGCGCTCATCCACCGCAATGTGTTCTACCAACTGGTGGAGCTTGCGGTGCCACGCGTGATCGATGGCGAGGAGTGGTTGGGGGTTTGGAGTGGCGGGGTGTTCTACCCCATCGGGCGCGACCACTGAGCGCATCTTGCGACGATCTTTCTGATCCCGGAAAAACAAAAAACCTCCAGTGCTTGCGCATCTGGAGGTTTTTCAGTGTCTGGCTCCGCGACCTGGACTCGAACCAGGGACCCAATGATTAACAGTCATTTGCTCTACCGACTGAGCTATCGCGGAATCTGCGCGTATCTTACTGAATGCCAAGGGGAAGTCAAGCTGCCCCCTGGCAAATCAAGCAGTTACAGCACTTCGACGATGGCCTTGGTGACCACGTGGATGTTGCTTTGGTTCAGTGCCGCCACAGCGATGCGACCGGTGTCCAGCGCGTAGATGCCGAAGTCGTTCTTCAGGCGCGCGACCTGTTCCACGGTCAGGCCCGAGTAGGAGAACATGCCGACTTGGCGACCGACGAAGCTGAAGTCGCGGTTGGCACCGTACTCGGCCAGGAGCGAGACCATCTGTTTGCGCATGCCGTGGATGCGTTCACGCATTTCGCCCAGTTCGGCTTCCCACATCTGACGCAGTTCCGGGCTGTTGAGCACGGTGGCGACGATGGTTGCACCGTGAGTCGGCGGGTTGGAGTAGGTGGTGCGAATCACGCGCTTGACCTGCGACAGCACGCGCGTGCTCTCGTCTTTCGAAGCGGTGACGATCGACAGCGCGCCGACGCGCTCGCCATACAGCGAGAACGATTTGGAGAACGAGCTGGAGACAAAGAACTCCAGGCCCGACTCGGCGAACAGGCGTACGGCGAAGGCATCTTCGCCGATGCCTTCGCCGAAGCCCTGGTAGGCCATGTCGAGGAATGGCACGTGGCCTTTTGCCTTGACCACTTCCAGTACGTTCTTCCAGTCGTCGAGCGACAGATCGACACCGGTCGGGTTATGGCAGCAGGCGTGCAGGACGACGATCGAGCCCGAGGGCAGCTTGTTCAGGTCTTCGAGCATGCCGGCACGGTTGACGTCGTTGCTCGGTGCGTCGTAATAGCGGTAGTTCTGTACTGGGAAGCCTGCAGTCTCGAACAGGGCGCGATGGTTTTCCCAGCTCGGATCGCTGATGGCGACTACCGCGTTCGGCGAAAGGCGCTTGAGGAAGTCGGCACCGATCTTGAGGGCGCCGGTACCGCCGACAGCCTGCACGGTCACAACGCGGCCTTCAGCCAGCAGTGCGGATTCAGCGCCGAACAGCAGTTTTTGTACGGCCTGGTCGTAGGCAGCGATACCGTCGATCGGCAGGTAGCCGCGGGAGGCATGTTGGGCGACACGCTGGGTTTCGGCTTCGATCACCGCGCGCAGCAGCGGGATGCGGCCTTCCTCATTGCAATAGACGCCAACGCCCAGATTGACCTTGTCGGTACGTGGGTCAGCGTTGAATGCTTCGTTGAGGCCCAGGATGGGGTCGCGGGGTGCCAGCTCGACAGCGGAAAACAGGCTCATTGTTACCTTGGCTCTGAATAGGAGAGTGATAGGAAATGCACCCTCCAGCCCAGTGCACTGAAGCGGTGCAAACGGGGAGTCAGTATAGTGATACCGATCGGTCACTGCGACACTCTGGCACAGGTTTTCAGGCGCTTTGCGCAAATATTTTTCGACCATTGGTCGAATTGCCTTGTCCACCGCAATGAGCGTTCACATCTGCGGCGGCAAAGGCCACCCCGACGCGTCTTTTTGCGTATAGACTACTGGCTAAATTTACAGTTGCCGCGACATCCAAGAGGTCCGTCATGTCCGAGTTCCAGCTCGTTACCCGATTCCAGCCGGCCGGCGACCAGCCCGAAGCCATTCGCCTGATGGTCGAGGGTATCGAAGCGGGCCTGTCGCACCAGACCCTGCTCGGGGTGACCGGCTCCGGCAAGACCTTCAGCATCGCCAATGTCATTCAACAGGTCCAGCGCCCGACCATGGTGCTGGCGCCGAACAAGACGCTGGCTGCCCAGCTGTATGGCGAGTTCAAGGCCTTCTTCCCGCACAACGCGGTGGAGTACTTCGTCTCCTACTACGACTACTACCAGCCGGAAGCCTACGTCCCGTCGTCGGACACTTTCATCGAGAAGGATGCCTCGATCAACGACCACATCGAGCAGATGCGCCTGTCGGCGACCAAGGCATTGCTGGAGCGGCGCGACGCGATCATCGTCACCACGGTGTCGTGTATCTATGGCCTGGGCAGCCCGGAAACCTACCTGAAGATGGTTCTGCACGTCGATCGCGGCGACAAGCTCGACCAGCGCGCACTGCTGCGCCGGCTGGCCGACCTGCAGTACACCCGCAACGAGATGGACTTCGCCCGTGCCACCTTCCGGGTGCGTGGTGATGTGATCGACATCTTTCCGGCCGAATCGGACCTTGAGGCCATCCGTATCGAGCTGTTCGACGACGAGGTGGAGAACATTGCCGCCTTCGACCCCTTGACCGGCGAAGTGATCCGCAAGCTGCCGCGTTTCACTTTCTACCCCAAGAGCCACTATGTGACCCCGCGCGAGACTCTGCTCGAGGCGGTGGACGGCATCAAGGAGGAGCTCGGCGAGCGGCTGGAGTACCTCAACAAGGCCAACAAGCTGGTAGAGGCCCAGCGTCTGGAGCAGCGTACGCGCTTCGACCTTGAGATGATTCTCGAGCTGGGTTATTGCAACGGTATCGAAAACTACTCGCGCTATCTGTCCGGTCGCCCGGCTGGCGCCCCGCCGCCGACGCTCTACGATTATCTTCCTGCCGACGCGTTGCTGGTGATCGATGAGTCACACGTCAGCGTTCCTCAGGTCGGCGCCATGTACAAGGGCGACCGTTCTCGCAAAGAGACACTGGTGGAGTATGGCTTCCGCCTGCCATCGGCGTTGGATAACCGGCCTATGCGCTTCGACGAGTGGGAGTCAGTCAGCCCGCAGACCATCTTCGTCTCGGCGACGCCTGGCCCTTACGAGGCAGAGCATGCCGGGCGTGTGGTCGAGCAGGTGGTGCGGCCAACCGGTCTGGTCGATCCTCAGGTAGAGGTGCGTCCAGCCCTCACTCAGGTGGATGACCTGCTGTCGGAAATCGGCAAGCGCGTGGCGGTGGGGGAACGGGTGCTGGCGACGACCCTGACCAAGCGCATGGCCGAGGACCTTACCGACTACCTCGCAGACCACGATGTGCGTGTGCGCTACCTGCACTCGGACATTGACACCGTGGAGCGGGTGGAGATCATCCGAGACCTGCGTCTGGGTACCTTTGATGTACTGGTGGGCATCAACCTGTTGCGTGAGGGGTTGGACATGCCGGAGGTGTCGCTGGTGGCCATTCTCGATGCCGACAAGGAAGGCTTCCTGCGTTCGGAGCGTTCGCTGATCCAGACCATTGGCCGCGCTGCGCGCAACCTAAACGGCAAAGCGATTCTCTATGCCGACCAGGTGACAGGCTCCATGCAGCGGGCGATCGACGAGACCGAGCGGCGTCGGGCCAAGCAGGTGGCGTTCAACGAGGCGAATGGCATCGTGCCCAAGGGGGTGGTCAAGGACATCACCGATATCCTGGAAGGCGCCACGGTGCCCGGTGCGCGCAGCAAGAAGCGCAAGGGCATGGCCAAGGCGGCGGAGGAGGCTGCGCGCTACGAGGCAGAGCTCGCCACTCCTGGCGAGATCACCAAGCGCATCAAGGTGCTGGAAGAGAAGATGTTCCAGCTGGCGCGCGACCTGGAGTTCGAGGCCGCCGCCCAGTTGCGCGACGAGATCGGGCAACTGCGTGAGCGCCTGATCGCCAGCTGAGTGCACTCGTCGGCGCAGAAATGGCCGGGTTACAGGGTCAGTGTGCCTCGCCGGCCTTCAGCCCCTGCGGCAGTTTGCGTGTCAGCAAGACCGCCACCATGCTGACCGCCAAACCGATCCCTACCAGATGGAAGGCATCGTTGTAGGCCATGATCAATGCCTGCTGGTGGGTGATTTCGCTCAAGCGCCCCAGTGCCGCGCTGTCACTGCCCAGTCGTTCGGCCAACTGGGCCAGCCGCTCCGCCACTTGCGGGTTGCTTGGCACCACTGATTCGCGCAGGTAGTCGAAATACACCTTGGTCCTTGCATCCAGCAAGGTGGCCAGCAAGGCGATACCAATGGCGCCGCCCAGGTTGCGCAGGATGTTGAACAGGCTCGAAGCCGAGCCCGCATCCTGGGGCTGAATGTAAGCTGTGGCGATCAGCGAGATGGTGACCATGATCATGGGCTGCCCGAGTGCGCGAATGATCTGGATATGGTTGAACTGTGGCCCTGCGAAGTCCGGGTTGAGCACTCCCGAGCCGAAGCTGGCAGCCCCGAACAGGCAAAAGCCCAGTGCACAGAGCAACTTGGGCGCAATCACCTTCATCAGTTGCGGCACCAGCGGAATCAGGAACAGCTGTGGAATTCCCATCCACATGATCACCTCGCCGATCTGCAGGGCGTTGTAGCCCTGGATCTGCGCAAGGTACAGCGGCAGCAGATAGATCGAACCATAAAGCCCAACACCCATCCCCAGGCTGGCGATGCTCGACAGGCCGAAGTTGCGGTTGCCGAGGATGCGCAGGTTGATCAGGGGGTTGGCCCGCGAAAGCTGGAGGATGACGAAGGTGATCAGGCAGAGCAGGGCCACGGTACCCAGGCCGACAATAAGGCTCGACTCCAGCCAGTCCTTGCGATGGCCTTCTTCCAGAAAGACTTGCAGGCAGCCCAGGCCGACCCCCAGGGTGACGATGCCGGCGTAGTCGGTGCTTTTGAGCAGCTCCCAGTGCGCCTCTTTCTTCTCCAGCCCGTAGAGCAGCCCTGCGATCATCACCAGCCCCGGCGGGATGTTGATGTAGAAGATGTATTCCCACCCCCAGTTTTCGGTGAGCCAACCGCCCAGGGTCGGACCGATGGAAGGGGCGAAGGTCGCGGTCATGGCGAACATCGCCATGCCCTTGGCTCGATGGTGTTCGGGCAACTTGATCAGGGTCAGGGTGAAGGCCAGCGGAATCAGTGCGCCGCCGGTAAAGCCCTGGAGAGCGCGAAACACGATCATGCTTTCCAGGTTCCAGGCCATCGAGCACAACAGCGAGGCCGCCAGGAAACCAAGCGAGACCCACACCGCCAGGCGCCTCGCGGATAGTAACTGCACAAGCCAGGCGGTCAGCGGAATCATGATGATTTCCGCCACGAGATAGGAGGTCGAGATCCACGAGCCCTCTTCCAAGGTGGCAGACAATGCCCCCTGGATATCCTTGAGCGAGGAGTTGGTGATCTGAATGTCCAGCACGGCCATGAATGCACCGAGCATCACGCTCATCACCGCAATCCAGTCGCGCCGGCTAGGCTCCGCAGTCGGTCGCAGCAGTTGGTCACCGGCCATCGTGAGTTTCGCCGCGCTCTGCCTGATCGGCGCTGTTGCGCAGGTCGACGGTGGCGGTTACCGACATGCCTGGGCGAATGCGACCGTGCAAGGGGTTATTGGCTGCAAAGGTCAGCTTGACCGGAATGCGTTGCACCACCTTGGTAAAGTTGCCGGTGGCATTGTCTGGAGGCAGCAGGCTGAATTGCGCCCCGGATGCGGCGAACAGGCTGTCGACACGGCCTTCGATCGGGGTGTCGGGATAGCTGTCGAAGATCAGTTCGGCACGCAGACCCCGATGCATGTTGCCGATCTGGGTTTCCTTGAAGTTGGCCTGCACCCAGATGTCTTCGTCCGGGACGATCGATAGCAGATAGGCGCCGGCCTGCACCACCTGGCCATTGCGGGCGCTGCGCTGGCCGATGGTGCCACTGATGGGGGCGTGGATTTCACAGCGGGTAAGGTTGAGTTCTGCCTGTGCCAGATCTGCGCGGGCGTTGGCAATTTGCGCATCGAGGCGCTTGAGCTCGGCCGTCAATGCATCGATCTGCTGGCGCTGGCTCTGCAGGTCGGCCTGGGCTTTGTCGACTTGGGAGCGGGCGACGTGGTTTTCCGCAGACAGGGTGGTGACTCGCTCCTCCGAGACGAACCCAGGTTTGCGCAGGGCTTCGGCACGATTGAGGTCCAGGCGCGAGCGATCAAGGGTGGCCTGGTTGGCGGCCACCTGGGCTCGGCCGGCGGCGATCAAGCTGTCTTGCTGGGTCAGTCGGCTTTGCGCCTGGACGCGTTCGGCTTCACGCGTAGCCAGTGCCGCGCGGGCACGCTCGACCGCCAGCTGGAAGTCGGCGACCTCCAGGCGGACCAGCAGATCGCCTTGCGTAACGTGTTGATTGTCCTCTACCAGCACCTCGTCGACCCGCGCACCCAGCTGGCTGGAAATGCGAGTGATCTCACCCTGCACATAGGCATTGTCGGTGCTCTCGTAGAAACGCCCCTTGAAATACCAGTGGGCGAGAAAGGCGAGGGCGATCAGCACCACCAAGGTGAGAAAGATCAGCAGGCGGCGTTTGAGTTGAGCAGGCATAGGGACTATCGTTCCAGAAATGTAAGCAAATTTAACAGCTCGGCAATGCACCGTCACAAGTGACGATAGCGCCATTGCTGGAGCCCGATGCCCGCACCCTGCTAACATCCCGCCTTTGTTTCATCTTTCGTCCGAGACTGTCCATGACCACCGTTCGCACGCGTATCGCGCCATCGCCCACTGGCGACCCCCACGTCGGCACTGCCTACATCGCCCTGTTCAACTACTGCTTCGCCAAGCAGCACGGCGGCGAGTTCATCCTGCGCATCGAAGACACCGATCAGTTGCGTTCGACCCGCGAGTCGGAACAGCAGATTTTCGATGCCCTGCGCTGGCTCGGTATCGAATGGAATGAAGGTCCGGACGTTGGCGGCCCGCACGGCCCGTACCGCCAGAGCGAGCGCGGCGAGATCTACGCCAAGTACGCCAAGCAACTGGTCGATGCCGGCCATGCGTTCTATTGCTTCTGCACCGCCGAAGAGCTGGATCAGATGCGTGCCGAACAGATGGCCCGTGGCGAAACACCGCGCTATGACGGCCGCGCATTGAAAATGAGCGCCGAGGAAGTGCAGCGTCGACTGGCCGCTGGCGAGCCCCACGTGATTCGCATGAAAGTGCCGAGCGAAGGTATCTGTGTGGTGCCGGACATGCTGCGTGGCGATGTCGAGATTCCATGGGACCGCATGGACATGCAGGTTCTGATGAAGAACGATGGCCTGCCGACGTACTTCCTCGCCAACGTGGTCGATGACCACCTGATGGGCATCACCCACGTCTTGCGAGGCGAGGAGTGGCTGCCGTCGGCGCCGAAGCTGATCAAGCTCTACGAGTATTTTGGCTGGGAGCAGCCCAAGCTGTGCTATATGCCGCTGCTGCGTAACCCGGACAAATCCAAGCTGTCCAAGCGCAAGAACCCGACCTCGGTCACGTTCTACGAGCGTATGGGCTTCATGCCTGAAGCCATGCTCAACTACCTGGGGCGCATGGGCTGGTCGATGCCTGATGAGCGCGAGAAGTTCTCCCTGGCAGAAATGGTCGAGCATTTTGACCTGTCGCGTATTTCCCTTGGCGGGCCGATCTTCGACATCGAGAAGCTGTCCTGGCTCAATGGCCAGTGGCTGCGCGACCTGCCGGTCGAGGAGTTCGCTGCGCGCGTGCAGAAGTGGGCGTTCAACAGCGACTACATGATGAAGATCGCACCGCATGTACAGGGTCGTGTCGAAACCTTCAGCCAGATCGCGCCACTGGGCGGGTTCTTCTTCGAGGGCGCCCTCAAGCTCGATGCCAAGCTGTTCGAGCACAAGAAACTGTCGCCCGATCAGGTGCGTCAGGTCATGCAGTTGATCTTGTGGAAGCTCGAAAGCCTGCGGCAGTGGGAAAAGGAGCGTATTACCGGCTGCATCCAGGCGGTGGTCGAGGCCTTGGAGCTGAAGCTGCGTGACGCCATGCCGCTGATGTTCGCCGCAATTTCGGGGCAGGCCAGCTCGGTGTCGGTGCTCGATGCCATGGAGATTCTCGGCCCCGACCTGACCCGCTACCGTCTGCGCCAGGCGCTGGAACTGCTGGGCGGCGTGTCGAAGAAAGAGAACAAGGAGTGGGAAAAGCTGCTGGCGAACATCGCCTGATTGGCTTATCTCACGCTCCTGTGGCAGTGGGCTTGCCCGCTGCCACAGGACCTGGCAATCGCCGGGAGCAGGGCAGGGCGGTAAGTGATTGTTATCTGTGAAAAAAATTTTTGATATTTTCACGAATTCGTTTGACAGTGCTGCAATCCGATCTTAATATGCGCCCCGTCCACAGCGATGAACGAAAATGAAGCACCAGGCACCCAGCCGGTGATTCAGTTCAAAGCGACATTGTGGGGCTATAGCTCAGCTGGGAGAGCGCCTGCATGGCATGCAGGAGGTCAGCGGTTCGATCCCGCTTAGCTCCACCAAATTCCGCTTCGTGATCAAGGTCGTGAAGCAAGACTGGTCCAGCAACCAGGTCTTGAAGGTAAGAAGGTTCGTCCCCTTCGTCTAGTGGCCTAGGACACCGCCCTTTCACGGCGGTAACAGGGGTTCGAGTCCCCTAGGGGACGCCAGTATTGCACAAGCGATATTTCATGATGTCGCTGGGCCGAGAGGCTAGAAATCCGGGGCTATAGCTCAGCTGGGAGAGCGCCTGCATGGCATGCAGGAGGTCAGCGGTTCGATCCCGCTTAGCTCCACCAATTTTGCCGCGGTTCGTGAAAACGGATCGGCACGAAGGTTACGTCCCCTTCGTCTAGTGGCCTAGGACACCGCCCTTTCACGGCGGTAACAGGGGTTCGAGTCCCCTAGGGGACGCCATTTCTTCCCGCGTTTTGCGGGGTTGAAAGGCTCATTCGACTGTTGAGTGAGCTTTTTGTTTTGTTTCGGGGCTATAGCTCAGCTGGGAGAGCGCCTGCATGGCATGCAGGAGGTCAGCGGTTCGATCCCGCTTAGCTCCACCAATCTGCCACGGTTCGTGAAAACGGATCGGCACGAAGGTTACGTCCCCTTCGTCTAGTGGCCTAGGACACCGCCCTTTCACGGCGGTAACAGGGGTTCGAGTCCCCTAGGGGACGCCACTTTTACCCGTGTTTTACGGGACTTCAAAGGCTCATTCGATTATTGAATGGGCCTTTTGTTTTTCTACCTCCTTCATGTTTCAGGTGCCCGATCAGCGGTACACGATTTCGCTTGCCAGAAAATATTACATGCGTAATATTTCTATCATCATATTTGGGGGTGCCCATGAACGATAAAAAGACCAGGACTCGCGAACGTATTCTCGACGCCGCCTGTAGCGCACTGATCCAGCAGGGGCCAGCCGACCCCAGCGTAGGTCAGGTAATGGCTGCAGCAGGCCTCACCGTTGGAGGCTTCTACGCCCATTTCGATAGCAAGGATGAATTGATGCTGGCGGCATTCGACCAGTTGCTCGGTGAGCGACGGGCCTTGCTTTCGCAGGTCGACCCCAGCCTGTCTGGTGCTGAGCGTCGTGCGCTGGCAGCGGCTTTCTATCTGTCGCGCAAGCACCGTGATGCCCATGAGCACGCCTGTCCCTTGCCTAACGCGTTGGGTGAGATGCAGCGTTTGCCGGCAGCCTTTCGCGAAATGTTGGCCGAACACCTCGAGCTTATGACGGCGCAGATGGTCGATCGTCCCGAGGATATCGACAAGGCGTTCGCCGACCTCGCCCTGATGGTCGGCGGCCTGGCCCTGGCCCGAGCCCTGGGCGCTACCGAACTTTCCGACCGTATTCTGCGCGCCGCCAAGTCGGCGGTTATCTGAGCAACCTCAACTCTGGAGCAAGGCGATGACGACCCTGAGCTGGATTCGCAGCGTCAACGGCACCCTCGGCCATCTGGCCCCCGAGCATGTCGCCGGGCGCATGCGGCGCGCCTTCATGACGCCGCGTAACCTGCCTGCGCGGCAGTGGGAGTTGCCGCTATTGGCTTCGGCCGAGCGTATCACCCTGCGCTTCGGTCTTTCGGCCTTGCGCTGGGGCAAGGGGCCGACGGTGCTCCTGATGCACGGCTGGGAAGGGCGGCCCACCCAGTTTGCCGCGCTGATCGAAGCCCTGGTGCAGGCAGGACACACGGTCGTGTCCCTGGAGGGGCCAGCCCATGGCCGTTCGCCGGGGCAGCAGGCGCATGTGGTGCTGTTCGCCCGGGCACTGCTTGAAGCCGCGGCGGAGCTGCCGCCGTTGCGGGCCGTGATCGGTCATTCGATGGGGGGCGCCAGTGTCATGTTGGCCTTGCAGTGGGGCTTGCGTGCCGAGTCGGCGGTGAGCATTGCGGCACCTGCTCAATTGCTCGGGGTGTTGCGCGGTTTTGCCCGGCGCCTGGGGATGCCCAAGCGGGCGCGTGCAGCCTTCATCCGCCAGGTCGAGCGTGACGTGGGCGTGCAGATCGATCGGCTGGATGTCAGTGGCTACCAGCTCGAGTTGCCTGGGTTGGTGGTTCATGCAGCCGACGATGCGCTGGTCGCGGCCAGTGAGGCGCAGCTCATCCACAAGGCCTGGTTCGACAGTCGCCTGTTGCTGCTGGAGGAAGGTGGGCATCAACGGGTGCTGGCTGACCCGCGTCTGGCCCAGGCTGTGCTCGAGCTGCTGGCGCGTACGACGCAACCGGCACGGCAAAGCGCCTGAGCATCCGTTACACTTTGCCCGTTCACTGACTACAGGAGCGGGCATGAGCTGGGATCTGGCAGCGCCATTCATCATCGACCTTCGCGTTGGCACCGAGGATATCGACGGCCTCGGTCATGCCAACAACGCTGTCTACGTCACCTGGCTGGAGCGCTGCGCCTGGCGCCACTCTCAGCGCCTGGGACTGGACCTGGCCGAGTACCGTCGTCTGGACCGGGCAATGGCCGTGGTGCGCCATGAGATCGACTACCTGGCAGCGGCGTACGAAGACGACGAGCTGCAATTGGCCACCTGGATCATCGACTGGGATCAGCGCCTGCGCATGACCCGTCGTTTTCAACTCAAGCGCCCACGTGACGGCGTCACCCTGTTGCGCGCGCAAACCACCTTTGCCTGTATCGAACTGTCCAGCGGCAAGCCCAGGCGGATGCCGGCCGAGTTCATCGAGGGCTATGGTCCGGCGCTGATCGGCGCCTGATCCACGGGCATTTTTTGCTAGACTGCCGCCTTTTCTCGTCGGGACCCTGAAATGCAAATTGCCCTGGCCCCCATGGAGGGGCTGGTCGACAACATCCTGCGCGACGTGCTGACCCGCGTCGGGGGTATCGACTGGTGTGTCACCGAGTTCATCCGTGTCTGTGATCGCCTGCTGCCACCTTCGTCGTTCGACAAGTTGGCACCCGAGTTGCGCAACGGTGCGCGCACGGCTGCCGGCACGCCGATGCGTGTGCAGTTGCTGGGCTCCGATCCGCTGTGCCTGGCGGACAACGCCGCCCTGGCCTGTGAACTCGGGGCACCGGTAATCGACCTCAACTTCGGCTGCCCGGCCAAGACCGTGAACAAGTCTCGCGGGGGCGCTGTGCTGCTCAAGGAGCCCGAGCTGCTGCATGCCATCGTTCGTGAAGTTCGACGGGCGGTACCGGCGCAGATCCCGGTGACGGCGAAGATGCGTCTGGGCTTCGACAGCCCGGATGGTGCGCTGGAGTGTGGCATCGCGCTGGCCGACGGTGGGGCGCAGCACTTGGTGGTGCATGCGCGAACCAAGGTAGAGGGTTACAAGCCGCCGGCTCACTGGGAGTGGGTGGCGCGGGTGCAGGATGTGGTCAAGGTGCCGGTCTTTGCCAATGGCGAGATCTGGACCGTCGATGATTGGCGACGCTGCCGCGAAGTCAGCGGCGCTGAAAACATCATGCTCGGGCGCGGGCTGGTGTCGAGGCCGGATCTGGGCTTGCAGATCGCCGCAGCGCGCGAGGGGCGGGACTACCAGCCGATGGTGTGGAGCGACCTGCTACCGCTGCTGCGCGAGTTCTGGCGCCAGGCGCAAGCCAAACTGTCGCCGCGCTATGCGCCCGGGCGGATGAAGCAGTGGTTGGCGATGTTGACCCGCAGCTACCCAGAGGCGGTGCTGTTGTTCGCCGAGTTGCGGCGCGAGGATGACTGCGCCCGCATCAGCCGGCTGCTGGGTGTCGAGCCAGTGAAAACGGCCTCTTTCACCGAGTGCGTCGCCTGATGTGCAACTGCGTCGAGCGGGGTGGGAAGATTTTTTCATGAGAGCCCTTGAAAGTCCGTTGCCTGACCCTATCTCTTGAGTACGCGATGCCGAAGTCGGGTCGCGTAGTGACTTACTTGCTGAATCTCAGGAGTTTATGACCATGACTACTGCTTTCTCCCTCGCACCACTGTTCCGCCATTCCGTAGGTTTCGATCGTTTCAATGACCTGTTCGAATCCGCGGCACGTAATGAGGCCGGTAGCAGCTACCCGCCCTACAACGTCGAAAAGCATGGCGATGACCACTATCGCATCGTGGTTGCTGCAGCCGGCTTCCAGGAGCAGGATCTCGACCTTCAGGTCGAAAAAGGCGTCCTGACCGTTACCGGTGGCAAGCGCGAAAATGGCGCTGCCGAAGTCACCTATCTGCATCAGGGTATCGCCCAGCGTGCTTTCAAGCTGTCGTTCCGCCTGGCGGATCACATTGAAGTAAAAGCTGCCGGTCTGGCTAACGGCCTGCTCAGCATCGACCTGCTGCGCATCGTGCCGGAAGAAGCCAAGGCCAAGCGTATTCCGATCAATGGTGAAAAGGCTGCACTGAATTGAATGCAGTGAAGTGAATGGAAGGGCACCCTAGGGTGCCCTTTCGCATTTATGGGGCACACCCCTCCCGTAGAGGCAGGGCGCTATCAATAGTCTGCCGGGGTTTCCTGCAAGATCTGGCGAAACTCCGGCAAGGGCAGCGGTCGGCTGTGCAGGTAGCCCTGGTACAGGTAACAGCCCTGTCGCTCGAGAAATTCCAGTTGCTCCGTCAGTTCGACACCTTCTGCTATCACCGCCAGCTCCAGGCTTCGCGCCATGGCCACGATGGCTCGAACGATCTCGGCATCATTGGGGTCGTTGGGCGCGTCACGCACGAAGGTCTGGTCGATCTTCAGGGCATCCACCGGCAGGCGCTTCAGGTAGGTCAGCGACGAATAGCCCGTGCCGAAATCATCCATGGCGAAGCTCACCCCGTAGCGTTTGAGCTCACGCATCTTGTTGATGGTGTCTTCCAGGTTCTGGATGACAATGCCCTCGGTGATCTCCAGTTTGAGCATGCGCCTGGGCAAGCGATAGTCGTCGAGGCTGCGTAGCACTCGTTCGACGAAATCATTCTGGCGGAATTGCCGGGGGCTGATATTCACGCAGAGACTGAAATCGTCGGCACTGATCAGCCCGTCCTCGAGCATGCGCGCGCAGGCGTCGCAGGCTTCGTCAAGGATCCAGCTACCCACCTCGAGTATCAGTCCGCTTTCCTCGAGCACCTGGATGAACTGGGAGGGCGCTTGCTGGCCAAGTTGCGGATGGTGCCAGCGCAAGAGCACTTCGGCACCGACGATGCGGTTGTCGCGGGCGTCCACCTGGGGCTGGAAGTGCAGGGCCAGTTCGCCGCGCGCCAGCGCCAGACGCAGGTCGTTTTCCATGCGCAGGCGCTCGCTGGCCGCCTTTTGCATGGTGGTGTGGAACAGCTGGGTGGTATTGCGTCCGGAATCCTTGGCGCGGTAAAGGGCGATGTCTGCTCGCTTGAGCAGATCGGCCGGGGTGATGCCATGGTCGGGAATCAGTGCCACGCCGATGCTCGGCGTCACCTGCAGGCGCTGGCCGTCCAGCGACATGGGTTCGGCCAGCAGTTCGCGCAGGGTGTCGGCCAACTCGCGAACCTTGCCCTCGACGTGCTCGCGACTCCCCTCCAGACCGCTGAGCAGGACTACGAACTCGTCGCCCCCCAGGCGTGCCACGGTGTCTTCCAGGCGCACGCTGGCTTCGAGGCGGGCAGTGATGATCTTCAATACCGTGTCGCCGACGGGGTGGCCCAGAGAGTCGTTGATGTGCTTGAAGTGGTCCAGGTCGAGGAACAGCAGGGCGCCGCGCAGGTTGTGGCGCTTGAGCAGGGCGATCTGCTGGCTGAGCCGGTCCATCAGCAGGGCGCGGTTGGGCAGGTTGGTCAGCGGGTCATGGTAGGCCAGGTGGCGGATCTGCGCTTGTGCGTTCTTCAACTGGCTGACGTCGCGGGCGGTCAACAGCAGACAGTCGGTTTCATTGAGGCTGATTGGCTCTACGGACACCTCGACGGTCAGGATGTCTCCGCGTTTGTTGCGTCCGAGCATCTCCCGGTGGTGTACCCGGCCGCGCTCCTTGAGTTCGGCAAGCAAGGCTGCCCGCTGCTTGTCGTCGGCCCAGATGCCCAGTTCGAAAACGGTACGACCCACTACCTCGATACTGCTGTAGCCGGTCAGGCGGCAGAAGCCGTCGTTGACCTCGACATAGCGTCCACTGAGCCGTTCGGTGATGGTGATGGCGTCGGGGCTCGAGTGGAAGGCTTTGGCGAACTTCTCCTCGCTGGCCTTGAGTGCCGCCTCGGCGCGCTGTTGCTGGGTGATGTCACGCAGCGTGGTGACGCTGCAGGGCTGGCTGTCCACGGTGATCAGGCGGCTGGAAATCACGCAGGTCAGTGGTGAGCCATTGCGGTGGTTGACCACGACCGCGACATTGCTCAAGGCCTGATCGCGGATCACCCGCTCGATGCGTTGCGCGCGCGCGGACGACTCGGCCCAGAGGCCGATCTGCTCGGCGGTGCGCCCGATGACCTGTTCGGCGTCCCACCCGAAGGTCTGGGTGAAGGCAGGATTGATCTCGATGAACTGGCCCGTATCCTGGTGAGTGACGCAGATCGGGTCGGGGCTGACCTGGAACAGGCTGGCGAACTTCTCTTCCGAGGCGCTCAGGCGTTGCTCGCGCTCGACCTGGTCGGTGATGTCCAGCAAGGTGCCGGCCATGCGCAGTGGGTTGCCATGCTCGTCGCGATAAAGCCGCGCACGGCTTTCGATATAGCGCGATGCGCCGTTCTCCAGCTGGACGCGATAGGTGATCTGGTAGTTACCGGCCGGCCCTTCGCGCAGGCTGCGGTAGGCTTGACGCATGGCGCTGCGTTCTTCCTCGGGCACGCCTTCGAAGAAGGCTTCGAAGGACTCATGGAAGGGCACCGGGTCAAGGCCGTGCAGTTGCGCGGCGCGCGCCGAGCCATAGAGCATTCCGCTGGGAATGTGCCAGTCCCAGGTGCCCAACTGCGCCGAGTCCAGGGCCAGGTCCAGGCGCTCCTGGCTGTCCTTGAGTGCCTGCTCGGCCCGCTTGCGTTCGGTGGTGTCGACAAAGGTGCTGATCAGGTAGGTGATGCCTTCGAGCTCGATACCCTGGGTGCAGAGGATGCCATCGTGGATGTTGCCGCTGGTGGCACGGAACTGGACTTCCATGATCACCGGGCTGCCATTGTTGCGAGTGGCTTCCAGTACTTGCTGGCGCTGTTCGGGGTGGACCCAGAGGCCGAGTTCCACGCTGGTCTTGCCGACGACCTGGGCGCCGGGCCAGCCGAACATGTCCTCGAAGTGCTGGTTGACCTCGAAGATCATGCCATCGTGGCGGCGGGTCAGGAGGATGGCATTGGGGCTGAGGTGGAAGAGGGTGGCAAAGCGCTTTTCCGAGTTGATCAGTGCGGTTTCGCGATCGCGCTGACGGGTGATCTCGCGGATCACGCCGATCATCTGGGGGCGGCCATGGCGATCGTGGGTCAGGCTGCCATTGATTTCCAGCCAGTGCAGGCTGCCGTCCGGCCAGCGGATGCGATGGCGCATGGCCTGCTCCACGGGCTCGCCGTTGACCACGGCGTGGAACAGCTGGCGGGTGCGGGCGCGATCCTCCTCCGGCAGCAGGTCCAGGTAGTCGATATCCGCGGGCAACGGGCGCAGGGGATCGAAGCCGAACAGCGCCTGCGTGCCTCGTGACCAGCTCACCCGGCCGGTTTCGATATCCCACAGCCAGGCGCCCAGGCGTGCGCCGTTGAGCGCGGCGAGCAATTGCGGGGCATTCTGCCAGGCCTGCTCGGACTCCTGGGGATCGACCGCAGGGATGCGCGGCAGGCGCGGAAAGCGGTTTGCTGATTTGGGCATCGGTACCAGACCTTTGGCGGATGAAGCGTCCCTGTAAGTGAAATGCCTGGCTGATGGACGGTCAGGCGGACCCCGAGTGGCTGTCGAGCAATGCCATGAACGCCTTTGCCGCATTCGACAGCGTTCGTTCCGTATGCAAAATGTAGCCTAGCTGGCGCGACAGCTGTATGCCGGGCAAGGCGATGGGTGCAACCTGTTCATCGAGCATAGTACGTGGCAGCACGCTCCACGCGAGGCCGATTGAAACCATCATCTTGATGGTCTCCAGGTAGTTGGTGCTCATGGCGATGTTCGGCGTCAGGCCCTGACTCTCGAACAAGCGCTGCACGATGTGGTGGGTAAAGGTGTTGCCGCCGGGGAACACGGCGGGGTGGCGGGCGATATCGGCCAGGCTGACATCGCTATCAAGGGCCAAGGCGTGCTCCGGGGCCGCTACGAAATCCAGGGCGTCGTCCCACACTGGAACGGCCCGGACCAGGTGATGGGGCTCGGGGGCCAGGGTGATCACTGCGATTTCAGCGCGGCCATGGAGAACTTCGTCGTAGGCCATTTCTGAATCTAGAAACTGAATATCCAGTGCCACGGAAGGGTGCTGTCGGGTGAAAGCCCTTAGCAGCGGGGGCAGGCGGTGCAGGCCGATATGATGGCTGGTGGCCAGGGTCAGGCGCCCGGTAACTTCTCCTGTCAAATTGGTCAGGGCGCGGCGCGTATCATCCAGTACATTGAGGATCTGATAGGCGCGAGGCAGCAGGGCTCGGCCGGCTTCGGTCAAGGTGACCTCACGGCCCAGGCGATCGAACAGGCGTACATCCAGTTGCTGCTCCAGGCCGGCGATGCGTTTGCTGACGGCGGGTTGGGTCAGGTGCAGGCGTTCACCGGCGCCGGAAAAACTTCCGGTTTCGGCGATGGCGATAAAAGCGCTGAGGTTGGCGAGGTCCATGCGCTCGAATTCCTATTGGTTATCCAAAGCATAAAAATTATGAATTTGAGTTATTCAATCTAACCCCATAGCATCGTCCGTACAAGCCAAGGGGTTATTGGCATAGAAAGACGCTGATGAGGAACAGTCTGATGGCTGGCAAAACGCTCTACGACAAACTCTGGGATGCGCACGAAGTCAAGCGGCGCGACGATGGCTCGTCCTTGATCTATATCGATCGTCACATCATCCATGAAGTGACTTCGCCGCAAGCTTTCGAAGGCCTGCGCCTGGCCAATCGCAAGCCCTGGCGCATCGACGCCAACATCGCCACGCCCGACCACAACGTGCCGACCACGCCAGAGCGCAAGGGGGGTATCGAGGCCATCGTCGACCAGGTGTCGCGCCTGCAGGTGCAGACCCTGGACGAGAACTGTGACGAATACGGCATCGTCGAATTCAAGATGAACGACGAGCGCCAGGGCATCGTCCACGTCATCAGCCCGGAGCAGGGCGCCACCTTGCCGGGCATGACCGTGGTCTGCGGTGACTCGCACACCTCGACCCACGGCGCCTTTGGGGCCTTGGCCCATGGCATCGGCACCTCCGAGGTCGAGCACGTGCTCGCCACCCAGTGCCTGGTCGCCAAGAAGATGAAGAACATGCTGGTCCGCGTCGAAGGCCAGTTGCCTGTCGGCGTCACCGCGAAGGATATCGTGCTTGCCGTGATCGGCAAGATCGGCACTGCCGGTGGCAACGGCCACGCCATGGAGTTCGCCGGCAGCGCTATTCGCGAGCTGTCGATGGAAGGCCGCATGACCATCTGCAACATGTCCATCGAAGCCGGTGCCCGTGTCGGCCTGGTGGCTACCGATGCGACTACCGTTGCCTATGTCGAAGGCCGTCCGTATGCGCCGAAGGGCGAGGACTGGACGCGTGCCGTCGAAGCCTGGAAAGACCTGGTTTCCGACGACGATGCCGTGTTCGACACCGTGGTCGAACTCGACGCCGCTCAGATCAAGCCGCAGGTCAGCTGGGGCACTTCCCCGGAAATGGTACTCGCCGTCGACCAGCGCGTGCCGGATCCGGCCGCCGAGGCCGATCTGATCAAGCGTGGTTCGATCGAGCGCGCACTCAAGTACATGGGGCTCACCGCCAATCAGGCGATCACTGATATCCAGCTGGACCGCGTGTTCATCGGCTCCTGCACCAACTCGCGGATCGAAGACCTGCGCGCTGCGGCGGACATCGCCAAGGGCCGCAAGGTTGCCGCTACCGTCAAGCAAGCCATCGTCGTGCCGGGTTCGGGCTTGGTCAAGGCCCAGGCCGAGCGTGAAGGCCTGGACAAGATCTTCCTCGCGGCGGGCTTCGAATGGCGTGAACCAGGCTGCTCCATGTGCCTGGCGATGAACCCGGACCGCCTGGAAAGCGGCGAGCATTGCGCCTCGACGTCCAACCGCAACTTCGAAGGCCGTCAGGGCGCCGGTGGTCGTACCCACCTGGTCAGCCCGGCCATGGCCGCCGCCGCTGCGGTAACCGGCCACTTCATCGATGTCCGCGAGTTGATCCAAGGGAGCGCAGCATGAAAGCCTTTACCCAGCACACCGGCCTTGTCGCGCCGTTGGATCGTGCCAACGTCGACACCGACCAGATCATCCCCAAGCAGTTTCTCAAGTCGATCAAGCGTACCGGCTTCGGCCCCAACCTGTTCGACGAGTGGCGCTACCTGGACGTGGGCCAGCCCTACCAGGACAACAGCAAGCGCCCGGTGAACCAGGAGTTCGTGCTCAACCACGAACGCTACCAGGGTGCCAGCGTGTTGCTGGCGCGGGAAAACTTCGGTTGTGGCTCCAGCCGCGAGCATGCCCCTTGGGCGTTGGACGAGTACGGTTTCCGCAGCATCATTGCGCCGAGCTTTGCCGACATCTTCTTCAATAACAGCTTCAAGAACGGCCTGCTGCCCATCATCCTCAGCGATGAGGAAGTGGATGAGTTGTTCAAGCAGGTCGAAGCCAACCCGGGCTACCAGCTGACCATCGACTTGCAGGCGCAGGCTGTTACCCGTCCAGACGGCAAGGTGCTGCACTTCGAGATCGATGCGTTCCGCAAGCATTGCCTGCTCAACGGCCTGGACGACATCGGTCTGACCTTGCAGGACAGCGACGCGATCAAGGCCTTCGAAGGCAAGCATCGCGCCGCGCAGCCCTGGCTGTTCCGGGATGCCTGAAGCAGGTAGGTGACAGTACCGGCCTCTTCGCGGGCGAGCCCGCTCCTACAGATATCGCAAGGCCTGAGGCAATGCTGTACCAGTGGGAGCGGGCTTGCCCGCGAAGAGGCCGGTACAGGCAATAAAACCAAAAGGATTGAATCATGACGGGTACCAGCCACACCGAAGTAGTCCAGCGCCAGTTCGGCGAGCAGGCCAGCGCCTACCTCAGCAGCACCGTGCATGCCCAGGGCAGCGAGTTCGCCCTGCTGCAGGCCGAGCTGCAAGGGCAGGGCGCTGCTCGCGTGCTGGACCTGGGCTGTGGCGCCGGTCATGTCAGTTTTCACGTGGCGCCACTGGTGGCCCAAGTCGTGGCATACGATCTTTCCCAGTCGATGCTTGACGTGGTTGCCAAGGCCGCCAGCGAGCGTGGGCTGGCCAATATCGTCACCGAGCGCGGTGCCGCCGAGCGTCTGCCGTTCGCCGACGCGTCGTTCGAATTCGTCTTCAGCCGTTACTCGGCACACCACTGGAGCGACCTGGGCCTGGCACTGCGTGAAGTGCGTCGGGTGCTCAAGCCGGGTGGCGTGGCGGCGTTCGTCGATGTCATGTCGCCGGGCAGCCCGTTGCTCGACACCTACCTGCAAAGTGTCGAAGTGCTGCGCGACACCAGCCATGTACGCGATTATTCTGCCGCCCAGTGGCAGCGTCAGGTCAGCGAGGCAGGGCTGTTCACGCGCAGCCATAGCCGCCAGCGCCTGCGCCTGGAGTTCGCATCCTGGGTGGAGCGCATGCGTACTCCCGAACCGATGCGTGTGGCCATTCGCCAGTTGCAGCAGGCGATGGGCGAGGAAGTGCGGCAGTATTACCAGATCGAAGCTGATGGCTCCTTCAGCACGGATGTCCTGGTGCTGTGGGCCGAGCGATAGAGTTTCCGGCGTGGCTGACCGAGCCGCGCTGTTTGAATGAATAGAGGAAAGCATGAGCAAGCAGATTCTGATTCTCCCAGGTGATGGCATCGGTCCGGAAATCATGGCCGAGGCGGTCAAGGTGCTGGAGCTGGCCAACGACAAGTTCGGCCTGGACTTCACCCTGGAGCACGACGTGATCGGTGGTGCGGCCATCGACAAGCACGGCGTACCGCTGGCTGACGAAACCCTGGAGCGCGCGCGCAAGGCCGATGCCGTCCTGCTCGGCGCCGTCGGCGGGCCGAAGTGGGACAAGATCGAGCGTGATATCCGTCCTGAACGCGGTCTGCTGAAGATTCGTGCGCAACTGGGCCTGTTTGCCAACCTGCGTCCGGCGATCCTCTATCCGCAACTGGCTGACGCTTCGTCGCTCAAGCCCGAGATCGTCTCCGGGCTGGACATCCTCATCGTCCGCGAGCTGACCGGCGGCATCTACTTTGGTGCTCCGCGTGGCCAGCGCGAGCTCGAAGGTGGCGAGCGCCAAGCCTATGACACGCTGCCCTACAGCGAGAGTGAAGTGCGCCGTATCGCCCGCGTGGGCTTCGACATGGCCCGCGTGCGCGGCAAGAAACTGTGCTCGGTGGACAAGGCCAACGTCCTGGCTTCCAGCCAGCTGTGGCGCGAAGTGGTCGAAGACGTCGCCAAGGACTACCCGGACGTCGAGCTGAGCCACATGTACGTCGACAACGCCGCGATGCAACTGGTGCGCGCACCCAAGCAGTTCGACGTCGTGGTGACCGACAACATGTTCGGTGACATTCTGTCGGATGAGGCTTCCATGCTGACCGGTTCCATCGGCATGCTGCCTTCTGCTTCGCTGGATGCCGACAATAAGGGCATGTACGAGCCTTGCCACGGTTCGGCGCCCGACATCGCAGGCCAAGGTATCGCCAACCCGCTGGCGACCATCCTCTCCGTATCGATGATGCTGCGTTACAGCTTCAACCAGCAGGCCGCTGCCGAGGCGATCGAGCAGGCTGTGAGCCTGGTGCTGGATCAGGGTCTGCGCACCGGTGACATCTGGTCGGCCGGTTGCACCAAGGTCGGTACGCAGGAAATGGGCGACGCAGTAGTCGCAGCGCTGCGGAATCTGTAATCTCTCTGGCCCGCCATCGTTTCCCTTCGATGGCGGCCCACTTTTTAGCAAAGGTGTAGTTGCGATGAAACGTGTAGGTCTGATCGGTTGGCGCGGTATGGTCGGTTCCGTGCTCATGCAGCGGATGCTGGAGGAGCAGGACTTCGACCTTATCGAGCCGGTGTTCTTCACCACCTCCAACGTGGGTGGCCAAGGCCCGAACGTGGGCAAGGATATTGCTCCGCTCAAGGACGCTTATTCGATCGAAGAGCTCAAGACCCTCGACGTGATCCTGACCTGCCAGGGCGGCGACTACACCAACGAGGTCTTCCCCAAGCTGCGTGAAGCCGGCTGGCAGGGTTACTGGATCGACGCTGCCTCGTCCCTGCGTATGCAGGATGATGCAGTCATCATCCTCGACCCGGTCAACCGCAAGGTCATCGACCAGCAGCTGGACGCCGGCACCAAGAACTACATCGGCGGCAACTGCACCGTCAGCCTGATGCTGATGGGCCTGGGCGGGCTGTTCGAAGCTGGCCTGGTCGAGTGGATGAGCGCCATGACTTACCAGGCGGCCTCCGGTGCCGGTGCGCAGAACATGCGCGAGCTGATCAAGCAGATGGGGGCAACCCATGCTGCGGTGGCCGACGATCTGGCCAACCCGGCCAGCGCGATCCTCGACATCGACCGCAAGGTTGCCGAAGCCATGCGCAGCGAAGCCTACCCGACTGAAAACTTCGGCGTGCCGCTGGCTGGCAGCCTGATCCCGTGGATCGACAAGGAACTGCCGAACGGGCAGAGCCGCGAAGAGTGGAAGGCTCAGGCCGAGACCAACAAGATCCTCGGCCGCTTCAAGAGCCCGATCCCGGTCGATGGCATCTGCGTACGTATCGGCGCCATGCGCTGCCACAGCCAGGCGCTTACCATCAAGCTGAACAAGGATGTGCCGATCGCCGATATCGAAGGCATGATCAGCCAGCACAACCCATGGGTGAAGCTGGTGCCGAATCAGCGTGAGATCAGCATGCAGGAACTGAGTCCTACCAACGTGACCGGTACCCTGAACATTCCGGTCGGTCGTCTGCGCAAGCTGAACATGGGGTCCCAATACCTGGGCGCCTTCACGGTCGGCGACCAGTTGCTGTGGGGCGCTGCCGAGCCGCTGCGCCGCATGTTGCGGATTCTGCTGGAGCGTTGATCGCCTCAAGTTGATCGAAAACCCGCGCTGGAGACAGCGCGGGTTTTTTGTTTGTGCGGCAATCAAGTAAAGTGCCGCTCCCGCCGTACCCGCAGAAGGAGCCAAACCATGAGCCAACCCCTAGATATCGCCGTCGTCGGCGCCACCGGAAGTGTCGGTGAGACCCTCGTGCAGATTCTCGAGGAGCTGGAGTTCCCGGTCGCGACCCTGCACCTGCTGGCCAGTATGGAATCTGCCGGCAGCAGTGTGATGTTTGCTGGCAAGAAGGTGCGAGTGCGTGAGGTGGACAGCTTCGACTTCGCCCAGGCCAAGCTGGCGTTCTTCGCCGCCGGTGCTGCAGTCAGCCGCAGCTTTGCGCAGAAGGCGCGCGAGGCCGGCTGCTCGGTGATCGATCTGTCGGGCGGGCTGGATGACGCGCTGGCGCTGGTGCCGGAGGCCAATGGCGAGGTCGTCGACAGCCTTGCATTGCCAGCCTTGCTGGCCAGCCCAAGCAGCGCCGCTGTCGCGCTGGCCGTTGCGCTGGCGCCGCTCAAGGGGTTGCTGGATATCGAGCGGGTCCAGGTAATGGCCTGCCTGGCCGTTTCGTCCCAGGGGCGCGAAGCGGTGAACGAGTTGGCGCGGCAGACGGCCGAGTTGCTCAACGCCCGCCCGTTGGAGCCGCGTTTCTTTGATCGCCAGGTGGCGTTCAACCTGTTGGCGCAGGTGGGGACCACCGATGAGCAGGGGCATGCAGCCCTGGAGCGTCGCCTGGTCAGCGAGCTGCGCGTGCTGCTGGGGTTGCCTGAGCTGAAGATTTCCGTGAGCTGCGTTCAAGTCCCGGTGTTTTTCGGCGATAGCTTCAGTGTGACGGTGCAGAGTCGCCAGTCGGTCGATCTGCAATCGGTCAACCAGGCGCTGGACGCCGCTGCCAGCGTAGAGCGTGTGGAAAATGACGATTATCCGACACCCGTCGGTGACGCAGTGGGGCAAGACGTGGTCTATGTTGGTCGTGTACGCCATGGCGTCGACGAGGATCAGCAGCTCAACTTGTGGCTGACCACCGACAACGTGCGCAAGGGTGCGGCGCTCAACGCCGTACAATTGGCGCAATTGTTGATAAAAAAAATGGCGTAAAAGATACTGGCCAGCAATTTTGTCCTACACCACTGGCAGGTTTTTAGGACGATTCATACAAGGGAAGAGGTCATGCTTCGAATTCGCAAACTGGTTCTGGCCATCGCGGCCGCCTCGGCGCTGTCGTCCGGCATGGCCAATGCCCTTGGCCTGGGGGAGTTGACCCTCAAGTCGGCGCAGAACCAGCCGCTGGATGCCGAGATCGAGTTGCTCGATGTGCGCGACCTCACCGCCGCTGAAGTGGCGCCGAGCCTGGCTCCTCCCGAGGAGTTCGCCAAGGCAGGGGTGACGCTGCCCGCTTATCTGGAAGACCTGACGTTCACGCCGGTGATCAATCCCAACGGTCGCAGCGTGTTGCGCGTGACATCCAGCAAGCCGCTGCCGGAGCCGGTGGTCAAGTTCCTGGTTCAGGTGATGTGGCCCCAAGGGCGGCTGTTGCGTGACTACAACGTGGCGCTCGACCAGCCGCAGCAGGCCAGCGCCAAGACTGCCCAAGGCGCCATCAGCCCGGCAGTGAGCGCCGCCAGCTACACGACGCGCCAGCGCGACACGCTCTGGCAGATCGCCGCACGCAACACCCACGGCGGTTCGATCCAGCAGACCATGCTGGCGATCCAGGCCCTGAACCCCGATGCCTTCATCGGCAATAACATCAACCAGCTCAAGACCGGTCAGGTCCTGCGCCTTCCAGACGAGCAGCAGATCCGCAGCATTGCCCAGGGGGAGGCGATCCGCGAGGTTTCCGAGCAGTACGCCGCCTGGCGCGAAGGTCGGCGTCTGGGGCCGCGTGCGCGACAGTTGGACGCCACCCGTCGGGGTGCTGCCGAAGCCGCGCCTGCACGTATCGCCCAGGGCGATAACCTGCGGCTGGTTGCGCCCGGCACGCAGACGGGGGCCGACAGCGCCAAGGCGCTGAACGACAAGCTGGCCGTGGCCCAGGAAAGCCTGGATACCAGCCGCCGCGACAACGAAGAACTCAAGAGCCGGATGACCGACCTGCAGAGCCAGCTGGACAAGCTGCAGCGTCTGATCGAATTGAAGAACGACCAGTTGGCGCGTCTCGAGGCGCAAGGGGCCGCCGAGCCTGCAGCACCTGTAGCCGCGACGCCGCCGGTCGAGCCGGTGGTCAACGCCCAGTTGGCCCCTGCCGAACCTGCGGTTACGCCGCCGCCAGCCGCAGCGGATACTGCGCCGCAAGCAGCGGCAGCGCCGGAGCAGCCGAGTGCACTCGACGAACTGCTGGGCAATCCGCTGTTGCTGGCGCTGTTGGCGGGCTCGGCCTTCCTCGTGTTGCTGCTGCTGTTGCTGCTTCTGGCGCGCAAGCGCAAGGCCCAGCAGGAGGCTGAGAAACACCTGCGCATGGCTCGAGCCTTGGCCGAGGAAGGTGAGCGCGGTCCGGATCTGGACCTGCCGCCCAGCAGCTTCGATGGATTGGACGTCTCGGCGCCGAGCGTGACCTTGTCGCCTGCCGTGGTGGCGGCCTCCGCTGCAGCCGCGGCGGCGGCGGAAAAGCCAGTCGTTGCCAGTGCGCCGGCTGATGCCGATCCGCACGCGGCGCTATTGGCCGAGGTCGACGAGAGCGTCGCCAAGGGGCGCTTGAATCACGCAGCTACTCTGCTGGAGCCGGTGGTGGCTGCCGAGCCCCAGCGCAGCGACCTGCGTCTGAAATTGATGGAAGTCTACGCTCGCCAAGGCGATCAGGACGCGTTCGTCGGCCAGGAGCGCCAGTTGCCCGGTACACCTGAGAACCAGGGCGAAGTCGAGGGGCTCAAGCAACGTTATCCGGCCATGCTAGGGGTTGCGGCGGCAGGGCTCGGCGCGGCTGCGCTGGCTGCGGAGATGGACGAGCAGTATGTGCAGGAGCTGCTCCAGGAACACGAGGCGGCACCTGTCGCAGAGCCCGAGCCGGTTGTCGACGAAGCGGTGGCCGCGGCGCCCCAGTCAGAGCCTGTGCTGGACAGCGTGCCAGATCTCGATGAGGTGCCCGTCACCGCCACGGACGATCTGGACAGTGCGTTCGACCTGAGTCTGGACGATGACCTCGCGCTTGACGACTCGCTCGATGCCCCGGTGCTGGATGCACCTGATACGACGCAAACGCCCGAGGTCGTGGTTGAGCCGGCGGTGCAGGCCGAGCCGGTCGTCGAGAGCGATGCCGACGACGATTTCGAGGCATTGCTGGCCCAGGCTCAGGCGCAATCCGAGCCACAAAGCCTGGATGATCTGGCGGACTTCGATCTGGATGTCGGTGAGCCGGCCGTAGCCGCGCCGCCTGCTGCCGAGCCGGAGGCGCCCGTGGATGTCGCCGCCGAGCTGGCTGCATTCGACGAGATTCCGGAATTCGACCCGATTTCCGAACTCGAGCTGCCGGACGACTTCGACCTGTCGTTGTCGCTGGACGACGAATCGCCAGCCGACAAGCACTTCGCCTCGGAACTCAGTGACGTCAACGCCGAGCTCGACAAGTTGTCGCAGAGCCTGGCATCGCCGTCGTTGGAGCCACACTTCACTGCCGAGGATGCGGCGCTCGAGCCCGGAGCCCTGGATGACCTGGATTTCGACTTCTTCTCCGGCACCGACGAAGTGGCGACCAAACTCGACCTGGCTCGGGCCTACATCGACATGGGTGATCACCAGGGCGCCCGCGATATCCTCGACGAGGTGGTCAAGGATGGCGATGACGGCCAGCGCCAGGAGGCGCAGGACATGCTGTCGCGTCTGGTCTGACGCGTAGCTGGCCTGGATAGGACAACGGCAGCCCTGAGGGCTGCCGTTGTCGTTATAATGGCCGCCTTTTCGTTTCATCCACAGGTTTGGCTTTCTTGGACATCAACGACATCGACGCGGCCGAATCGGCGGCCGAAGGGTACTCGCGCATCGCCCTGGGCGTGGAATACAAAGGTTCGCGCTACCGCGGCTGGCAACGCCAGGCCAGCGGTGTGCCCAGTGTCCAGCAGGCGCTGGAGCAGGCATTGTCGAAGGTCGCCGACTCGCCGATCAGTGTGATGTGCGCCGGGCGCACCGACGCTGGCGTTCACGGCTGCGGCCAGGTGGTGCACTTCGATACCCGCGCCGTGCGTGACGAACGTGCCTGGACCCTGGGCACCAACTTCAACCTGCCCCATGACATCAGCGTGGCCTGGGCACGGACGATGCCGGCGCACTTCCATGCGCGGTTCAAGGCCACTGCCCGGCGTTACCGCTACGTCATCTACAACGATCCGATCCGTCCGGCGCACCTGGCCGAAGAGGTAACCTGGACTCACCGCCCGCTGGACGTCGCGGCGATGGCCGAGGCCGCCGAATACCTGCTCGGCACCCACGACTTCAGCGCATTCCGGGCCAGCCAATGCCAGGCCAAGTCGCCGATCAAGCATATCCACCACCTGCGCGTTACCCGCCATGGTCGGATGATCGTCCTCGACGTGCGCGCCACGGCTTTCTTGCATCATATGGTGCGCAATATCGCCGGTGTGCTGATGACCATCGGTGCCGGCGAGCGCCCTGTGCAATGGGCCCGCGAGGTGCTGGAGGGGCGCAACCGTCGGGAGGGGGGCGTGACGGCGCATCCTTATGGCCTGTACCTGGTGCAGGTGGAGTACCCGGAAGAGTTCGCCCTGCCGCAGCGTTACATCGGCCCACACTTTCTTACCGGCTACGAGGCGTTGGCAGACTGACGGGCGAAACGTCATTTGCTAACATCCGGCCTTTCACCGATCACTCAAGGTTCGTCGTCCATGAGCAACGTCCGCACCAAGATCTGCGGGATTACCCGCATCGAAGACGCGCTGGCCGCCGTCGAGGCCGGTGCCGATGCGATTGGCTTCGTCTTCTATGCCAAGAGCCCGCGCGCGGTGGATGTGCGCCAGGCGCGGGCGATCATCGAGCAGTTGCCGCCCTTCGTGACCACGGTGGGGCTGTTCGTCAACGCGTCACGCTGTGAGCTGAACGAGATCCTCGAGGTGGTTCCACTGGACCTGCTACAGTTCCACGGCGACGAAACCCCCGCCGATTGCGAAGGCTATCACCGCCCATGGATCAAGGCCCTGCGAGTGCGCCCCGGGGATGATCTCGAGGCTGCCTGCCAGCAGTACTCCGGCGCCCGTGGCATTCTCCTGGATACCTACGTGGCTGGTGTGCCGGGGGGGACTGGCGAAGCCTTCGATTGGTCGCTGGTGCCGGCGCGCTTGAGCAAGCCGATCATCCTCGCGGGTGGGTTGTCGGCGGACAACGTCGGTCAGGCCATCGCCCAGGTCAACCCCTATGCGGTGGACGTCAGTGGCGGCGTCGAGCAGGCCAAGGGCATCAAGGATGCCAGCAAGATCGAAGCCTTCATGCGCGCGGTCCGCGCGGCGTGACGGCGGATGTGACGGTTGGCGGCGTGCCATCGTCCATAGCTATCGCAGCCCGGTGCTGCCCGGCTGGCCCCGTGGGGCTGGTCATCAGAACACGCGACGTCAGGGGCGTCGGCGTACAGGTTGAAGGTGGAGTGGTGCGCGGGTGGTCCCTGTGACCGGTCCATCGTCGTTTAGAACACGAATTTGAGCTCAAGGGTCGGGGCAGGGCAGGCGACAGCAAGCCCGCCACCGGCCAAAACGGGAGAATAGAGCATGAGCAACTGGTTGGTAGACAAACTGATCCCTTCGATCATGCGTTCCGAGGTGAAGAAGAGCTCGGTGCCGGAAGGCCTGTGGCACAAGTGCCCGGCTTGCGAAGCCGTGCTGTATCGTCCGGAGCTGGAAAAAACACTCGACGTCTGCCCCAAGTGCAACCATCACATGCGTATCGGCGCCCGTGAGCGTATCGACATCTTCCTCGATGTCGAAGGCCGCGCCGAGCTGGGCGCTGACCTGGAACCGGTCGATCGCCTGAAGTTCCGTGATGGCAAGAAGTACAAGGATCGCCTGACCGCCGCGCAGAAGCAGACCGGCGAGAAGGACGCGCTGGTCTCGGTCAGCGGCACACTCATGGGCATGCCGATCGTGGTCAGCGCCTTCGAGTTCTCCTTCATGGGTGGTTCGATGGGTGCCATCGTCGGCGAGCGCTTCGTGCGCGCAGCCAACTACGCCCTGGAAAACCGTTGCCCGATGATCTGTTTCTCCGCCTCCGGCGGTGCGCGTATGCAGGAAGCGCTGATCTCGCTGATGCAGATGGCCAAGACCTCGGCGGTGCTGGCGCGCCTGCGTGAAGAAGGCATCCCGTTCATCTCGGTACTGACCGACCCGGTCTATGGTGGTGTGTCCGCCAGTCTTGCGATGCTGGGTGATGTCATCGTCGGTGAGCCGAAGGCGCTGATCGGCTTCGCCGGCCCGCGTGTGATCGAGCAGACCGTGCGCGAAAAACTGCCGGAAGGCTTCCAGCGCAGTGAGTTCCTGCTGGAGCATGGTGCCATCGACCTGATCATCTCCCGTCATGAGCTGCGTCCACGCCTGGCCCGCCTGCTGGCACAGATGACCGGCCAACCGACTCCCGAGCAGGCGAAAGAAGCGGCCGTCGTCGCGTGATGAGCCAGCGTACTCTGGGCGAGTGGCTCGCATACCTCGAGCAGTTGCACCCTTCGGCCATCGACATGGGCCTGGAGCGTTCACAGCAGGTGCTGGCGCGCCTCGCGCTCGGTCGGCTGGCGCCGAGGGTGGTGACGGTCACCGGCACCAACGGCAAGGGTTCGACCTGTGCGTTCATCGCCTCGTTGCTGCGTGCCCAGGGCTTGAAGGTCGGCGTGTACAGCTCGCCGCACCTGTTGCGTTACAACGAGCGGGTGCTGATCGATGGCGTCGAAGCCAGCGATGAGCGTCTGTGCGAAGCCTTCGCCGCCGTCGAGGCGGCGCGGGGCGAGATTTCCCTTACCTACTTCGAGATGGGTACATTGGCGGCCTTCTGGCTGTTCCAACAGTCGCAGCTCGATGCCGTGGTGCTCGAAGTGGGCCTTGGTGGCCGTCTGGACACCGTGAACGTGGTAGACGCCGACATGGCGCTGGTGACCAGCATCGGTGTTGACCATGTCGATTACCTGGGTGATACCCGTGAACGGGTGGCCTTCGAGAAGGCTGGCATCTTCCGTGCGGGCAAGCCGGCGCTATGTGGCGACCTGGACCCACCGCAGCCACTGCTGGACAAGGCAATAGAACTCACTGCGCCGCTTTTCCTGCGTGGCCGTGAGTTCGACCTGGACAGCGCCGAAGGCCGCTGGAGCTGGCGTGGCACCTCGACCGATGGTCAGCCGGTGGCGCTGCATGACCTGCCGCTGCTCGACCTGCCCATGGAAAACGCTGCCCTGGCACTGCAGGCCTACCTGCTGATGGGCTTGCCGTGGCAGGCCGAGCAGGTTCGCCGGGCGTTGCTCGATACCCGCATTACCGGTCGCCTGGACCGTCGCCAGTTGACCTGGCAGGGCAAGACGGTGGAGCTGCTGCTGGATGTCGGGCACAACCCGCATGCCGCCGAGTACCTGGCTCGCCGCCTGGCCGCGCGTCCGTTGAAGGGGCGTCGGTTGGCGGTGTTCGGCCTGCTCGCCGACAAGGACCTGGAGGGCGTGATCGCGCCACTGCAGGGCCTGGTCGACGACTGGGCGGTAGCCCCCCTGGATACCCCGCGCAGTCGTGCGGCTGCCGAACTGGCCACTGCCTTGACGAACCAAGGTGCTACGGTGAAGTCTTATGCCAGTGTCGCCGCTGCCCTAGAAGGGCAGTGTGCACAGGCAACGGCGGATGACCAGATCTTGCTGTTCGGTTCGTTTTTCTGCGTCGGCCAAGCCCTGGAATGGCTCGAGCGGCAGGTCCCGGAGGATGGAGTAGATGGCAGTGCTGGATAAAGGGATGAAGCAGCGCATGGTCGGTGCGCTGGTGCTGGTGGCGCTGGCGGTGATCTTCCTGCCGATGCTGTTCACCCGCGAGGACGAGATGCGCCAGGTGCGCGTCGAGGCGCCACAGGCGCCGGCCATGCCAAGCCTGCCCGACGTCAAGGTGGAGCCTGTGCAGGTGCCGGAGCCTCAGGCGCTGCCTGATCCCTCGGAGCAACCGCCGGTGGTGGTCGACGAGTCTACTGCACCGGTCAGCGCGCCAACCCAGCCGATCACGCCGTCACCTGCGCAGGTCGCCCAGGTGCCGGTGGCCAAGTCGCCACCCCCGGCACCTGCCGCTAAAGCTGAAGCGCGCCCGGTGCCGCCTGCCACTCCCGCACCTGCTGCCACTGCCAGTGCAAGCAAGCCGGCGACAGCGTCGAAGATCGACGCCAACGGCCTGCCGGTGAGCTGGTCGATCCAGCTGGCCAGCCTGTCCAATCGCGCTGGGGCCGATAACCTGCAGAAGACGCTGCGCAGCCAGGGCTACAACGCCTACATCCGGTCGGCTGACGGCATGAACCGGGTATTCGTCGGCCCACTGATCGAGCGTGCCGAAGCCGAGCGCCTGCGTGATGTGATCAACCGCCAGCAGAATCTCAAGGGTATCGTGGTTCGTTTCCAGCCGGAACGAGGCTAATTCCTGGCGGCCCTGCCAGATCAGCGTATTGACGCCGGTCGGGCGGGGCCGTTTTTCGTTCGATTCCAGCCTTCGCGAGAGCTACGAAGTTGTCCTGGAGGTCAAGCTGCAGGCCTTCAACGACCTGACATTCCGCTTACCCCAAGCCCTCCGCTCTGTTAAAATGCGCCGCCTCAAACGTCTGCAGGCAGCACCGTGGCATTTACCTGGGTTGATTGGGCGATCATTGCGGTCGTCGCCGTTTCCTCACTGATCAGTCTCAAGCGCGGCTTCGTCAAGGAAGCCTTGTCCTTGCTCATCTGGATCATTGCCGGCGCGGTCGCCTGGATGTTCGGCGGGTCGCTGTCGCAGTACCTGGAGAGCTATATCCAGACACCCTCGGCACGGATCATCGCCGGGTGTACCATTCTTTTCGTCGCCACCCTGCTGGTGGGGGCGATGATCAACTTCCTCGTCGGCGAGCTGATCCGCGTGACCGGGCTGTCCGGCACCGATCGTTTCCTCGGCATGGTGTTCGGCGCCGCGCGCGGGGCCTTGCTGGTGGTGGTGGCCGTCGGCTTGCTCAGCCTGGGCCCGGTGCAACAGGATCCGTGGTGGCAGGAATCACGCCTGATACCACAATTTCTATTGGTCGCTGACTGGTCGAAGAATCTGATTCTCGGTTTCGCCGGTCAGTGGATGTCCAGTGGGATCAGCTCTCCAGTTGATCTTCCGTTCAAGGAACAGCTGCTCGGTCCATCCCGGCCCTGAGCGCTTTTCACTCAAGTTTCGTCAAAGTAGGGGTTGCGTCGCATGTGTGGCATCGTCGGTATCGTCGGTAAGTCGAACGTCAATCAGGCGCTGTATGACGCGCTAACGGTCCTCCAGCACCGCGGCCAGGACGCTGCCGGTATCGTGACCAGCCATGACGGCCGGTTGTTCCTGCGCAAGGATAATGGCCTGGTGCGCGACGTCTTCCAGCAGCGCCACATGCAGCGCCTGGTCGGCCACATGGGCATCGGCCACGTGCGCTACCCGACCGCGGGCAGCTCCACCTCGGCCGAGGCTCAGCCGTTCTACGTCAACTCGCCGTATGGCATCACCCTGGCGCACAACGGCAACCTGACCAACGTCGAACAGTTGGCCAAGGAGATCTACGAGTCCGACCTGCGTCACGTCAACACCAATTCCGACTCGGAAGTGCTGCTCAACGTGTTCGCCCATGAACTGGCCGTACGCGGCAAGCTGCAGCCGACCGAGGAGGACGTGTTCGCGGCGGTCTCCCATGTGCACAGCCGCTGTGTCGGTGGCTATGCGGTGGTGGCGATGATCACCGGCTACGGCATCGTCGGCTTCCGTGACCCCAACGGCATTCGTCCGGTGGTGTTCGGCCAGCGCCACACCGACGAAGGCGTCGAGTACATGATCGCCTCCGAAAGCGTTGCCCTGGACGTCCTCGGCTTCACCCTGATCCGTGACCTGGCGCCAGGCGAGGCCGTGTACATCACCGAAGAAGGGCAGATGTACACCAAGCAGTGTGCCAACAACCCGAAACTGCAGCCCTGCATCTTCGAGCATGTCTACCTGGCTCGTCCTGACTCGATCATGGACGGTGTCTCGGTGTACAAGGCGCGTCTGCGCATGGGCGAGAAGCTGGCCGAGAAGATTCGCCGCGAGCGCCCGGAGCACGACATCGACGTGGTCATCCCGATCCCGGACACCAGCCGCACCGCGGCCCTGGAGCTGGCCAACCACCTGGGTGTGAAGTTCCGCGAAGGCTTCGTCAAGAACCGCTACATCGGCCGTACCTTCATCATGCCCGGCCAGGCCGCGCGCAAGAAATCGGTACGCCAGAAGCTCAATGCCATCGAGCTGGAATTCCGCGGCAAGAACGTGATGCTGGTGGATGACTCGATCGTACGCGGCACCACCTGCAAGCAGATCATCCAGATGGCCCGTGAGGCCGGCGCGAAGAACGTCTACTTCTGCTCCGCGGCGCCGGCTGTGCGTTACCCCAACGTCTACGGCATCGACATGCCGAGCGCTCACGAACTGATCGCCCACAACCGTACCACTGAACAGGTGGCCGAGTTGATCGGCGCCGACTGGCTGATCTATCAGGACCTGCCGGACCTGATCGACTCGGTCGGTGGCGGCAAGATCAAGATCGAGCACTTCGATTGCGCGGTGTTCAACGGTGAATACGTTACCGGCGACATCGACGATGCCTACCTGGACCGTATCGAACAGGCTCGCAACGATGCGGCCAAGGTCAAGACCCAGGCTGTCAGCGCGATCATCGACCTGTACAACAACTGACTTTGGGCTTTTTAGGAGTAACGGCATGACGGATCAATGGGATGCCGGACGGCTGGACAGCGACCTGGAGGGTGTCGGTTTCGACACCCTGGCAGTGCGTGCCGGTCAGCACCGTACGCCCGAGGGCGAGCACAGCGAAGCGCTGTTCCTGACCTCCAGCTATGTCTTCCGCACGGCCGCCGATGCGGCTGCGCGTTTTGCCGGTGAAACGCCGGGCAACGTTTACTCACGCTACACCAATCCGACCGTGCGTGCCTTCGAGGAGCGCCTGGCGGCCATGGAAGGTGCAGAGCAGGCCGTGGCGACGTCCACCGGCATGGCGGCGATTCTCGCCGTGGTCATGTCGCTGTGCAGCGCTGGCGACCACGTGCTGGTGTCGCAGAGCGTGTTCGGCTCGACCATCAGCCTGTTCGAGAAGTATTTCAAGCGCTTCGGTGTGCAGGTGGACTATGTGCCGCTGGTCGATCTTGGTGGTTGGAAGAACGCCATCAAGGCCAATACCAAGCTGCTGATCGTCGAGTCGCCGTCCAACCCGCTGGCGGAGTTGGTGGATATCGGCGCACTGGCCGAAATCGCCCACGCCGGTGGCGCGATGCTGGTAGTGGACAACTGCTTCAGCACGCCGGCGCTGCAGCAACCGCTCAAGCAGGGGGCCGATATCGTCTTCCACTCCGCGACCAAGTTCATCGACGGCCAGGGCCGCAGCATGGGCGGCGTGGTTGCCGGTCGTGCCGAGCAGATGAAGGAAGTGGTGGGCTTCTTGCGTACCGCGGGGCCGACCCTCAGCCCGTTCAACGCCTGGATTTTCACCAAGGGCCTGGAGACCCTCAAGCTGCGCATGCGTGCGCACTGCGAGAGCGCGCAGGCCTTGGCTGAATGGCTGGAACAGCAGGAGGGTGTGGAAAAGGTGCATTACGCCGGCTTGCCAAGCCACCCACAGCACGAACTGGCCAAGCGCCAGATGAGTGGTTTCGGCGCGGTGGTCAGCTTTGAGGTCAAGGGCGGCAAAGAGGGCGCCTGGCGCTTTATCGACGCCACTCGGGTGATTTCGATCACCACGAACCTGGGTGACAGCAAGACCACCATCGCCCATCCGGCGACCACCTCCCACGGTCGTCTGAGCCCGCAGGAGCGCGAGGCGGCCGGCATCCGTGACAGCCTGATTCGTGTTGCGGTAGGGCTTGAGGACGTCGTCGATCTGCAGGCCGACCTGGCGCGTGGGTTGGCAGCGCTGTGATCGACTGGACAGGTGGCGAGCCAGACCATAACGGTCGGGTGGCCTTGGTAACCGGTGCCGCCCGCGGCATCGGCCTGGGCATCGCCGCCTGGCTGATCTGCGAAGGTTGGCAGGTGGTGTTGAGTGACCTGGACCGCCAGCGCGGTGCCAAGGTTGCCAAGACCCTGGGCAGCAACGCCTGGTTCATCGCCATGGACGTCTCCGACGAGGCCCAGGTCAGCGCTGGTGTGGCGCAGGTGCTGGGCCAGTTCGGACGTCTGGATGCGCTGGTGTGCAACGCGGCCATCGCCAACCCGCACAACCATACGCTCGAGAGCTTGAGCCTTGCGCAATGGAATCGTGTATTGGCGGTCAACCTCAGTGGCCCGATGCTGTTGGCCAAGCACTGTGCGCCTTACCTGCGCGCGCATGGCGGGGCGATCGTCAACCTGGCCTCCACACGTGCACGTCAGTCGGAGCCGGACACCGAGGCCTATGCCGCAAGCAAGGGCGGGCTGCTGGCACTGACCCACGCCCTGGCCATGAGCCTGGGGCCGGAGATCCGGGTCAACGCCGTCAGCCCTGGTTGGATCGACGCCCGCGATCCGTCCCAGCGCCGCGCCGAACCCCTCACCGAAGCCGACCATGCCCAGCATCCAACGGGCAGGGTAGGGACGGTGGAGGATGTTGCGGCACTGGTGGCCTGGCTGTTGTCGCGTCAGGCCGGATTCGTCACCGGCCAGGAATTTGTGGTCGATGGCGGCATGAGCCGCAAGATGATCTACAGCTGACGCGCCACTTGCCGCTGTGCAAAGCAAAAGGAGCCGACAAGGCTCCTTTTTCGTTCTGACGCTTTTTCATGTTTTTGAAAAAAAATTCAACGGGGCTATTGACTTAGCATCGGTACCTGCGTAAATTTCGCGGCCTCAGCGAAGCAAACGCAACAAGCAACATCGCGAGGGTGATTAGCTCAGCCGGGAGAGCATCTGCCTTACAAGCAGAGGGTCGGCGGTTCGATCCCGTCATCACCCACCACTTCCTGAGATTGTTCCTGACCCGGGACGCTTCGAAAGAGGCTTCCTACCAGAGAGGAACAGGACGCAAGTCCACATGCGCAGCGGTAGTTCAGTCGGTTAGAATACCGGCCTGTCACGCCGGGGGTCGCGGGTTCGAGTCCCGTCCGCTGCGCCACTTACTTAAACAGATTGGTGAGCTTCACCGGTCTGTGGCATGAAGGCAAGACCTTTCTGCCAGATCCCAGTTTCAAGCAGGTTACGGCCTGCAAGATACGCAGCGGTAGTTCAGTCGGTTAGAATACCGGCCTGTCACGCCGGGGGTCGCGGGTTCGAGTCCCGTCCGCTGCGCCATCTTCTGCTTCGAGGCCCTAGAACTCCTCCAAGCGACATTGAAGGCGATAAACCAATCGCCTTTTTTGTGCCTGCAACACCAGCGTCATACGCTGGCATGCAGATCCCAGTTTCAAGCAGGCTTCGGCCTGTGCGGCACGCAGCGGTAGTTCAGTCGGTTAGAATACCGGCCTGTCACGCCGGGGGTCGCGGGTTCGAGTCCCGTCCGCTGCGCCATATTCGCTTCGAGGTCACTGAACCCCTCGAGGCACAAAGAAAGCGACCTTAGGGTCGCTTTTTTTGTTTCTGTGGCCTGGTGAATGGCTAGTGCCGGCCTTGGTAGCAATCACCAGTGCTGTTAGACATCGGCGTGGAGCTGACGGGGTCACTCCGAACATTTACCTGATGCTGACAGACTCTTCACCGACCAGCGGTTTCAGCGACCCAGCGATGTGTTGCACAATAGGCACCATTCGTTCTTCCCGGAATTGACAATGTCCAGATCTACCGTCTCTGTAGCGCTCGGGCTGGCCCTGGTGCTGGCGGGTGTTTCCGGCTGTTCCTCGAAAAAGGCAGCGATCTACGAACACGAGAACTTCGACGACTCGGGGACGTTCTCGCGCAGCTTCCAGGTCAGCGATGCCGGGTCGTGCGAAGCCGCGCGCCGGGCATTGCTGAGCCAGGGCTATATCATCACCAGCAGTGACGCGAGCCAGGTGGCGGGCAACAAGAGCTTCCAGCAGAACGCCGAGAACCACCTGCAGATCAGCTTCAACATCACCTGCGCCCCCGACAGCAGCGACGATCAGCGTTCGACGATCTTTGCCAACGCCCTGCAGGATCGCTACACCCTGAAAAAATCCAACACCTCGGCCAGCCTCGGTGTCGGCATCCTCGGCTCGGTGTCGATGCCGATCGGCTCCACCGACGACTCCATGGTCAAGGTGGCCAGCGAAACCGTGACTTCGCCGCAGTTCTACGAGCGTTATTTCGCGCTGGTCGAAAGCTACCTGCCAAAGCCGAAGAAGCAGAAAAAGGCCGCCCCTCAGGTGGAGGCGCCCAAGCCTGAAAAACCGGCGCAGGAGTTGGGCTTGCCCGAGCCTGCGGCATTGGCCCCGGCCGCACAGCCAGCGGCGGTACCGGTGTCTGGCAGCGCGCCGCAGGTCGAGCCGGCAGCGCCGGTGACTCCTTCGGAGCACGCGCCATCGCCGACCGCTGCAGCACCGGCCGCCAGCGAGGCGCCCGCGGCGCCAGTGGTCGACGATAGCCAGGGCTCCCAGCCTATCGCGCCGCCGGTCGAAGCTGCGCCGATCCAGGTGCAGCAAGCGGCACCCACCGGCGAGCCGGTACCTTCGTCACTCTAGGGAAATGCTTCATCTGCTGTTACACACGTACTGCGGTTAACGACCTGAACGCCTGCTACGTTTATTCCTCATGGGGATGTCATGATTCCTTCATCCGGCCCGCTTAGCTTGATGGCCAGACCCATGAAAAAATGAATGCAAGAGGACGCAGGCCAATGGACGACTATCAGGAAGAACTTCTCGAATTCCAGGCATATGAACTGGATACCCCGGAGCCGGCGGAAGACGCCACCGAGCTCTAGCCTACTTGCCGCTGATGGCGGCGAAACTCCCCCGGTGTCAGCCTCGTCCAGCGCTTGAATGCGCGCTGGAAGGCTTCGGCCGATGCAAACCCCAGCAGATAGGCGATTTCACCGAAGGCCAGCTCCGTGTCGCGGATATAGGTTTCGGCGAGGTCGCGTCGGGTGTCATTGAGCAGGCCGCGAAAGCTCGAGCCTTCCTCGGCCAGCTTGCGACGCAAGGTCCAGGTGGGCAATTGCAGGTGGCGTGACACCTCCTCCAGGTCAGGCTCCCGTCCGCCGTTGAGCAATGGGCCGAGCAGATGTGTGATGCGCTCGCCCAGGCTGCGCACACGCGTGCGCTGGGTCAGCTCCGCCTCGCACAGTTGCAGCAGGTGCTGCCAGGTACTGGGGCAGTGGTGTGGGTTGCCCAGCGCGAGGGCGGCCTGGCCGAGGCGCAGCTGGTTGCTGGCGGCACCGAACTGCACGGGCGTGCTGCACAACGGTTGGTACAGGGTACTGTAGGCGGGCGCCTCGAACTCGATTTCCATGCGTTCGGCCAGCAGCAGCGTGCCAGCCAGCCCTGACAGCTGTGCCAGCCAGCCGGCCAGCAACGAATCGACCACGAAGCGGTTGTAGGTGTTGTACGGGCTGATCGAATAAAAGCGCAGCCAGGCCCCTTGGGCGTCTTCGATGAAGGCCGAGCTGCCACGATAGTTGGCAGCGTACAGCGGCTCATAGCGCAGCAGGGTACGCGCGGCCTCGCGCACGTTCGGTGCTTGCGCTGCCGTCACGCCTGCCAGGCCGGCCTGGGCCAGGCGGCTCAGGCGTCCCATGCGCAGCCCCAGGGCGGGCTCGGCACTGAGCTCGATGGCTGCATGCCCCAGGTGCATGTAGCGGGGAATCGACAGGCGGGCACCGGCTTCGTTCATGCGCATGGCATCCAGCCCATAACGTTGCAGCAGCGGTGCCGGGTCATGTCCCAGCTCCTGCAGGGCTTCGGTCAGGGGCTGGACGAAACCTACCGAGAGGTCACCCAGGCGCACGCGTGGCTGGCGCATGCCCTTACAGCCACAGGTTCAGCAGGCGGGCACCCTGGCTGGGATTGCCAGCCAGTTGCGCGCCCGCCTGGTTGGCAAAGCCCTGGCCGTCGCTGCCCAGCTCCCAGAACTGGCCGCGCAGGAAGACACTGATGCTTGGCAGCTTGGGGTTGGCGGCCAGGATCAGTTGACGCCAAGCCGCCTCTTCACTGACTTCGCCTTTGCTCAGCGGCAACTGGTTGGCAGCCTGTTGGTGGCGGTTGCCGCGCCAGGGTTCCTGCCAACTTCCCTTGCCACTGAGAAACACCGGATTGGCGATCAGTTGCACCGACTGGTGAGCCAACAGTTCATGGTTGCGCGGATACCAGCTGTCGCTGCCCACCAGTACACCCAGGCGCCCCGCCGGGGTCTGCACGACCTGCAGCGGCTGGGCCTGGCCATCTTGAATGAAACGACGGACCTCGCTATCGGCGTATTGCTGCAACTGCGGCTGGCCAAGCGGTGTGCCATCGCTGGCGAACACCAGGCTGCTGTTGAACAGGGGGCCTTTGCCGACATGCAACTGGCCCTCCTCGACATAAGGCGACGGCAGCACGATGGAGCCGGCCACCAGGGTGACGCCGAACTCGCGGGCCAGGCCGCCAAACAGTTGCTGGTAGTCAGCGGCCATCTGCCGCGCCTTCATGCGCAGGTGCGCGTCGGAGCGGCGATCATCACCAGTGGCCGCCAGCATGGCCAGGCCGTAGCGCACGGGGTTGCTCAGCTCCAGCCACTGCCAGGCCTCGCGGAACTGGGTGACCTGGTACAGCTCCTTTTTCTCGCCGCGGGCCCAGAGCCAGGTGCCGATGTGCTCGGGTAGCACCACCACCGTTCGCGGGTTGACCAAGCCTTGGGCACGGGCCTGTTCCAGATAGGCCGAGAGCTTGCGGTGCAGGCGCCCGAGGTTCTGGTAGTCGCTGGGGTAGAGCAACGGCTCGATGCCCAGCAGATTGCCGTGCTCGCCGGGTACCCCCTGGTTGAGCGCCAGTTCGATGCGCAAATCGGACAGGTAATGACCTTCCGGGCGTTGTTGGGTCCAGAACCCATAGCTGAACAGGGCGGCGATTGTCACCAGCGCCAGAGCGCTTGCCAGGAGTTTGCGCATGAAGCGGTACGGCATCTTGAGGCCAAGGGTGCTCTAGGGTAGTCCCGCTGTGCAGCAGGATCAATAAGTTGTCAGTTTCGATCATTGAGCCGGTTCAAACGCCTGTTTAATGTCGACGGCAGACAAACGACGGGGCCCGTGTGAGGCACCCGCATTCCGTGATCACGCCTCATCAGGAGTCCCTCCATGGCTGCCGAACGTTACCCACACCTGTTGGCCCCGCTCGATCTGGGCTTCACCACCCTGCGTAACCGCACCCTGATGGGCTCCATGCACACCGGTCTCGAAGAGCGCCCGGGTGGCTTCGAGCGGATGGCCGCCTACTTTGCCGAACGTGCCCGTGGCGGGGTCGGCCTGATGGTGACCGGCGGTATTGCGCCGAACGACGAGGGTGGCGTGTACTCCGGTGCGGCCAAGCTCAGCACCGAAGAAGAAGCCGATAAGCATCGGATCGTCACCGAGGCGGTGCATGCGGCAGGGGGCAAGATCTGTCTGCAGATCCTGCATGCCGGACGCTACGCCTACAGCCCGCGGCAAGTGGCGCCCAGTGCCATCCAGGCACCGATCAACCCGTTCAAGCCCAAGGAGTTGGACGAGGCGGGCATCCAGAAGCAGATTGATGACTTTGTGAACTGTTCGGTACTGGCCCAGCGTGCGGGCTACGACGGCGTCGAGATCATGGGTTCGGAAGGCTACTTCATCAACCAGTTCCTCGCCGCGCACACCAACCACCGCACCGACCGCTGGGGTGGCAGCTACGAGAACCGCATGCGTCTTGCGGTAGAGATCGTCGGACGCGTACGTGAAGCGGTGGGCCGTGAGTTCATCATCATCTTCCGCCTGTCGATGCTCGATCTGGTCGAGGGTGGCAGCAACTGGGACGAGATCGTGCAGTTGGCCAAGGCCATCGAGCAGGCGGGCGCCACCTTGATCAACACAGGCATCGGCTGGCACGAAGCGCGCATCCCGACCATCGCGACCAAGGTGCCGCGCGCAGCGTTCAGCAAGGTAACCGCCAAGCTGCGCGGCGCAGTGCAGATTCCGCTGATCACCACCAACCGCATCAACACGCCGGAAGTGGCCGAAGCCGTGTTGGCCGAAGGCGATGCCGACATGGTATCGATGGCCCGGCCCTTCCTCGCCGACCCTAACTTCGTCAACAAGGCGGCCGAGGGCCGCGCGGACGAGATCAACACCTGCATCGGCTGCAACCAGGCCTGTCTGGACCACACCTTCGGCGGCAAGCTGACCAGTTGCCTGGTGAACCCGCGTGCCTGCCACGAGACCGAGCTCAACTACCTGCCCGTACGTGCGGTGAAACGCATCGCCGTGGTCGGCGCAGGGCCTGCTGGCCTCGCTGCGGCGACGGTCGCCGCCGAGCGTGGGCACGAGGTGACCCTGTTCGATGCCAGCGCCGAGATGGGTGGGCAGTTCAATGTCGCCAAGCGTGTGCCGGGCAAGGAAGAGTTCTTCGAGACCCTGCGCTACTTCGCCAACAAAGTGAAGAACAGCGGCGTGACACTGCGCCTGAACACCCGTGTTGGTGTCGACGAACTGGCGGCGGGCGGCTTCGACGAGATTATCCTGGCTACCGGGATCACCCCACGTACGCCAACCATCCCCGGGGTCGAGCATGCCAAGGTTCTGAGCTACCTTGATGTGCTGCTCGAGCGCAAGCCAGTAGGTGAGCGGGTTGCCGTGATCGGCGCCGGTGGTATCGGGTTTGACGTCAGCGAGTACCTGGTGCACAAGGGCATCGCCACCAGCCAGGATCGCGCTGCGTTCTGGAAGGAGTGGGGTATCGATGCCAGCCTTGAGGCCCGCGGCGGTATCGCGGGGGTCAAGCCTGAACCCCATGCCCCGGCACGCCAGGTCTATCTGTTGCAGCGCAAGAAGACCAAGGTCGGCGACGGCCTGGGCAAGACCACTGGCTGGATTCACCGTACGGGTCTCAAGAACAAACAGGTACAGATGCTCAACAGCGTCGATTACCTGAAGATCGATGATGCGGGCCTGCATGTGCGCATTGGCGAGGGCGAACCGCAGGTGCTGGCGGTGGACAACGTGGTGATCTGCGCCGGGCAGGAGCCGCAGCGCGAGCTGTATGAAGGGCTGCTGGCCAAGGGGCAATCGGTGCACCTGATCGGTGGTGCGGATGTCGCTGCCGAGCTCGATGCCAAGCGCGCGATCAACCAGGGATCGCGCCTGGCAGCGGAGCTCTAGGAAGACCGAGCTCCAGGAAGACATACTTAGCACCGACTGTCCGTCTGGTGGCGGCAACCTCTCGATTTTCAAAAGAGATTGCCGCCATGACCCATCCCCCGCAACCCCAGCCGCTTGCCGCCGAACTGCCGGATCAATTCCCGCAAACCGATGCCCTGCCCACGCTCGGCGCGTCGGCCCTTGCGCTGTTCGAGGCACAGTTGCCAGGCCTGCTGGCGCGTGCCCCCTACCTGTTGCAATTCATCGACGACGAGGGCTCCGAGGAGCGTACGGTCACCCATGGCCACACCCTGAAGAGCCTGGTCGAGTCCGCACGCCTGGGGCAGACCACGGCTGATCTCTTCGACCCGGCACAGGCGGTGCTGTCGTCGAGCGCCAGTTCGCTGGCCGAAGCCGACCTGATTGCGGACGTGACCCTGGATCAGGTGCACGACGCCTTGAAGCTTATAGACGCCAAGACGGTGCTCAGCCGCTTCGAGGTCGATGCGCAAACCTACTGGGAGGTTCCCGCGCAGCTGTCGTTGGCCCCTCGGCAACTGGCCATGGAGCAGCAGGTGCGCGCGAGCCTGGCGGATGATGTGCAACTGCTGGAGAGCGTCGGAACGCTCACTGCCCAAGCCAGGGCGCTGATCGAAGACATCGTCGCCCACCCCCGTTTCTCCGACCGCAGCGTGCCAAGAGGTGTCTATGACCTGACGGTGCGCACCGGTGGAAGCTCGAAGTCCTTCTCTTTGCCAGGCATGCTGGTCCTCAGCGAAATCCCGGCCGGCTACGACCCGGCACTGTCCTACGTTACCGAGCGGCAGGCTCTGACCGGCGAAGCTGTGCTGTATTGCAGTGGATACTTCGGTTTCATCCGTCGTCACGACAACCTCCAGGCCACCCTGGATGGGGTGCGCAAGGCATTGTTGGAGGATCGCGCCTGGGGCTTGGCCTTGTTGATGCGCCTGGCACCGGAGGCGCAGCAGGCGTTGCTGGAAGAATGGGAGCGCGAAGACGCAAGCTTCGAAGTGAGAGCGGGGGTGATCGAGGGCAATCCGTTCGAGCACCTGGCCAGACAGCAGTGTGAGGCCTGGCGTGCGAGCGCGACCCGCGAGCAGCGCGGTGTATGGGATGATCGTATCGGCCTGGATGTATCGCGTGCACGTTCAACGCAGGTGCTGTTGGCGTTCGAGGCCGAACGCCAGTCGTTGCGGGCGCAACTACCAGATGGTCTGCGCAACCTTGCCCAAGCGCAGCAAGACATACTGGATGGCCTGTTGCTGGACATTGCCCAGCAGCAGAGCCTCGCCGAGGACTATTGGCAGCAGTTACCCGCTTTCGAGGATTTCGCCCGTGATCGGATTCGCACCGAATTGCGCAAGGACGGGCAGGATTTGGACCCCCGTGCTGTCACCGTCGAGATCGACGTCGTCGAATACAGCCCCGAATTGCCAGAGTCGGAACTTGCGCCGGGCGTCACTCCTGATCCTGGACAGGCGCAAAGCGTGCAGAGCGAGTGCTCGTTGCTCGAATACATCGCCATGCGCATGGATGCCAGGGCCGACGCCAGTTGGACGGTCGAATTCAGTGGCGTTACTCAGGCTCAGTCACGCTATCTTTCCAGTACTCGGCTGGGCAGCCTGATCCAGCGGCTGGACCTGCAGGCGCACTATCTACAAGCAATCAGCGACGCGTTGAAGACACCTTCCGATGGCGAAACCAAGGGCCTGCACCAGCGGCGCCACGATGCTGCGACAAGCCTGTTCGAGAAACGTCTGCGGCTCGATGCGTTCCTGGCGCATGCTACCGGTGACCTTGACGATTCCGGGTATCAGGCTGTCCAGGACATTCTGGATCATCCATCGCCGGACCAGCGGCCAATACGCGAAGGGCAGCGTGCCGAGTTGCAGCTGCTCACGCTGGGTGGCAACTCCCTGCGTGACGTGCTGATCTTCCATGAAGTCGGTGAGTCGTCACTGATCTGCTATACACCTGGCCATCCATCTGGCAAGCCGTTCAGGCGCCACAGCTCTCGCAGGGCTCTGCGCAGCGTGCTGGCCCAAGAGCTCGAGGGTCTGCAACGGACGTCGCCGTGGCCTGCAAGCACTGAATACTGGGTGTCGCGGTTCGGCCGTCATCAGCTCGGAACCGCCTTGCCTCTGTTGCTCCGCATCGCTGATGGCAAGGCCGGTGCAGAGCTGGCGACGCAAACCCTCAACCAACCGATAGGCAAGGCAATTTTCAATTATCGCATCGCTTATCTGCTGGCCGAAGGTAACAGCCTGGCGGTTTCCGATGCCGAGTTGCGGCTGGAGCGTGGCCTGGATATCGCTGTCCCCGTGTTCCGCGTGCTGAGCGCGCTGATTCCTGCGCGGGTCATGACCGTGCTCGACCTGGCAGAGCTTGGCTACTACATGTTCAACAGCTATGCGGCGCTGGCCAGCGGGCAGCGCGAGCAGGCCGGAACCTATGCCCTCGAGGCCTTGACCAGCCTGAGCGGCCTGGCTAACGCAAAGTTCTACCGGTTCAGGGCTCCCGCTGCTTCGGGAGTGCCGCTGCGACTGGTGAGCGGCAGCGGTGTACGGTCGGTCGTCGCGATCGACGAAGTGCCCAAGCCTCAGGGCGCGCCCTTTGTCATTTCTCACGGCCTGCGCAAGGGGTTACTGGTCTTCGATGGCCGGTTGAACGTGTCTTTGCAGGGCCGTTACTACCCCGTCTACGAAGTGCGTGACCCGCTGCAACGCACGTCGACTTTTTATATCGGATCAGGCGACGGGGTTCAAAGCCGCTCGTTGTTTTCCAATCCCGATCCAAGAATCGAACGTGATCCACGTACAGGCGACTGGCTGATCGTGCGCCGCCCGGGACTGCTGGGCGGAATGGATCAACCGCTGCCGGTCCGGCCAATGCCGATGAAGGTGATGCGCGGGGTCCGAGAAAGCGCCAATAGCAGTGGCAGGACTTTCCGGATCATGGACGGCACCCAGGAGGTGGAGGTGCTGTTCGATCTGGATTATTGCTGCTGGTACTCATCTTCCAAAGGTCGTTATTACCGGCGGGATGAGCAGACGAATACCTATCTGGGCGCCGTCGACCCTGGCCCTGCGGCTTCTCGATTGGAGCGCCAGCAAGCGCGCCTGGAACTGGAGTGTCTCCAGCGGCCAGTGTTGCCAGAGCTGCCGCCGAGCAGTGGGCTGGAGCTGCTCCCGAAGGTTATCCACCAGATCTGGATCGGCAGCGCAGACAATCTGATTGCGTCTCACGACTCCACGCTCAAGGGCAACATCGAGATGGCACGGGCCGGCGGTTATCAGTTGCATCTGCATTTTCTAGGCCGCAGTGGATGGGGGGTGAACAATGCGTTGCAGTTGCGCAAGCTACGCTCGCGCTACCCAGGAGCAACCTGCACGTCCTTGAAGGGAGACGCGTTCTTCAAGGATTTCGAGGAGGGTCCGCAGGGTGAGGTGTTCAAGTTCTTCCTGCGGCCGGAAACCCGCAACTATGCGGCGGCCTGCGACGCCTTGCGCTACAAGTTGATAGATGAGTTGGGCGGGGTGTACATGGACATGGACGATGTGCTGCTCCGCCCGCTGCCTCAGTTGACATTGCGCCCTGGGCAACTGGCGGTGGGCGGGGTGGTGAGCAACGCGACCCTGATGCTCAACGGCCCCAACAACAGTCATTTCGCCTCGCTCAAGGGCAATCCATTGCTCGATGCGGTGTTGCGGGAAATGTCCCAGCGTTTCAGCGCTAGTCGCAAGCTTGGGCATCGTCCGAAGTTTTCCGATCCTGGTTTCACCGAGTACATGCGTGAGGTATCACGGGTGACTGGCCCTGGTCTGCTCAATACGATACGGCACAGCGCCAGCGCGATCGAGAAGGCCTTGACCGAGGCGAAGCTGTATATCTTCCACTCGCAGGACAACGGCGTACGTCCCGAGCGCGCGGTATTTGAATGGGTGAAGCGCGTTTCCGCGCTGCTGACGCCACTGGAAGACTACATCAATGTCGGCAATGCCCACAGCTGGAAGACGGGGCGCCGTTGACCTGCTAACGTGCGGGCTTTTCGGGGGGGCTATAGATGTTCGATGGACTTTCCGGCTCCACCGCCGCGCCCCTGCAAAGCCTGCACCTGCCCTGGTTGGCGCACGCTGGTGTGGCGTGCGCGGTGTTGCGTCTGGACCTGATCGACCCACTGGTCAGTGGCAACAAGTGGTTCAAGCTGCAGCACCACCTGCGTGCTGCCCGGAAGGCCAACGCACCTGGCCTGATCAGTCTGGGCGGCAACCATTCCAATCATTTGCACGCCTTGGCCGCTGCGGGCAGACGCTTAGGCTTCGCCACCGCCGGGTTGTTGCGAGGCCAGCGGCAAGACACCCCGACCGTCCGTGATCTGGAAGCGCTGGGCATGACCTTGCACTGGTTGGGCTACGGTGGTTATCGGGCGCGCCACGCGCCAGGCTTCTGGCAACCCTGGCAGGCGCGTTATCCCGGCTGGCATTGCATCCCCGAAGGTGGGGGCGGTGTGGAAGGTGCCTTGGGATGTGGGCAGATCGTCGAGCAGGCACAAGCGCAATTGGCGTCGATCGGTTGGGATGATTACCACGCCTGGTGGCTGGCGGTGGGCACCGGCACCACGCTGGCAGGCCTGGTACTGGCCGAGCAGGGCGCGCATCCGGTGCATGGCGCCTTGGCGGTGCCGCGCGATCATGGTGTGGAGCAGGGCATTGCGCAACTGGTGGGTACAGCGGGCTATTGCCTGCACGACGCCTGCCGCGGCGGATTCGCCCGGCGCGATGACGCGTTGCTGGCATTCATCGCAGACAGCGAGAGGTACAGCGGTCTGCCACTCGAAGCGCTCTACACAGGGAAGGCGCTGTGGGCGCTGCGTGAGCAGGTCGAGGCCGGGCGATTTTCACCCGGCACCCGCCTGATCTTCGTTCATACCGGTGGCCTGCAGGGGCGGCGCGGCTACTTGTAAGGCAGCATGCGCAGCAGTGTGTTGTCCCGGCGTACGTAGTGGTGGTACAGCCCGGCAACGGCATGCAGCCCGATCAGCCAGTAGCCCCAGGTGCCGATGCGTTCATGCCAGCCCTTGATGAACTTTGCCTGGTCCGGATCCTGGCCGATCAGTGCAGGCAGCTCCAGCCCAAAGAATGGTATCGGCTTGCCCGCAGCGCTGAGGATCAGCCAGCCGGCCAGTGGCATGCCGATCATCAGCAGGTACAGCAGCATGTGGACCAGATGGGAGAGGCCGGTCTGCCAGGCGGGTGGCTTGGGCACGATAGGCGGTGTCGGGCGCGCCAGGCGCATGGCCAGGCGCAGCCATACCAGCACGAACACGGTGAGGCCGAGCATGAAGTGCAGGCTCTTCATCAGGTCGCGCTCGGCGCTGTCCTTGGGGAACAGGCCGCGCAGCTCAATGCAGGCATACACGGCGGCGAGCAGCACCAGCATCAGCCAGTGCAGGGTGATCGACAGGCGCGCGTAGTGGGGCGCGGGAGTGGATGAAACCATGGTCGGTCCTCGTCATCAGGTTGGGTGGGCGCTCTTGCTGGCGCCTGATGTGGACTTTAGCGCGTCGATTGGTAATTTTTCGTTGTTTCAGGTCGGTTGTTTCGATGATTTTTGGGCTCGGAACGGCATTTTCTCGAGCACGGGTCCCGGGTCATCCCGGTAAGTGTGGCCAGCTGTCACTCACCAGAAACACTCGCTCCGCCTCTTGCCAGCCGCCTTCGCCATCCTCCTCCAGCCTCACCAGCAATTGTGCCGCGGCTCCTTCCTCCAAGCGCCACAGCCAGGCTGCAAAACCCGCCGCCCCCCAGCGATCCCCAGCCTCGACCCGTGCAGGTGCCAGCCAGGCATGGCGTTGCAGCGGTTGCCAGAGTGCCCTCGGGTGAGCGCTGGCATATTGCGCCCACTCGCGTCGATGCAGCCAGCGCCCGCGCAGGTGTGCAGGGTTGGCCCCGAAGGGGGCCGTGAGTTGCCCTGGCCATGGATGGAAAAGATAGCCACCCAGCCACAGGTGCGACTGCACATGGCCCACCTGCAGTTGATTCAGGACTTCCCGGCTTTCGGCCCGAGCCGAGATCGGCAACTGATGTGCGACCAGGTGCGCCAGCTTGCTGCCCAGGCGGTCGTGACAGCCTGGCCCCAGCCACTGCGCCGGGTCGTGGGCATCAGCCTGATCCGGCCCGAGGTAAAGCTTGATCGCCAGTTCCAGGTGGTGGTCACCCGTGCGATCGCGCAGCAGGACATCCAGCTCACCCAAGGTTTGCCCGCCTTGGCGGATCGCCAGGTTGGCGGCCAGTAGCTCGACACCGGGTGCCTGTTGCAGGGCGAACTGCCAGAGGTGTTCGTAGTACAGCCCCAACCGCCGGCTGGTGAGGCGCGCCAGCCACGTCTGCAAGGGCTGCGCATCATGATCGAGAGCCAGCAGCCAGTCGCGTAACCGCCCCGGATCGTCCGCCCAGGCGCTGGCCGCCAGCGGATGGCGTTGCGGGCAGGGCGGTTCGCTCAGCAGCGGCGGCGACAGCAGCGTCCACGCCAGATCACGCACGGCAGGGTGGCGGAGCTGGCGGGGCAGGGCGTGGAGGTCGGTGAAGGGTGTCATCCTGCGAGCATAGCCGGTTTGCCGCTGGCCGGTCGTTTCGCCCATAATCCAGGCATTGTCACCCGCCGCAGAGCCTTGCAGGAGCCCCATGGAGCAATTTCGCAATATCGGTATCATCGGACGCCTCGGCAGCTCGCAGGTGCTCGACACCATTCGCCGACTGAAGAAGTTCCTGCTCGAGCGCCACCTGCACGTGATCCTCGAGGACACTATCGCCGAAGTGCTGCCCGGCCACGGCCTGCAGACCTCCACGCGCAAGCTGCTGGGCGAGGTCTGCGACCTGGTCATCGTCGTCGGTGGCGACGGCAGTTTGTTGGGCGCCGCCCGAGCGCTGGCCCGGCATAACATCCCGGTGCTGGGCATCAACCGCGGCAACCTCGGCTTTCTCACCGACATTCGTCCCGACGAGCTGGAAACCAAGGTCGCCGAGGTGCTCGACGGCCACTACCTGGTCGAGAACCGCTTCCTGCTGCAGGCCGAAGTTCGCCGCCACAACGAGGCCATTGGCCAGGGCGACGCGCTCAACGATGTGGTGCTGCACCCGGGCAAGTCGACGCGGATGATCGAGTTCGAGATCTACATCGACGGCCAGTTCGTCTGCAGCCAGAAGGCCGACGGCCTGATCGTCGCCACGCCCACAGGGTCCACCGCCTACGCGCTGTCTGCCGGCGGCCCGATCATGCACCCCAAGCTCGATGCCATCGTCATCGTGCCGATGTACCCGCACACCTTGTCTGGCCGGCCGATCGTGGTCGATGGCAACAGCGAGCTGAAGATCGTGGTCGCCAAGGACCTGCAGATCTACCCACAGGTCTCCTGTGACGGGCAGAACCACTTCACCTGCGCTCCAGGCGACACCATCACGGTGAGCAAGAAGCCGCAGAAGCTGCGCCTGATCCATCCGCTGGATCATAACTACTACGAAGTCTGCCGCACCAAGCTTGGCTGGGGCAGTCGCCTGGGGGGCAGGGACGACTGATGCTCGATCCGGCACGCAGTTTCGACATCATCGGCGACGTTCACGGTTGTGCGTTGACCCTCGAACGCCTGCTCGACACCCTTGGCTACACGCGCACGGGCGGTGTCTGGCGCCATCCGCGGCGCCAGGCGCTGTTCCTCGGCGACATCGTCGACCGTGGCCCGCGCATCCGCGAGGCGCTGCATATCGTCCACGACATGGTCGAAGCCGGCCAGGCCCACTGCATCATGGGCAATCACGAGTACAACGCCCTGGGCTGGGTCACGCCGGCGCTCCCCGGCAGCGGCAAGGCCTTCGTGCGTGAGCACACGCCGCGTCATGCCCGCCTGATCGACGAGACCCTCACCCAGTTCGCCCAGCATCCCGGCGACTGGCACGATTTCATCCAGTGGTTCTACACCCTGCCGCTGTTCGTCGACGCCGGGCGTTTCCGTCTGGTGCATGCCTGCTGGGATCATCAACTGATCGCACAGTTGCGCGCCCAGTACCCGGACGGCCGTATCGACGAACACTTCGTGCAGGCCTCGGCGGTGTCGGGAAGCTTCGCCTCGACCGTGTGCAACCGCCTGCTGCGCGGCACCGACATGCGCCTGCCGGACGGTCTCACGCTGACCGGCGGCGACGGTCTGACCCGCGCCTTCTTCCGCACCAAGTTCTGGGAAGAAGACCCACAAACCTATGGCGACATCGTGTTCCAACCTGATGCGCTGCCCGAGGAAGTGGCCCGCGCGCCGCTCAGCCACAGCCAGAAGAACGCGCTGCTGCGTTATTCGGAGGATGAGCCACTGCTGTTCGTCGGCCATTACTGGCGCAGCGGCCACCCCGCGCCGATTCGCGCCAACCTGGCCTGCCTGGACTACAGCGCGGTGCTCTACGGCAAGCTGGCCGCCTACCGACTGGACGACGAAACCCGCATCGACCCGCACAAGTTCGTCTGGGTCGATGTCGACCGACCGCAGGCCAGCCAATGAACGTGGTCGAAGTGATGCGTCTGCCGCTGGGTGTCGACCTCAGTGGTTTCGTTGCCCTGTTGCGGCGCCTCGAGGTGCCGCACCGGGTGGTCGAGGAGGGCAGTGAGCAGGTGCTCTGGGTACCGCCCGCCATGGCCGCCCAGGTGCTTGACCTCTACCGGCGCTACCCTGACGGCAATGCCGACGTGGAGCCGGTCATGGACGCAGGCTTGCCGGCGAGCGAGCCGGCCCGGCCCCCGCTGAAGGAACAGTTGCGCGCCTGCAAGGTTACCGCGGGGATGCTGCTGCTGTGCATGGCCGTCGTTGGCTTGACCGGCCTGGGCGAAAACCTCTCGACCCTGAGCTGGTTCACCTTCCAGGACTACCAGGTACAGGGCGACTACCTCTATTTCGTGCCGCTGGCCCAGAGCCTGGGCGAGGGCCAGTGGTGGCGCCTGGTGTCGCCCATGCTGCTGCACTTCGGCGTTCTGCACCTGGCCATGAACGGGCTGTGGTACTGGGAGCTGGGGCGGCGCATCGAATTGCGCCAGGGGCCCTGGGCGTTGCTGGCGCTGACCCTGGTGTTCAGCCTGGTGTCGAACCTGGCCCAGCATTTCATCGGCGGCCCGAACCTGTTCGGTGGCTTGTCCGGAGTGCTCTATGGCTTGCTCGGTTACCTCTGGCTCTACCAGTGGCTGGCGCCCACCCCATTGTTCAGCCTGCCCCGCGGCGTGCTGGTGATGATGCTCATCTGGCTGGTGATCTGCCTCAGTGGCGTGGTCGGCCAGCTCGGCTTCGGCCAGATCGCCAATGCCGCCCATGTCGGCGGGTTGCTCATCGGATGCCTGACAGGCCTCTTGGGTGGACTGCTGGCCCGGCGTAAACTGTCGGCTTGATTTAGGAGACGCTCATGTCCACTTTCGCGCAAATGATTGAAAACATCACCCCCGAGATCTACCAGAGCCTGAAGACGGCGGTGGAACTCGGCAAATGGTCCGATGGCCGCAAGCTCACCGCCGAGCAGAAGGAGCTGTCGCTGCAAGCGGTGATTGCCTGGGAAATCCAGAACCTGCCCGAGGAAGAGCGCACCGGCTACATGGGGCCGCAGGAATGCGCCTCCAAGTCCGCGCCGATCCCCAACATCCTGTTCAAGTCGGACTCGGTACATTGATCGAACTCGCTCGTGGCTCCTTAAGCAAGATGGCGGTGCGTCTCGAAGCACCGGTCGTGCAGTACAGCTTTCGCCTCGGTGAGGAGCAGGTGCCGGTCAACCCGTTGATCGGCCAGTCGCTGCGTCTGGAATACCTCGGTGCGATCCACTGCACCCATTGCGGCAAGCGCACCAAGACCAGTTTCAGCCAGGGCTACTGCTACCCCTGCATGACCAAGCTGGCCCAGTGCGATGTGTGCATCATGGCCCCTGAACGCTGCCACTACGACGCCGGCACCTGCCGCGAGCCGTCGTGGGGCGAGCAGTTCTGCATGACCGACCATGTGGTGTACCTGGCCAACTCGTCGGGCATCAAGGTGGGCATCACCCGTGCCACGCAACTGCCCACACGCTGGCTCGACCAGGGCGCCAGCCAGGCACTGCCGATCATGCGCGTGGCCACTCGCCAGCAGTCTGGTCTGGTCGAAGACCTGCTGCGCAGCCAGGTGCCGGACCGCACCAACTGGCGCACCCTGCTCAAGGGCGATGCCGAGGTACTGGACCTGGTCGCGGTGCGCGAACAGATCTTCGATGCCTGCGCCGAAGGCCTGCGCGAGCTGCAAGGCCGCTTCGGCCTGCAGGCGATCCAACCCTTGCCCGACGCCGAAGTGGTCGAGATGCGCTACCCGGTCCAGGCCTACCCGAAGAAGATCGTCAGCTTCAACCTGGACAAGGACCCGGTGGTGGAAGGCACGCTGCTGGGCATCAAGGGCCAGTACCTGATCTTCGACACCGGCGTGATCAATATTCGCAAGTACACGGCCTACCAGCTGGCCGTGCTCCAGTAAAAGGATCGTCACCATGCGTACCGAACAACCGCAAGTGATCTACCTCAAGGACTATCAGGCGCCCGAGTACCTGATCGACGAGACGCACCTGACCTTCGAACTGTTCGAGGACCACACGCTGGTCCATGCGCAACTGGTCATGCGCCGCAACCCCGAGCGCGGCGCCGGCCTGCCGCCGCTGGTGCTCGATGGCCAGCAGCTGGAGCTGCAGCGCGCCGCGCTGGATGACCAGGAGCTGCAGGCCGGTGACTACCAGCTCGATGACAGTAGCCTGACCCTCCACCCCAAATCTGAGCGCTTCACCCTCGACACCAGCGTGAAGATCCATCCGGAAAGCAACACCGCGCTGGAAGGCCTGTACAAGTCCGGCAAGATGTTCTGCACCCAGTGCGAAGCCGAAGGTTTCCGCAAGATCACCTACTACCTCGACCGCCCGGACGTGATGAGCACCTTCACCACCACGGTGATCGCCGAGCAGCACCGCTACCCGGTGTTGCTGTCCAACGGCAACCCGGTTGGCAGCGGTCCGGCAGAAGACGGCCGCCACTGGGCAACCTGGGAAGACCCATTCAAGAAGCCGGCCTATCTGTTCGCGCTGGTGGCGGGCGATCTCTGGTGCGTCGAGGACAGCTTCACCCGCCAGTCGGGTCGCGACGTGACCCTGCGCATCTACGTCGAACCCGAGAACATCGACAAGTGCGACCACGCGATGGTCAGCCTGAAGAAGTCCATGCGCTGGGACGAAGAAGTCTATGGCCGTGAATACGACCTGGACATCTTCATGATCGTGGCGGTCAACGACTTCAACATGGGCGCCATGGAAAACAAGGGCCTGAACATCTTCAACTCCAGTTGCGTGCTGGCCCGCGCCGAAACCGCCACCGATGCCGCCCACCAGCGCGTCGAAGGGGTGGTCGCCCACGAGTATTTCCACAACTGGTCGGGCAACCGCGTGACCTGCCGCGACTGGTTCCAACTGTCGCTCAAGGAAGGCTTCACGGTGTTCCGCGATGCCGAGTTCAGCGCCGACATGAACTCGCGCACGGTCAAGCGCATCGAGGACGTCGCCTACCTGCGCACCCACCAGTTCGCCGAAGATGCCGGCCCCATGGCCCATCCGGTGCGCCCGGACAGCTTCATCGAGATTTCCAACTTCTACACCCTGACCGTGTACGAGAAGGGCGCCGAAGTGGTAGGCATGGTCCGTACCCTGCTGGGCGCCGAGGGCTTCCGCAAGGGCAGCGACCTGTACTTCGAACGTCATGATGGCCAGGCGGTGACCACCGACGACTTCATCAAGGCCATGGAAGACGCCAACGGCGTCAACCTGACCCAGTTCAAGCGCTGGTACAGCCAGGCCGGCACGCCGCGTCTTGAGGTCAGCGAAACCTACGATGCCGCGGCGCAGACCTACAGCCTGACCTTCCGTCAGAGCTGCCCGCAGACGCCGGACAAGCTCGACAAGCTGCCATTCGTGATTCCGGTGGCGTTGGGGCTGCTCGATGCCCAGGGCAATGACCTGCCGCTGCAATTGGCCGGTGAAACGGCTGCCGATGTCGCTACCCAGCGCGTACTGTCGGTGACCGAGGCCGAGCAGACCTTCACCTTCCAGGGCATCGTCGCCAAGCCGCTTCCGTCGTTGCTGCGTGGCTTCAGTGCGCCGGTCAAGCTGAGCTTCCCTTACGACCGCGACCAGCTGATGTTCCTCATGCAGCACGACAGCGACGGCTTCAACCGCTGGGAAGCGGGCCAGCAACTGGCCGTGCAGGTGCTGCAGGAGTTGATCGGCCAGCATCAGCGCGGCGAAGCGCTGAAACTCGACCCACGGCTGATCACCGCCTTGGGTACGGTGCTGGGCAACGAGTCGCTGGACCCGGCCATGGTCGCCGAGATGCTATCGCTGCCCGGCGAGGCCTACCTCACCGAAATCAGCCAGGTGGCTGACGTCGACGCGATTCATGCGGCCCGCGAGTTCGCCCGCAAGCAGATCGCCGAGCAGTTGTTCGATGCGCTGTGGGCGCGCTACCAGGCCAACCGCCAGGTGTCGCGCAGCACTGCTTATGTAGCCGCAGCCGAGCACTTCGCCCGCCGCAGCCTGCAGAACATCGCGCTGTCGTACCTGATGCTCACCGGCAAGTCGCAGGTGCTGGAAGCGACCCTCGAGCAGTTCGAGCACGCCGACAACATGACCGAGCGCCTGACCGCGCTGGCAGTGCTGGTCAACTCGCCGTTCGAAGCCGAGCGCGCCAAGGCGCTCGAGGCCTTCGCCGAGCACTTCAAGGACAACCCCCTGGTCATGGACCAGTGGTTCAGCGTGCAGGCGGCAAGCAGCCTTCCGGGCGGGCTGGCGCGGGTCAAGGCGTTGATGCAGCACCCGGCCTTCACCCTGAAGAACCCGAACAAGGTGCGCGCGCTGGTTGGCGCCTTTGCCGGGCAGAACCTGGTCAACTTCCACGCCGGCGACGGTTCGGGTTATCGCTTCCTGGCGGACCTGGTGATCGAACTCAACGCGCTCAATCCGCAGATCGCCTCGCGCCAACTGGCGCCGCTGACCCGCTGGCGCAAGTACGATGCCGCGCGTCAGGCGCTGATGAAGGGCGAGCTGGAGCGGATTCTCGCTTCCGGGGCATTGTCCAGTGATGTGTATGAGGTGGTGAGCAAGAGCCTGGCTTGATTCACTTTTAAACCGGGCTGGCCTATTCGCGGGCAAGCCCGCTCCCACAAGGATCAGGGAGCGGGCTTGCCCGCGATGCTTTTTGGCGGTTAACAAAACATAACGTCCCGCCCGTTGTGTTCGCGCGATTTTCCCCGATAGGATGGCCCAAAGCTATTGCAGGGCTCTGGATCAAGGGTTTTCGCAGTACCTGCAAGGCATTGACCCACTACAAGAACACAACAGGGGGCGGTCATGAGGGAATGGCTGAAGGCGGATGCCAGGCGCGGAGCCTTGGCGTTGACGGCCAGCGCGTTACTGGCGCTGGGCACATGGGCAGGTACCGCACAGGCCGCGGCCGTGGCCGAATATTCGGTGGAATCGGCCAAGGCCAGCCAGAGCCTGCTGATCGACGCCGTGCACGCCGGCAAGCGCCTGGTGGTGGTCGGCGATCGCGGCCATATCCTGTTCTCCGACGACCAGGGCAAGACCTGGACTCAGGCTCGGGTGCCAACCCGTCAACTGCTCACCGCCGTGTTCTTCCTCGACGACAAGCGTGGTTGGGCAGTCGGCCATGACGCGCAGATTCTCGCCAGCAACGACGGCGGGGCAACCTGGAGCAAGCAGTTCGAAGACCTCTCCCGTGAAGCCCCGCTGCTCGACGTGCGTTTCGTCGATGCCCAGCACGGCTTCGCCGTCGGCGCCTATGGTGCGCTGCTGGAAACCACCGACGGTGGGCAGAACTGGCAGGACGTCGCCGAGCGTCTCGACAACCCCGACCAGTTGCACCTCAATGGCATCACCCAGGTGAAGGATGCCGGCCTGTTCATCGTGGGCGAGCAGGGCAGCATGTTCCGCTCCAGCGACGACGGCCAGACCTGGTCGCACGTCGAAAGCCCCTACGAGGGTTCGCTGTTCGGCGTGACCGGCACTGGGCAAGCGCACACGCTGCTGGCTTACGGGCTACGCGGCAACCTGTTCCGCTCCACCGACTTTGGCGACACCTGGCAAGCCATCCCGCTGGAGGCGGGACGGGGGGCGCTCGAATTCGGCCTGGCGAACGCTACGCTTCTCGATGATGGCAGCCTCGTCGTGGTCGGTAACGGTGGCAGCGTGCTGCGCAGCCGCGACGACGGACAGACGTTCACGGTCTACAACCGCGCCGATCGCATCGCGCTGTCCGGTGTCAGCGGTCTGGCCGATGGCGGCCTGCTGCTGGTGGGGCAGGGTGGCGTACACCTGGCCACCGCCGAAGGCGCCGAGGAGGCTCGGCCATGACCCGTCCGGAGAATTTCAACATGCCCCACCACAAGGACAAGGCCACCCTGCTCGAGCGGCTGATCTTCAACAACCGCCCCGTGGTCATCGCCCTGTGCGTGCTGGTGAGCATCTTCCTGTTCTGGCAGGCCACGCAGATTCGCCCCTCCACCAGCTTCGAGAAGATGATCCCGCTGCAGCACCCGTTCATCGAACAGATGATGGAGCACCGCAATGACCTGGCCAACCTCGGCAACACCGTGCGTATCTCGGTCGAGGCGGTCAACGGCGACATCTTCGACAAGGACTACATGGAGACCCTGCGCCAGATCCACGACGAGGTGTTCTACATCCCCGGCGTCGACCGTGCCGGGCTGAAGTCGTTGTGGAGCCCGAGCGTGCGCTGGAGCGAGGTGACCGAGGAAGGTTTCTCCGGCGGCGAGGTGATCCCCAATACCTACAACGGCTCGCAGGACAGCCTCGACACCTTGCGTGACAACGTGCTCAAGTCTGGCCAGGTCGGGCGCCTGGTGGCCAACAACTTCAAGTCGAGCATCGTCGACATTCCGCTGCTGGAAAACTTCCCCGACCCGCAAGACCCGGGCAAGCTGACCAAGCTGGACTACCAGAAATTCTCCCACCAACTGGAAGAGAAGATCCGCGACAAGTTCCAGGCACAGAACCCGAACGTGAAGATCCACATCGTCGGCTTCGCCAAGAAGGTCGGTGACCTGATCGACGGCCTGGTGATGGTGGCGATGTTCTTCGGGGTTGCGCTGGTCATCACCTGGGCGTTGCTGTACTGGTTCACCTGGTGCATTCGCAGCACCATCGCCGTGCTCATCACCACGCTGGTGGCGGTGGTATGGCAGCTAGGGCTGATGCATGCGGTCGGCTTCGGCCTCGATCCTTACTCGATGCTGGTGCCGTTCCTGATCTTCGCCATCGGCATCTCGCACGGGGTGCAGAAGATCAACGGCATCGCCTTGCAGTCCAGCGATGCCGACAACGCCCTGACCGCAGCGCGGCGCACCTTCCGCCAGTTGTTCCTGCCGGGGATGATCGCCATCCTCGCTGACGCCGTGGGCTTCATCACCTTGCTGATCATCGACATTGGCGTGATCCGCGAACTGGCCATCGGGGCCTCGATCGGTGTGGCAGTCATCGTCTTCACTAACCTGATCCTGCTGCCGGTCGCGATCAGCTACGTCGGCATCAGCCAGAAGGCCATCGCCCGCAGCAAGAAGGACGCGGTCTGCGAGCACCCGTTCTGGCGCCTGCTGTCGAACTTCGCCAGCCCCAAGGTGGCACCGGTGTCGATTGCGCTCGCGCTGGTCGCCTTTGCCGGCGGTCTCTGGTACAGCCAGAACCTGAAGATCGGCGACCTCGACCAGGGCGCGCCGGAGCTGCGTCCGGATTCGCGCTACAACCAGGACAACAGCTTCATCATCAACAACTACTCGACCAGTTCGGATGTGCTGGTGATCATGGTCAAGACCCCGGCAGAGAGCTGCTCGATCCACTCGACCATGGCGCCGATCGACGAGCTGATGTGGACCATGGACAACACGCCGGGCGTGCAGTCGACCATCTCCCTGGTGACCGTGTCCAAGCAGGTCATCAAGGGCATGAACGAGGGCAGCCTGAAGTGGGAGACCCTCTCGCGCAACCCGGACATCCTCAACAACTCCATCGCCCGCGCAGACGGCCTGTACAACGCCGACTGCTCGCTGGCGCCGGTGCTGGTGTTCCTCAACGACCACAAGGCCGAGACCCTCGAGCGCGTCATCACGGCGGCCAAGGCCTTTGCCGATGCGCACAACAAGGAAGGCCTGCAGTTCCTCATGGCGGCCGGTAACGCCGGCATCGAGGCGGCCACCAACGAGGTGATCAAGTCGGCCGAGCTGACCATCCTGATCCTGGTGTACATCTGCGTGGCGGTGATGTGCATGATCACCTTCCGCTCCTTCGCCGCCACCCTGTGCATCGTTCTGCCGCTGGTCCTGACCTCGGTACTGGGCAACGCGCTGATGGCGTTCATGGGCATTGGCGTGAAGGTCGCGACGCTACCAGTGGTCGCCCTCGGCGTGGGCATCGGTGTGGACTACGGCATCTACATCTACAGCCGTCTGGAAAGCTTCCTGCGTGCGGGCCTGCCGCTGCAGGAAGCCTATTACGAGACCCTGCGCTCCACCGGCAAGGCGGTGCTGTTCACCGGCTTGTGCCTGGCGATCGGCGTGTGCACCTGGATTTTCTCGGCGATCAAGTTCCAGGCCGACATGGGCCTGATGCTGACCTTCATGCTGCTGTGGAACATGTTCGGCGCGTTGTGGCTGCTGCCGGCGCTGGCACGGTTCCTGATCAAGCCCGAGAAGATGGTGGGCAAGGAGGGGGGCTCGATCTTCGCCCATTGAGGAAACTGACGCTATTCGTGCAGGAGCGGCGCAAGGCTGCTCCTGCACAGTTTCAAGGCCTCTTGCAGTGATCCGAAGATATAATGGCCACCTTCCTACCCCAAGGTGCACCCATGCCCCCTCTCGCAACCGCCCTGCAAACCTGCGACATGCTCCTGATCGACGGCCTACACGCCTTCGAATTCACCTGCGACAGCTCTGGCCTCACCATCGAATGCATGGACGGGCGCCAGTTGCGCCGCTGGAGCTTCACCCCCGAACAGATCGCCGCTGCGCGGGCAGAGGGGAACGATTGGCTGCTCGACGATGCCCAAGCAGAACACCGTCTAGTCTTGATGAGTGCGTTTCGCGCCCCGGAAGATGACGAAGATGAAGCTGACCTCCAAGAGCCTGCTGACCGCTAGTCTGATGAGCCTGTCGATCCACACCCAGGCTGCCACCTTGCTGGTCGGCAGTTACACCGAAGGTGCCAGCCAAGGCATCTACCGTTATCAATTCGACCCGCGCAGCGGCCAGATCGCCACACCAGCCCAGCAAGTGGTCAAGGCTGTCAGCCCGTCCTGGCTGGTGCTGTCTGCCGACCAGCGTCAACTGTTCGCAGTGAACGAGACGCCCGCGGGCCACATCAGCAGCTTTGGCGTGAGTGGCAAAGGCGAGATAACGCCGCTGAACCAGGTCGCCAGCCTGGGCGATGAACCGACCCACGCCAGCCTCAGTCACGACCAGCGCTACCTGTTCGTCGCCAACTACGCCGTGGCGCCCGATCCTGGCGGTAGCCTGGTGGTGGTCCCGGTGGCGCGCGACGGCAAGCTCAAGGCGGTGCTACAGCAGTTGCGCCATGCCCCGAGCAAGGTCAATCCCGAGCGCCAGACCGGTGCCCATGTGCACTCGGTGGTCCAGTCGCCCGATGGGCGCCACCTGTATGCCAGTGACCTGGGCGCCGACAAGGTGTTCATCTACCGCTACGACGGTGCCAGTGCCGACCGGCCGCTGAGCCCGGCGATACCCGCATTCGTCACCTTGCCGCCAGGCAGCGGGCCACGGCATCTGCTGTTCGATGCCAAAGGACGGCATGCCTACCTCACGCTGGAAATGAGTGCCGAGGTGGTGGCCTTCGAGGTTCTGGACGGTGCGTTGCTTGAGCGTCAGCGCCTGCCGTTGACCGACAGCACCGAACCTGCCGCCAAGGCGGCTGGCGGCCTGCACTTGTCCGCCGATGGACGTTTCCTGTACGTCAGCAACCGCGGCAGCGCCAACCAGATCGTGGTCTACGCCGTGGGTAAGGACGACGGCCAGTTGACCTTGCTGCAGCGTCGCTCGGTGGAAGGCGATCACCCCCGGGAATTCAGCCTGGATCCAAGCGGCAACTTCCTGCTGGTGGCCAACCAGAAGAGCAACCAGATCGTGGTCATGCGCCGTGATCCGCGCAGCGGCAAGCTTGGCGAAACGGTGCAGACACTGCCCCAGGACGCGCCTTCGGACCTGAAGTTTCTCGATTGACTATCAATCGGCTTGATAATCGCTACTGCTGCAATGAATTTCAGCCAAGCGCCTCGTCGGCGTAAGTTTGACCCAAGGCCCAAGAGGGCCACTGTCAAACAGCGAAGACGAGGACACACCGATGAACTTCAATCTCTTCCCGGTCATTGCCGCTTCTGCCATTTCCGCTTCCGTCGTACTGCCGGTCCATGCCCAGTCGGAAAGCCGCGGCAAAACTGTCGAAACCCACAGCTACACCGAGCAGTACCTGCGCCAGAGTGCCCATTTCCACGCAGCCCTGAGTGCCAAGCACAGCAGCTGATCGACCCCTGACAGGTTTTTGTGGGAGCGGGCTTGCTTGCGAAGCAGTCACCACGGTGCCATGGCACCGACTCCGCCGGTGTTTGCGAGCAAGCCTACTCCCACAGAAACCTGGTCAATGGGTTTTTCAGCGGGCCATGATCGCCTTGAACAGGTCCGATGCCAGCCATCCCTGCAACCAGCTCCGCACCCGCGGATAAGCCGCCTCGGCGAACCACTGAGGTTCGACCCCGGCGAACTGGCGCAGCAATGGCAGCAACGCGGCATCGGCCAGGCTTGGGTGGTCCGCCAGCAGGAAAGGCCTGCTCTCGAGCAGGCCTTCGAGCTCCGCCAGCCAGGCTTCGGCCTGCTGGCGGTAATGCTCGCGTGAATGCTCCGGGTAGCGCTCGGCGTATTTGTACAGGTTGACCTGCGCCTTGAAGTCCCGGTCATTGCGCGCGATCAGCGCTTCGCCCCGTTCAGCCGCCAGTGGATCGGCCAGCAGCCGCCAGTCTTGCGGGTCGTCTTGCCCCAGCGCCCAGCGCATGATGTCCAGACTCTCCTCCAGCACCCGTTCCCCGGTATCGAGCACCGGCACCGTGCCTTTGGGCGACAGGGCCAGCAGTTCGGCTGGCTTGTCCTTGAGCGCCACCTCGCGAACTTCCACGTCACAGCCTGCATAACGCAGGGCCAGGCGCGCACGCATGGCCCAGGGGCAACGACGGAATGAATAGAGGATCACCCGCAGACCTCGACATCGCTCAGGCCATTGCCCTGGCGGCGTACCTGGATCTGTACCGGAATGCGCTCATGCATCTCCTGCACGTGGGAAATCACCGCGACCTTGCGCCCCTGGGCCTGCAGGCCGTCGAGCGCATCCATGGCCAGCTGCAACGACTCGGGGTCCAGGCTGCCAAAGCCTTCATCGATGAACAGCGACTCGATGCGCAGGGTGCTCGAGGCCATCGACGCCAGCCCCAGTGCCAGTGCCAGCGAGACCAGGAAGGTCTCACCGCCCGACAGCGAGTGCACCGAGCGCAGTTCGTCACCCATCTCGGTGTCCAGCACCAGCAGGCCGAGGGCGCTGCCGCCGCGCTTGAGACGATAGCGCCGGGCCAACTGGCGCAACTGATTGTTGGCGTGGTGCAGCAGCAGGTCGAGGTTGTAGCCCTGGGCGATCTTGCGGAACACATCGCCTGAGGCCGAGCCGATCAGGTCATTGAGCCGGCCCCAGCGCTGGCGCTCGCCACGGGCCTTGTCGATGTCGTCGGCGAGTGCCTGGTGCGCCTGCTGGCGACGCTGGTCGTCGGCCTGTTGGGCGCGCAGTTCGGCGCAGTGCTGTTCGTGAATGGCCAATTGCTCGCGCAGTTCGCCAAGGCTCTGCTGCAGGTCTTCGGCCGACGCCTGGACGGCCGAATCGGCGCTGTGCTGTTGCAGGCGCTGTTCGCGCTCGTGCAGCAGCACCCGCGCCTGCTCGACGGCCTTGTCGGCGTCCTGCAGGTGCTGGCGCAGCGCGCTGACGGCGGCGTCGTCGATGGCCAGCAGGCGCTCCAGACCGACGTCGTCCAACTCAGGGTGTTCGGCGCGCCATTGGGCGATGTCGCCGTGCAGTTGCTGGTGCTCCTGTTCCAGTGCCTGCTGGCGATTGCCGTTGGCCTTGAGCTCACTGGCCAACTGCACGCCTTGGGTGCGCAGCGTCTGCAGGTGTTGTGCGGTATCGGCGTCGAGCGCCCGTGCCTGCTCCAGTTGCGCGTCCATATGCTGTTGCCAGGCTTCGGCGCTGGGCTGTTCGCCGAGCAACTCGGCCAGCGCGGCCTGGGCCTGCTGTCGCTGGGCCTCGAGGGCGGCGAGTTGCTGGCGCAGTTGTTCCTGGGTGTCCAGCCGTGCTTGATGCTGATCGCGCAGCTTGTCCAGCTGTAGCTGGCGCGCCTGCTGTTCTTCCTGTTCGTCCTTGCGCTGTTCGAGCTGCTGCAGGCGCAGGGTGATCTGCTGGTCGAGGGCGACGAAAGCGTGGGTCGGGTCGTCGCTCAGGGCCTTGAGCACGTCCTCCGGCAGTACGCTGGCGAGGTCCTTCAGCCCTTGTTCCAGTTGTTGCTCGTCGTTGGCCAAGGCCTGGTGCTGTTGCTCCAGATGGCGCTGGGCCTGTTGCTGGGCCTCCTGCGCCGCCTGCAACTGCTGGGTGAGGCGGGCGGCGTCCTTTTGCAGGGCGAGCAGGGCGCTCTGGCGCTTCTCGTCCTTGCCGATTTCCTCGTCCAGGCGCCGCAGCTGGCTGTCGAGCCAGGCGCTGCGAGCCTTGTCGTCCTGCGGTGCCAGGGCTGGCCACAGACTGTGGGCCTGCACCTGTGCGACCAAGGGCTGCAGCTGTTGGCCGAGTTGCTGTTGCTGCTGTTGGAAATCCTTGAGCTGGGCGTTGACCACGCCCAACTGGGTGCGCAGCTCCACCAGCTGACCGTTGAGGGCCTCGACCTGTTGCTGCGCGGCCTCTTCTTCGGCCTGGTCATGGCGGCCGAGGCTCTGCAACAGCGCTTCGGGCTGGTGGAACGGATGCTCGGCGCTGCCGCAAACCGGGCAGGGTTCGCCGTCGCGCAGTTGGCCGCGCAATTCTTCGACGCTGGTGTTGCGCGCCAGGCGTTGGCGATCGAGCAACTGGCGAGTGAGGGCGAGCGCCTGTTCTGCCGTTTCCAGCCGGGCCTTGGCCGATGTGCCGTCGCTGATCAGTTGCTGGCGCTGCTGCATGGCCTGTTGCTGCCGCTCACGCAGGGCGTCGAGCTGCTGGCGCAGTTCCATCTCGCGACCGTGCAGGCGCGACAGTTCCTCGACAGCACGCTGCTGCTTGCGGTTGTCCTGCAGCATGCCGCCGAGCAAGTCGATCTGTTCGGCCAGGGCCTGGGGGTCGGCCTTGGCTTCGCGGAACAGCAGTTCGAAACTGTCGCGCTGGGTTTGCAGCTGGGTATTGGCCTGGCTGGCCTGCGCCTGCAAGCCTGGCAGTTCTTCGCGACCCTTGGCCAGACGGCCGCCGATCAGCATCACCTGCTTGAGCTGCGGCAGGTAGGCCTGCCAGGCATTGGCCAGGCCCGCCAGGTGTTGGCTGTCGGCCAGCGCGGTGTCGATCAGGGCCAGTTGTTCCAGGCTGCGCTGCTGGTTCTGTTCCAGCTGCTGCAGGTGCTGCTGGCTTTCGGCAAGGTCCTGCTCAGCCTGCTGGCAGGCCGAGTGCTGTTTTGCCAGGTCCTGGTCGAGGCGGGTGAGGCCGTCCTGGGCGGCAAAGGCCTGGCGCAGGCGGGGAGCGTTCTCGCTGTGCTGCGCCTGGCATTGCGTGAGCGCGTCGCGTGCCGCGAGCTGCGCCTGCTCCAGTTCGCCAGTACGGGTGTGCAGTTCGGTCTGCTGGCGTACCTGCTCGGCGATTTCGGCGGCCAGCGGCGTGAGCTGGGCGGCCAGGGCCAGCTGACGGTGGAACTGATGGCGCTGCGGGGCCAGCCGCTCCAGGCGTTGCAAATCGATGCGCTGCTCGCTGAGCTGTGCGCTGGCGTGCTCGGCGGCCTTGAGCGCTTCACTGGCCTCGGCGTGTTGGGCCAGCAGGCGCTGTTGTTCGCTGAGCCAGGCGCACTGTTGTTCAAGCTGCCGCTCGCGCGCCTGTTCGCCCTTGAAGTGCTGTTGCGCCTGCTCCAGGCGCTGGTCAAGTTCGGCGCGGGCCTCGGCAGCCAGCGGCAGCAGGTGGCTGGCGCGCTCCTCAAGATCCTTGAGCGCTTCGGCGGCCTCGCGCGAGCGGGTGAAGGCGCGCTGCCCCAGGCGGGTATAGATGGCCGTGTTGGTGAGCTTTTCCAGCAGTTCGCTACGTTCGCGATCGTCGGCCTTGAGGAAGGCACCGAACTCACTCTGGGCCAGCATCACCGCACGGGTGAACTGCTCGAAATTCAACCCCAGGCGTGCTTCGGCCAGTTGCTTGTATTCGTTCTTGCCGCTGGCCAGCAGTTGTTCGCCGTCCAGGTCGTAGAAGCTCTGGCGGCTGTGCTGCAATTTGCCGTTGGCCTTGTCACGCGCTCGGTTGGCTTCCCAGCGGGCGCGGTAGCGCTTGCCATCGATGCCGACGAAATCGACCTCGGCAAAGCCGCTGCCGGTGCCGCGGCGCAACAGGTTGCGCGGATCGGAGGTAGGGATTTCGCCGTCGGCGTCCGGCACTTTGGCTTCGCGGCCGATCTCGTTCAGACGTGGCACCGTACCGAACAGCGCCAGGCACAGGGCGTCCAGCAGGGTGCTCTTGCCTGCGCCGGTCGGGCCGGTGATGGCGAACAACCCGGCGCTGGCCAAGGGCTCGGCAGTGAAGTCGATGTCGATGGGGCCGGCCAGGGAGGCAAGGTTCTTCAGGCGGATGGCCAGGATCTTCATGGCTGCTCCTCCAGTTGCACGTCCTGCAGCAGCAGGGCGAAGTCGCTCAGGGTCTGTTCATCGACGGGGCTGCCGTAGGCCTGCTCCCAGGCGCGGCCGAACAGGTCCTGCGGGGTCATCTGCGAAAGCTCGACGAAGGCCTGTGCGTCCTCGTCCTGAACGTTGCGCCCAGCATATTCGGCGCTGATGCGCACCAGGCGCACTGCCTTGCCCAGCAGTGCGCTTTCGATCTGTTGCCGCAGGTCGGGCTGCGGCTCGTCCAGGCGTACCCGCACTTCCAGCCACGGCTGGCGGTTGGGGTCTTCGAGGAGGTCGATCACCGGCAGCTCGGCAAGCTGCTCGAGCAGTTCACCGAGCGGTGCCGGGCCCATGCGCTGCAAGGCCACGGCCCGCGGTACCAGGCGCGGTTCGACGCTGAGCAGCTCGGTGCCGTCCAGCTCGATCTCCAGTACCTGGTGCGGGTAGTTGATCTCGGCGAACGACAGCGGGATAGGCGCGCCGCTGTAGCGGATGCGGTTCTCCCGGTTGACCTTCTGTGGCTTGTGCAGGTGGCCCAGGGCGACATAACTGATGGCCTTGTCGAACAACCGCGCCGGCAGGGCTTCGGCGTTGCCGATGATCAGGCTGCGCTCGGAGTCTTCGGAAATCGAGCCGCCGGCCATGTGGGCGTGGCTGATGGCGATCAGCGCCTGGTCCTTCTTGCGCTTGCCAAGGGCGGCGGCGATCAGTTGCTGATGCACCTGGGTGATGCCTTGCAGGTAGTCATCGCCCAGTTGCGGGCCGGTGACTTCTGCCGGGCGCAGGAAGGGCAGGGCCAGGCACCAGGCACAGACCTTGCCGCGGGCGTTGGTCAGCGGGATCAGCAGGCGTTCGGCGTCGAGCTGGCCTTCGTCGAGCCAGTGCACTCGGCCCAGGGCGTGAGTGCGCAGGCGGCGCATCAGTGCGGCGGGCAATTCGATGCGCGAGCCGGAGTCGTGATTGCCGGCGATCATCACGATGTCCAGCTTGGGCTGCTGTTCGTGGGCCTGGACGATGAAGTCGTAGAGGCGCTCCTGGGCTTTGACCGGTGGGTTGACCGTGTCGAAGATATCCCCGGCGATCAACAGCGCGTCGGGTTGGCGCAGGCGCAGCTGGCCGAGCAGCCAGTCGAGGAAGCAGGCGTGTTCGAAGTCGCGTTCCTGGCCGTGGAGGCTCTGGCCCAGGTGCCAGTCGGAGGTGTGAAACAGACGCATGGAGGACCTGTTGGTGTCGAATCAAGCGAGCGGCCGGGGCTGCGCTTGAGATGGGGTCTCGGAGGGCGGGTATGGTAACCCAAGTGGCTGCGCAGGTTCGCTTTTGCTGTTGCTGCGAGGTCGCCAGGCGAGTGTTTGCGTAGAGGCTGATAGGTGTTCGCCGAAAGATTTTTGGTGCCCATGAGATCGAGCGCCGCCCGCGCGGCGCTTCGCGGGCAAGCCCGCTCCTACAGTTTGTTTCGGGCCAGGTATGCCTGTGCCACAGGCGCGCGACGCCTGGTGTGTACGACTCGGTACCGCGCCGTGCGCCAAAGGGGTCGCGCGAAAATGCCACAGGATTCATTGGCCCGAAACAAACTGTAGGAGCGGGCTTGCCCGCGAAGCGCCGCGCGGGCGGCGCTCGATCTCACAGGCGCTAAAAATCTATCGGCGAGCACCTGTCAGCCCTCACGCAATCACATGCGAACACTGTGAAAAATCACTTGGGATAGAGCGGCGGCAAACCCCCACCATCCCCACCCACAGGCAACCCCTGCTGAGCCGAAGGAATATCTCCGATCGCCCGCCACAACTCATCCCCCTGCCAATGCTGCCCCGCCTCGCTGTAGAGCGCGCCATTGAGCCCATCCAGGGCATTGGACAAGGGCACGAAGCGCGCCGCCATCTCCGCCAGGGTCTCGGGTTGCTGCCGCGCCCAGGCGTCCAGCGCCTGGCGCGTCGCCTGCGGATCGTTGGCGAGGGTCGCGCGCTTGAGATCGTCGAGCAGCGTACGCGGGCTCGGCCCACTCTGCGATGCGCGCAATACCGCCGGTTGCGAGCGCGCCCGCCACCAGAGGGCAAAGCCCAGCAGCGTGGTCAGCGCCAATATCATCGTTGCCAGTTGCCACGGCCAGAGCAGCGCAGATCCGCTGCTGACATCCCCCACCGGCGTGTCGGCGCTCAACGCCGGGTTATCGTCGACCTTGATGCTTCGCGCCGGCAGGCTGCTGTGCTCCAGATGGTCTTCGAGGGTATTCCACCAGGTGACCTCCAGCGCAGGCAGCATCAGGTTGCCACTGTGGATCGGCACCAGCGCTTCGCGCTCCTCACGATTGGCGGTCATGCCGCGTTCATTGATCTCGTTGCGCAGCAGGGGTTGGTCCGGGTAACGGCGCAGGCCAGTGACCTCGGTAGCCGGCAGCGGTGGCAACTGCGTGCTGGACAGCCCCTCGGCGCGCAGGGTGATGCTGCGCGTCAGGGAATCACCAATCTGCGTCGGCTGCTGGTTCGGGTCGGGGTTCCAACGTTCTTCCAGGCTGAGGCTGCGGGCCGGGAGCCAGGTTACACCGGCAGGCCAGGTCGCGGGGATGGCCTTGACCTGCAGGTCAAGCGGCAGCGAGCTGACCTGCACCTGGCGCCCGCTGCGTGCCCCGCCGGCAGGCGGTTCAGTGCTGTCGGCAGCGGTGGCGGTGAAGGTCAGGGGAGGCACTTGCAACACGCCGCTCTGTTGCGGATAAAGCGCGTAGCGGGTTTCGATCACGCCATGGCGCACGCCGTTGATTTCTTTCTCGTAGGTGCGCGACTCGCCCAGCGGCTCGACCTTGGCGTTCTCAAGACGCAGCGGGCTGAGGTTGCTGTCGTCGTACAGCGACACCGAATGGTAGATGCGCAGGGTCAGTACCGCCTGGGCCTGGACGTAGACCTCGGAGCTGTCGAGGGTCGCCTCGATGAACACCTGCGAGGCGCTGTCCGGGCGATTGGGGTCGGGTTGTACCACTTGCAGTTCGATGGCCTGGCTGCGCGACTGCCCCAGTTGCAACTCCGGGATCTGCAGGCTGCCGCTGCGCCGTGGCAGCAGGGTGACGATCCAGCGGGTGCTGGCACGGGTTTCGCCATCGAGGGTGTGCAGGCTGTTGAGCTGGCGGGTGCCGCGCACTTCGAAGTCGCCCTCCAGGGCGCGCAGGTCAGGTTTGCCGAACTGGGTGACATCCTGGCTTTCCAGCGTGAGCTCCAGGGTTTCGCCGGCCTCCACGCGGGTGCGATCGACACTCGCCTGCAGCGCCGGTTGGGCCTGGGCCAGGGTGAGCCAGAGCAGGCTGAGCAAGAAGACGCCGAGGCGACTCATCGTTGGGGTTCCTGATGCAATTGCTGTTCGTACCAGAATTTGCGTCGCAGCAACTGCGCCGGGTTGTCGGGGATTTCCCGCAACCACTGCTCCAGGGCCTGGCGCTGTTCGGCGTCGAGGCTGGTAGAGGTGGGCCGCTGCGGCGGCTGGGTGAGGCTGTCATCATCGCCGCCCTGGTTGCCGGACGACGCCTGGTTGTTGCTGTTGCTGGTGCTGTCGCCGCCGTCCTGCGCTGGGCTCTGTTCGTCGTTGCCGGGCGTGCCCTGGGCACTGCTGGAGGCCGAGCTGCTGTTGCCGTCGGTGTCGCGGCTCGGCGTCGGTTGTGCGTCGCTGGTGTCCGGTTTTTGCTCGGCGCGGCCCTCGCGTTGTTGCAGCAGTTGTTGCACCAGTGCCTGGTTGTCCAGCGCCGGTTGCAGGTCGGGCTGGCGCTCCAGTGCCTGTTCGTAGGCATCCAGAGCGGCATCCAGTTCGCCGGCGCGGGCCAGGGCGTTGCCTCGATTGTAGTGGGCCGCGGCGCTGTTGCCCTGGGCGAAGGCCTGGGCGGCGCCAGTGTAGTCGCCCGCCTGGTACAGCGCCATGCCGCGCCACTGCGGATCCTCGAAGCGCTGGGCGGCTTCGGCCGGGCGCTGGTGTTGCAGCAGGTGCTGGCCCTGTTGGTCGGGGCGACGCCAGAGGTCCTGGAATTCGAACGCCTGGCTCGGTTGGGGCAGGGCCAGCAGCAGTGGCAGGCAGAACAGCCAGCCGCGACGTCCGGCGCAGGCGGCCAGCAGCAACAGGGGCAGCAATAGCCAGTAGCCCTGGTCGGCCCAGCTGTCCAGTTGCAGGGTCTGGCCGTCGTTGCGCAGGGCGCGGGGGGAGTCGAACAGGCCCAGACCGCGCAGGTCGAGATCGTCGATACGGGCATGCCGGTAGCGTCCGCCCGTGCCGACGATGAAGCGCTTGAGCTCGGCGCTGTCCAGGCGTGGTACGAGGATGGCGCCCTGGTCATCCTTGAGGTACTCGCCACTGGCCTGGCGCACGGGCGCGCCCTCGGCGGTGCCGACGCCGAGCATCAACAAAGAGGGGCCCTGGCGACCCAGGGCCTGGACGATACCCTGGCGCTCCTGCTGGCTGAGCGAGCTCCCGATCAGCAGCACGCGGCCTTGCCCCAGGCCGCTCTGAGCGAGCAATGCCAGGCCCTTTTGCACTGCCAGGTCGGCGCGGTGGCCGGGCTGCGGCATGATCGAGGGGTCGACGGCCTCGAGCAGGTTGCGTGTGGTGCCCAGGTCATCCGACAGTGGCACCAGGGTGTGCGCGCTGCCGGCATAGACGATCAACGCGGTCTGGCTGTCGCGACGGTGTTCGAGCAGGTCGAGCACCTTGCGTCGGGCCTGTTCCAGACGGTTGGGCGGGCTGTCTTCGGCGAGCATCTGCGGGGTCAGTTCGAGCAGGATCACCAGCGGGTCGGCAGGGCGTTGGCGGGTTTCTTCCAGGCGCTGCCAGCTGGGCCCGAGCAGGGCCAGGAGCACCAGCAGCCAGGCCAGGCCCAGGGCGATCCACGGCAGCTTGCTGGTGCTGCCATTGCCGCCCCCGAGCAACACTGCATGGAACTGCTGCGGCAGGATCATCTGCCAGCGTCCGGCACGCTTGCGTCGATGCCAGAGCTTGAACAGCAGCCAGCCGAGCAGGGGCACCACCAGCAGCCAGAGTGGGCGCAGCCATTGTGGCCAGAGTTCGATCATCGCCGCCTCCTCAGGCGCAGGCGCTTGAGGCGCTGGCGCCATTCGGGGTGGGGCTGCAGAAAGCGTGGTCGACGCAGCGCGCGTTGCAGCAGATTGTCAGGCCACTGCACGGCGATCACCAACAGGACGCTGAGCAGCAGCGCCAGGGCCAGCGGCCAGGCATACAGCTCCCTGGCGGTGCGCGCCTGGGTGGGTTGTTGGGCCACTGGTTCGAGCTGATCGAGGGTGTCACCGATGCTGTTCAGCTCGGCGCCGTCATGGGCGCGGAAATAGGCGCCATGGGTGAGCTCGGCGATTTCCTTGAGCGAGGCTTCGTCCAGGTCCAGGCTCGGATTCAGGCCGAGCAGGCCTGGGGTACCACTGGCGTCGGGGTTGGCGCCGATGCCGATGGTGTAGATGCGTACGTCTTCCTGGGCCGCCAGGCGCGCGGCCGTCAGGGGATGTATCAGCCCGCCGTTGTTGGCGCCATCGGTCACCAGCACCAGCACCCGGCTCTGTGCCGGGCGCTGACGCAGGCGCTTGACCGCAAGGCCGATGGCATCGCCGATGGCGGTGTTCTTGCCGGCGATGCCGATCTGCGCTTCGTCGAGGAAGGTGCGCACGGTGCGTCGGTCGAAGGTCAACGGGGCTTGCAGGTAGGCCTCGCTGCCGAACAGGATCAGCCCTACCCGGTCGCCTTCACGGTCCTGGAGAAAGTCACCAAGCAACGCCTTGACCAGGTCGAGGCGACTGATTTCGTCGCCTTTCCATTGCATGTCGGGGAAGTCCATCGAGCCCGACACGTCCACCGCTACCAGCAGGTCGCGGCCGCTGGCCGCGATCGGTACCGGGTCGCCCAGCCACTGTGGCCGGGCGGCCGCCAGCAGCAGAAGCAGCCAGATCACCACGAACGGCGCCTGCTGGCGCCAGGTTGGCAGGTTGAGGCGGGCGCGGCGCCCGGCAAGGCCTTCAAGTTCATCGAGAAAGCCCACCTTGAGCACCGGCTCGCCGCTGTCGGCGGCAGGCAGCAGCAGGCGCATCAGCCAGGGCAGCGGCAGCAGGGCGAAGATCCACGGCCAGGCCAGGTCAAACATGTTTGCGAATCCAGGTCTCGACCGCCTGGGCGAGCCCGGCGATGGCCTTGTCGTCGAGCTTGCACTCGGGCTTGTAGGCGCCTTCGACCAGTACCATCCAGCGGGTCAGGCCCGCGGCTGGACAGCGGTTGTCGAGAAACGCCAGCCACTGGCGACCGTTGAGCGTGTGGCTGTTGGCGCCAGGGTAGTGATTGCGGCACAGGCGTTTGAGCAGGGCATTGATCTGCTGCAGCCAGGCACCCGCCGGTGCACCGTCGTAGGGGCGCGGCAGGCGGGCGAGTTCGGCCAGGGCTTCGACGCGGATCGGGTCCAGCGGCTGTTCGGCGGGCGGCGCCTGGCGTCGGCCTGGCCGCCAGCGGCGCAGGCGCCACAGCCCCCAGCCGAGCAGCGGCAGCAGGGCCAGCAACAGCCACCAGCCCGGCGCCGGTGGCCACAGGCCGATGGCCGGCGGGGCGATCAGGGGTTGCAGCTGGTCGAGCGGGTTCATTGGCCGCTTCCCGGACGCTGGTTGAGGTACTCGCGCAACTGCTCGATCATTTCGCTCTGGGTGCTCAACGGCATCAGCACCACGCGCATTTTCTGCGCCAGCAGTTCCCAGCGTTCGATACGTGCTTCGGCCTGGTGGCGATAGAGCTGGCGCAGGTTGGCGTCCAGGGTGTCGAGCTCCAGGTGCGCGCCGCGTTGAGCGAAGCGTAGCAGGCCAGCGGCGGGCAGGGCGTGGTCGAGAGGGTCGGAGACCGGCATCAGCAGCACGTCGCAGTGGCGTGAGAGCATTGCCAGGTGCTGTTCGACGGCTGGGGTGAGTGCGCGTTCGTCGCAGATGACGATGGCCAGGCTGCCGGGGCGCAGCACTTCGCGCGCGCGGCGCAAGGCCAGGCCCAGGCTGTCGGATTGGGACAGCGCTTCGGTGTGCAGCGACTGGTTGACCTTGGCCAGGCGGTTGAGCAGTTGCAGCAGGCTCTGCTTGCTGCGCCGGGGCTTGATCTCGTGGTGTTCGTTGTCGCCGAACACCAGGCCGCCGATGCGGTCGTTATGGCCCAGCGCGGCCCAACCGAACAACGCCGCCGCCTGGGCCGCGAGCACCGACTTGAACATCAGGCCCGAGCCGAAGAACAGGCGCTGGCTCTGCTCGACCATGATGAAGATCGGCCGCTCACGCTCTTCATGGAACAGCTTGGTGTGGGGTTCCTGCGTGCGAGCGGTGACACGCCAGTCGATGTTGCGCACGTCGTCGCCGGCCTGGTACACGCGCACCTGGTCGAAGTCGACCCCGCGTCCGCGCAGCTTGGAATGGTGCAGGCCCACCAGCGGGCTGCGCTGGCCGGGCCGGGAGAACAGCTGGATCTCGCGCACGCGGTGGCGCATGTCGATCAGCTCGGCCAGGCCGATGCGGATGCCGGGTTCGGCGAGGTGCGTGGCGGGCATGGGGTCAGGCGACGGCGACGACGTCGAGGATACGCTGTACCACACGGTCCTGGTCGATGCCCGCAGCTTCGGCTTCGAACGACAGGATGACGCGGTGGCGCAGCACGTCGAACAGCACGGCCTGGATGTCTTCCGGGCTGACGAAGTCGCGCCCGGCCAGCCAGGCATGGGCACGTGCGCAGCGGTCCAGGGCGATCGAGCCACGGGGGCTGGCGCCGTAGGCGATCCAGTCGGCCAGTTCGCTGTCGAACTTGGCCGGGGTGCGCGTGGCCATGACCAGTTGCACCAGGTATTCCTCAACGGCATCGGCCATGTACAGGCCGAGGATTTCCTTGCGTGCGGCGAAGATCGCCTGCTGGCTGACCTGGCGCTCCGGCTTGACCTCGCCGCCCAGCGCCTCGCCACGGGCCTGCTGGAGGATACGACGTTCGACGGCCGCGTCGGGGAAGCCGATTTTCACATGCATGAGGAAACGGTCGAGTTGCGCTTCGGGCAGCGGGTAGGTGCCTTCCTGCTCGATCGGGTTCTGCGTGGCCATGACCAGGAACAGCGGCGACAGCTCGTAGGTGCTGCGGCCCACGCTGACCTGGCGCTCGGCCATGGCCTCGAGCAGTGCCGATTGCACCTTGGCCGGGGCGCGGTTGATCTCGTCTGCCAGGACCAGGTTGTGGAAGATCGGCCCTTGCTGGAACACGAAGCTGCCGGTTTCCGGACGATAGATCTCGGTGCCGGTAATATCGGCCGGCAGCAGGTCGGGGGTGAACTGGATACGGTGGAACTGCGCCTCGATACCCTCGGCCAACTCTTTGATGGCCTTGGTCTTGGCCAGGCCCGGTGCACCCTCGACCAGCATGTGCCCGTCGGCGAGCAGGACGATCAGCAGGCGCTCGACCAGCTTCTCCTGGCCAAGGATCTGGGAGGAGAGAAAGGTGCGCAGCGCGATCAGCGCTTCACGGTGTTCCATCGTCGGCGGTTCCTGGAAATGGGCCGGGCGCTTGGGGGAGGGCGGTTGCCGGGCAGGGGGTGATACTTTAATCCATCCAGGGGTGCGGCGACCAATTGGGTTTCCGAAAAATTCCTGACGGCTGGAGTGGGCCGGGCCCGTTGCGGGCCCGGCGACGTTTCAGAGGAACACGAACTTGGCGATGAAGATCACGCACAGCACCCACAGGCTTGCGGAAATTTCCTTGTACTTGCCGGTCCCGGCCTTGAGCACGACGTAGCTGATGAAGCCCAGGGCGATGCCGTCGGCCACCGAAAAGGTCAACGGCATCATGATCGCGGTGACGATCGCCGGGATGCTGTCGGTCGCCTCGTCCCAGTTGATGTGCGCCATGCTGCCCATCATCAGCATCGCCACGTAGATCAGCGCGCCGGCCGTGGCATAGGCGGGGATCATCCCGGCCAGCGGGGCGAAGAACATCGCCGCGACGAACAGCAGGCCGACCACCACCGCCGTCAGGCCGGTGCGCCCGCCCGCGGCGACCCCGGCGGCACTTTCCACGTAGCTGGTCACCGGCGGTACACCTACTGCGGCGCCGAACACGCTGGAGGCACTGTCGGCTTTAAGGGCACGCGACAGGTTCTCGATCCGACCGTCCGGGGCCACCAGGTTCGCCCGCTGCGCCACGCCCATCAAGGTGCCGGCGGTGTCGAACATGTGCACGAACAGGAAGGCCAGCACCACGCTGATCATGCTGACGTTGAATACCCCGGCCACGTCCATGGCCATCCAGGTCGGTGCCAGGCTCGGTGGCAGCGAGAACACCCCGCCATACTGCACCAGGCCCAGGCCCCAGCCGGCCAGGGTCACGGCGATGATGCTGATGAGAATGGCGCCGAACACCCGGTGGTAGCTCAGCACCGCGATCATCAGGAAACACACGGCCGCCAGCAGCGGTCCGGGTTCATGCAGCGAACCGAGCTTGATCAGCGTCGCCGGACTGTCGACGATGATGCCGGCGGTCTTCAGGCCGATCAGCCCGAGGAACAGCCCGACCCCGGCACCCATGGCATGGCGCAGGCTCACCGGAATGCTGTTGAGCAGCCACTCGCGCACCCGCGACAGGGTCAGCAGCATGAACAGCACGCCCGAGACGAACACGGCGCCCAGCGCGGCCTCCCAGGTGTAACCCATGGTGCCGACCACGGTGTAGGTGAAGAAGGCGTTGAGCCCCATGCCCGGTGCCAGGCCCACCGGCCAGTTGGCGTACAGGCCCATCAGCAGGCAGCCCAGGGCGGCGGCGATGCAGGTGGCGACGAAGGCGGCACCGTGATCGATACCGGCGTCGGCCATGATGTTGGGGTTGACGAAGATGATGTAGGCCATGGTGATGAAAGTGGTCATCCCGGCGATCATTTCGGTCCTGACGGTCGTGCCGTGGTGCCGGAGTTTGAAGATCCGCTCCAGCCATCCCGGTCGGGGCGACGCAGCGAGATCCAGCGTTGGTGCTTCGGATTTGCGGCTTTCCACAGCGAGTACTCCTCAAGTCTTTCTTGTTGTTCTGGAGCCTTGGTCCTGCGCATGCACTTGGCGGCTCCGCGAGGGGGTGGCAGACGCCTGACGGCTTTGTTGACTTTTGGGTCAGGAAGTTGCTCGGTGGATTATGCTTTTGTGTACAAAGAATGCAAATAATGTTTTATCTTTTGTTCGCACAATCTGTGCTCACGCAGCTATATGGGTATTGGCCACCTGCAGAAACGGCTCAGCCTGTGTACAATGCGCAGATACCTTGATCCCTTTTTTCACCCCAGGACTTGCCAGCCACCCTCTGACAGGTATTACAGTCGAGGTTCCACTGGCCGATCCCTTGTGCTCGAGTGCCCATGAACGAACAGCTGCAACCTCTGAAGAAACCTGCGCGCACAGCCAAGGCCGGCCGCAGCGGTACCCAGGACGACATCGTCTATGCGCACATTTTCGAGGCCATTCTCGAACAGCGCCTGGCGCCGGGCACCAAGTTGAGCGAGGAAGCGCTGGGCGAAATCTTCGGCGTCAGCCGCACCATCATTCGCCGCGCCTTGTCGCGTCTGGCCCATGAAAGCGTGGTGTTGTTGCGACCCAACCGTGGTGCGGTCGTGGCCAGCCCCACGGTGGAGGAGGCGCGCCAGGTGTTCTTCTCCCGGCGCATGGTCGAGCGCGCCATCACCGAGCTTGCGGTGCAGCACGCCACCGGCGAGCAACTCAACGAACTGCGCCAGATGGTCCGCGAGGAGCGCGACAGCTTCTCGCGTGGCGATCGTGGCGCCGGCATCCGTCTTTCCGGCGAGTTCCACCTCAAGCTGGCCGAGGCGGCCGGCAATGCACCGCTGGTCAGCTTCCAGCGCAGCCTGGTGTCGCAAACGTCGTTGATCATCGCCCAGTACGAAAGCGGCAACCGCTCGCATTGCTCGTACGATGAACACATGCAGCTGATCGATGCCATCGAGGCGCGCGATGCCGAGCAGGCGGTGAGCCTGATGATGCATCACATGGATCATATCGACAGCAAGCTCAACCTTGACGAAGACAGCGCGTCCGACGACCTGCATGCGGTGTTCTCGCACCTGCTGAAAAAACCCAAGGCCGCCGCCAAGGGTTGATCGTTTGTCTGAATGAATGACCGAGGGCTGCTGCGCAGCCCATCGCGGGACCAGCCCGCTCCCACAGGTTGGACTGCTGCCAAGTTGGACATGAATCCAACCTTTGCGGCAGTTCAGGTACAGCACACCCCTCGGGCCCGGTGCTTTCTCTGTAGGAGCGGGCTCGTCCCGCGATGGGCCGCGCAGCGGCCCTTTGTGCATCAGCGCCGATGTACCGAGCGCCCCGCGGCGAAGGTCTCGCGCACGGTACGGTCATCGCCCAGGGTGGTCAGCACGAACAAGGTCTCCTCGATGCTGTTGGATTGCTGGATGCGGTAGTCCAGCAGCGGCGTGGCCTTGTAGTCGAGCACCACGAAATCGGCATCGTTGCCGGCGCGCAGGCTGCCGATGCGGTCGTCCAGACGCAGGGCGCGGGCGCCGCCGAGGGTCGCCAGGTACAGCGACTTGTAAGGGTGCAGGCGCGCACCCTGCAGTTGCATCACCTTGTACGCCTCGTTCAGCGTGTTGAGCAGCGAGAAGCTGGTTCCAGCGCCCACATCGGTGCCCAGCCCGACATTGACCTTGAAACGCTCGGCCTGGGGCAGGTTGAACAGACCACTGCCCAGGAACAGGTTGGACGTCGGACAGAAGGCCACGGCCGAGCCGGTTTCGGCCAGGCGCTGGCATTCCTCGTCGCACAGGTGCACGCCGTGGGCGAACACCGAGCGCTCGCCCAGCAGTTCGAAATGGTCGTAGACGTCCAGGTAGCCCTTGCGCTCGGGGAACAGTTCCTTGACCCAGTCGATCTCCTTGAGGTTCTCCGACAGGTGGGTGTGCAGGTACACGCCCGGATGCTCCTTGAGCAGTTGTCCGGCCATGGCCAGTTGTTCAGGCGTGCTGGTGGGCGCGAAGCGCGGCGTCACCGCATAGTGCAGGCGAGCCTTGCCATGCCAGCGCTGGATCAGCGCCTTGCTCTCGCTGTAGCTCGACTCGGCGGTGTCGGTCAGGTAGTCGGGGGCATTGCGGTCCATCATCACCTTGCCGGCGATCAGGCGCAGGTCCAGGCGCTCGGCCTCCTCGAACAGGGCGTTGACCGACTCCGGGTGCACGCTGCCGAACACCAGCGCGGTGGTGGTGCCGTTGCGCAGCAGTTCCTGCAGGAAGATCTTCGCCACCTTGTCGGCATGGGCCTTGTCGGCGAACTGCTTTTCGCAAGGGAAGGTGTAGGTGTTCAGCCAGTCCAGCAGTTGCTCGCCGTAGGAGCCGATCATGCCGGTCTGCGGGAAATGGATATGGGTATCGATGAAGCCCGGGGTGATCAGGGCATCCTGGTAGTGCACCACTTCGATATCGGCGTCGAGGGTCGGCAGCAGGTCGGTGGCGTGCCCCAGGGCGCTGATGCGGCCTTCGTCGACCACCAGCAGGCCGTCTTCGTAGTACTCGTGGGAGGCCTCCAGGCCGACTTCGGCAGGGTCGGCGATGCTGTGCAGGATGGCGGCTCGGTAGGCTTTGCGGGTTGCAGTCATAAAGCGCTCGTCAAATGGCTTGGCTGCGCCGGGAGGGCGGCAGCAACTGGGCAATGGGGCCTGCATTGGCGCCAGCGTCATGCTGGCCGAAGCAGGCGTTGTAGGTGGCGATGATTTCGCCGGCGATGGACACCGCGATCTCGATGGGCAGCTTGCCCTTGACCTCCGGCAGGCCCATGGGGCAGCGCATGCGTGCCAGCACGGCATCGTCGTAGCCGCGCTCGCGCAGGCGGTGTTCGAACTTGACCCGTTTGGTCTTCGAGCCGATCAGGCCGAACCAGGTGAAGTCGTTGCGCTTGAGGATGGCGGCGGTCAGTTCCAGGTCGAGCTGGTGATTGTGGGTCATGACGATGCAGTAGCTGCCCGGCGGCAGTTCGGCCACTTCGTCGACCGGCTCCTCGCTGACCACCTTGGTCACCCCGTGGGGGATAAGCAGCGGGAACTCCTGCTCGCGCGAATCGATCCAGCGCACCCGGCAGGGCAATGCGGCGAGCAAGGGTACCAGAGCCCGGCCGACATGGCCCGCGCCGAACACCGCGATCTGCGCCTGCACCGGCGCCATGGGTTCGAACAACAGCACCGTGACGCCGCCACAGCACTGGCCCAGGCTCGCGCCCAGGCTGAAGCGCTCCAGATGCGGTGTGCTGCGCTGCTCGGCAAGCATCTGCCGGGCGATGTGCAGGGCCTTGAACTCCAGGTGCCCGCCACCGATGGTGTCGAACAGGCTGCTGGCGCTGACCACCATCTTCGAGCCGGCGTTGCGTGGCGTCGAGCCGCGCTCCTCGATGATGGTCACCAGGATGCAGGGTTCGCCGCGGGACTGGTGGTCGGCGAGGGCATTGATCCATTGGTGCATGATGTAGCCTCTCTAAACCATGCTGAGGGCCCTGTAGGAGCGGGCTTGCCCGCGAGGAGGACGGTAAGGCCATCCTCACATTCGCGGGCAAGCCCGCTCCCAGGGAATCCCTCGCTGTCAGTGGGTGACGGTTTCCAGTTCTTGTTCGGTCGGCTGCTGTTGCGCCGCTGCCTTGCGCATCTGCTCGCACCCCCACAGCACCCGCTCGGGTGTCGCCGGGGCGTCGATGTGCGGCTGCACGCGATAGTCGGCGAGGCTCGCCACCGCATCCTTGATCGCGCACCAGGCCGCGATACCGAGCATGAACGGCGGCTCGCCCACGGCCTTGGAATGGAACACCGTGTCCTCGGGGTTCTTGCGGTTTTCCACCAGCTTCACGCGCAGGTCCAGGGGCATGTCGGCCACCGCCGGGATCTTGTAGCTCGCCGGGCCGTTGGTCATCAGCTTGCCCTTGGCATTCCACACCAGCTCCTCTGTGGTCAGCCAGCCCATGCCCTGGATGAAGCCACCCTCGACCTGACCGATGTCGATCGCCGGGTTCAGCGAGTCGCCGACGTCGTGCAGGATGTCGGCGCGCAGCATCTTGTACTCGCCGGTCAGGGTGTCGACGATCACTTCGACGCAGGCGGCGCCAAAGGCGAAGTAGTAGAACGGCCGGCCGCGCGCCTGGCTGCGGTCGTAGAAGATCTTCGGCGTGCGGTAGAAGCCCGTGCTCGACAGCGACACCTGCGCGAAGTAGGCCTGTTGCACCAGTTGCTCGAAGCTCAGCAACTGGTCGCGCACGCGTACATGGCCGTTGCGGAACTCGACATCTTCCTCGGTGACCTGGTAGTGCCGGGCGGCGAACTCGGTCAGACGTTTCTTGAGGATCTCGGCCGCGTTCTGCGCCGCCTTGCCGTTCAGGTCGGCGCCGCTGGACGCCGCCGTTGGCGAGGTGTTGGGCACCTTGTCGGTGTTGGTGGCAGTGATCTGGATGCGGTTGAAATCGACCTGGAACACCTGCGCCACCACCTGGGCGACCTTGGTATTCAAGCCCTGGCCCATCTCGGTGCCGCCGTGGTTGAGGTGGATGCTGCCGTCGGTATAGATGTGGATCAAGGCGCCCGCCTGGTTGAGGAAGGTGGCCGTGAACGAGATACCGAACTTCACCGGGGTCAGAGCCAGGCCCTTCTTCAGCACCGGGCTGTGTTCGTTGAACTGGCGGATCGACTTGCGCCGCTCGGCATAGTCGCTGCTGGCTTCCAGGTCGGCGGTCATTTCTTCGAGCAGGTTGTGCTCGACGGTCTGGTAGTAGTGGGTGACGTTGCGTTCGGTCTTGCCGTAGTAGTTGGCCTTGCGCACCGCCAGTGGGTCGAGCGCCAGGTGGCGGGCGATGTGGTCCATCACCTGCTCGATGGCGACCATCCCCTGCGGGCCGCCGAAGCCGCGGTAGGCGGTGTTCGACGCGGTGTTGGTCTTGCAGCGGTGGCCGTTCACCGTAGCATCGCCCAGGTAGTAGGCGTTGTCGGAGTGGAACATGGCGCGGTCGACGATCGAGCCGGACAGGTCCGGCGAATAACCGCAGTTGCCGGCCAGGTCGAATTCGATGCCGTGCAGGCGGCCTTCATCATCGAAGCCGACGTCATATTCGACGTAGAACGGGTGACGCTTGCCGGTCATGGTCATGTCCTCGACCCGCGGCAGGCGCATCTTGGTCGGCTGCCCGGTGAGGCGCGCGATCACCGCGCACAGGCAAGCGGGGCTGGCGGCCTGGGTTTCCTTGCCACCAAAACCGCCGCCCATGCGGCGCATGTCCAGCACCACCTTGTTCATCGGCACGTCGAGCACTTCGGCGACCAGCTTCTGCACCTCGGTGGGGTTCTGCGTCGAGCAGTAGACGATCATGCCACCGTCTTCGGTAGGCATTACCGAAGAAATCTGGGTTTCGAGGTAGAAGTGCTCCTGGCCGCCGATGTGCAGGGTGCCTTGCAGGCGATGCGGGGCACTGGCCAGGGCCTTGGCCGAGTCGCCGCGTTGATGGGTGTGGCTGTCGAGCACGAAATGCTTCTTGCGCAAGGCTTCGACCACATCAAGCACCGGTTCCAGGTCTTCGTATTCGACGATGGCCGCCAAGGCGGCGCGGCGAGCGGTGTCCAGGTCGCGGGCGGCGACGGCGAGCACCGGCTGGCCGAAGAACTCGACCTTGTCGATGGCCAGCAGCGGATCGCCCGCGACCACCGGGCCGATATCCTTGAGCCCTGGAATGTCCTCGTGAGTGATGGCGATGCGCACGCCTTCGAACTGATAGCAGGGGGTCGTGTCGATGCGCAGGATGCGCGCGTGAGCACGGTCGGCGGTGCGCGCATAGACGTGCAACTGGTTGGGGAATTCCAGGCGGTCGTCGATGTACACCGCTTCACCTGACACGTGCTTGTCGGCGCTGTCGTGCTTGACGCTGCGACCGACCCCGCTGGTCAGGTCCTGGCTGAACAGTTCGGCCATCTCGGCCTGGCTCTTGACGGCGTGATGGTTAGACATAAGCGGTCACCCGGGTCTCGATGTACGGCGATTGCTGTTCGATGAAGTATTTGCGCAGCAGGTTCTGCGCGGTCAGCAGGCGGTATTCCTTGCTGGCGCGAAAATCCGTCAGCGGACTGAAGTCTTCGGCCAGTGCCTGGCAGGCGCGCTCGATGCTCGCCTGGTTCCAGGGCTTGCCAAGCAGCGCCGCCTCGCAGGCACGGGCACGCTTGGGAATCGCTGCCATGCCACCGAAGGCGATGCGCACGCCACCGACCACGCCGTTCTCGATGTTCAGGTTGAACGCTGCGCATACCGCAGATATGTCATCGTCCAGACGCTTGGACACCTTGTAGGCGCGGAACGTCCACTCGCTGCTGGCGCGTGGCACCAGGATCTTCTCGATGAACTCGCTGTCCTGGCGGGCCGTGATGCGGTAGTCGATGAAATAGTCTTCCAGCGCCATCGTGCGCTGGCGATCGCCCTGGCGCAGGACGATCTGTGCGTTGAGGGCGATCAGCAGGGGTGGCGAGTCGCCGATCGGTGAGGCGTTGCCGATGTTGCCGCCCAGGGTGCCCTGGTTGCGGATCTGCAGCGAAGCGAAGCGGTGCAGCAGGGCGCCGAAGTCGGGGTATTCCTCGTTCAGCGCGCCATAGCAGTCGGTGAGCGGGCTGGCGGCGCCGATTTCCAGGTGGCTGCTGGTCTTGTCGATGCGCTTGAGCTCGGCGACATGGCCGACATAGATCATCACCGGCAGGGTCTTGTGGAACTGGGTGACTTCCAGTGCCAGGTCGGTGCCGCCTGCGAGCAGGCGTGCCTCGGGGTGCGAGCTGTACAGGTCGGCCAGGTCGGCGACGGTCAGCGGGACCAGGCAGCGCTTGTCACCACTGTTGAGCTCGCCAGTCTGCTGCGGGGCGATGGCCTGGAGACGGGCGATGGTCTGCGCCTGCTGGGCGTCGAACTGGTCCTGGCAGGGGCGGGCGCAACTCTGCTCGGCGGCGTCGAGTATCGGCCGGTAGCCGGTGCAGCGGCACAGGTTGCCGGCCAGGGCTTCCTGGGCCTGGTGCAGGTCGTGGCCGCTGCTGTTCTTCTGCAGGGCGAACAGCGACATGACGAAGCCTGGAGTGCAGAAGCCGCACTGCGAGCCGTGGCAGTCGGCCATGGCCTTCTGCACGCTGTGCAGCTCGCCCTGGTGCTTGAGGCCCTCGACACTGATCAGTTGCTTGCCGTGCAAGGAGGAAACGAACGTCAGGCAGGAGTTGAGGCTGCGATAACGCAGCGTCGGCTGGCCCAGGTCATCCGGGGTCAGTTCGCCCACGACCACGGTGCAGGCGCCGCAGTCGCCGCTGGCGCAGCCTTCCTTGGTGCCGGGTTTGCCCAGGTGCTCGCGCAGGTACTGCAGCACCGTCATGTTCGGGTCCAGGGCGTGCTCGTTGCGCAGCTCCTGGTTGACGAGAAACTGGATCACGGGGAAGGCCTCGTAATGGTTTTATTGTTGTTGGGCGGACTCTAAGCAAGGGCTGACCTTGAGGTCAATATTTTTCTGACCCAAAGGTCAAGATTTTACCCGTGCCGGGTTCTGGCCGCCCAACCCTGTCTCTTTACAAGCATAGATCGCGCCGGGCACTGCGACTGACCGACAGGTCGCACAAAGCCTCGCGCGCCGCTGCGCGCAAGCCCGGCGAGTGCGCTACAATCGCGCCTTTCGTGCCCCGTTTTCGATTCCGAAGGAAAATCATGACGTTCAAGGCGCCGGACAGCCTCTCCGAGCAAATTGCCCACTACCTGGCCGAGCGGATCATTCGCGGCGAGCTTGCACCCGGCGAGCGCATCCAGGAGCAGAAGGTCACCCAGGCCCTGAATGTCAGCCGCGGCTCGGTACGCGAAGCGCTGCTGATTCTTGAACGTCGTCATCTGGTAGCGATCCTGCCGCGTCGCGGAGCCCACGTCACCGAACTCGACGAGCACAGTGTGCGCAGCCTGTGCAGCCTCATGGGCGAGCTGTACATCCTGCTGGGCAACGCCGTCGCCCAGCAGTGGCGCAGCGAGACCGACCTGCTGCCGTTCCTGGAGATCCAGCAGCGCCTGCACCAGGCTCGCAACAACCTGGACATCAAGGCCTTCGTCGCCGAAAGTTTCGCCGTCATGCGCGCCGCCTTCCCCTTCGCAAGCAACCCGTACCTGCAGGAGACCGTGGAGAACCTGCAGCCGGCCATGAGCCGCGCCTACTACCTGGCGCTGGATCAACGCCAGGCCAGCATGGACGACTATGTCGACCTGTTCGCCCGCCTGCTGGAGGCGGTATTGCTGCGCGACCTGCCGCGTATCCGCGAGGTGCTGATCGCCTACTGCCAACGCAGCTGCGAGCTGGTGTTGGCTGCGCTGGCGCAGGCCTGACCGATGCGCCTCAAGTGCATTCGCCTGGCCGGGTTCAAGTCGTTCGTCGACCCCACCACGGTCAATTTCCCTAGCAACATGGCGGCGGTGGTCGGGCCCAACGGCTGCGGCAAATCCAACATCATCGACGCCGTACGCTGGGTGATGGGCGAAAGCTCGGCGAAGAACCTGCGTGGCGAGTCGATGACCGACGTCATCTTCAACGGCTCCTCCGGGCGCAAGCCGGTGAGCCAGGCGAGCATCGAGCTGGTGTTCGACAACAGCGACAGCACGCTGGTCGGTGAATACGCCGCCTATGCCGAGATCTCTATCCGTCGCAAGGTGACCCGCGACGCGCAGAACACCTACTACCTCAACGGCACCAAGTGCCGCCGCCGTGACATCACCGATATCTTCCTTGGCACCGGCCTGGGCCCGCGCAGTTACTCGATCATCGAACAGGGCATGATTTCCAAGCTGATCGAGGCCAAGCCCGAGGAGCTGCGCAACTTCATCGAGGAAGCGGCGGGCATCTCCAAGTACAAGGAGCGTCGCCGCGAGACCGAGAACCGCATCCGCCGCACCCAGGAGAACCTGGCGCGCCTGACCGACCTGCGCGAAGAGCTGGAGCGCCAGCTCGAACGCCTGCATCGCCAGGCCCAGGCCGCCGAGAAATACCGCGAATACAAGGCCCAGGAGCGCCAACTCAAGGCGCGCTTGTCGGCACTGCGCTGGCGTGCACTGGATGAGCGCGTGCGCCAGCGCGAAAGCATCATCGGTGACCAGGAAGTGGCCTTCGAGGCACTGGTGGCCGAGCAGCGCAATGCCGATGCCAGCATTGAACGCTTGCGCGACGGGCACCATGAGCTGTCCGAGCGGTTCAACCAGGTACAGGGGCGCTTCTATTCCGTAGCGGGCGATATCGCCCGGGTCGAGCAGAGCATCCAGCACGGCCAGCAGCGCCTGCGCCAGTTGCAGGATGATCTCAAGGAAGCCGAGCGCACGCGCCTGGAAACCGAGTCGCACCTGGGCCACGACCGCACCCTGCTGGCGACCCTGGCCGAAGATCTCGCGATGCTCGAGCCCGAGCAGGAAATGACCCTCGCCGCCGCCGAAGAGTCCGCTGCGACGCTCGAGGAGGCCGAGCTGGGCATGCACGGCTGGCAGGCTCAGTGGGACGATTTCAATACCCGCTCCGCCGAGCCACGGCGTCAGGCCGAGGTCCAGCAGGCACGCCTGCAGCAGCTGGAGAGCAGCCTGGAACGTCTGGCCGAGCGCCAGCGCAAGCTGAGCGAAGAGAACCAGCAACTGGGCGCCGATCCCCAGGACGCCGCCATGCTCGAACTGTCGGAGCAGGTGGCTGGCAGCGAGTTGCAGCTCGAAGCGTTGCAGTTGCAGGAGCAGCAGGTGGTCGAGCGGCTTGAGGCTGTGCGCGAGCAACTGCAGCAGGCGACCCAGGCCCAGCAGCAACAGCAGGGTGAATTGCAGCGCCTGGGCGGGCGTCTGGCGTCACTGGAGGCCCTGCAGCAAGCGGCCCTCGAACCCGGCAGTGGCGCGGCTGAATGGCTGCAGGGGCAGGGCTTGGGCAGCCGTCCGCGCCTGGCTGAAGGGCTGCGCGTGGAGCCCGGTTGGGAGCTGGCGGTGGAGACCGTACTGGGTGCCGACCTGCAGGCGGTGCTGGTGGACGATTTTGCTGCACTTGATTTTGCCGCCCTGGAGCAGGGTGACCTGCGCCTGCTGCTGGCGAGCGGCGAGGGTGCGCGCCTGCCCGGTAGCCTGCTGGACAAGGTCGACGGACGCATCGATCTGGCACCCTGGCTCGGCCAGGTCAAGCCGGTCGAGTCCCTGGAACAGGCCCTGGCCCTGCGCGCCACGCTTGAAGAGGGCCACAGCCTGGTCAGCCGTGATGGCTACTGGGTGGGCCGGCATTTCCTGCGGGTCAGCCGCGGTGGCGAGTCCCAGGGTGGCGTGTTGGCGCGAGGGCAGGAGATCGAGCGCCTCGGCCATGAGCAACTGGAGCACGAGGCGTTGCTCGAACAGCTCACGCAGCAGCTGCAAGACCTTCGCGAGCAACAGCTCGCCCATGAAGAACAGCGCGAGCAACTGCGCCGCCGCAGCCAGGACGAAAACCGGCAGCTTGGCGAGCTGAAGGCGAGCCTGTCTGCCGGGCGTGCTCGTGCCGAACAGTTGGAGCTGCGCCGCCGCCGCTTGCAGGAAGAACTGGCCGAACTCCAGGAACAACGCGCCCTGGAGCATGAGCAACTGGGCGAAGCGCGCCTGGTGCTGCAGGAGGCCTTGGACCTTATGGCCCAGGACACCGAGCAGCGTGAACAACTGATGGCCCGTCGCGACACCCTGCGCGAAACCCTCGATCGCGTCCGCCAGGAGGCCCGTCAGCACAAGGACCATGCCCACCAGTTGGCGGTGCGCCTGGGTTCCCTGCGTGCCCAGCACGACTCCACGCGCCAGGCCCTGGAACGTCTTGAGCAGCAGGCTGCACGCCTGAGCGAGCGCCAGGAGCAGTTGAGCCTCAATCTTGAAGAGGGCGAGGCGCCGCTGGAAGAGTTGCGCCTGAAGCTCGAAGAGCTGCTCGAACGGCGCATGAGTGTCGATGAGGAAATGCGCCAGGCGCGCCTGCACATGGACGAGGCCGATCGCGAACTGCGCGACGTCGAAAAACGCCGTGCCCAGGCTGAACAGCAGGCCCAGTTGTTGCGCGGGCAACTGGAGCAGTCACGCCTTGAGTCCCAGGGCCTGGATGTGCGGCGCAAGACCTTGCAAGAGCAGTTGCTTGCCGACGGTTACGACCTGCAGGGTGTGCTCGCCACGCTCGAGCCCGAGGCCAGCGAGCAGGGTACCGAGCAGGAATTGGAGCAGACTGAAGCGCGTATCCAGCGCCTGGGTGCGATCAACCTGGCGGCAATCGAGGAGTACGAGCAGCAGTCCGAGCGCAAGCGCTATCTCGATGCCCAGAACGCTGACCTGGTCGAGGCGCTGGAGACGCTCGAGAACGTCATCCGCAAGATCGACAAGGAAACCCGAAACCGTTTCAAGGATACCTTTGATCAGATAAATGCCGGATTACAGGCACTTTTCCCAAAAGTTTTCGGTGGCGGCAGCGCTTATCTGGAACTGACGGGCGAAGATCTACTCGATACAGGGGTGACGATCATGGCGCGCCCGCCGGGCAAGAAGAACAGCACCATCCATTTGCTGTCCGGCGGCGAGAAGGCACTGACCGCATTGGCGTTGGTGTTCGCCATCTTCAAGCTGAACCCGGCACCGTTCTGCATGCTCGACGAAGTCGATGCGCCGCTGGACGATGCCAACGTCGGGCGTTACGCCCGGTTGGTGAAGGAAATGAGCGAGACCGTGCAGTTCATCTACATTACGCATAACAAGATTGCCATGGAAATGGCCGATCAATTGATGGGGGTCACCATGCATGAGCCCGGTTGTTCACGTCTTGTTGCAGTTGATGTGGAGGAGGCCATGGCCATGGTTGACGCCTGATGCGTGAAGATTGGGCGATATCTGTAGGCAAATGCGCCTTGCATGTGCGACAGACGGTGTAAAGTTGTCTTTGGTCGTGCTAGCTTAATGTCACTCGTTTTTTGCGTGGGTAAAACGCCTGTCAGAACATAGAGTTGGCGCCACGTGTTAAAGGGCTTTGAAGCCTTTGTTTTCAAGCATATTTTTATAGAGGCACGGGATTACATGGAAATCGGTCTGCGCGAGTGGCTGATCGTCATCGGCATCATTGTCATCGCCGGTATTCTTTTCGACGGCTGGCGCCGCATGCGCGGCGGCAAGGGCAAGTTGAAGTTCCGTCTGGATCGTAGCTATTCCAACCTCCCGGACGACGAGGGCAGTGCCGAGGTGCTCGGCCCTGCGCGCGTCCTGGACACGCATAAAGAGCCGGAGCTGGACGAAACCGACCTGCCGTCGATGAGCGCCCCGGCCCGTGAACGCGAGCGCGAGCCAAAGCCGGCCAAGGCGCCCAAGCGTGGCAAGCGTGCTGTTGCCGAGTCGCAGCAGGGCGACCTGAATCTGGTCGCTGAACCGCGCGAGCCGGACCTGTTCGCCGACAGCGATGACGACTTCAGTGCCGACAACAACCGCAACAGCGGTTTCGCCACGAGCAACAACGCCGCCAAAGAGTTGCCTCCGGTCGAAGAGGTGCTGGTGATCAGCGTCATCTCCCGTGACGAAGGTGGCTTCAAGGGCCCAGCGTTGCTGCAGAACATCCTGGAAAGCGGCCTGCGTTTCGGCGAGATGGACATCTTCCATCGCCACGAAAGCATGGCCGGTCACGGCGAGGTGCTGTTCTCCATGGCCAACGCGGTCAAGCCAGGCATATTCGACCTGGATGACATCGACCATTTCAGCACCCGTGCGGTCAGCTTCTTCCTTGGCCTGCCTGGCCCGCGTCATCCGAAGCAGGCCTTCGACGTGATGGTTGCCGCCGCGCGCAAGCTGGCCCACGAGCTCGACGGTGAGCTCAAGGATGACCAGCGCAGCGTACTGACCGCGCAGACCATCGAGCACTACCGCCAGCGTATCGTCGAGTTCGAGCGCCGTGCGCTGACCCAGAAGCGCTGATAGATCCAGACTCAAGAGCAGCCCATGGGGATTGCTGGTCGGTTCGGCAGATGTTGTTGCCTGTGCCGGCCCCATTGCCGGACAAGCCGGACGCCGCACCGCCGCTCCCACAGATACAGATTTGTCTGTGGGAGC